>CAUWMC010000001.1:0-333927 GCA_963559865.1 uncultured Helicobacter sp.
GCCCAAACAACAGGCAAAAAGCAAAAGATGAAAAGATAGGAGTTGAAGAGCATTTTAGATGAGCCTTTTTTTAGCAAAAATTTCTATCATTTGAAACTTCCCATTATTTTAGCCATAAAAAAACAACAAAGAGTTTTTGTTGTTTGAGAGAGTGGGTTTATAAGCTACCGAGAGAGTTGTGCTAATATTTTAGTATTACTTATTTTATTTTTTTATGCGTTAAATGTGATATAATGAGTATTTTTACTACTTTTGATATACTGATTATGGAGTTATGGAGTGTGTATGCGTGGCTGTGTGGTAAAGATTCTGTGTTTGGTAAGTTTCACTTTTGGGACATTGTATGGCAAAAATACCTTGATTATGGCGGTTTCAAGTAATATTGGCGTGATGAATCCACAAGGCTATCAGGGCAATGCGATGTTTGCTCAAAATAGCATCTATGAAGGTTTGGTGAGTGTAGATAAAAAAGGCAATATTATCCCACATTTGGCGACTTCTTGGCAGATAAGCACAGATGGACTATCTTATACTTTTACTTTGCGTAAGGGGGTGAGATTTTCAAATGGCGAGGCGTTTAACGCTGATGCGGTGCTTATTAATTTTGAATCTATTCTCAAAAATAAGGTGCGTCATTCTTGGAGCAGTTTGGTGAGCCATATTGAGTCTGTAAAAAAGCTTGATGATTACAGCATAAAGCTCACGCTTAAAGCCCCATATAGTCCAACGCTCAACGAGCTTGCAGTGGTGCGTCCTTTTAGATTCTTAGCTCCAAGTGCTTTTCCAAAAGATTTAGATTTAATCAAGCATAATCCAAAGCCCATCGGCACAGGTGCGTATATGCTAGCAGATTCAAAGCTTGGCATAAGCGATACCTTACAGAAAAATCCGCACTATTGGGACGCAAAGCGATATAATGGAATCTACTATGATGAGATACTTTTAAAAGTTATTTTTGATCCAAATGCCAAATTAGCCGCCCTTAAAAGTGGGCAGATTGACTTGATTTATGGGAATGATCAAATTCCGCTTGAAATCTTTAAAAGTATGCAAAATGACAAAAAGTTTGCTACTTATATGAGTTTGCCACTTTCTACCACAAGCCTTGTGTTTAACTCTAGCTCACATAATCTCAAGCTTAGTCTCAATGGGGATTTTACGCTGAATCAAAAGCTACGCAAAGGCTTAGGCTCTATGATTGATAAGCAAAGGCTTGTTTTGGCAGTCTATGGCGGATTGCAAGATTCTGCACAATGTCTAATGAGCTGTGAATATCAAGGCAAAAAGCCATTGCAAAGCGATATGACAGATTCTAAAGCCTTTGTGCTTACACTTTTTAATCAAAAAGAAAATACCTTCAATGGCGTGAATCCTGCCGTGCTAGAAAATCTCACTCAAAAAGGGATTGAGATTCTCTTCAGTGGGGATAATCCAGCACATAAAATGATGGCTGAAATAGTGCAAAGTGATTTGCAAAAAGCGGGGGTAAAAGTGCGTCTAAGGGCGAGTGAGCCAAGTATGTATCGCAATGCGTTGCTTAAAGGGCAGTTTGATTTGGCATTTGGAGAGACTTGGGGTGCGCCATATGAGCCTTTGAGTGTGCTGTATTCTATGCTTGTGCCCGGACATATTGATTTTTCCGCACAATCGGGACTAGAGAATAAACCTTTACTTGAAAAAGCTCTGCGTGAAGTCATAGGGCTAAATCCTGAATCTAAAGGCTTTAGGGATATGCTTGAAAAGGTGCTAGGTATGCTTGAAGAAAGTGGCGTGTATTTGCCGCTCACATTGCAAAAAAATAAGGCTATCGCACATAGAAAAATTAAGGGCATACAAATGGGGGTTGTGGGCTATGAAGTGCCATTTTGGGAGATGTATGAGTAGGGCAGGGCTATTTTGGATTATAAAAATGGGGCATAAAGCGTGAGGTCAATTATTATTTCTAGAATCCTATGGATTATTCCTATTGTGTTTATAAGCTCATTTGTGGCATTTTGCCTATTGCGTTTGGGTGGGGGTGATCCGGTGATGAACTATATTTTACAATCAAATCTCCCCGCTACGCCAGAGCTGATAAATGAGCTAAGGGCGGAGTTTGGCTTAGATAAATCGCTTTTGACGCAATATGTCTTGTGGCTTAAAGATGCCATAAGGCTTGATTTTGGCACTTCGTATATGACGGGTAGAAGTGTGAGCGAAGATTTTTTACATTTTTTGCCTACGACTTTAATGCTTGTGTATTGTGGCTTTGTGTTAAGCTTTGCTTGTTCCTTGCTGCTTGGGATTGCAAGTGCGTATTATCATAATAGGTTGTTAGATTTTGTAATAAGGATTTTTTGCTTTGTGGGTGTGAGTATGCCAAACTTTTGGCTTGCCTTTTTGCTTGTTTTGTTTTTTAGTGTTTATCTTGGGTGGCTTCCTGCTGTGGGAATGGAAGGGGCAAAGAGCTTTATTTTACCAAGTGTGAGTATAGCGTTAATGTCTATGTGTATCAATGCTAGGCTTATCCGTGCAAATATGCTAGAAGTGCAGAAAGAAAGACATATTGTGTATGCAAAAATGCGTCATATTCGCGGTGTGAGATTGCATATCGTGCATATTTTTTATAACGCATTTTTACCTATTCTTACCGCAATGGGTATGCATATAGGGGAGCTGATTGGCGGGGCGATTGTGATTGAGAGTGTGTTTGCACTGCCCGGCATTGGGTTATATAGCATTCAAGGTATTGCTAATCACGATTATCCGGTGATTGAGTGCTTTATCGTGGTGCTGTGCGTGTGCTTTGTGGTGTGTAATGCAATAGTGGATATTCTCTATGCCTTGCTTGATCCACGCATTGCTAGAACGATGAAAGAGCAAAAAGGTAGGAAGATTCTATGAAGGAGCTAAGCCTTTTAGGCAGAGTGGCTTTGTGCGGAGTGGGGCTTTTGTGTATTATTGCTTTTTTTGCTCCATTTCTTGCACCCTATCCACCAAATATGCAGAATCTTGATTCAAGGCTACTTGCCGCGAGTTATGAGCATATTTTAGGGACGGATTATTTGGGGAGGGATATTTTCTCTCGTTTGTTGTATGGGGCTAGAATCTCGCTTGGCAGCACTTTTGTTATTTTGTTTTTGGTTGTGGCTTTGGGTATTTGCATAGGGGGATTATGTGGCTTTTTGGGTGGAAGGCTTGATAGTATATGTATGCGGATTTGTGATATTTTTATGAGTGTGCCTACAATCGCACTTTCGTTGTTTATGGTTGGAATCTTAGGGGCTGGGCTAGAGAATGTGATTTTGGCTATTGTTGCGACACATTGGGCGTGGTATGCACGAATTGTGCGTGGCGTTGTCTTTAGCCTTAAAAATAAGGAATATATCCTTTTATCTTACACTTTTGGAGCAAGTGGATTTGAGCGATTTAGACGACATATTTTTACGCCTATTATGAGTCAGTGTCTTGTTTTGGCTAGTATGGATGTGGGGCATATTATGCTGCATATTGCGGGTTTGTCATTTTTGGGGCTTGGAGTGCAGCCACCCAACGCGGAATGGGGTGTGATGATAAGTGAAGCAAAAGAGTATATGTGGGATTATCCGCATTTGATTTTGTATCCGGGGTTGGCGTTGTTTGTAAGTGTGGCGTTGTGCAATCTTTTGGGAGAGAGTTTGAGGGATAATCTTGGGGTAAAAGTGGGGCTTAATGATATAAAGGGTGTGGGTAAAGATTTGGAGAATCTAGCTATAAGCGATATACAGAGTTTGAGCGTTGTAAATTTGAGTGTTGCCAAAAACAATTATAAGGGGTGGGATTCTAAGGGGGATTTGAATCTTAAGCGAGATTCTAAAACACGGGATTCTATAATGCTAGATTCTAGCACTCCGCTTTTATCTTCCATAGATTTGGAGCTTAAGCGTGGGGAATGCGTAGCACTGCTAGGCAGAAGCGGCAGTGGTAAGTCGCTTATTGCCTATGCGTTGCAAGGTTTTCTTGCTGATAATCTCACTCAAACAAGCGGTGAGGTGCGTCTTAATGGAGCAATGGTGAATCCTATCTCATATCGGGGCAGGGCATTTATAAGCATTATGCAAAATCCTAGAACCTGCTTTAATCCGCTTTTAAGTATCCATACTCATTGCAAAGAGAGCTTAAAAGCCCTGAAAAAGCCCTATGATAAAGCATTTATTTTAGAGTGTTTTCAACAAGCTAGGCTAGATTCAAAGTATTTAGAATCTTATCCTTTTGAGCTTAGTGGTGGAATGCTACAAAGGGCAATGATAGCTCTAGCCCTGCTTACACAAGCACCTTTTATCATCGCCGATGAGCCTAGCAGTGATTTAGATAAAAGAAAAGCAAATGAGATTCTAAGCACCTTAAAAAGCTTACAAAAGCAAAAATCTTTGGGGATTTTGCTTATCACGCACGATTTGGAAGTAGTGGCAGAGTATGCGGATTATGTCAATGTCATCTCTCAAGGCAGAATCATTGAAAAAGGCAAGATTCAAAGAGATGAGAGCAGATACAAAAAACTAATTCTGCAAGGCAACATAGGCGATTTTATAAGCTCCCCACAAAGCCCAACACTTAAACACTTAGATAGAATCTTAGCTCAAGGTATGAAAGCCATATCGCACAAGGATAATAAGAATCTACCGCAAGGGGAATTATGCTAGAGCTAGAAAATGTATCTTTTTATCATCGCACCTATCGTTTGTTTTCTAAGAGTGAAAAGCAGATTCTATCGCATATTTCTTTGAGGATTGAGAGTGGGACAAACTATGCGATTATGGGGAATAGCGGCTGTGGGAAAAGCACATTGGCACAAATAATGTGTGGAATCTTATCTCCTAGCCTTGATGAGCTAGGGCAGGTAGGGCAGGTGCGTTTTGATGGAGCAAGGCTTAATCTTAGCTCACCTGCTCAAAGGCGGAGCTTTTACTCACAAGTGCAAATGCTCTTTCAAGATTCTATTTCTAGTTTGAATCCGCGATTTAGCTGCTATGAAAATATATTAGAACCGCTTTTGTATCTTGGAGCAGGGCAGACAAAAGAGCAGATTCAGAGCCGTATGGAAGGGCTATGCCAAAAGCTAGGTTTGCCTAAAGAGATTTTAGATAAAAGTGTAGCGATGATTTCAGGGGGGGAAGCACAGAGAATCTGCCTTATCCGTGCTTTATTGCTCAATCCTAGAATCTTAATTTTAGATGAGAGTTTATCAGGGCTTGATTATGAGCTATGCGATGAGGTCTTGGCGTTTTTGCGTGAGTGGCAGGGGGAGAGTAGGGCGAGTGTGGTGCTTATTACCCACGATGAAAACATTGCCCTAAGATTTTGTGAAAAAGTATATTTACTAGAAGTCGGCAAACTTAAAGCGATGTAAAGTTTTGAACACCACACAAAAGAATCCTTCTTTGTTAGTAGTTGCAAGTCTCTTGTTCATTTTGTTTTTTTAGGATTAATATGCTGAGAAACTCGCATTTAAAAACGAAGTGTTATCTATTAAATAAAGGTATAACACCCACAAATGCTGTAATTATAGCAGTTGCAGCAGCAATAATATATTGTTGAGTTTTGGAGCGTCTATTTGCTAATATACTTGCCATTGTGCTAATTTTTGTCGCTATTTGTGCTTGCGTGGTATCTAATTCATACAAATCAAAAATCTTAGCCCAAATTCCAGCCTGCAAAGCCCCATCACTTGTAATAACAGGCATAGAAAAGTATTTTTCTAGGTTAAATTTTGATGCCTCCTCGTTGATTCTCTCCAAATTTGCCCCTTTTTTCGCAGAATCCTCAATAAAGCTTTCTAACTTTTCTTTATATGCTCTTGCTATGATATAAAGTATCATCGTTCGCATAGCAAGAGAAAAACGCTTGGAATCTACAAATATCCCCTTATATCCAAAGTAAATATCATCGTTATTTTGTCCAGTAGAATAATAATCGCCTTTTTTAATCAGTCTAATAAGTGGATTAACATACTCTTCCCCATTATCATTATTTTCAAATTCTTCCCCACTCAATTTATTAAGATAAATCACAAAGGCTTCTTTTTTACTAATCTTTGTCGTAGTTATATAATATTTTCTTTCAAAGGCTTCAATAATCGCTTCATTCCACAGGATTCTGCCTGATACATTTTGTTGCTCTAAATCTTTGAAATAAAATTGAATGTTTTCTCTCACTTCGTTTCTTAGCCAACTAACTCCGCTATTTAAATGCCTTTTTAATTCTAAAAGATTCTCATTAGGGCAAGGCTTAAAATCACTAGGAATATCTTTATCAAATTCATAGATATAAAACTCGTGTTCTACATTTTTATGATAAGCCCATTCCGCTTCTGATTTTGCACCATCAAATGCACCCAATGCATTAAAGCTATCTAAATGCCAGTCATTTAGCATATAGCCTTCAAAGTCTTTCGCATTTTTAAAAGCATATTTTAGGGATTTTAAAAGTTCTGTTCTCCATTCACTAAGATTTAAATTAAAATTCTCACAATTTTCAAATGCACTATCCATAGATTCCAAGCTTTTTGTTTGCCACTGCTCTATACCACTTATATTTCTTGCTCCCTTAAAAGCTTCGTTTAATGATTGAACTCCACTGACATTCCAAGCACTTAAATTTATCCCATTTAAATCTACATTTTTAAAAGTTCTATTCATTGAAGTAATATGTGTAACTTCCCAGTTTTCAATGCCACTTAAACTGCCTGTATAGTTTTCAAAAACGCCATCTAAATTTTCTAAAAACGCAATAGAAACCTTGCTTAAATCTATGCCTCGCTCGATAAACAGCTTTAACTCATTTGTATTTTTTGGTTCAAAAATCTCAGTAGCCAAAGCCTTTCCTGCTAAGACTTGTAATCCAATCTCTGTGATTTGAAATTGCTTTCCATTACGAGAGATAAGTCCTTGTATCCTTATTTTATCAAGCACAGACCTAACACCTAGCAAATATCCATCGCCGTGCTTTTTATCTTTTATCTCTGCGATTTCGCTGACAATTTCACTCAGCTCTAAGCCATTATTTTTTCGCAATAATTCCAAAATTATATTGGTGATTTCATTATTGTGCGTGTCGCTGTTTAATGTTGCATTCTTTTTCTCTAAAGCCCTTTTTCTACTAAAAAGCAACTCTTTGATATTTTTATATTTTTTCTTTTTATTTTCTTGTAAAAAACTTATTAAATATTGTTTTCCTTTTCTGCTAAGCTGATATATGCCATCTTTTTCTCTTATAGATTGAAGTGTCCCAACACTAAACAATTTTTCTAACAAAAGCCCCATAGCCCATTCAAATTCATCTTGTGAAAACCGACCCTCTAAACTCTCAAAAATCTGCTCTTTAGTCGCACCACTTTCATCATTTTTGTTTAAAAAATCTACAATGCTTTCAAGTATTTCCATATTATTCCTTTATGTTAAAATGACACAAAGCGGTCTATTGTAACTTAATTTTATTTGACTTATTAAATTAAATAATGAACAACACAGAGAGTGATAGGTATTGTTTGGGGATACTGATACTCCCGAATGAAAAAGAGATATCAAACTATTCAAAATAGCTTAGAATCTTATAGCCGCCCTCTTTTAAGTATTTATCCTTTTGCATAAGTTTTAAATCACTTTGCACCATATCTTTTACTAGAGCATTTAAGTCATATTCTGGAATCCACCCTAGCTTTTCTCTCGCCTTACTCGCATCGCCGATGAGTAAATCCACTTCGGTTGGGCGGAAGTAGCGTTCATCTACACACACCACTTCTTTGCCAAGCTCTAGCTTAAACTCCCCATTACACGCCTTGATATAGCCCTTTTCATTCACACCTTCGCCCCTAAACTCTATCTCAATGCCAAGCTCATTAAATGCCATTTTGACAAAGTCTCGCACTTCAGTGGTAACGCCTGTGGCAATAACCCAATCTTCAGCCTTCTGTGCTTGTAAAATCATCCACATCATACGCACATAATCCTTAGCGTGTCCCCAATCGCGCTTTGCGCTTAGATTCCCTAAATAGAGCTTATCTTGCAGTCCTAGGGCGATTTTTGCTACTGCACGAGTGATTTTTCGCGTTACAAAGGTCTCCCCGCGTATGGGGCTTTCGTGGTTAAATAAGATTCCATTACTCGCAAAAATATTATATGCCTCTCTGTAATTGACTGTTATCCAATACGCATAGAGCTTCGCACACGCATAGGGGGAGCGAGGATAAAAGGGTGTTTTCTCACTTTGTGGAATCTCCTGCACTAGTCCATAAAGCTCACTTGTGGAGGCTTGATAGATTTTGCTTTTTTCAGTTAGCCCAAGTAGTCTAACTGCTTCTAAGATTCTAAGTGTGCCTATGCCATCGGCATTAGCGGTGTATTCTGGCGTTTCAAAACTTACCGCTACGTGGCTCATTGCCGCGAGATTATAAATCTCATCAGGTTTTGTATCAGCAATAATGCGTGTAAGATTCATAGAATCTGTTAAATCTCCATAGTGTAAGAAAAAGTTACGATTATCAATGTGTGGGTCTTGGTAAAGGTGGTCTATTCTATCAGTGTTAAAAAGTGAGCTTCTACGTTTTATGCCGTGCACCTCATAGCCTTTTTTGAGTAAAAACTCTGCTAAGTATGCTCCATCTTGTCCGGTGATACCTGTGATTAATGCTCTTTTCATCGTTGTCCTTTATTATAAATTGTCGCGTATTGTAGGGAAGTTTGGCTTAAATCATTATTGTTTTAACGCTATATGTAAAAAATCATAGATATGATTTTGAGATTCAAAGATGTGTAAAATGCTAGGATAAATCTGTGTATCTTTGAGTAAAAATCGCTCATCTTCATCGGTGCTAAAGTAATATGGCTTAGAATCTAGCAAGGCACAAAGCATATCATATCGCACACGCAAGGCTTTTAAGTCATTTTTTAAAAGCAAGGTATCTTGCGGCGATATGCTTTGAATCTTTTCGCACAATATAATACTTAAATTCTTAAGCTGTAAAAAATGCTTTTGTAAAGCATTAAATTGCTGCAAAATAGAGGCTGGGTAGCGTTTGTTGTTATCCTTATTTTTGCGGATAAGGAGTGAAAGCTCATCAAAGTTGCGTATAAGCTGATTTTGCCCTTGCAGAATATGTTGTTTGTTTTGCTCTAAATCAAGTGTAAGTGCGCTTAAGCTTTGCAGGGTGCTTTTAAGCTTTGGAATAAGCTCATCAGCACTATATCGTGGATAGATGATTTTAGCGGTCAAAAAGGCGATGAGAAATCCAAATAAAATATCCCCAAAACGATATAAAATAAGCTCAATAAAATTATCATCTACAAGGGCAAACATCAGCACAAGCTCAAGCATAAGCACCAAAGACCATAGCATAAAAGGATAGGATTTAAAATAAATCACCAAAAAAAGATTGATAACAAAAATGACATAAAGCCAAGTATGTCCAAAACCAAACACGACTAAAAGCACGCCTAGCACAAGCCCCATAAAACTCCCAAGGATAGAATCTTTACCTAAAGTTTTAATGGTGTCTATATTTTGATTCATCATTGTCATCACTCCAAGGGCAATCCACGCGCCGTGATTGATATGAAAAAATTGTGCGATAAACATTGCAATACTCATTGCACTTGCATAAGTAATACCATAGAAGAATGGCAATGGATTTGCCTTAAGCTCTTTATACATACTTTGAAGTGTTTTTGTTTTGGTATTTTCTACAAAGGCTTGGGATTGCAATGATGAAAGACGCGTGAAAGATTCTATTTTTGAGTAAAAAATCTTTAAAGCATTTAAGAATTGAGCATCTTGTATATCTTGTGAGGCTTTAAGAAATGAGGTTTTGCTGATATTTGGCTTTTTCCCAAAAAAGATTGAGCTAAGTTCGCGGAGATTTTGAGTGATTTCATCACGCAGGTTATGAAGCAGGGTAGAATCGTGTTGCTTAAAATAATCGTGCAATATATCAAGTGTATAGCAGACAGATTCAAGCTTGTAGAGATAAAAGAGGGCGCGTTTGTGGTTTTTGATGGAGTGTGTATCTTTTATTTTGGCTGATTGTGAGGTGAGTTTGCTTTTTAACAGGGGGAGATGATTAATAAAAATGGATTGAAACAATGAGTAGTCCTTGCTTCCAAGGGATTTGCTCATATTAGCAAGGTGCATAAGGATAAGCACAAACTGCACTTGGATAAAGCGTCCATATTCCCCAAAAGATACAAAAAGTCTAACAAATATACTGACACTTCCGCCGATAAAAGCCGCTAAAACACTATGCCATAAAGGCACATCTAAATGTGAGCTTACATAAATGGCTGCCACCAATGCACTCACTAAAGCAAGATTCAGCACCTTTGGTAAATCGCTATCATAGACTTCGCTCACCCCAATACTAAAAGCAAGAATAGATGAAAGTAAAATAAGCCACAAGCTTTCATCAAGTATGCCAAAAATAGGTATAAGTGTGCATACAAAGGCTACAAATAGCACAAGATATTTCCAATCCATATCTTTATTGCTCTTAAAGCCATTAAGAAAAAACACATACATTGCCATCATCACAGACCAAATAAGCACATCTGCACCGAGCAAAAAATAGCAAATCGCCCCACTAATGCTTAGGGCAATCATTGCTTTTATAGAATAGATAAGTCCAAAATATCCTGCATCATAGACATAAATAAAGCGTCTAAAAATGAGATTATGTAAGGCTTTTAGCATAATTATTTTGCGTAATAATCTCCACTCGCACCGATACATTGCTGTGTGCAAGATCCATTAGTGCAAATTGTGCGACACTCAACACTTTGAAAATTCCCCACAGGCTGCTTTTTACTACTACACGCACTTAAGGCAATGCTCACCATCAACGCACACATAAGCAATGTGATATTCATTTTAAGCTTCATACAAAACTCCTTCATTTTTTAGATTTATCAAGCATTTTTAATGCCATTTTTGTTTGGGATTTACAGAAAATAGTATAGAATCTAGCAGATTCTAAGATTTAACAAAGCAAGGAGAGTTTATGTCTTGTGATATGTCAAAGCCACCAAGATTAAGTGCGGAGCTATTAAAAAAGATTTTTGTCGCTGCAAGTATCCGCCGATGGAATGACCACGCCACGCCTGTGGAGTTTGTAGAGCTTGACAAACAAGCACACAAGATAGTCATTGCTTATCTTTTGGCAAAATATGAGGAATATGTGCGTGGAGTGAGCATAGATTGGGAGGCATTAATTTTGCAATTTTGTTTTGAGTTTTTTGAACGCATTGTGCTAACAGACATTAAGCCCCCAGTGTTTCACAAACTCCAACAATCCCATAATAAAGAGCTTGTAGAATTTGTGTGTAATCAATTAGAATCTGAACTCAAAGTGTATGAGTTTTTCCCACGAATGAGAGAATATCTCACAAGTAATAAAAGCAACATTGAAGCTCAGATTCTAAAAGCTTCTCATTATTATGCGTCTAAATGGGAGTTTGATATTATTTATCATTTTAATCCCTATATGTATGATGTGCAAAATATCCGCAATATCATCAATAAGCAAGTGGAGGAGCATTATCATTTAGCAGGTATGCAGCACATTATGTTGTATGAAAATGTGAGAGAGCTTGTAACGATGTTTGGGCAGTTAAGGTTTCAAAAGCGTTGGAGTCAAACGCCTAGAATCCCAGCAACCTCCGTGCTAGGACACACGCTTATTGTGGCTTTGAGTGCGTATTTGGTAAGCTTTGATATAGGCTGTTGCAAACAAATGCGGATTAATCACTTTTTGTGTGGATTATTCCACGATTTGCCCGAGATTCTAACGCGTGATATTATCTCGCCTATTAAGCGAAGTGTGAAGGGGCTTGATGAGTTTATTAAAAAGATAGAAGAAGAGGCTGTGAATGAAAAGATTCTAGCCATTGTGCCGCCAAATATACAAGATGATATTTGTTATTTTACGCAAAATGAGTTCAGCAACCGCTACAAGATAGAGCATTTTTGCTATACCGCAGATGGAGAAAGCCTAATGAAAACTTATAATAAAGATGAGTTTAATGGCGTGTATGGGGAGTTTTTAAAGATTTTTGATAACTTAAGCGCGTATTTGGAGGCAAAGATTTCCATAAGCCACGGCATATCAAGCGATGACTTACTTAGTGGTGCAAAAGGCATTTATGATAAATGTGCTGATAAGGTGATGTGTGGCGTTGATGTGGGCAAACTCTTTAGGGATTTTGCATAGGGTTTGTGGCGAGTTTGTTTATATTATGTGGCTTGTGCAAGGCATAGAATCTAAGAAATATGTAAGTCAAAATGCCCTAAAATCTCACGCTTTAATAAAGAATACAATTTTAACAAAAAGGCTTAAAAAATGCGAGAATACGAGAATAAGCTGTTGTTAGCTTCATACTGCCCCCCCCCCCGTTAAAAGTATAATTCATATCTTACTTGTAAAAAAGACAACCCAGATTTTCCACAAGGCAGAGCGATGAAGCTTTGCATTGTAATTCCCGCTCATAATGAAGAGGCTGTGCTGGAGCATACACATAAAGCATTAAATAATGTGCTTTGTAGGCTGATAGCTAAGGGCGAGATTTCAGCGGATAGCTTTTTGTGCTTTGTTGATGATGGGAGTAAGGATAGGACTTGGGAGATTTTATGCTCTTTAAGCAAAGATTCTAAAAGTATAGAATCCAAGAGTATAGAATCTAAACAAGGCGGCATTATTGCCAAAGCTTTAAAACTCTCTCGCAATTGCGGACATCAAAATGCCCTTTTAGCAGGGCTAGAATATGTGGCGGATAAATGCGATTGTGCCATTAGCATAGATTGTGATTTACAAGATGATATTAGTGTGATTGATGAGTTTGTGGCAAAAGCAAAAATGGGGGCTGAAGTCATCTATGGGGTGAGAAAATCTCGGCAGAAAGATAGCTTTTTCAAAAAGCATACCGCACTTGGCTTTTATAAACTTATGGATATTATGGGCGTAAAAATTACTTATAATCACGCTGATTATAGACTGCTTTCAAACAGGGCTATTCAAGCGCTTTTGAGTTTCAGTGAAGTGAATCTGTTTTTGCGTGGCATTGTGCCTTTGCTTGGTTTTAAAACCGCAGTGGTGGAATATGATAGACTAGAGCGTTTTGCTGGGGAGTCAAAGTATCCTTTGAGTAAAATGCTATCCTTTGCGTGGAATGGCATAACAAGCTTTAGTGTCGTGCCTTTGCGGCTTGTGAGTGTGCTAGGCATTGTGTTTTTTATACTTTCCATCGCACTTGGTTGTTACGCTCTTTTTGTGAAGCTTTTTACCGATGGCGTGGTGTATGGCTGGGCTTCTACGATTATCCCCTTATGCTTTTTTAGTGGGATTCAGCTTTTAAGTCTTGGGGTTATTGGGGAGTATGTCGGCAAGATTTATGCGGAATCTAAGCGGCGACCACGATATTTTATTGAAGAGGTGGTGTAGATTATCGATTCTGGCTTTTATGTGTGGGTGCAAACATAGATTCCAAAAAGCAATAAACTCTTCTTAAAGATACTCAAAGTATAATCCCGCCTTTATGATTTCTTAAGATTAAGGGGTGTGAATGGCAAAGCTTTCAGTTGTTGTGCCTTGCTACAATGAGGCTAAAAATATTATGGCATTTTATACAAGTATGCTAGAAGTATTTACCGCCATAGTTCGCACTCACGCTCACATAGATTTTGAACTCGTCTTTGTCAATGATGGAAGCAAAGATGAAACGCTTTTGACACTGCAAAATTTAGAAAATCAAATCTCATCATCATTTGCCCCCCCCCCAGTTAAAATTTTAATCTCCATTGTTGATTTCTCGCGTAATTTTGGCAAAGAAGCGGCGATGTATGCGGGGCTACAAACAAGCAGTGGAGATTGCGTAGTGATTATTGATGCGGATTTACAACATCCGCCTTTAATGATTATTGAGATGTTTGATAAATGGTGTAATGATGAAGCGGATATAGTGTATGCAAGGCGGGTTTCGCGTAAGGGAGAGGGATTTGTGCGTTCTAAACTTTCTGAGGCTTTTTACGCATTAAGTCATTTTGTCTCTGAAGTGCGTTTAGAATCTGGCGTGGGTGATTTTCGCCTTATGGATAGGCAGGTGGTTAATGCCCTGCTTTCTATGGGGGAATATCATCGTTTTTCAAAGGCGATGTTTGAATGGGTGGGCTTTAGAAAAATAGGGCTAGATTATGAGTATATTCCACGCACGCAGGGCAATAGTGCTTGGAGCTTTTGGAAGCTTTTTAAGTATAGCATTGAAGGATTTGTGAGTTTTAGCACAATGCCTTTGCGTGTGGCTTTTGTGCTGGGGTTTGTGATGAGTGTTTTAAGTGTTTTGTATGGGTGCTATGCGGTGGTGGATATGCTGATTTTTCATAATGCTGTGCGTGGCTGGACTTCGCTTGTGGCGTTGATTGTGTTTATTGGCGGGGTGCAGCTTATTATCCTTGGGATTATTGGGGAGTATATCGCTAGAATCTATGATCAGGTCAAACACCGCCCCGTGTATATCAAAAGACAGGAAAGAATTGAATCTAAAATAAAGGAGTAGAAAATGAATAGAGTTTTTACACAAAAAAGTGTGTATTGGTTTTTTGGAATCTTGCTTTTGTATTTGCTAGTTTTAAACACACTCTTTCCTACACAGAGTGATGATTTGGGCTATGGAGTTAATGGATTTTCAGGAATGCTTTCATCATATAATAATTGGAATGGACGCTTTTTTGAATTGTTAAGGCACGGATTTGTTGCAGCGTGGGCACCGAGTATATATTTTGTGCTAGTTAATGCTGTGATAGGCGTTTTGTTTTTTCTAAGCTTTTTTGTGTTTGTGTTTGGGCGATTGCCTAGGACTTTTGATGATATTGTGATGCTTTGTATTGTTTTATTTTTTGTGCTTTTTAATGGAGCTTTTGGGTCAATATTTCTTTGGGCTGCTGGAAGTTTGAATTACTTATGGGCGTATTTAACCTTGCTGCTTGGATTCTTGCCGTATCGTTTGTATTGGGGTAGGTATTTTCAGGGTAAAAGAGGTAAAGAGCTGTATGAGAATGAGGGAGCTTTACTTGAGATTCTAAAAGCATTGGGAATGCTTGTTTTGTGTTTTGTTGGCGGTATGAGTAGTGAGGCTGTTGGGATTGTGGCATTTTTGGTGCATATTGGATTTTTGGGATTTGGTATTATAAAGAGTTTTAAAGAAGATGTGAGATTACCCCTGTGGTATTTTGCTGGTGTTATTGCTTTGGGGATAGGGTGGATTATGCTGTATCTTAGTCCCGGACACGCAAAAAGGGCGGAATTGTTTAAAGCCGGAGGTGCTTTTTATTCACTAGGGGATATATGGGCTATGAGTTTTGGAGAAAAGATAAATCTTTTAAATGGTAAATATATGAATTTTATGTCCAACGCTTTAATGTTGTTCATCATTTCGTCATTGATGTTTGTGTTTAATTCCAGTTATTTTAAGAGAAGAAAACTTTGGATTACCTGTGCGGTGATATGTGTTGTTGCTATAAGTGTTCTTATTAAGAATCATAAGAGATTTCTTCCAGGTTTTGAACATAACTATCTTGGGTTGTTTTATTTTCTTATGGTTTTTCTTTTTCTCGTATTTGCGGTGCGTTTTTATCATAGAGAGCATAACGAGTTAATGAAGAGATTGTTTATAAAATTTTTGTTGCTTTTTGTGCTGTATGGTGTGTTTGTTGGCACGACAATACAAGTGGGTATTCCTGATAGGGCAAGGTTAATGTTTGTTTTGATTGTTGCGGTGATGGTGATGTTTATATATCAGCATTTTGTTGCGGTGAGCGGAGAGAAAACTAGAAAATACCGCAAATGGATTATTGTGCTTGTGTGCGGATATGCTTTATTTGTTTTGAGTGCGTATGTTGATGGGCGGTTAAAATGGGAGAGAATGCTAGATTCTATAAAAGAGCAGAAGTTGCAAGGTAAGGAAGATATTGTAGTGAGTGCTTCAACATTTCAGTCTTTTTATCGCAAGTATGGTGATTGGGTGAATCCGGGAGAAGATCCAAGCGTATGGCCAAACACGAGTTATGCTCATTATTTTGGGGTAAAAACTTTTGTAGTAGAATAAGCCTTGATGTTTGATTAGAAACTTTAAGGAGCAAGATGAAAGACATATATCAAAAGGGTGTAAAATATCTTGCTGTGGGGGTGGCAAACACCCTTGTGGGCTATGGTGTGATATTTGGGCTTATGTGGGGTGGGCTAATGCCCGAAATTGCAAATATTTTGGGCTATGGCGTTGGTTTTATTGTCTCTTATTTACTTAATAAACGCTACACTTTTGCTTCTCCTGCTTCGCACAAAAGGGATTTGCCTCGTTTTGGGTTTGCTATGGGCTTAGCATATATCGCTCAACTTGGCAGTATGAGTGTTTTGTATCGTATGCTAGAGCTAAATCCTTATATTGCTACTATTATAGGTAGTGGCGTGTATGTTGTAGTAGGTTTTTTTGTTAGCAAAAATTGGGCGTTTGTGAGCCATAAAAAAGGAGACTAGAATGATTGTCATTCCGGCACGATTAGAATCTACGCGTTTTCCGCAAAAGGTGCTTTGTGATTTGGGTGGGCTGCCTATGGTGGTGCGGACTGCGTTAAACGCACGAGAGGTTGATGAGGTGGTTGTTGCCTGTGATGATGAGCAAATAGAATCTGCGTGTAAAAAGCACAATATCCCCTGTGTGCTAACAAGCAAAGAGCATAGTAGCGGCACGGATAGATGTGCAGAGGCGATAAGGAAGCTTGGCGTGGCAGAAGATGAGATAGTGATAAATGTTCAAGCTGATGAGCCATTTTTGGAACAAGGCGTGATCGTAACTTTGCAGAATCTAATGAAGAACAAGCAGCCTTTTATGGCAAGTCTTGCTAAGGTGATTGATGAAAAGCAAATTACAGATTCAAATCTCGTCAAAGTCGTGTGTAATGCCCATCAAGAGGCGATTTACTTCTCTCGTGCTCCTATTCCATTTTGTAGAGATGGGGTGTGTGAGGCATTACAAAATACGCCCTATTTGGGACATTTGGGGCTTTATGGATTTTTTGCTAGAACTTTGGAGGAGTTTTGCTCCCTGCCAAAAAGCCCGCTAGAAGATATAGAGAAGCTAGAGCAGCTTCGTGCAATATATCATAAAAAAAGCATTGCAATGGCAGTTGTGGAGACACAGAGTGTGGGGATTGATACACGAGAGGATTATGAAAAAGCATTGCAGTATTTGGCACATAATATGAAGTGATAAAAGGGTAAAAAATGAGTGCAGCAAGTGTGGAGACAAGTGCAAATGACAAAGTAGATATGCGTAAAGATTCTGTCTATAAGCTTTTTTTCTACTTTTTTATCCCAAATCTCTGTGCGATGTTGGCTCTTTCTACATATTCTACTATTGATGGAATCTTTGTTGGCAAAAAGCTAGGTGAAGATGCTTTGGCAGCTATTGGGCTGTGTTGGCCCGTGTTTCCTGTGCTTATTGCATTTGAGTTACTTTTTGGTTTAGGAGCAGCATCAATTGCGGCATATTTTTTGGGTAAGGGGCAGGATCATCGTGCTAGGCTAATGTTTAGCTCTGTTTTTTATTTTGCGTTAATCAGTTCGGTGTGTATTGGAATCTTGCTCTTTGTGTATGCAAGGGAGGTTGGCATTGCACTTGGGGCAAGTGGAGATGTATTAGATTATGTTGTGGAATATTTGCAGGTTATTTTTCTAAGTGCGGCAATTATTATCCTGCACCCATTGCTTGATGTATTTGTGATTAATGATAAGCGTCCTGTTCTTGCGATGGTGGCGATGATTATCGGCTCGGTTTCAAATATCATTTTAAATTATATTTTTCTTTTTGTGTGGGAGTGGGGTATGTTTGGCTCAGCCCTCGCAACAGCTTTGGGACACGGGCTTGGTATGGGCATACTCTTAACGCATTTTGTGAGAAAAAAAGGGCGGATTTATCTTGTCAAACGCTTTAGCTTTAATGCTGTGTTGGCTTCAGCAAAAAATGGAATCCCACAAAGTTTATCGGAACTTAGCGTAGCGGTGGTGATTGTAGTGTTTAATCACACGCTTGTTTCCCTTGCGATTGATGAGGGTATGAAGGTGAGTTACTTGGCGATTTATAGTATTGTGATGTATGTGGGGGTGGTGTGCTTTACAATTTTGCTTTCTTGTGCGCAAGGGGTGCAGCCTGTGGCGAGTTATAACTATGGGGCAAAGCAAATGGGGCGTGTGAAGCAGGTCTATGCCTTTGGTGTAGGCTTTGCTACATTAATTGGAATCTTGGTGTATGTGATATTTTTGTTTGCAGATTCTCATCTTGTGAAGTTGTTTTTGAAAAGTGGGCAGGAGGATATTTTGCAGCCTACACTTGAGGCGATGAAAGTGTATTATGTGGGGTATATTTTCCTTGGGCTTAATATTGTTAGCTCTATATTTTTTCAATCCATTCAACGCCCTAAAAGCTCATTTGTCATCACACTTTCTTATAATCTCATTTTTATTATCCCCTTGCTTTTTGTGCTTTCATATTTGTATGGGGTGCTTGGTGTGTGGGCGTCCTATCCGCTTTCGCTGATTTGCTCAAGTGTTGTGGTTGTAGGTGTGCTGTTGTATGAGTATCGCTATGGGGTGTTTAAGGATTCTAAGATAGAATCTCGCTAGTTTCTAGGACATTTGGAGTATTGGTTTTAATCTTTTGTCAAAGGAGTGCTTATGGTTTTAAGGAATGGCATATTTTTGGTGTTGTGTAGCTGTCTGCTGTGTGGCTGTTTATCACACACCCCACATATAAATGAGCCAAAAAAATGCAAAAAAGAAGCAGATAAAGTAAGTGGCTGTATAGCTATGGTGTATTATGACATTGAGGGGATTGTAATAATGGAGGAAGCCCCATATAAAAACGCTCAAGTAGAAGGCATAGTAAAATGGTATGATGAGAATGGGCAACTTGTGAAAGAAACGACATTTCACAAAGGTAAAAAAGAGGGGATTCAAAAAATATATATAAATGGAGAGCTTAAAGCAGAAATGCCATATAGAAATGGTCAATTACACGGACATATGAAATTCTATGCAAAAAATGGAAAACTACTCGCTTCATTAAAAGCGAAAAACGACAAGATTATAGGCAAACAATGTGATGATACTCAAATCTTAAGAAATGCAGAACTCGCACAGCTTGACAAGATATCGGGCAAAAATGATTTTATTGCTTATTTGAGTGTAATATGTTCGCCTTGATGCGAGTTAGATGTTGGTTTGGATTCTAAGCTTTTGGTGGGTTTTTAAATATCTTTGCTCTATTTACACATACAATAAATTTTAGCTCAGATTCTATTTATACCCTACATTTAGAGTAGTGTAACCTTGCCCTTATGTGTGGTGAGTATGCCCTGTGTCTTTAGGGTTTTAAGTGTGCGGGATAGGGATTCTGGTGCGATATTTAGGGCATTTGCGATGTGTCGCTGGGTGAGTGTATGGAGGCTGTCTTTGTTGTGTGAGAGATAGCTTAGGACTTTTTCTTGTAAGCTTTGGTTTTGCAGGGCAATGTGAGATTCTAGAATCTGTATCTTTTTGCATAATGAAGTGATAAAAAGTAGGCAAATCTTGCTATTTTCTAAACAATGCGTATGGAAACTCTCATAACTTATAGTGATAATCTCGCATATTGAGGCACATTCTGCATTTGCTGGATAGGGGCTTTGCATAAAAAAGGGCATTTCAGCGATAAACTGCGGAGATGAAAGCGTATGTAATGTCAGCTGTGTGCTTGAGATATGCTCTTTTGTCTTATAAAGTCGCACTTTGCCGCTAAGAAGCAAGTATAAATGTGTGGGCATAGCACCTTGCAGGAATAAAATCTCGCCATTTTGATATGTGCGTTTGCTGCCGATTTGTGCCATAATATGAAAAAGTTCTTGCATACATAATCCTTTAAAAATAGAGAATCTTAACATATATCAATGTTTTCTTGTGTAATTTTGTCTAGCATTGCATTGAGATTCTATCTATCATTAATAAAAGGACAAAAATGGAAGCAATCTATCCATATATGCTTACACTGCATTTGCTTTGTGCGATTATATTTTTAGGATTTATTTTTACTGATGTGGTGCTACTTAGTCCGTTAAAAAAAGCATTTGGCGAAGAGTTAGCCGATAAAATCTTTAGCACTATCTCAAAGCGGGGTATAAAAATAATGCCCCTTTGTCTGCTTTTGCTACTGCTTAGTGGCGGGGCGATGATAAGCCGCTATGTAGGCACAACACAAGGATTTTTTAACTCGCCCTTGCAGGTGCTATTGATGATAAAAGTTGTGTTGGCGTTGTGTATTGTATGTATGGTGATTGTGTCTTTATCGTGCAAGTTTTTGGGACTAAAAAATCCATTGGCAAAGAGCATTCACAAGTCGGCTTTGGTGCTTGGATTGTTTATTGTGGTGTTGGCAAAAATGGCATTTTATATGTGAACTTAATTTCAAAAAAGGAGCGAATATGCAGGAAAAATTTGATGTGATAAGTGAAGATTCTATTATTAGGCTTATGGATATTTTTTATAACAAGGTGCGTTTTGATAAGCGTGGGCTAGGCGATGTGTTTAACGCTAAAATTGGCACTGATGAGATTGCGTGGGAGAAGCATAAAGCAAAGATTGCGACATTTTGGCAAGGTATGCTTTTAAATAGTGGCGATTATAGCGGACACCCTTTGAAAGCCCATCTTGACCTGCCCCCTTTTCCTAGAGAGCTTTTTGCTGTGTGGCTTGAGCTGTTTAAGCAAAGTTTAGAATCTGTATATGCAAAAGATGAGCATATTGCAATGATTATGGAAAGGGCGGAGATGATTGCCAAGCGATTTATGTTTATGCTGTATGAGAGTGGGTATGTGGAGCGTGGATAAGGCAAGAGCTAGAATCCTATCTTTTATAGTATTGCTGTGTGTCAGTGCGTGGGCAAAGCCTAGCGGAGTGATTGATCCGTTAGGTGTAAAGGCAAAAGAGCTTTTTGAGATTAAGACTTTTTGTATAAGGGGCAGTGGAGGGAAAGCTAAAGAAATTATGCCAAATTCCTCGTGTGGGGAAGTGGGACGGAGAGATTCTATAAAAGATTTCAAGCATAGGTGGTTTCAAATCCACATCGCTTTGCCAAAAATAAAAAGTGATACACAGAGTGTGTTTTATATGCTTGATGGCAACGCATTTTTCCCTATAATTCTTAATCTTGTAAGTGCTGATATAGGTAGGTATGATAAGCTTCCTCTTATTGTGGGCATTGGACATAATAGCCCCTTGGCTTTTGATAGGGCTTTGCGAAGCTATGATTATTTGCCTTTTGTGCCACGAGATTCTATGCTTACGCAAAGGGTTGATGAAACTGGTGGGGTAGAGCAATTTTTGGATTTTATAGCAAGTCAAGTTTTGTCTTTTGTAGCAGAACAATATGGGACTCCCAAAAAGCACTTGCTTTTTGGTCATTCTTTTGGAGGCGTGTGTGTTTTGGAGGCATTTTTTACCCAAAAGGGTGGTTTTACTCATTATGTGAGTGCTTCTCCTTCATTGTGGATTGATAGGGGGCAGTTTGTTAAAAATAGTGTGGCAAATCTCACAACATCATTAAATGCACAAATGCTTTTAACATACGGAAGTTTGGAGAGGGAAAGTCAAATAACAACACAAGCTGATAAAATATCTCAAGGCAAAGTTGTAGATATTGATGAGATAGTGGGGATATTAAAGGCTCAGATTCCATATGGGGTAAATTATAAAGAATTTGTCAATCAAACTCACGGCAGCTCAATCCCTTATGCACTGCAATGGAGTTTATACGAATTTATGAAACAAGATTAGCATTATTTTACTTGAATAAGCACCTTGTCCCTTGCCATATCATTTGGGTTTGTGCCTAGCTCACCTTGTGGAATAGGCTTTTGTAGCTTATTGAAAAGATCCTTCCAGTATTGTGGCAAAGTGCCATCGGGTGCATAAAAATTCATAGGTTTTGCACTAAAAATGTGCCGCCCTTTTGTATCTAAAAAAGCTTCATACACAAGCTCGCTACAATACATCGCACCATTATTTGCTGTGTAAGTAAAGTCATAAGGCTCTCCTAAGTGCTTTTCTGCGCGTTTGATACTTGCTTGTATATCCACATTTTTAGCCACTTTTGGAGCAAGACGCATAATGTCAAAATGTGGATTTTCTTTAAGAAAAACCTCAAGCTTTTTGCGGACTACACCTTGCTTTGGTTCTGCTTCTAACACAGAATCTAAATGCAAATCAAAGATTCCTATATGCGTGTAGCTTACTTCATCTTTTTGTGTGGCTTGGCTAATGGCTTTGTCAAAGGAAGATTGTGAGGCTTTGACAAAGATTAAATCGCCGTGTTGTAACTTTAGCTCTTGTGCCAAAGGGGAAGGGGTAGGGCTACTCACGCTAATGCTTTGGTTTGCTAGGCAGGTGATGGAGAGTAGCATAAGACTTGTAAGAATTTTTTGCATAAAATGGCTCATTATATTCCTTTATTTTTGGGGTAGAAAGGGTGGATTCTAGCATATTTGTGTTAGCTTTTATTTTTGCTTTTTCCCATAAGATGAGCGATTGAACCTGAATAGGCGATGTTTTCAGCTGGAATTGAATCATCATTTAAAAACTCAATAACGCCATCTTGTTGGGACACAAGCTGTGCGTTTAGCTCATCTTCTTGGTAAGTGTAGTGCATATTGGCATTAATCACACCGGGCAAAGATTCTAAATGCTTATTAATTGCCACTTCCTCCTGTGTGCTTTTAGCTTCAAGCACGACTATGATTTGAGATGAAGCCTCATCTTCTAGGTAGATTTCACAGCCCTGCACTTCTAAAATCGCCTCTTTGACAGAGTTGAAGGCGGATTGTGTTGTTTTAACAACAATGCTTGAAATATTCATTACTTTGCTCCTAATTGCCAAATTACAAAATGTTTATCATCGCTACCAACAATCAATGTCTGCTCATCATAGAAAATAAGCGTATTGATAAGCGAGGTTGCACCCTTAAGTGTAAAAAGCTCTTGCTTTGTGGTAAGGTTTATAATAGCAATGTCGTTTTGCTCATTTTTGCTATACGCTCCAAGTGTGCCATTTGGGGAGATTCCAACTGCATAGATAAGAAACTCACTTTGAATCTTTGTAGCATTTTGCAAGGCAAAAGGAGTGCTACTATTTGTCTTAAAAGTGTAGATTGCCATTTGCCTATCCACGCTTGCTGTAAGGATTGTGTTTTGTGCAGAGACGATTTGGTAGTTATTGTCTTTGTTAATCATATCAAGTCGTTTAAGAATCTTGCCATCAGTAATGTTGATGACATTGACAATGCCAGATTCATCGGTGCTAAAGATAAGTGGAGGATTCACGCATAAATCTGAAAAACCTGCAAGGCTAGGGTGGGTATTGTAAATAAAAGTTTTGCTTTTTAAATCAAAAAGTCCAATTTCATTACTTAAAAAGCCAACAACTAATTTATCTCTATCATAAGCCACAATGCGTTTGGGAGAAGTATTTGTTTGTAATATAGACTTTAGATTCTGCGGGGATTGTAAGGGCAGTTCTAGAATCTGCTTTGTGCCTTTAGAGCCTTCCGCAAGGACAAAAAGTGTTTTGCCATCAAAAGTTGTTACATCATATATTCGTGGCATTTGGGAGTTGCCAAAATAATCGTGTATGGGAGGTAGAGTGAGTGTTTGTATTTTGTGGGCTTTTTGGGATTGAAGTGTAAAAATATCAATCTTCCCCCCAGCATTGCCCACAAAAATCATATTGTCAAATGTGCTAATATGGGTGAGAATCTCATCTATTTGTATGATTTGGGCATTTTTGTGTGTAAGCTCAAGAGGCTTTGCGTGTAGAGCTTGAGCCAAAAAGATGATACCAAGCCCCACAAATAAGCTAAATTGCACAAAAACACGCAAGTATGCAGAAAATCTACAAAGATACATTGTTACTTGACACCTTCATTTAAGACATCAAGAAGATTTGATGAGTTTTTGCTTTCAACATCGCGAAAATCCGGTGCAAAAGTATTTGCAACTGCTGGGTTAATGTTTGCTTGTGGTGTGTGGCAAAGCACGCAGTTAAAACGAGCGTGGGAAACCTGCCCCAAATCTTTGTTTGTGCGTAAGTCGTGTGTATGTGAAGCAGGAACAGCCACCGCACCCACATCAGCTGCAACAGCAGGATCGTGGCAAGTAAGGCACATATTATTATCCTGCGTGATAGGGAGCATATCCTCAACATTATGTGGAATCATAGGCGGAGCATTTTCATAGGAGCGTTCAATTTTGGTGCTTTCCCCCGCCTCTAGTTTAGAGTATTCATATTCAGGCAATTTTACATCTTTTTCATCTTGTAAATCTACCTTGCGCAAACCAATCTCCGTATCCGTAAAAGCCTCACCTTTTTGTGTTTCTTGTGAATCTGAACACGCAAAGAACGCCAACCCAAGCAATCCAATCATTAAACCTTGAAGCCATTTTTTCATTTTTTCTCCTTTTGTGTAAAATTTAAAATACTAAAATGCAATGCATTATCATCGCACGCCTCAATACATCTTCCGCAACGCAAACAAGTCATTGTTTTTAAGATTCCATCTTGTTTGCCAATGGGCTTTAACACCTCTGGTTCAGGGCAAACCCGCACACATTCCATACATTTTGTGCAGTTTGCAAGTGTGTGTCTTACACGCAAAAGTGCAAATCTGCCAAGTAGAGAATACATCGCCCCAAGCGGACAGATATGCCCACAAAAACCATTTTTCAGCACAAATAAATCAAAGCAAAATACAGCAAATACAGCAAAAATACCAAACCCCATACCAAAAACCACGCCACGATGCAGCATAGAAATCGGGCTAATAAGCTCAAAAGCAGCCACGCCAAACAAGCCACTTAGCAATAATCCTAGCCCCAAAATCACAAAACGCGTTGAGCGTGAGATAAAAAGTTTGCGTTGAGCAGCATTGAATCCAAGCTTATCACGCAAGAAATTTGCAAAATCGGTTACAAGATTAATCGGGCAGACAAATGCACAATATACCCTGCCTAAAAATATCCCATAAATTGCCATTACAAGCAATGCTCCAAGTAGCACATCAAGGGCTAATCCACCACCGGCTAGAAAGATTTGCATAACGCTTAAAGGGTCAGTTAGGCTAAAGATTCCACCAAACCAGCTTGAATGACTAAGATTACCTTGCACGATATGGCTAAATATACTCGGCTCTTTGGCAAGAACAGAGCTAGAATCTCCCACTAGAGATTCTATATTGCCTCCAAAAATCCCCACCTCCTCTTTGTATTGCACATTTTTAAGAGTAGCAATAGAGTAGTTTCCCAAGATAAAAAGCACAAGAATGCTTATTTGGCAAACGCGTCTTAGTAGAAGGTATTTGACTTTTGCAAACTTCATTATATATCTCCGTCATTGAGGTATTCTAAGCTACCACTTGTTTTTTGCTTTTTATTTTTTTGCTCTTTTATCTCAAAAAGACGATTTTCATCTAGGCTATCCCAGCCTTTTATGTAGTTTGTCCCCATTTTGCCCAAAGCCACACTACGAGGCAGGACAATAATGGTTGGAAGCTCTGTTACACAGGCTTTCTCACACATTCCACAGCCCGTGCAGTAATCACTATCAACCACAGGGAGTAAGAATCCGTGTTTGCCTGTGCGTTCATTGCGTTTATATTCAAGCTTGATTGCTTTATCAAGCAAAGGACACGCACGATAGCACGCATCACATTGAATCCCAGCATACGCTACACAATGTTTAGAATCCACAATCGCCACGCCCATTGTCGCATTATTAATATCAGGCTCTTTGTATTCTAAAGCGTTTGCTTCTAGTTTTTTTGGCTGATACAAACGCTTTAAATCCAAAGCATCAGTGGGACAAGCCTCTGTGCAGGGAATGTCTCTACACATATAGCAAGGCACTTTTCGTGGCTGAAAAAAAGGCGTGCCAAGTGCTGTATCATCATTTGGTGTGGCAAGTTTGAGCGTATAAAATGGGCAAGATTCCACGCAAAGCCCACATTTGATACAGCTTGCGATAAATTCTGCATCATTCTTACTTGCTCCCGGAGGACGCAAAATATTGCCATTACCAGCTTTTGCAACATTCACATACGCACCCCATACAAACGCACCAAATAGGGCAAAACCTGCATTTTGTCCTATTTTGAGTAAAGCCTCTCGCCTTTTGGGATTGCTTGGTTGCTGTATTTTCACTTAGAATCCTTATGCCTTATAGATTTTTACCGCACATTTTTTAAAGTCTGTTTGCTTTGAAATGGGGCAAGTCGCGTCAAGACATACTTTATTGATGAATACATTTTCATCAAACCAAGGCACATAGATAAGTCCCTTTGGAGGACGATTTCTACCGCGTAGGTCAAGCTTTGCTTTGACTTTGCCACGGCGAGATTCTACCCATACAATTTGATTTTGTGCAAGATTCTGTTTAGCTGCATCATCTGGGTGCATATAGCAAAGTGCTTCAGGCACGGCACGATAGAGCTCAGGCACACGCATAGTCATTGTGCCAGAATGCCAATGCTCTAGCACACGCCCAGTGCAGAGCCAAAGTGGATAATCTTTATCAGGCATCTCACAAGGATCCATATAAGGGCGGAGGAAAATTTTTGCCTTATTATCAATACTTACTTTTGCATCACTTGGGGCATTGAGTGAGCCAGCAGGCATACTTTTATCTTTGTTGCCATAGAATGCAAATGCCTTGCCATTACCGAGTTTTTGAGCGTAGAAGTCATATTTGGCGTTAAATCTCCATTGTGTTTCTTTGCCATTTACAACAGGCCAACGCAACCCTCTCACGCGATGATAAGTATCAAAATCAGCCAAATCGTGAGCGTGTCCTAAGCCAAATTGGCGATACTCTTCCCAAAGGTATTTGTGGATAAAAAATCCATAGCCCTTAAAGTCCTCATCATTGCCATCTTTAATCGCACGATTATCCCCAAATACTTCAGTATTGAGTTCATCTTTCAGCAAAGGATCATTTGTGCTAAAGCCCTTTGCACTCTTATTGGCAAAAAGCACATCATAGAGTGTATCACTCTCTTTATACCCCATAGCCTTGGCAGATTCTAAAACAGGCTTAAGCTCAAGGTTAGCATATTCCTTGCCCCATACTTCAGCAAGCGTAAAGCGTTTGGCAAATTCAGCCATTTGCCAAATATCAGGCATAGCCTCACCCGGAGCTATAACTTGTTGTTTCCAGTGCTGTGTGCGTCTCTCGGCATTGCCATAAGAACCCCATTTTTCATAAATCATTGCCGTTGGTAAGATAAGATCGGCTACCTTTGCACTTACACCCGGATAGCATTCACTCACAACGATAAAGTTATCAAGCTCTCTTGCTGCGGCAATCCAGTGATTAGCATTAGCTGTATTTTGCCAAGGGTTATTCACCTGCACCCACGCCCATTTAATCTTAGAATCTTCTAAATCACGCATAATCTTAAGATAAGGTGAGCCTACCTTGCCATTAAGCGTTCCGCTAGGGAGATTCCAAATTTTTTCAGTGATTTCACGATGTTTTGCATTTCCAACAACCATATCCGCAGGAAGCCTATGAGTAAATGTCCCAACCTCACGAGCTGTGCCGCACGCACTTGGCTGTCCTGTGAGTGAGAATGCACCGCTGCCGGGCTTGGCTTGTTTGCCTAAAAGCATATGCACCATATAGCTTTGCTCATTAACCCAAGTGCCTCTTTGGTGCTGATTCATACCCATTGTCCAAAAACTCACAATCTTACGATTTTTATCAATGTAGTAATCTGCTAGGGTTTGAAGTTTTTTCTTATAAGATTCTAAATCTTCATCGGGATTGCCTTTTGAGAGTTTTGCCACAAAATCAAGACTATAAGGTTCTAAGCCTTTTTTGAAGTCTTCAAAGCTAATGCCCCAGTGGTTTCCAGCTGCATCGGCTTTATCCATTTTCATTGTATCTCCGGCTTTGATTCCAAGATATTGCAGGGTAACGCCTTCTTCTTCGCTCACCACTTTTGATACTTCTTTAGCGACAATGTCTTTTTCTTCAGCTTTAAACTTGGCGTGATTTGGGTTGTTTCTCATACCATAGCCGATATTGACAAAGCCCGTGCTAAAGACGCAGTTTTCTTTTACAAATGTAGAATCTACTGCATTGCGATTAATAATCTCGCGTGCGATATAGTTCCAAATTGCTAAATCTGTGTGTGGCTTAAAGATAATTTCAATATCTGCTAAATCTGAAGTTCTATTCGCAAAGGTTGAGAGATTAATCACCTTGACATTACTATTGCTTAGCTTTCTATCGCTCACACGACTCCAAAGCACAGGGTGCATTTCTGCCATATTTGCCCCCCAAGTTACGATAGTATCAGTTAGCTCAATATCATCATAACAGCCAGCAGGCTCATCAATTCCAAAAGTTTCCATAAAGCCCACAACAGCACTTGCCATACAATGTCGTGCATTTGGGTCAATATTATTGCTTCTAAAGCCACCTTTGACAAGTTTTACTGCAGCATAGCCCTCTTGAATCGTATATTGTCCAGAGCCAAAGACAGCCACACCCGTTGGTCCAAGCTCATTATAAGCCTTTTTAAACTGCTTTTCCATCTCATCAAAAGCACGCTTCCAGCTCACAGGTGCAAATTTACCTTTTTTATCAAACTCACCATTGCCATTAACACGCAAAAGAGGTTTTGTGAGCCTATCTGCCCCATACATAATCTTGGCACAAAAATAGCCCTTAATGCAGTTTAGCCCTCTATTTACAGGTGCTTCAGGATCGCCTTTAACAGCCACAATTTTGGCTTGTCCGCTACTATCTTTTTGAGTGGCGACCATAATACCACAGCCCGTTCCGCAGAATCTACACACCGCTTTGTCCCATTTCCAAAGTTTTTGTGCGTTTTGTGCTTCTGCGTTCATTACGCTAGGGATACTTAGCCCTACACTTGCCGCTGCTGAAGCCGCCGCCGCACTTTTGATAAACTCTCGGCGTGAAAGCGTGGGCTTATGTTCTTGCATTTTCTTTGTCATAAAACCTCCTTGAAAACAATGTTGTTTGACATTTGGAGAACCCAAATGCTTGAGGCAGGATTCTAAACCTAGATTCTCATTTTGAATCTTGATGAATATCAATCTTAGTCAATATTTATTTTACTTTTTTGATTTTGGCTTTATACATTTAAATATATCTCTATTTGGGAAAGTATCAAAAAACTTTGACATAATAGTTGCTTTTGATTTATGAGCCTTTGCCTTGTAGATTCTGCTTTACTTTAAAAAATAAGGAATAAGAGATGGAAAAAGAATACATTGTGCTTTTTGACTTAGATGGGACGCTTGTAGATTCTACACAGGCTATTTATGCGAGTTTTTGCAAGGCGTATATGGCGATGAATGATACACCGCCAAGCCTAGAGCAAGTGAAATCGGGCATAGGACACACTCTAGAATCTATGTTTTTGCAAAATGGTGTGGAAAAGCAAAAGGTAGATGAGTATGTGGGGCATTATAGAATGGCGTATCGTGGGCTAATGGAGCAAGGCACTCATCTATTAGCTCACGCAAAAGAGGCGATTATACAGGCACATAGCTTTGCAACTCTTGGTGTGGTAACGACAAAGCGAGGGGATTTCTCGCAGATTCTGCTTGATAAGCTTGGCGTGTGGGAGTATTTTAGCGGAATTATCGGTATAGAATCTGTGAAGAATCCAAAGCCCCACGCAGAGCCGATACTCAAGGCTTTAGCTATGCTGGATAAGGGTGGGGAGATTCAAAAAGAAAAAATCTATATGATAGGCGATACAATCCTTGATATTGAAGCGGCTAAAAATGCGGAGATTCAGGCTGTTGGTGTGCTATGTGGCTTTGGCAAAAAAGAAGAGATGAAAAAAGCTCAAGTGCCTTTGTGTGAAAATACGCTTGAAGCAGTGGAGTGGATTAAGCAAGGGCGTAAGGAAGCAAAAGAGAGGCTGTGAGTGTTTGTGGAAGTGCTAAAAAAATTCTTTTAGAATCTAATAGACAAATGTTTGTTGAGATTCTATAAAAGTGGATAGTTTTATGAGAAAGCTTCTTGTTAGGCTTTTTCTATGTGGGATTATGAGCTATTTTATCAACCTAAGCCCTTAAAAAAGAGCTTAGATAAGGGGGAGTTAGCGTATTTTTTCTACTTCGACAATAAGTTTGCCATCATCTGTGGCTTTTGCCGTATAGTCTATGAAATGCTCCATTGCATTAAGAGATTCATCTATTTCCTCAACAAGCTTATCAAGTTTTCTTTCATAATTGCTTGTTGTTGAATAGGCTCTTTTAATATATTCATCAAACTTTGTATCTGTAAGCACTTCATCATCAGGCAGTCTCTTAGCAGCACCTGCTTTTTCTAAAAGTTCAATTGCTTCGCGGAACTTCTCTTTATCATCAATATCACCACTAATTTTAGCTTGGCATACGACGCGATTTCTTTTATCATCAACACGCTCTGTGGAGAAATGGCTCAATTCTAATTCTATCTCTTCTTTGAGAATCTTCTCTGCTTGTTTGCCAAACTCGCTCACTTGTCGTTTGGAATGATTGACCGCACCAATAACGCCCACTCCTTTTAAAAAATGTTCCGTCCATTGAGCCTTTATTTCCTCTTGCACATCGCTATCATCACAATCTGGAGCACTTGTGCCACACGCTGTAAATGTAAGTGCCATTACTGCACAACCTAAACCTAAAGCAAGTTTCTTGTCTATATATTTCATTTTGTCTCCTTTTGGAAGTTAGTGTCATTCTATAGATTCCCCTTCTTTAATGATGGCTTTTGAAAAGTAAAAGGCTTAAAGATTTCAAATCTACGAGCCACGATTTTACAAAAAAAAAAAAAAACAAACGCAAGAAAATCAAGCATTTTTTGTAAAAATTTTGTGAAAGGGCAAGGGTGAAAGAGAAAATAATTTTAAGCTTTGATTTGTGTTTATTTAACGAAGTTTGGCTATGATTTTGCTTTTTTAACATTTTCAAAAAGGGCGTTGTAGCCAAAAATACAAAGAAATAGAATCTAAATTATGGGGAAAATAATGGCAGAACCAATGACAAATTACGGCTATGAAAAGCTATGTGCGGAGTTAAAGAATCTTAAGGAAATAGAGCGTCCAAAGATTGTGGTAGAGATAGATGTGGCACGCTCTCACGGGGATTTGAAAGAAAACGCAGAATATCACGCTGCAAGGGAAAAACAAGCTTTTATTGAAGCAAGAATTAATGAGCTTGGGCTTATGCTCTCTCAAGCTCAAGTCATTGACCCTGCGACTTTAAAGCACGATAAGGTAAGCTTTGGCTCAAGTGTGAAGATTGTGAATCTTGATACCGATAAGGAGTTTATCTATACGCTTGTAGGCTCAATGGAGAGTAATCCATCTAAGGGGCTTATCTCTGTTTCTTCACCTATTGCCAAGGCGTTGATGGGGAAAAAGCAGGGCGATGAGGTAAGCATTATGCTGCCAAATGGCGAGAATGAATTTGAGATTCTGCAAGTGTTTTATAAAGAGATTGTATTTGAGGACTAGGCTATGAAACAGGCTCATATTAAGATTAAAAAGCTTCATTTAGATGCAGAGATTCCAAAGTATCAAAGTGCCGAGGCGGCGGGATTTGACTTGCATTCTATTGATGAGTGTGTGCTAAAAGCTGGAGATAGGGCAGTGATTAGCACAGGATTAGCTTTTGAGATAGAATCTGGCTTTGAAGTGCAGGTGCGTCCAAGGAGTGGTTTGGCACTAAAAAATGGCATAAGTGTGCTTAATACGCCCGGCACGATTGATAGCGATTATCGTGGGGAAATTAAGGTGATTTTAGTCAATCATTCGCAGGAGGATTTTATCATACATAAGGGCGATAGAATCGCACAAGGCGTGGTGAATGAGATAACTCAAGCGGTGTTTGCTGAGGTAGAAGAGCTAAGTCAAAGTCAAAGGGGAGAATCTGGCTTTGGCTCTTCTGGCGTGAGTAAGTGAAAGTAAGTAAATATAAACAAGGCAAAGGAGTTTTATGAGTTTGCAATCAAATCTCAAAGAGGTGAGAGAGGAATTTAAATCCGATGAGAGGATTTTAGAAAATGCGTTTCGTTTAGAAATTTTGTGGAAGCGGTATCGCAAGTATATCTTCGTGGCGTTGTTTTGTGTGGCTGTGGCTTTGATATGGTGGGGTGTGAGTGTGTATATGCAGGAGCAGAGAGCGAAAGAGGCGAGTGCGGCTTATGCGGTGCTTACACAAGATTCAGAAAATAAAGAAGCTTTAGAATCTTTGCAAAAAGCAAGTCCAAAGCTGTATGAGATGTATAAGTATTTTAACGCTAATGGCGATAAGGCAGTGTATGAGGAGCTGCAAAATTCTTCTTTTAAACTTATTGCAAATCTTGCTCAGTATGAGGCGGCGACTTTATCTTTGAGCGAGAAACTCAAAGATAAAGAGGCGGTGAAAAATACAGATCTTACGGGGGAGATTCAGTCTTTAGAAAATGTGGAATACAAGGCATTGAGAGATTTAGCGATTTTGCAAGAAGCGTATGTGTTGTTTGGGCAAAATAAGGTTGAAGCAGCCCACCAAAAGCTTATGCTTATCGCTGAAAATTCGCCTTTTGCCGCAGAGGCGATGATGCTTAAGCATTTTGGGCTTGATGATTTGGCTAAAAATGCACTAACTAGCACAAATATAGAATCTAAGCCTTAAAGATTTGGTGGCAAAATGATGAGAAAACTTCTTTTATTTGCGTGTCTTTGTGGTCTTGCTATTTTTGCGGGGTGTAGCTCTAAGAAACATTTTAAACCAGAGGTGATAAGTGGCAAAATAGATTTTAAAGATAAGCTAAGCTCACCCATACGGAGTGTTTCAAGGCAGGGGGCGATTTTAAAGGATAATACGCTTATTACCCTTGAGAATGGCATAAGCCCTCTTGTGCTTGAAAAAGGTTATAGATTCCTTGCACAGGATAAGGATAAAAATGCCTATGCCATTCAAAAGCAATGCGATGAGATTCTTATTATGCAAGGTGGAAGTGAGAATCTAAAAAAAGTGCCTTTTAGCTCCTGTGTGCTTTCGGCGAGTTTGCGAGGCGATAGACTTGCTATGGTGCTTATTGATAACACGCTTGTGTATTATGATTTGAGTAAAAAAGAGGAGATTTTCTCACAAAAGTATGCCAATGTGAGTGCGATAAACTCTTATCTTGCTTCGCCTTTGATGAATGAGCAGTATGTGATTTATCCGGATTTGGAGGGTAAGATTCTCATTTATAGCATTGCTCAAAATAAGATTATCAAAGATATTTTAGTGAGTAGCGATAAGTTTTTTAACAATGTTATCTATCTTTACGCTAAGGGTGAATATCTGCTAGGTGCGACAGCAAAGCGTGTGAGTGCGATTATTAATGATAAGAGTTTTAAGTATGATGTGGATTTGCGTGATGTGAAGTTTTATAATGACAAAGTGTATGTGCTAGGCATTGATGGGGAGATTTTGGAGCTTGATCATACTTTAAAGCTTTTGCGTAAGGTGCGTTTGCCTTTTGCGGTGCTAAGTGGCATTGTGATACAAAATGATACGCTTTATACGCTTGAAAAAGGCGGCTATGTGGTAGTATTGAATCTAAAAGATTTTGTGCCATTAGTGTATAAAAATAATCTCGCTAAGAAAAAGAGCCTTTTTTACACTCAAGATAGCATTTTTTATGACAAGGTTTATAAAAGGTTTGAATAATGCTGCTGTGTGATGTAGGGAATACTTTTTTGCATTTTTACCATAATGGCAAAATTTGGAAAGAAAAGCCCTATGCTCTAAGCAAGAAAAAAGAGAATCTGCCCATTTATTATATAAGCGTGAATGAGCGTTATGAGCGGTGTTTGCTTGCTTCTCACCCATATTGTGTGAATATTGGCGAGTATATTGAGATAGAGAGTGAGTATAAGGGGCTGGGTGTAGATAGACGAGCAGCGTGTAAGGCGGTGCAAGATGGTGTGATTATTGATGCAGGAAGTGCCATTACCGCGGATATTATGCAAGATGGAATCCACCTTGGAGGATACATTATGCCCGGGCTTGGTGCGTATAGAAAAATGTGTGCTGAAATATCCCCCGTGCTTGATAGAGCCATAGAGCCAAGTGTGAATCTTTCTGCTCTGCCTCAAAATACTAGCGATGCTTTGAGTTTTGGGGCGATAAAAAGTGTGATTTTGATGATAAAAAACACCACTCGCACAAAAAAGATATTTTTCACAGGAGGCGATGGCAAGTTTTTTGCACGATTTTTTGAAAATGCCATTTATGATAATACACTTGTATTTAAGGGTATGCAAAAAGCCCTTGAAAAGCACATTTAGCAGAATCTAAGGAGGGTAAGATGATTAAAGTCGCTTTGCCTAAGGGTCGTATCGCTAAGGAAAGTTTAGCGTTGTTTGAGCGTTTGTATGGGGCGGGATTTGCCTTTGATGATAGAAAATTGATTTTAGAGCATAGGGGCTTTACCTTTATGCTTGTAAGAAGTCAAGATGTGCCTACTTATGTGGCTCATAGGGCTGCTGATGTGGGGATTGTGGGGCTTGATGTGATTGAGGAGCAGCAGCTTGAAGTCATAAAGCTTTTGAATCTTCAAATCGGGCGGTGCAAGGTTGTTGTCGGCTCACCTTGTGAAAAAAGCCTAGACTATCAAAAACCCCAACTTAAAATTGCTACAAAAATGCCAAATATCACGCGTAAATATTTTGCCAATAAAGCCTTGTCTATTGAGACGCTAAAGCTCTATGGCTCTATTGAGTTAGCTCCGCTTGTGGGGCTAAGTGATGGCATTGTAGATATTGTGGAGACAGGCAGCACAATGAAGCAAAATAATCTTAAAATTGATGAAGTGATTATGGAATCTAGTGCATATTTGATCGCAAATACAAATAGCTTTTATGAAAAAAAGGAGGAAGTGCTAGAGCTACAAGATAGGCTAAAAAGCACACTTTAAGGAGAAGAGATGAAAAAGATTTTGTTGTTATGCTTAAGTATGGGCGTGTGGGCTGGAGAATGGGAGATGTTTTCTGATGGGAAAGATACTTATATCTACTCCACAAATACAGGCGAGATTTATATCCGTCATCAAATGGGGAAGCAAAACTATGAAGATGTGTTTGTTAAAATGCCACGCGGTATGCAGCCAAATGAGGTGAGAAACCCTCGCCAAAGCTCCATATCTCAATCCTCTCAAACACCCCAAACCTCTCAAGATTCAAGTGAAGCCCAAAGGCTCAAAGATATGCAATTAAATGCACTGAAAAAGTCCCAAGATATGCTAAATGCTGCTATTGAGTAGGGCTTAGATTCTGTATTATCTGCTTTGTATTTGTGTTTTTGCTAGAATCTTGTTGCGTTATTTTTGCAAATTTAGCCTATGGCGAAAATGTAGGAATAACGAAAAATCATTGCGACTACTTCATTTTTTTGTAGAATCTATTTAAAATCCTGCCTAATTCATCTCCCTATACAAATCACAGCCTTGCTGATAGCCTAGATAACAAGCCTGTCCATAAAAGCTTAAAGCCGCTTGTCTGCTTTTTGCTACACCTATGCCTTTAGCATACATATCGCCTAGATTCACACACCCTGCTACGCTTCCACCAGCACAAGCCCTTTCATACAAGCTCAAAGCATCAGCATAGTTTTTACTCACAATAATACCCTCTTGTGAAAGCACACCTAGATTATTGCACCCATCAGGCTCAAAACGCGAACAAGAGAATTTATACAGCTGCAACGCCACGCCATAGTTTTGCTTCACGCCTAGCCCATTTTGGTATAAGATTCCTAAGTTGCTGCACGCTTTTAGAATCCCACCATCACAAGCCTTTTTATAATAATACGCAGCTTTGTTATACCACTGCACCCCATTTTCACCCTTCATATATTCGTGTGCAATAAAGTAGCAATCCCCCATAGAGCCATTATCGCAGTTTTGCAGATACTCTGCTACTCGCTTTTTCATATCCGCACTTTCATAGTTGTTCATATTCTCATCAGCTAGCCACGCCCCACAGGCAATCCCAAAAGCTAAACCACATATCAGTAAGATTCTCATTATTTCTCCTTTAGTTTCAAGGCTTTGTATTCTTCACACCCCTCTTGGAATCCCAAATCACAAGATAGCCCATAATACTCCATCGCCTTTTTCTTATCTTTTTTTAATCCCCTGCCTTCAAAAAGCATTTCCGCGATATTAAAACACGCTCTATCATCTCGTGCCAAACACGCATCGCTATAATACAATCCCGCTTGTTTATAATCCCGCTTTATCCCAAGCCCCTCTTCAAACATCACACCTAGATTATTACAGCCCCTAGGGTAGCCAGCTTGACAGGATTTGTGATAGAAATTGAGCGCGACTTCATAGTCTTGTCGCACACCTAGCCCATAGTGATATAAGATTCCAAGTGAGCTACAGCTCTGCCCAAAGCCCCCATCACACGCCTTGTAATAATAGCTCGCACTCATTGCATAGTTTTGTGCTACACCACTGCCTTGAAAATAAAGTGTGCCAATAGCGTGGCACGCCCCCAAATCCCCATCGTAGCACGCATTTTCATATAGTCTTATAGCGGTGCTAAATTCTCCATTAAGCCACGCATTATACGCTTCTTGCAATTCACGCGATGGCTTAGCATTAGCATTATATGAGGCTTGTGCTTGTGGCGTGGTAGCTGAAGGCGGGGTGATTTCTGGCATTTGTGGGGTAGATTCTAGCTCTGTTTGTGGCAAGGATGGCTGATTTGCCAATTGACTTTCTGCTAATGCAGAATCCCCTTCAAGTTGCGGAGCAATATACTCACTATTGGGCGTTGGGCTTAGTGCAGTTGAGCTTACAATATCGCCCTCACTGCCAATAAGGCTTGTCGCCACACTCAAGCCTATGATATACAATCTCACCTTATGTATCATTATTCTACCTTCTATGAAAGAATTTCATTTAAAGAATTATGTATGCTAAAAGTGTTCCTTTTTTAAGATTCTAGCAAAAATTTTAAAAACTTTTATGTGAAAATCTGTAAAATGGCACGATTTTTTCTTACTCAAAGATTCTAATAAATGTTTATAGAGGTGCGTATGCGACCAAAACACAAAAAAATGGGACATAAGACAATGAGACATAAAGTAATGGCACTAGCGATGTGTGCGGGAGTAAGTGGCTTTGGCTTGGAGTTTGGATCTATGGGGCAGGTCTCTGCTGGTATGGGCGGGGCTGGTGTGGCTGTGCGTGATTCTGCGTGGGGGCTATACTATAATCCCGCATTGTTAGGCTCGGATAGACGCACAAAAATGGGCTATAGCTTTGGGATTCAGTTCAAGGAACAAAATCTAATGCAACTTGCCACTATTGATGTGGCAAATTTAGAAAAACTCCCCGAGACACTTACAAATCAGCTTACCGGTCCAAGCAGTGGCGGCACAAGTGTAACAATCGGCGGACAAAAGGTTGATGGTGCATTGGGTGGAATGCTTAATGCTCTTTTTCCAAGTAGCGGTGGCACCATTGATAAGGACGCTGTGCAAGGACTTATGCAGGAAGTAACAGGCACACAAACAACTTGCACCGATGTAAAAGATTGTTGGGGTAAAATTACTGACCCAACGGCATTGGAGAATTTGAAAGATAAACTTGCAGGGGCAGCCACAGAGGGAGGCTCTCCGCTGATAGGAAGCATTATTGGCGGTGTTGATGTAGATAAGCTACCTGAAATTATGGAGGAAGTCTCAAGTGGAAATTTTGATGCCAATACTATGTTGCAGCAAGTAGGAAAAATAACGATTGCAAAAGGGGCGGATTCTGTTATTGATAAGCTTTTAAATGACTTTGGCGTGGTAGATGGAGCGTTAAAGGGCAATGATGTGAATCTTGCCACACAAAATGGCTTTGTCTTTCAGTTCGCTGGGGATAAAGGCTCAAGGCGAGTGGAGAGCGATACTCTAGGCACAATAAATATCCAAGAGATAGATTCAGGGCGTGGAGCAGTGGGGATAGGGCTATTTGCTTCAGCATTTTCTAATGCCTCCGCACAGATTGACCCAAATAATAATAAGCTCATTTTTGATTTGGGCGGGAAGTATTATCAGGCAAGTATTAATGGTAATAGTGTAACGCTTGAGTATTTGACAAATCAGCAGGACTTAACAGGCTCAATTATGAATGATAAGGCACAGCATAGTTTATATGCTAACGCCTTAGCCCTTGTGGAGATACCAATTGGCTATGGACATACGATTTTCACGCCCATTGGTGATGTGAATGTCGGCTTGGCGGTGAAATTTATCCAAGGGATTGGCTATGGCGATAAGATTAATTTTGCTGTGGGGAATATGCCAAGTGTGAGTGTGGATAAAAATAAAATGGATATGGCTCAAACCTTTGGGCTTGATTTTGGACTGCTCTACTCGCCAAGATTTGTGAAGAATCTTCACCTTGGGCTTGTGGCTAAGAATGTCAATTCTCCCACGATTAACCGCACGGGCGTGGCAGATACGAAGCTCCACCCGCAGGTGCGTGCAGGGGTGAGCTATGAGATGATGGACTTTCTTACTTTTGCCTTTGATGCGGATATTTTGCCAAATGATACGCTTTCACTCTCAAGCCCTAAAAGTCAGTTTTTTGGCGGTGGGGTGATGGCGAATTTTAAAAAGGTGGATTTTAGACTTGGAGCTATGCAGGATATCCGCTCAAATGCTGGAGAAGGGCTAATCCTAACCGGCGGGCTAAATCTCTTTGGATTCTTAGATGTGGCTATGCAGTATGGGCTAGGGCAGAATATCACAATACAAGGCATAAATGTATCAAACTATATGAGCTTACGCGTAGGCGGTCAGTTTAGCTTTTAGAAAATTGTGGGTTGTTTTAGGTATGAGTTTTTTATATGGGGTGGTAAATGAAAGATGTAGAATGTAAAGAGAATGGTTTCAATATGGATTGTGCTGTGTTGAGTAAAAAATATAAGATCGCTTGGTTGTATGGAGTTTTACTTGGATTTTATTGTTTGGGGATGGTAGTTTATTCACGCTACACATTTAATCTTGATGATATTTGGATGTGGCTCAATATTTATGAAGGTAAGGCGATTTTCAATGGTTACAATCCTGAATCTGGACGATTTTTCCCCCTTGCTTCACTTGATCTTAATCTTCTTATGTATTTTACGAACAATCCTTATGTGTATTTTGTCTTTAATGCTATATTGGTGGGATATTTTGGTGTGCTGTTGTGGAGAATTTTGAGCATAATTACGGGGGGGGGGCGTTTGTGGCTCCGTATTGTATTGCTGTGTGGATTCTTATTTCATCCGGGATTTGTTACGATTATGCTTGGTATCTGCTATCCTGAGCGTATGCAGATAATTTTTTTGCTTGTTTTTGTTTTGGCGAGTTTGAGATTTTATCAGGTAGCAAAGTGCCGTTATGCGTGGCTTGGATTTATTAGTGCAAATCTAGCCCTTTACTATAAAGAACCTACATTTTTGATGATAGGGTGTTTTGGATTTGTGGGACTATGTATTGCTTATGTGAGAGGGCTAGGCAGGATAGCGTGTGGATATTATGCGTCTCTTGTGGCAAGTGCGAGTGTATATTTGGGTATTTATCTTGTGGCTATCTATCCTAAAATCACAAAAATCTATCAAAGGGTAGAATTGAGTGTGCGTGAAGAATGGCTTGCTTTTGCACGAGGCATATTTAATTTTACTTTGAATGAAGTATTTTTGTTTGTTTTGTTGCCGAGTATTGTCGCATATAGAATTTTTCTCATTGTGCGTAAAAAGTCGCAGATTCATATTCTATGGGACAGCTTACTTCTGTGTTCATTGCTCTATGTTGGTGCTTTTCTTAAACTGAAACTTTTTGAGAATTATTATTTGTTACCTGTGTATATCGTCAATTTTGGTTCTATGGTGTATTTTTTGTTTATTGAGGGTTATGTAAAGATAGTGTTTTTCCGCATCGTTACCATAATTTGTATGGTTGTGTTTCTTATTAATACCATTCCTCAGGGGATTAATGTCTATTCGGTTTTAAAAAGTGGAGGTGTGAAATTTCACTCTGCTATGCAGTTTATCGCTACACAAGCTAAAGATGTCCCCACACTTTATTTGTATTTTGATGGCAATGGGGATAGGAAAAAATTTTACGATAGGTCGTATTGGATCTATTTTGATGAATATCTCAAAAAGATTTATGATACGCATAATGTCGTTGTGAAGTTTGATATTACCCAAGCAAAGAAGGGAGATTTTATCCTGCTTAATCAAAGCACGAGCAAAATGGTGGATTCACAATATTTGGCTCAAATGGGAGGAAAATATCAACTCGTTTATGTGAGTGAGTGGTTTAGTCTGCCCTATATTGGATTAAAGCCATTGATAAAATATCTTTTCAACTCCCAGAAGATCAAAGATGCTGTTTATGGAAATGAAAATATTTTTAGACTTCCTTTGCGAGACTATATCTACAAAGTGCCTTAAAATTGTTTTAATGAAAAATGTGGAAACTCACTCAATATTTGTATAAACCGCTTGGACATCATCGTCTTCTTCAATTTTATCAAGGAGCTTTTCAATCTCTTGGAGTTGGGTTTCATCAAGTGTGATTGGGGAGGTTGGGATTCTCTGTAGGGTGGCTTTTGAGATGGGAATCTGCAAGGTTTCAAAGCCTTCATTTAATCGCCCAAAGTCTGTATAATCTCCATAAGCGATGTAGTATTCCCCCTCTTCATCATTGAGCTTTTCTAACTCTTCAAGCCCATAATCAATGAGCGTAAGCTCTAGCTCTTCAATATCGCTTTGTGTGCGAAACTCAAAGACACTTTTGCGTGAAAACATAAAATCAATAGAGCCATTGGTAAGAATGCTTGCATTTGGCGTTTTGTTAAAGTAGCTTTTGATGTTGGCGATTGTGCGGGTTGGGTTGTCTGTGGTGCATTCTATGAATATCAACACCCCATAAGCAGCCTTGCCCTCATAAGTGATTTCACTAAAGATTCCATCTTTGCCACTTGCTCGTTTGATGGCTGCATCAATATTATCTTTTGGCATATTTTGTGCCTTAGCATTGGCAATAGCGGTGCGAAGTTTGGCATTCATCGCTGGATCGCCTCCACCCTCTTTGGCTGCAACGGTAATGGCTTTGGCAAGTTTTGGGAAAACTTTACTCATCTTATCCCATCGTTTTTCTTTGGCGGCTCGGCGATATTCAAATGCTCGTCCCATAATATATCCTTTGGATTAGAATCTAAAGGTGGCATTATAGCTAAAGCTTGGTAGATTATTCAATGCTTGGGAATATTAAAAACTTTTATCTTGTTTTTACATTGGGTCAAATTGATAATCTTGCAAAAGCTTGATAATGGCTTGCTTGTTTGGCATAGGCTTTGCTTGAAAGATTCCAAGGTTATTGGCAGAATCAATACATTCTAAAAAATCAAGCAAAATATGATAATGTGGGCGATTAAAAAAGTCGTGAATGATAATTAGGCTTTGTGGGCAGTATAAAATCGCATTCAAAGCACACGCTACGCGGAAGCGTCCATCAATAAAGATTGTATCAATCTGCGAGAGTTGTGTAGAATCTAGACTGACAAAAATGCTTTGGGAATAAAGTGGAAAATTTTGCCTGTGGCTTTCGTCTTTGGGAAAGCCCCATTTTTTCACTTCGCCGATGTTGATAGGATAGAATCTTAAGCGATTGTGGGCAAGGGCGTTTTGAATAAGGCTATTTTGGGATAGTTCATTGATAAAAGCGGGGTTAGATTCTACGCTAAAGATTTGTGCTTGTGTAAGGTAGCAAAGTAAAAATGTGCTACCTCCGCAACCAAATTCTATATAGGCTTTGGATTTGAGTGCGTATTGTGTAAAAAGCGTAATTTCTGCGGGTAGGGCATACATCGGTATAAAGCATTGAGAAGTGAATGTTTGTGAAGTAGGGGCGTGAGAGAGGACTTGAGTCTTAGAATCTGCTAGGCATTGATTAGGGCTAGAATTTAGCAAGGTAAGCCTTTAAGATTCTAAAGAAGTTTAGCTATCTCTTTGGCGTGATAGCTAATGATGATATCCGCTCCCGCTCGTTTAAAGCCTGTGAGCGTTTCAAATAAGACGCGTTCATAATCAATGAGATTGGCTTTTTGTGCGTGTTTTAGCATAGCGTATTCTCCGCTTACATTATATACAGCTAAAGGGAGCAAAGTGCGGTCGCGAATATCACGCACGATGTCTAAATAGGCTAGGGCTGGTTTTACCATTAAAATATCCGCTCCTTCAGCTTCATCTGTTAAGCTCTCTAAAATAGCTTCTCTGCGATTAGCACTATCTTGCTGATAGGAGTTTCTATCGCCAAAGCTTGGGGCGGAGTTTGCCACATCGCGGAATGGTCCATAATAGCCACTTGCGAATTTAGTGGAATAACTCATAATGGGGATATGGGAGAATCCGCCTTTATCTAGGTAGCTGCGTATTGTGCCAACCATTCCGTCCATCATCGCACTAGGAGCTATCATATCACCCCCGCAGCTTGCAAGGACTAGAGCCTGTTGCCCTAGAATCTCAAGTGTAGCATCATTATCTACACTATTTAGATTCTTATCTAAGATTCCGCAATGTCCGTGGTCTGTGTATTCACAAAAGCATAAATCAAGCGTGATAATCATCTGTGGAAAATGTTTTTTTATAGCTTTTATAGCTTGTGGGATAATGCTTTTATCACTCAAAGCCTCGCTTCCACAAGAATCTTTATGGCTTGGCAAACCAAAAAGGAGAATATGATAAATGCCAAGACTAAGCAGCTCCTCACACTCTTTAAGAATATTATCAACGCTTAGCTGAAACACATCGGGCATAGAGGGAATCTCATTTTTAACATTCTGCCCCTCAATCACAAAAAGTGGATAGATAAAATCCTGCTTATGCAGTCTTGTCTCTCTAACAAGCTCTCGCATAGGGGCTTTTAGGCGTGTGCGTTTTAGTCGTCTAAACATTTAATCTCCTTTTTTGGGTTTGATGGGGCAGTAGTTTTCTACTACACAATGATGAATAATGAAAACATTGCAACCATCTTCATATTTGTAGCTAAAGTCAAAGCCTTGATTATCAAGGGTGTTTTTGATGATATACATTCCTAAGCCAAAGCCCTGTGATTGGGAGGTTTTTTCATTTTTAAAATATGGCTTGAAGTAGTCTTCTAGTGGATATTGCAGAGCTTCACCTTTGGAGCTTGTGTAGAGCTTATCATTTTTGGTATAAACACGCACTTTGCCATCTGTGCTGTATTTGATGGCGTTATCAAGGAGATTTTTTAACGCAATGGCAAAAAGGTCAAAATCTGCTTTGATAAGAGCATTTTCTGTCTCTAGCGTGATGGGGCTAGATTCGTGAATGAGGAGCATTTCTTCAGCGTGATGGATAAGGTCATATAAAAGAAACTCTTGCTTATTGATATGGTAGCTTTGAGAATTGATTTGCTCAATTTTTGCAAACTCATTGATGAGGTCATTAAGACGCATAAAGGCGGAGCAAAGCTGCTGCTTTTGACTATCATTTTGCACCATTTCAGCTACAATTCGCCCCTTTGTGATGGGTGTTTTTAGCTCGTGCATAATGGAGCGTAGAAGCAAGGAGCGAGATTCATTGAGATTTTTAATCTTATTTGATGCTTTGTGGAATTCATAATATAGCTCGCCAATTTCATCTTTTGTGTTTTGTTCATATTGAGGGTTAAATGTCCCATCAGCAAACTGCTTGATTTGCCCTTTTAGAATCTTAAGGGGCATTAGGCTTTTTAGGACGATGAAAAAGACAAAGGTTAAAAGCACAATACCAATGAGTGTGATGATATAAAAGTCTTCATACGATTTGCGGGAGTTATCTTTATAGAGCGTAGTTTCATTGTGGGTTTCAAGCAGGATATAAATACCATTTTGCGTATTAATCGCTTTTGCAAATACACCTTCAAAGTCTGTGGGGAGCTTGTTAATCTCTTGTAAAACGCGTTTAATCTCTTCTTCTTCCACCGGCACAAATTGCATAGTTTGGAGATATTGTTTGATGATTTGGATATTGCCACCATATTGCATTATCTCATTAATTGTTGTGGTGAATTGCTTATAACGCAACTCGGAGAGAAGATTCTCATTCTCTATGTGATCTTCAATGAAATAATACGAGATGGCAAAAAAGCTAAGTAACGCACAAAGAAATAAAATAATGATTTTAAAAAAGATAGAATGCCGAAAGGAAAGCATAGAATAATCCTATGCTTCAAGCTTGTAGCCAACACCACGCACGGAGATGATGTATTGGGGTTGTTTTGGGTTTTCCTCTATTTTGGAGCGGAGGCGTCCTATGATGACATCAATGCTCTTGTTTGAGCTTTCTGGGTTAATAGATTCAGATTCAATAGCAATGGCTTCGCGTGAAAACACGTGTCCTTTTTTACTGATAAGGAGAGTGAGAATCTCATATTCCGCACGCGTAAGCTCTAGCTTCTTGTCTTTGAAAAAAACTTGACGGCTATATTTATCAATCTTAAACACACTATCTTTTTCTTTATCTTGCTCTTTGATACTTTTTTTATTATAGCGTCTAAGGAGTGATTGGATTCTAGCCACTAGCTCTTTTGGATCATAGGGCTTTGAGATGTAGTCATCTGCACCGCTTTTAAGGGCTTCAACCTTATCATCAACATCACTTCGTGCGGAGGATACGATAATAGGAATGCTATTTTGCTTTGCTACGCGTTTGCAAACTTCTAAGCCATCAAGGTTGGGTAAAGTCAAATCAAGGAGCAAAATATCAAAATGTTTGGCATTAACCGCGCTCATTCCAGTGTAGGGCTCATCATAATTGGTAACATTCATATCGTATTGTTTCAAATAGCCTGTAATAATTTCTGCTAATTCTACATCATCTTCAATCATCAAAACTTCTAGCATTGTTAAACCTTTAGTTTTTTAGTCAGTAATAAAAAAGTTAGAGATTGTATAACAAAACACTTTTTAGATAGCTTAAGTATTGTTTAGATGAGTGTTGAAAAGTGATATAGAGAAAGAAACCGCCCGAGTGGGGGCTTGAGCGGCTCAATAAAGGTTTAGTTATCATCGGTGTGAGCATCTTTGGGAAACAAGGAGGAAGTTGGAGGGGGATAACCTCCTTTGAGATGATGCTCACAATGGTTAATCCATCACCTCGCCCTATCTCATTCAGGCTAAAGGCTAGGGAGAATTTTAAAAGGCATTGTTAAACAATAATTTAACAATTATTAACAAATTTTTCAAAAGCAGTATATAAATTAAAATATAATTATTTTTTTAATATTTCTAAACGCTCTTGAATCACATTGAGTTGGTGTTCAAGGAAGTGGATTGTGATATGTAGGGTAGATTCTATATTTTGGTTATGTTCAGCCTTTAGTCCTTCAAAAAGCACCAAAAGCCGCTCCTGCAAACCCTCTAAAAACTCACATTCTTCTTTTAAAGATTCAGCACTTTTTTGAACTAAGGGCGTTTGGGTGAGCTGTGGGCTTGGCTCATTGAACGCATAATGAGAATCTGTAAGCTGGAGAGCGGGAGCTTGTGATTCTTGGGTGAAAGATGGATTTGAGAGTTCATTAATCGTTTCAAGTATTAAATCTTTGAGTTCCATTGGAAAAGCCACCTTTGAAATTGGATTGTTTCATCTTGTGATTGTGGATTGATAAACTGCTCTTTACGCATTTGATTGACTTGTGGAAAGTTATTTTGCATAAGCATAAGGTATTTTATGGCTTGTTGTGCGTCTTTGTTGTTGGGATCTTGTAATAAAATCTCGCGGTAGATTTTCAGCGCGTCTTCCTTTAGTCCGTGCATTTCGTAGATTCTAGCAAGTGTGATTGACTTGATACTCAAAGCCCTTACCCCTATTAAAAGATAAAACACCGCATTGTATAATTATTTTGCTAATTTAAATATTAAGGTAGTTTGTATCACAGAAACTTCCGGCGTGAATGTTGCTAAAGGCATTTTTGAGTGATTTAAAAAAGTTTGGATTTTCACTTTCCATATTTTTGAGAAACTGCTTTGTCGCTTCCCTTGCATAAGGCTTTTTATCAGAATCTAGCCAATTAATCGGGCAGTTGCAATCAGGGGCAATGTAGATGTTGTTACTCGCAATAAAATCAATAATTTGCCTTTCACGCACAAAAATTAAAGGGCGGATAACTTCTAGCCCATTTTCAGCACGATAAATGGGCGGCATAGAACGCATTGCGCCATTATAAGTAAGATTCATAAAAAAGCTTTCCGCTGCATCATCAAGATGATGTGCTAGGGCAAGTTTGTTGTAGCCATACTCTAGGGCTTTGCTGTATAACGCCCCCCGTCTCATACGCGAACAAAAACTACAATAAATTGTCCCTTCTCTTTTGTTTTGCTCCAAAATCTCATAAATATCCGTGCGGTATAACTCATAGGGAATGCCTAGCTTCTCGCAGTATTCAAAAATATATTCATATTCTCCACCCCTACCATAATCCACAGTCAAGGCTTTAAATTCAAACTTAAAAGGTGCGTGTTTTTGCATATAAGCAAGGATTGTGGCTAGAAGGATAGAATCTTTCCCGCCACTTAAGCCTAAAAGGATTTTATCGCCCTCTTTAATGAGATTGTATTGAGCATTTGTTTTGCCTACAACACTTAGGATTTTTTTGCTAATTTTTGGGGCTTGTTTGGTTTGGGACTTGTTTTTAGAATCTGCAATGTTGTTTTGAGACTGTGCTTTAAAATCAAAAGTAGAATCTACACTCCATTTCATCTTAGGGTGCAAGGTCATATTGTGTATGGCATTATTCATTGTTTATTCCTTTGTGGGAGTTTTCAAGTCATAGTTTTTGATAACATCTCCCCATTGTTTTATAAACTCATCATAAGATAATGTGTGTGTTTCAAATCTCTTTTCCTCATCTTTCCAATATCGCAAAAATACCTTATGAGAATCTTTGGGCAATGTTATCTCTATGTAATCTTTGCTGCCATCTGCTGCCTTTATGTAGATAGGCTCATCATCACTTGCTTTAGGCTTTTTGCCTGTGAAGTAGTCACGATTTTGATAGATAAGAAAGCATAGATACGCCCCCATTACTGAAGCGATGATGATTTTTTTGTAGAGCTCCATTGCAGCCACTCTGTTAGTTTTTAAGATTTTTTAGAATCTGCGTTTCATCTGTGAGTGTAGCATCATACTTAATGATAGCAAGATTCTCATTTTCATTGATGTAAAATTCAATTACACCTTGAATCTGCTCTAGCTTAGGCAATGCGTGAGTGATAGAATCATTAAGTGGGAGATAAATATTTTTATGATTTGCTGGATTTGTAAGAAACAAAGCCAAAGCAATAGCCCATATCACACACACCGCAGCAATGATAAGCGAAAGATAAAATAGTCCTATCTCCTCATACAGCCACCCACCGCACATTCCGCCAAGAGCTGAGCCAACATAGCCAAGTGTAGTAAAAACACCAAGAGCTGCCCCCTTTTGATGAGCCTTGGGATAGCGACTAGCAAGGGATTGCATAATAGGCTCGTGAATGGCAAAACCGATAAAAAAGATTAAAACCCCAGCAGTAAAAAGCATAAGACTATCTTGTGGAATGGCAAATGCCATAAGAAAATAAGAAAGCACAAAGGCAAAGATTCCAAAAAGCATAACGGCTTTAAACTGCCCCTTTTTCTGTGCAAAGATAGATGAAGGACCCATTGCAAAAACACCTACAAGTGCTGCAGGAGCATAGATTTTCCACATATCCCCCTCTGCAAGATTGAAATGATGTGTTAAGGCGAGACTTATGCAAACAAAGGCAAAAATCATCAAAAATTTTTGCAAAAATGCACTTAAATTCATAATGAGTAGATTTTTATCCTTTAACACATCACTTGTGTCTGTATCATTGAAGTGGTATTGCACGCTTGGTGTATCAGGGACTTTCCAATATAGGATAATAAGAGAAAGCACACAAAATGCACTTGTGATAAGAAATAAGGCGTTAAGCCCAAAAGTGCTTGCCACAATAGGGCTTAAAAGCATAGCTAAAACAAAGCTTATAAAGATTCCAGCACCCATAATTGCCATTGCTTTATTACGCTCTTCTTCCTTAACCAAATCGGCAATTTGCGCACTCACCACGCCACCAACAGCCCCAGCTCCTTGCAAAAATCGCCCAATAATCAGCATAGTGATATTTTCCGCAAAGGCACATACCAAAGAGCCAAGCAAAAAGATAAATAACCCAATTCCTACGATATGTTTGCGGTTGTATTTATCACTCCAGATTCCAAATGGTGTTTGAAAAATGATTTGTGTTAGGGCGTAGCCACCAGCGGCAAGTCCAGCTAGAAATGCCGTAGTGTGAAACTCATCAGTATATAGCCCAATGATAGGTAAGACAATAAAAAGTCCAAAAAATCGCAGACTAGAAATTAAAGCAAGGGGAAAAACAGCTTTCATTTGATTCCTTTTGATGTCGTTGAAATGTATCGCTAGAAACTAGAATCTAGCGTGATGAGGCAATAGTGATAGATTCTATAATATCCCCTTGTTTAATACTATCAAGCACCTTGAATGATTGCGAATCCTCTTCTTCAATCCCACCAAAAACCGTGTGCTCTCCATCAAGATGAGGCTGTTTCCCAAAGCAGATGAAAAATTGACTTCCACCCGTATCGCGTCCAGCGTGTGCCATAGATAAAGCCCCTTTGATATGTTTGTGCGGACTTTGCACTTCACATTTGATTCTGTATCCGGGTCCGCCTGTGCCATTACCGATAGGGCAGCCACCTTGTGCGACAAATCCTGCAATTACACGATGAAAACTTAAGCCATTGTAGAATCCGCTTTGAGCTAGGGTTGCAAAATTTGTAACACTCTGTGGTGCATCGGTGTTAAAAAGCTTTAAGGTGATTGTGCCTTTGCTTTCTCCATTTGGTGATTTTACCGCGATGAAAGCGTAGTTGAGTGTGGCTAGTTCATCTTGTTTTATATCAAATACTTTGAGTTCTTCTCTAAACATTGTCTGCTCCTTAAGGTGATTTAAGATTTATAGAGTGAAAGCCGATATTGGCTTAGTCTTAAATTCTCACATAGATTCTATTATGGATACTATGTAAAAAAGTGTGGCGATTTTACCGATATTAGTTTAATAATATTTCAATGAAAGGTTGGCAAGTGGTGTTTGAGCGAGGTGTTCTCTTTGCTGTATTTGTTGCTATGCTGTGTGTGTCAAATCCTGCCTTGCTCTATGGCTCTGAAGATTCTTTGCAAGAGGTGATGGAGGGGTATGAAAGCCCACAAAAGCTTTTTGCTCCACAAGAGGATAATACACAAAATCTCAACAAAAATGGGGCGGATTCCATCACGCACAAACACGCACAACAAAACTCGCAGGGCATTTCACCAAGAGATATGAAGCTCCCAAAGTTACCGGATTGGATTTACAGCACGGCAATTATTGAATCTTCTTTTAATGATGGCTCTTTTAAAAAGGGCTTGGGGACATTGCTGAAGAATGGCTTGTATATTACTTCTTCGGAAGTTATCTATAATGGCAGGATTACACCGGCAAAAATTTATGTCAAAATGCAAGATGATTTTAATGAAAATATGATGTGTGTGGCACAGCTTAGCATTAAGGCAATAGATCTTGATTCGGGACTTGCACTTTTAAAAGTGGCGAAGTTTGTAGATAGCTATTGTCAAATGCGTCCTGCAAAAAGCTATTATCAAGATAGAATCTACAAGCATTTTGGCGTTGATATTTTTGCCTCAAGTGTTTGGATTAAGCCACATACAGAGGCGTATTATCCTTATTTGAGCAATGATTTTGTATTTATTGAGCAAAGTCTTAAACTTAATAAATTTGCCACATATTATGATTTTGAGAAAAGAAGAGAGCAAGTATATGGCTTTGAAGTGGAGCGGGATTCTTATGAGGAATTTACCTATGGCAGGGCATTTTATGACAAAAATGGCGTGTTTTTGGGGATTATGAGTAGAGCGGGGGTTGGGTATTTACCGGTATTTATTAATCGCAATGTGATTCAGGATTTTTTATGTGATGTGCAGGAGAAAGAGATTATAAATGAGGATTTTGTGCGTGGTGCGTGTAAAAGGCTAGGGGGTAAGAGAGAGCGGTTTTTTACTGATATGAAAGGACGCACAAGCTTTTATTAGGTCGGGTGAGAATTACAATGAGTGTGGCTAGAATGGGGCATTTTGGAGAGGATTTTGCTTAAAGTAGAATCTGTTAGGAAATTATATGTTTTTTTGGGTAGAATACCGCTTTTTGTAGAATCCCAAAAATCAATACAATAATAAATACAAGGTCGCTGTTATGATGAATAAATCGCGTGTTGTTTTGGCAGGTATTATTGCTTCTTTGTTGATAAGTTCAGCTTTGTTTGTGGGGCTATCAGCCGATGAAGCAAAAAAGTCAAAGCCAAAGGTGCAGGAAGTTAATAAGGTAGAATCTTTTAAAAAGCTTCGCCGTGTTATGGGGATCGTTGAGGAATATTATGTTGATGAGCTAAGTTTTGATGAGATTGTGGATAAGGCTATTGATGGTCTTTTGAGCAATCTTGATGCACATTCAAATTATCTTAACAAAAAGAAATTTGATGATTTGCGCGCTAATACTGATGGCGAGTTTGGCGGGATTGGTATCACCGTTGGGTTAAAAGATGGTGCATTGACTATTATCGCACCTGTTGATGACACTCCCGGTGATAAAGCTGGGCTAAAAAGTGGCGATGTGATTATAAAGGTTAATGATCAAAGCACTATTGATATGAATATTGATGATGCAGTGAATCTTATGCGTGGTGCGCCAAAGACAAAAGTAGAGCTTACCATCGTGCGTAAGGGAGAATCTAAACCGCTAGTGTTTAATATCGTGCGTGATATTATTAAAATAGATTCTGTAAAAGTGCGTAAGATTGAGGATAGTAATTTTGCGTATGTGCGTGTGGCTTCATTTGATAAAAATGTAACGCGTAATGTGGCAAGTGGCTTAAAGCAGCTTGGTAAGATTGATGGAATTGTGCTTGATTTGCGTAATAATCCCGGTGGAGTGCTTGATCAAGCGGTGGATTTAAGCCGTTTATTTATTAAAAGTGGTGTGATTGTCTCGCAAAAAGGACGCACTAAGCAAGAAAATATTGAATATAAAGCAAAAGGTGCATCGTATGGAGATGTGCCTGTGGTTGTGCTTATTAATGGTGGAAGTGCGAGTGCAAGTGAGATTGTCGCCGGGGCATTGCAAGACCATAAAAGAGCGGTGCTTATAGGGGAGCAGACATTTGGAAAGGGTAGTGTGCAAACGGTGATGCAGCTTGACCAAGATGAAGGATTAAAACTCACAACAGCAAAATATTATCTCCCTAGCGGCAGGACGATTCAAGCAGTGGGCGTTACTCCTGATATTGTGGTATATCCGGGTGCAGCACCAGAGAATGAAAATAGCTTCAGTATTAAAGAATCTGATTTGAAGCGACATTTGCAAGGGGAACTTGATAAAGCAAATGTAGATAAAATAAATCAGCAAGCAAACAAGCCTGAAGCCCAAAAAGATGATAAAAAATTCATCACCCAAGGTATGATTTACCAAGATATTCAGCTTAAAAGTGCGATTGATGTGTTGAAGGCGTGGGGTGTTATAGGCACTTTTGGCACGAATAAAGCAAAATAAAAATCAAGTCAAACAAAGGAGAACTATGCAAAAAGAAGCAATGTTGTATGAAGGAAAGGGTAAGAAACTTTTTGCCACAAGCGAAGAATATGTAGTGATTGCGGAGTTTAAGGACGATTTGACAGCATTTAATGCTGAAAAAAAAGGTGTTGAATCTGGCAAGGGGGCATTAAATTGTCAAATCAGCTCTTTACTTTTTGAGCTTTTAGCAGAAAATGGCGTAACGAGCCATTATATCAAACGCTTAAATGATATTGATATGTTATGTAAAAAAGTGAGTATTATTCCCATTGAAGTGGTTGTAAGAAATATTGCCACAGGCTCACTCACAAAGCGTTTGGGTATCAGTGAAGGGAGTGTTTTACCCTTTGCTTTGGTAGAGTTTTATTACAAAGATGATGCGTTGGGTGATCCTATCATTAATGATGAGCATTGCAAGATTCTAGGCTTGGTTGAGGAGCAAAGTGAGCTAGAAGTGCTAAAAACTCAAGCGAGAAAAATTAATGATATTTTAAAGGATTTTTTTGATAAAAGGGGATTAAAGCTTGTTGATTTTAAGCTTGAATTTGGGCGGGATAAAGATTCTCAAATTATTTTGGCTGATGAGATTAGCCCAGATAGCTGTCGCTTTTGGGATAAGCAGACAAATCAAAAGCTAGATAAAGATAGATTTAGACAGGATTTGGGAAGTGTTAAAGTTGCCTATGAAGAAGTGCTAAAACGCATTTTAGAATCTTAATAGATGGAGAGAATATATGCAGGTTAGAGTTCTTGTTTCACTTAAAAATGGTGTGCTTGACCCACAAGCAAAGGCGATCTTTCACGCTTTAAATGCGCACGGATTTGAATCTTTAAGGAGTGTTAAGCTTTCAAAAGAGATTCTGCTAGATTTGCAAGAAGATAATGCGGATAAAGCCTATGAGATTGCAAAGGATATGTGTGAAGAGTTGTTGGCAAATGTTGTGATTGAAGATTATAGTATTGAGATTGTTCAATGAAAGTGGCTGTAATCTTGTTTCCGGGGACAAATTGCGAGTTTGATACGCAATATGCCTTCAAGTCTCTTGGGGCAGAGGTGTGTATTTTATGGCATAAGGAGAGCGAGATTCCCAAAGATGTGCAGCTTGTGGTTGTGCCCGGTGGCTTTAGCTATGGGGATTATTTGCGTTGTGGGGCAATTGCGCAGTTTTCGCCGATTATGAAAGCGATTAAGGAGTTTGCTCTAAAAGGTGGTAGAGTGCTTGGAATCTGCAATGGCTTTCAGATTCTCTGTGAGGCTGGGTTACTACCCGGAGCATTAAAACGGAATGAGAATCTGCATTTTATTTCAAAAGTGCAGAGATTGCGTGTTGTGAATAAAAACAATGTCTTTTTACGCTCCTATGCTAAAAATCAAGAGATAGCTCTGCCAATCGCACACGCAGATGGCAATTATTTTATTGATGAAAGTAGCTTGGAGGCGTTGAGGGCAAATGAGCAGATTCTGCTTGAGTATGTAGATAATCCCAATGGTTCAGTTGGCTCAATTGCTGGGGTGTGCAATGAAACTAAAAATGTCTTTGGGCTTATGCCTCATCCGGAGAGAGCTATTGAAATGGTGCTTGGTGGTTGTGATGGGGTGGCGATGCTTGATAATCTTTTGCAAAAAGTTTAAGGAGAGGGGAATGAAGCGACTTCAAACTTTTTTGTGGGTGTTGTTGTTTATTTTCGGGGTGAATCTAGCTCAAGCTGACACACCATCAAAAATTGCCTATCTTAATGTGGAGTTTCCTAGTGCAGATTCAAGTTTGTATGTAGGGCAAGATATTGCTGTAAAGTATAGTCTTACTTTATTGTCTGAAGCTAAGCTTGTGAATGTTGAGTTTTTGGAGCTAAGTCAAAAGAATAATGTTGAGTTAAAAAATAAATCTGCAAGTTGGCAGCAGGATAAGCAAGGAATCTTGCAAAATACTTACATTTATAAAATCAAGGGTAAAAATGTTACACTGCCACCATTGCGTGTGAAAGTGGCATCTGCTGATGGGAGCTATGAGGAGGAAGTGGTTGCTAGTGGAGCGAAGTTTCAGGCTATAGATCTAGGAAATAATCCAAATTATGCTAATGTCATTGCAGATTCAATGGAAGTTGTGGATTATAGCGTGAAAGAATATGATGAGCAAAATAATGTTGTGATTTTTCAAATTGAAAGCAGAGGCGGCACTCTGGTGGGTATGAAGATCGGGCAGTATGCAAAACAGGGCTTAGAGGATAGTAAGGTTGTTGATGGTGTAACTTATGGAATCTACTATGTTGTGCTTGATAAGACTTTGCGTTCTTTATCCTTTGATTATTTTAGCTTAAGCAACAAGCAGTTTGTCAATATTACTTTACCTATTAATATCTCGCGTAGTAGCATTGATGAGAGCGGAGATATTAAGCCTCGTAATACATTTTTGATATTTAAGAATCTTTTGATTGGTGGGCTTATTATTTTTATGGTGCTTGTATGGATTGTGTTTAAAAAAATACGCAAAGTAAGTCTTGCCGTGCTTGTGGTGCTTGTGTTACTTTTGGCTTACAATATCTTTTTTAGTGCAACTTCGGGCATAGCACAAGCTGGAGCTAATATCAGCATCATTCCATCACACAATTCTACAATTATGGAAGTGGTTAAAACGCCTACAAAGGTGGATATTATAGGCGAGTATGAGGAGTATTATAAAATCATTATAGATTCTAAAGTTGGCTGGATAAGGAAAGAATATGTGGGCAAAAACTAGAGCAATTTTTGCTACGATTTCTATTGCATTATATTTGCCCATCATTATCGTGCAGATTTATTTGACACGCTCTTCTCAAAATGGTAGATGGGCTAGGCGGCAGTGCCGTTGGTTTTTTGGCTTGAATGGTTTGTCTGTGGAGCGTGTAGGTAAATATGACAAAGATGCACAGCTTTTAGTGATGAATCATCAAAGCGTTACTGACATTATTTATTTTGAAGGTTTTCACCCAGCCAATTTGTGTTGGGTGGCAAAAAAGCAGCTTGGTGAGATTCCACTCTATGGACACGCGCTTAAAGCCCCTGATATGATTTTGATTGATAGGGAAGATAAGAGTGGGATTGTGTTTTTGCTTAAAGAAGCTAAGAAGGCATTAGCTCAAAATCGTCCAATTGTTATTTTTCCTGAAGGCACAAGGAGCAAGGGTGGTGAGAAGTTTTTGCCTTTTAAGCCCGGAGCTAAGATTCTAGCCTCTAAGCTCAAGCTTAGAATCCAGCCTGTAGTGTTGATTAACACGCGTAAGCTTTATAACACTTCGCCTTTATCCATTGGGACAGATAAGGCTAGAGTGGTGCTTATGGAGGCTTTTACACCGGATTTTGAAGATGAAAATTGGTATAAAAAGCTTGAAGAGAGTATGCACGAAGTGTATCTCAAGCATTACTACGAGCTGAATAAGAGGGATTTAAGCAACAATTTGGCACAATCCTAGCCTTTTTGTTGCAAGATTCTGTTTATTTGAGCTTTTTGAAGGGATTTTGCTTTCATTTGTGCTTGTGAATTTTTAAGGCTTTTGTAGTTTTTGGGGTGTTAGCTCAGTTGGGAGAGCGCAACGCTGGCAGCGTTGAGGTCAGGGGTTCGACCCCCCTACACTCCACCATTTCTTTTATCAATAAATAGAATTTCTTGACGAATAAAATCAAACCCTAAAAATATATTCATTTTCCATAGGCATAGATTCTGTATGTAATGGCACATTGTAGAGTTGGCTTAAATACTTTGAAGTCAGTAGATGTTTGGCGTTTCCAAAAATAGCATTTGTGTCTTGTGGTGAATCTAAGCAATCAGTGATTTTATGAAGCAACACGACTTTATGTGAAAGAAACCTAGCGTGTGAAGGAAAATGTGTGTTAAGAATAATGGTGCAGCCGTTGTTGCTAAGGCGTTTTAGCATATCTAAAATGGTTTTTTGATTATGAAAGTCAAGGTTTGATTCTGGCTCATCAAGGATAAGAATCTTTGGATTTTTAACTAAAGCCCGTGCAAATAGCACCATTTGCAATTCTCCGCCGCTTAAGTTAAGGCAAAGCTTATGCGTTAAATGTGTAAGATGAAGCTTGTCTAAAATATCGTGTGCTTGTTTAAAATGTGTCATATTTGGCTTAAATCGCACAGATGGATTGCACCCGAGTGCGACCATATCAAGCACCTTGATATTAAAGATTTGCGTCTTTGCTTGTGGGACATACGAGATAATTTTCCATAACTCTTGCTGATTGTAAGCTTTAAGTGATTTTCCAAGCAAGACACTCTCCCCAAGATTCCATTCAAGCAGTCCAACCATACATTTAAGCAGAGTTGTTTTACCCGCTCCATTACAACCTAAAATACCTAACACCTCACCTTCTTGTAGAGCAAGATGGATATTATTGAGAATCTGCGTATTTTTTCTTTTGAAACTTGCATTGTTTATGGCAAACATTTTATCCCCTTTGATTTTTGCGTAAAATATAAATAAAAAATGGCGCTCCAACAAGTGAAGTGAGAATTGATATAGGGATTTGTTCGCTTGAAAGTGTGCGTGATAGGGTATCAATAAGCATAAGGAATAACGCACCAATAAACATACTAAGCGGGATTAGCTTTGAATTTTCATTGCCAATGAGTAGCCTAGCAATATGAGGCACAAGCAGCCCCACCCAGCCAATAACGCCACACATACTTATTGAGCAAGCAACAATCATTGTGCTTGAAATGATGATATAAGCTCGCAAAAGTGTGAGATTAACCCCTAGGCTTTTGGCTTCATCATCTTCTAGCATAAGGAGATTGAGCTTCCAACGCAAGATAAAAATAATGACTATGCCAAAGATAATGCCAATAAGATTGAGTATGACATAACTTTCCAATGCCACATCTAAAGAGCCTAAGAGCCAATAGGTGATGGTTGGGAGTGTGTCTTGTGGATCGGCAATGTATTTGACTATGCCTATAAGACTTTGAAACAAAGCCCCTACGATAATGCCGCTTAAAATCATTGTGGTGGTTTGAGATGGTGCATTTTTGTTATAGCCAATACACACAACTAAAGCAAGTGAAAGAATACCAAAGATGAATCCAGCAATGCTGATATAATCCATACTCAATCCCAAAAGTAGCCCTAGCACCGCACCAAAACTTGCTCCACTTGTAACGCCTAAAATATCAGGTGTTGCTAAGGGATTGCGAAATAGACTTTGAAACGCCCCACCAGCTACACTTAATCCAGCACCGACAATAATGGCTACAAGAATACGAGGAAGACGAAAATAAAAAATAACATTATTTTGTGTCTCATCTCCATTGCCACATAGCACTTGGATAATATCTTCAATGGGCAGAGCATATCTGCCACTGCTTAGACAAATAAGAGCAAAAATCACTATGATGAAAGAGCCTAAGATATAGGCAAACATTGCTTTTAGAATCTGCATTAATAATTCCAGATATATTTAACAAAAACATTTCTACCCGGCTCTACAAGGGGATTTGTCAGTGCTATTGGGTGATTTATGCTTTGGACGGTTACAGGGTTTCTGCCAACTTGATTAAAGAGATTATTTGCTCCAATTAAAAGCTCCATATCTTGTAGTTTTGTAGAAAAGCCACCAAGTTTTAATCCCAAGTATAAATCTGTCATTGTATAGGCTTGTGTTGCTCTCTCTTCCTTTTGATCTATGCGAGTTTTTGCTCCATATCCTCTTTGTGTGAGATTGACATACCATTTGTTAAATTGCAGTGATAAGGATACCTGACCATAAAGTGGTGCAAGATAAGCAATAGGCTTATTGTCTGTGAGATTCTCACCATAATTATAAGAGCCTACATAGGAAAGTATAAGTGTATCATCAAAGAAGCTATGTTTCCCCTCAATTTCTACACCTGTAATCATAGCTTTTCCTATATTCTCATATCTATAAAGGTTGTTGGTGGCAACTGTTGCATTTTGATATGAGCTAAGAGCAAGCATATCAGTATAATGTGTAAAAAAGCCAATTAATGAAGCGTAGTGATTATCACTTTGGAATCTAAAGCCAAATTCAGCACTTTGTGAATATTCTGGCTTGATAAGAGGATTTGCGATAGTGAGTGTTGAACTGCCACTTGGTGTGGCTTGCATACGCTCACCAGCACTTGGATTCTTGAAGTTGTGACTGACATTAATCACATTACTTATATAGTCATTAAGAAAATACACTGAACCAAGAGAGCCTGTGATAGCACCGCTGTGGATTACGCTATTTTCATCAAGGAGGCGAGAGTTTTCAGTATTGGCTTGACCACTTCCGGATTGTTCCATACTTGATTTTGTTTTTGAAATGGTTGTGAGAATATAATCTCCTCTAAGAGATGCTGAAAGATACCAAGATGGAGTAGCACTAAAATCATCTTTGATAAATAAAGCAATATCAGTATTGCTTGAGGGACGATTTGTCGTGTTACTCACATTGGCTATAAGATTATTTTGTCTTACTTGTGTTGGAGAGTAAGAGCTTTCAAATTCAGCTCCATAAGTAAGATAATGCTTGTTAATTCTACTATTAAACACTAAGCGTCCGCCAAAGTAGTTGTTGTTATAAACTTGTTGATGAATATTTGCTCTGGTTGTAAATGCGGTGCGATTATTCCAAATATCTGTATCCCAATGTCTATAATAGAGATAGCTTTCCATAGATTCTGCAAAAGAGAGTTGAGATTTTTTCATTCCTACTCTTAAATAATATTCGCTGATTGGATCTTCACTCATTAAGATTCTATAGCTTGATCCCGGTGCTGCACCTAAACCTCCAGCACGATGAGATTCTACTCTTGTATAACGACCTTGAGTATAGTAGCGTGTAGAATCTTTGGTATAGCCAATGTTAAAATCCACGCCTAAATAATTAAATGATGAATTTTTTGCCTTGTATGAGCCATTTTCTTTAATGGGTGTAGTGTAGTCTTGTGCTGTTTTTGAGCTTACTCCAATAAGCATATCCCAGCCTCCGCCACCACCAAGCACTTCTGCCCTTCCGCCAAAAAGATTATTCACACTTCCATATTCTAAGGCACGAATTCTAGCTGTGGCAGCAAAAGTATCGCTTTGTGTATTGTATGATGAAGTGCGAGATCTAAAATTTACAACTCCATTCATAGCATCACTTCCCCATAGTGAGCTTGCCGGACCGCGTATAATTTCTATACTTTCAAAGGCGTAGGGATCAAGGGTGTTGAGTTCTAGGGTATTGCGACCAGAGTATCTCACGCCATCTATCATTACGATGGAGCGAGAGCTATTGGAGTTTTGCCCACGAAATGTAATTTGTCCATTAATGCCACCAGAGCGGGAATATAAGATACCGGGCACAGATTCTAGGACAGATTGTATATTGCCATTACTTTTTTGGAGTAAGTCCTTTTTTTCAACAACACTAATTTGCTTAGATTGTAGCTCTATGGGTAATTCCGACATAATCACTTGTGCTTTGACAACAGATTTTTCAAGCTTGACATTCCTTTCTGCACTGCTTGGTTTTTCTTCTTGCTCATCAGCTTGCATATAAAAAGGGAGCATAAAACAGCAGAGAAAAAGAGACACACTTTTTTTGGTAGAGTGTTTCATTTTGAATCCTTTTTCATTAAATTAAAAATAAGAGCGGTTATTATATTGAAATAAAAAACAAAATGCAATATAATTCACAAAGTTTATAAATTTACTTCAATGAAAGGATAAAAAGATGTCTGGTAAATGTTGTTATAGTGGTTCAAAAAATAACTTAGAGAATCTTTATCATTATAAAGAGATTGAATCTTTTGGTAAGATTGCCTATCTTGAATCAGGAAGTCTAAAAGAGCAGAGTGTTTCAACACATTTTTTATACAAGGATATTTTGCAGTATGTAGATTTGTATAATGAATTTCACTCGCTTGATTTGAGCGGATTTTGTGCGGTTGTTTTGCCTATGGGGATTGATGAGTATTATCTTTCACGCTTTAAAGATAAGATTCTTAGTTTTCTTGAATCCGGGGGAATAGTGCTATCTTTTATGAGTGATTTTATGCAGATTTTACCTTATAGTAAGGGCTATATACAGAGCCAAGTTCCAATTAGAGATAGGGTTGTAAAGTTTGCTAAGAGTGAATCTGCGGCAATTATTTTTGATGGAGTGAGGGAGTATGATATAAATCATAGGCGTGGTGTCAAAGGATTTTTTAATCGTGGGTTTTTTGATATGAGTGCTTTTCCGCACAAGGTAGAGTATCTCTTGACTGATTGTCAGGGGGAATGTGTTGGTTATATTGATAGAGAATCTACACAAGGTGTTATTCTCTCAACAGCAAATGCGGATTTATTGAGCTTTGGGCTTATGGATAATACGACAGCAAGAAGAATGGGGCTTAATCTTTTACGATGGCTTGGCTATGAGCTAGAGCGGATTCAACAAGATAGGGCAGCACTCAAGATTGATAAAGTTGATAATATGGTAGAACAAAAATATAAGACTTCACAAAATTCTTGTGATACAAGGCTTAATTATTTAGATTTTGTGCCTAATAAACATTTACAAAGCCTTTCTTCACATAAGCTTACAAATGCCATTATCACAGGTGGTAGCTCATTTCATAGGTATTTTTTTACAAATAAAAATGAAAAATATGCGCATTTCTTCTCTCAACGCTGCCATTTTTTAGATTTACAATCTTTGAATCTTGAAGCATTTGATTATATTGTTTTAAGTTCAAGAATGGATCCTTATAGCTTGGTTAAGCATAAACAAAAATTCATTTCCTATTTGGAATCTGGGAGGCATATTGTTTCTTTTGGGGAGATTACGCAAGATTATTTGCCAAATATTATATGGAGAGATTATCCTGTTAATTTTTGGTGGTGGCTTATCCCTAATGCGGATATGCCTTTATATGCCTTAGATTCAGATGGGAATAAGACAGAAGATTCCACAAAAGATGGTTTATTTAGCAAAATGGCGGTTAAAGATGCAAAGTGGCATTACCACGGAGCATTTTATCCGCCAAAAAATGCCCAAAATATATTGGTGAATGAATTAGATGAAAGTATTATTTACAAAGACACAACTTTTAAAGGAAACTTATATGTTACCTCTCTTGATCCGGAGTTTCATTTGGGGCAGGGATTTATGCCTACGACAGAATATTTTTTTGACACATTTATGCAGTGGGTTGAGAGTGATATTTTAGAGAATGATATTGTATGTGCGAAGGGGGTGTGATAATGCGTTTCATAATGCTATATGTGCTGCTTAGTGCCAATGTGTTTGGTGCTTTTCCCTATATGTATAAAGATGATAAGGGATATAGTGTTGAGATTCCAAAAAAGCCTACTCGCATTGTGATTGGGGGCGGTATGTGGCCATTGCCATCTGTTATTATTATGCTTGAAAAGAGTGCAAAAAGCATAGTGTATATGCCAAAATCAAGTAAAAATGCGTTAAAAAATTCCTTTTTACTTGATATGTTTCCCGAGATTAGTCGTATTCCAAGTGGAGAGAATGAAAATATAGAAGATCTTCTTTCGCTTAAGCCAGATTTGTTTGTGTGTCATAGTGCAAATATCAAGCTATGTCAGGCAATGAAACAAAGCAAGATTCCAACAATAGAACTCAGTGTCAATAAATGGGGGTATAACTCATTTGAAACAATCAAAGGTTGGATTACAGTGTTAGCCCCTATTTTAGATGTTGAGACAAAGGCAAAAAGATTTTTAGATTTTACTCAAAATATTCAAGATGAGATGATGAAAAAAGTAAGGGCAAAGCCAAATAATGATAAGCCAAAGGCATTGGTGATACATTATTTTGAGAGTGATAAGGCTATTTGGGCAGGTGGCATTTTTGCGGATTATTTATTGCAAACAAGTGGCGGACAAAATGTTATTTCTAGTCAAAATATTGTAAAAATAACGCTTGAAGATATATATAAGCTCAATCCGGATATTATCTATATTAATAATTTTAATACGCTTATGCCCCAAGATATACTCAAAAGTTCATTATGGAAGCCCATCAAGGCAATCCAAAATAAAAGAGTGTATAAATTTCCATTAGGCTCATATCGCCCATTTGCTCCAAGCGTAGATTTGCCTATTTTGCTTCAATGGCTCTATATGTGTAATTATCCAAATGAGATGGAGTTTGACACGCTTTTACACTCTACTGAAATGTTTTATCGCACATACTTTGATTTACATTTGAGTAAAAAACAGATAATGAGCATTTTTTCTCCCACAAGGGAAGCTGGAGAGATTAAGTAGTGTTTTTTGTTGATTGTAATGTAGGATTACGCCTAAATTTTCAAGTTACATTAGGATTTGTTTAAGGATTTATTTTTTTTGCTACAATACACAACTTGACTTTCTAACTTAAATTTCGTGGGGTGTCTTATGTCGCTGTATCAAATGCTTTCTCCTTATCTTTTTAAACTTGATGCCGAAAAGGCTCATAGCTTGGCTGAATCTTTTATTAAGCGTGTTGTGCCTTTGCCGTTGGTGCAAGATTACATTGCTGGGAAAAATTGTGTGGTGGATAAGGCATTAAGCGTTGAGGTTGCAGGTATGAGATTCTATAATCCTGTGGGCTTAGCGGCTGGATTTGATAAGAATGCTACGATGATAAAGGGGCTTTCAGCTCTTGGCTTTGGGTTTTTGGAGATTGGCACAATTACTCAAGCACCACAAGAGGGCAATCCAAAGCCGCGTCTTTTCCGCCATACACAGGAGCAAAGTCTTCAAAATGCTATGGGCTTTAATAATCAAGGCTCACTTGCCATCTCAAAAAGGCTCAAAGAGTTTTATCCATACGCCATTCCGCTTGGTATCAATATTGGTAAAAATAAAATCATCGCCCAAAGCGATTCGCTAAAAAATTATGAAAATGTCCTGCTTGACTGCTTAGAGGTTGGGGACTATTTCACTTTTAATCTTTCATCGCCAAATACACCAAACTTGCGTGATTTACAAAATGTTTCATTTGTGCAAGAGCTTTTTGCTATGGCACGCACCCATACGCAAAAACCACTCTTTTTGAAAATCTCGCCAGATATGGATAAAGATGAGATGTTAAAAGTTGTTGAGATGAGTGTAAAAAGCGGTGCAAGTGGGATTATTGCGACAAATACGACTATTGATTATACGCTCGTGCAAAATCCAAAGGAAAGCGGTGGCATTAGCGGAGCGGCGTTAAAGCAAAAATCAAAGGAGATTCTAAGAATCCTAAGTGAAAGCTTTTTTGGTAAGATTGTTTTAATTTCTGTTGGCGGGATTGATAGTCCGCAGGAAGCCTATGAGCGTATCAAGCTAGGGGCGAGTTTGGTGCAGGTGTATAGCGGACTTGTTTTTCAAGGACCAAGTTTGTGTAAAAATATTAATGAAGGCTTATTGCAATGTATTCAGGCAGATGGCTTCACGCATTTGCACGAGGCGTTGGGACAGGATATTAAAACCAAACCAAAGACACGCAAAAAGCCAAATGCAGATAAAACGCAGGATAAGCAGGATTCTAAAATTGTCATTGCGACAAAAAAGCCGACACAAACAAGAAAGAAAAAGCTAGATTCTAGCAAGGACACAGAATCTACCCAAAAAGCACAAAGCTCCCAAAAAGCAGAATCTAAGACTAAAAAAACAAGGGGAAAAAAGGCGGATTCTACAAATGCGACAAAAAGCAAAGCTTCTCGCACAAAAATAATAGAATCTAACCTAGATTCCACACAAAATCTAGCGGATAAAGATTTGCCCACATCGCAAGTTCAACCATCACAAGCACAGCAAGATTCCACAGCAGATTTACCCAAAGAGTGAGAATAGAAAGTGAAGATTTTAATTTTAGGAGTTTTGATGAGTGTTGTAACGAGCATAAATTCGGCATTTTTGACATCAAGTGTTCTACCTAAGCATTATACAAAAACGCTTGAAAATGGGCTAGAAATTGTAGTTGTCCCATTACACAATCAAAGTGGTGTGATTGAGACAAATGTGTTTTACAAAGTTGGCAGTCGCGATGAGAGTATGGGAAAAAGTGGTATGGCACATATGCTTGAGCATCTAAGCTTTAAATCTACCAAGAATCTTAGGGCTGGGGAGTTTGATGAGATAGTCAAAGGTTTTGGTGGTGTAAATAATGCTTCTACAAGCTTTGATTATACGCGGTATTTTATCAAATCAAGTGTTGGGAATCTAGATAAGTCTTTGGAATTATTCGCCGAGCTTATGAGCAATCTTGCGTTGGAAGATAGCGAGTTTCAGCCTGAAAGGAATGTTGTGGCTGAAGAGCGACTTTGGCGGACGGATAATTCGCCTATGGGCTATTTGTATTTTCGCTTTTTTAACACAGCCTATGTGTATCACCCTTATCATTGGACGCCTATTGGATTTATGGAGGATATTCAGGCTTGGAACATTGAGGATATTAGAGCATTTTATGAGACTTACTATCAGCCACAAAATGCCATTGTGCTTGTGAGTGGGGATATTGAGCCAAGTGTAGTATTTGAGAGTGCTAAAAAGCATTTTGGAAGCTTGAAAAATAGGACAGATTCTATTCCACAAGTTGCAGCAAAAGAGCCAAAGCAAGATGGGGAGCGACGCGTGATTGTCAAAAAAGATTCACAAGTTGAGTATCTCACAATGGGCTATAAGATTCCAAACTATTTGAGTAAAGATCAAGTGGCATTAAGTGCTATTGGAGAGATTTTGAGCAGTGGAAAGTCAAGTATTTTTCAAACCGAGCTTATAGACAAGCAGCAAATCGCTACGAGTGCGTATGCGTATAATATGGATTTAAAAGATGAGGGAGTGTTTTTAATCGTTGCCACAGCAAGGCAGGGTGTGAGTGCAGAATCTGTGGAAAAAGAGATTTATACAATATTAGATAGACTTAAAAAGGGCGAGATTTCTCAAGAGGAGCTAGAAAAGGTTAAAATCAATACCCGTGCGAGTTTTATATATAGCTTGGAGAGTGCAGGAGATGTGGCTGGGCTATTTGGAAGTTATCTTGTGCGTGGAGATATTAACCCGCTTTTAAATTATGAAAAAGAGCTTAATGCGTTGAGCGTTGAGAAGATTAAAGAAGTGGCAAATATATATTTTGTGCGAGATTCATTAAGTGTTGTCATCTTAAAAGATAATAGACAAGCAGGAACAAAGGAGTAGGCAATGGTGCAAGGAGCAATGAGTGCGTTAATCACGCCATTTAAGCAAGGGAAGGTGGATTTTGAAACTTATGAATCTTTGATTAGGCGGCAAATCGCTTATGGAATGGACGCGTGTGTGCCGGTTGGGACAACAGGAGAATCTGCTACGCTCTCTCATAAGGAGCATATGGAATGTATTGAAGCTGCGGTGGAAGTTTGCAAAGGGAGTAGGGTGAAGGTGCTTGCTGGGGCAGGGAGTAATGCTACAAGCGAGGCAAAAGAGCTTGCTATTTTTGCACAAAGATGTGGAGCAGATGCACTGCTTTGTGTTACACCTTATTACAATAAACCAACACAAGAGGGCTTGTTTGAGCATTACAAGGCTGTGGCAAATGCGGTGGAGATTCCTGTAATGCTATATAATGTGCCTTCTCGCACAGGTGTGAATCTTGAGATAGAAACGGCAAAAAGGTTACATAAGGAATGCGACAATATTTATGCAATTAAAGAAGCAGCAGGGCTTATGGATCGTGTAGTAGCTTTTGGTGCGGAGGTGCCAGAGCTTGGACTCTTGAGTGGAGAAGATGCGATTAATTACCCTATCCTTGCAAATAATGGCAAGGGTGTCATTTCTGTTACGGGCAATCTTTTGCCCCAAGATATTGCTGATTTGACGCATTACGCGTTGCAAGGGGATATGAAAAAAAGCTATGAGATAAATACAAAGCTTTATGAAATAAATAAAGTTTTATTTTGTGAAAGTAACCCCATACCCATAAAAGCGGCGATGTTTTTGGCAGGATTATTAAAAAATTTGGAATATCGTCTGCCATTAGTAGCACCTTCTAAGGAAAATATGGATAAAATACGCAAAATTTTAGAAAAATACGAGGTGAAACAATGAATAATCAAAATTGCACTACAAGTTTTATGAAGGGCAAAACGCTTGTGATTAGCGGTGCTACGCGTGGGATTGGTAAAGCGATTTTGTATAAATTTGCACAAAATGGTGTCAATATTGCTTTTACTTATAATAAAAATGAGGAAGAGGCGGCAAAAATCGCTCAAGATGTTGAATCTAAGTTTGGCATTAAGGCGAGATTCTATCCTTTGAATGTGCTTGAGCCAGAGCAGTATGTTGAGCTATTTAAAAAGATTGATGAGGATTTCTCACGCATTGACTTTTTTGTGTCAAATGCAATTATTTATGGTAAAAGTGTGGCGGGTGGATTTGCACCATTTATGCGTTTAAAACCACGAGGGCTAAATAATATTTATACTGCAACGGTTTTGGCATTTGTCGTTGGCGCACAAGAAGCAGCTAAGAGAATGAAAGAGGTGGGCGGAGGGGCGATTGTTTCTCTTAGCTCAACGGGGAATCTTGTGTATATGCCAAATTATGCTGGACACGGGAATTCTAAAAATGCAGTAGAGACGATGGTAAAATATGCAGCCGCAGAACTAGGCGAGTGGGGCATACGCGTAAATGCTGTAAGCGGCGGTCCTATTGATACAGATGCACTTAAGGCTTTCCCCGATTATGCCGAAGTTAAAGCCAAGGTTGAGGAGCAATCTCCGCTTAATCGTATGGGGACACCTGAAGATTTGGCTGGTGCGACATTTTTCTTATGCGATGAAACACAGAGTGCTTGGCTCACTGGGCAAACCATTGTGATTGATGGTGGGACGACTTTTAAATAATCTTAAACTTATCGTTTCTAATGCCTTCTTTTTTAAATCTTCAAAACTCAAATTTTTTAGGGCATATAAAGGCTGTGCTTGATATGCCCTACACCCCATTTGCTTGGCGTGATAAACAAAGCTACAAAAGAGTGTTTGTGTGGCTGTGTATCTCTTTTATATTTGCAAGTGTATGTGTATCTCCATTTTATATTCAGTGGATTTGTGAGCTTTGTGATGTGGAAGCGCCTAAGATTCTTGTTTCTATTTTGGGGGTGCTGAGTATTGCAAGTGTGCTTTTCACGCCTAAAAATCGCCGCTTTAGCGTGGGATTTTTCATTGGGGTGTTGTGGTTTTATTGGATAGGGTTAGGCTTACGATATTTTGATATGAGTGTGCTTATCCCACTTGTGATTGTGGCTGAAGCTTTGCTTATTGCTTGTGTATTTTATATTAGCTTGTGGTGTGAATGTTTGCTTTGGCGGTTTGGCTTTATAATGCTTTTAAGCTATTTTACGCCTCTTGGGTTTGATTGGATTATGCTTGAGAGCGTCTTTGCTTTTAGCTATTTTGGGGTAGATAAGCTAAGTTTGGGTTTAATCGTGCTTGGGTTGTGGGTTACTATCAAGTATGAGCGATGGTGGAAGATAGTGGGGATTGTATGCCTTATTTTTGCATTAGATTCTAAAACTTTTAGTGAAAATCCACCGCAGATTTCACTAAAAATTAAGCTTATGCAAAGTGAAGTTAGTCAGGATATTACTTGGCGTATGGAGCAAATGGGGAGTATTTTTCAAACCTACATAGATCAAATAGAGAGGGCAAAAAATGAAGGTTATGAAGCAATTATCTTGCCAGAGAGTGCATTTTATGTGCCCTTAGATTCTAAGTATTTTTCTCATTTTGACAAGCTCATACAGATGAGTAAGGATATTGTAATTGTTGTTGGGGCGTTGCGTGTGGAGCAAAATGAAAATGGCGAAGTGCTGTATTTTAATAGCACTTATAAATTTGAAAATGGCGAGATGACATTCCTTGATAAAGTATTGCTTGTGCCTTTTGGGGAGCGTTTGCCTCAATCTTTGTTGCCTATTGTGAATGTATTTTTTGAAGGTATTGGGGGATTTAGTCCGGGGCGTGAGTTTGGGTATTTTGACATTAAGGGTGTTAGGTTTAAAAATGCCATCTGTTATGAAGGGACAAATAGTGATTTTTATGCGGATAATCCTCAACTTGTGATTGTAACAAGCAATAATGCGTGGTTTGTGCCAAGCATTGAGCCGATTTTGCAAAAAAATCTTATGAAGTATTATGCAAGACTTCATAATAGCACGATTTTGCACGCTACAAATCTTTCTAAAGCTGCTATTATCACACCTTAATATCAGGGCTTAAAGTTTTGTATTTTTAAGCCGATATCAGCTTATTATGCTATCATACGCATTTTAGAATCAAACATAAGGAGTTAAAAATGGTTCGTGTAAAGAAGATTTTCTTATTACTTGCTTTGGCTGGTGGTGTGGTATTTGCTGCTCCAAGCAAAAATAACAATGACATTAAAAAGCAGTTGTTGGGGAATTTTGCAAGTGGGTCAATTCTTAATGGCTCAAATAAGGCTGGGAATGTGCAACGCTGGTATCTTTTTAGCGAGGGACATTTGGGCTATTCTTATTCAATGCTTGGCGATTTGAATCTACATTCAGCTGATGTGGGATATTCTATGTATATCACATCTATTAAATCTGCAAGTGGATTGCGTCCGTATGTTGGGACTGAAATTACTGCTCCAATTTATATAAAATCTGTTGGGAATTCAAATGCTTTCTGGCCCGGTGTGGATAATGGATTGCCCGGTGGGACAAAGGTAATGACGGATTTGGGCTTTAATGGTTGGGGCGTGCAAGTGCCGGTGATTGTTGGGGTGCAAGCGAGATATTTTTATATTCAAGGTATGGTGGGTTATGCTTATCACAGCATAAAGGATAATTTCTATATCAGTGAAACGCAAAATGACACTTCGCTTGATAATATCTATCACGGCTTGACTTACGGTATCGGTATGGGTGTAAAAGTATCAAATGTCTTTAGCGTGGGCTTACGCTATGTAATGGGGCAGATGACAAGCTCTTCACGCACACCGGGTGCATCAATCAATACAGATTCTGTGCGTTCTAAAGACTTTAGAGATGATTACCAACGCTTTTCTGTTATCTTTGGCGTTGTATTCTAAGATTCTGCTTCTAAATAAATAGGGAAACTGCATTGTAGCCGCCCTTATTGAAGGGTGGCATTTTTTTTGCTTCATACCTTTGGAAAATCTCAAAGGTAGTATATGTCTCAACAAAGTTTTAACATCACTTCAGCTGTGCATTCAGCCTTTAGGCTTTATGAAGGGGAGCAATACCACGAGTGTGTGGATATTTGCATTCAGATTCTAGGTATAGATTGCACGCGTGCGGATATTTGGAATCTAGCGGGTATTGTTATGCTAAAGCTTGAGTTGTATGAAAAAGCAGTAGAGTATTTTGCCCAAGCTGCACATTTTGCACCAAACGATTTAAGCCATAGGATTAACCTTGCAGAAGCATATCGTCGCGGTGGGAATCCTAGGGCAAGTATTGATGAGCTAACTTTGCTTTTAGAGCAGGAAAAGGCTATGGAAGAGAATCCAACCTTGCATTTTAATCTCGCAAAAGCCTATTCTGATATTGAAGATTCACAAAACTCTATTAGACATTACACCATTGCCATTAAGCTTGATCCTGATGATTTGGGTGCGATGTTTAATCTTGCTAACGCACAAGTGAGTTTAAAGCACTTTGGAGAGGCTATTGAGCTATACCTCAATGCGTTAAGTAAGGGCTATCTTGATGCGGGGGTGAATCTGGCTAATACTTATGTGCAGATTGGGCTTTTTAGCGAGGGACTAGAAGTGTATCGCGGTATTTATCAATATTACAAAGATGATAGCGATTTTTTGTTTAACTATGCTAATGCGTTGAATTACGCCAATGCCTCGCCCCAAGACACACAAACACTTTATCAGCAAGCCATAGGACTTAATCCACAAAGAAGCGAGTATTGCATTAACTACGCACATTTTTTGCTCAAGCATTTAGATTTGATTAATGGATTTAGAATCTATGAAGAGCGTAAAAAGCTTCCAAATATGCTTCCACAGGGTATTACAAAGCTTTGGGAGCAGAGCGAGTGTTTGAGTGATAAAAATGTGCTTGTGTATCACGAGCAGGGGCTTGGGGATTCTATTATGTTTAGCCGTTTTGTGCCGTTGTTGCAAAAGGTTGCTAAAAATGTGATTGTGCTTATCCAAGAGCCACTTTTGCCGCTTTTTCAAAAGTTTAACATTCCTTGTATTTGTGGTATCACAGAGGATTTAGAATATGATGTGGCAATCTCTCTTTTATCTTTGCCCTATGCCTTAGGTATATCCCACAAGCAGGAGTTAGAATCTTTGCCTTTGTGTGATACGCCTAGAATCAAAGCTCATAGGGTAAAAAAAATTGGCATTTGCTTTAGCACAGATTCTGCTTTTCCCGAATCTGCAAACAAGAATATTCCACTTGAAGTGTTGATGGGTGCGTTAAAAGATGCACAAAGCTTAGGTGTTGAGATTTACTCACTCAATAAGGCACATTGCGAGAATCTAGCTGATTTTGGGATTATCCAAAAGCCGATGAATGATTTTTTACAAACTTATGAAATTATAAAAGAGATGGATTTAGTTATTAGCATTGATACTGCTGTAGCTCATCTAAGCGGGAGTATGGGAAAACACACACTTGTTTTATTAAACAAACGCTATGATTGGCGTTGGGGCAATGGTATAAGCACGCCGTGGTATGAGAATGTGCTATGTATGACACAAAGCAAAATGGGGCAGTGGAGCGATGTCGCACAGAAACTTAAAGCATATTTGGGAAGCTATATCTAGGTTTTTGGGCAGATTCTAGGGTGCTTTTTTGAGATGCTTTCAAGGGATTGATACACAAATAAATTCCATTCAAAATGACAGAATATATTTTTGTTGGGCTTTTGCTTGTGTTTTGGCTAGATTCTAGGTGAATCTAGCTTTTGAATATTCTACTTCCAAAATTCTGTATCGTGGATACCGACATCTGCGGCTTTAAACACAGGGTTTTTACCTTCCTTGCGTTGTTTTTCATAGTCTTTTAGCACTTTTATAGCAATATTGCTAAGAAGCAAAATAACTACAATATTGATGCTTGCCATAAAGCCCATAAATACATCTGCGAGATCCCAAGCAAGTTGAAGATTGAGCTGTGCACCGATAAAGACCATTGCCACTGCTGAAAAGCGAAAAATTTGTAGTGCAGTTTTATTGTGAGTGATGAATTTAAAATTTGCTTCCGCGTAAAAATAGTTTCCAATCAGCGAAGTAAAGGCAAAAAGCACGATAGCTACACTGACAAAGAGCAAACCAAATGAACCAAAATGGCTTTGCATTACACTTTGCATAAGCGCCATTCCATTTTGACTTGTTTGTGTGCTGATGTCCGCACAAAGCACCATAAATGCACTTGCCGAACAAATAATAAGTGTATCAATAAAGACTGAAAGCGTTTGCACCATACCTTGCTTGGCTGGGTGGCTTGTGTGTGCAGCAGCTGCGGCATTTGGTGCTGAACCCATACCGGCTTCATTTGAGAAAAGCCCTCTTTTTACGCCAATGACAATAGCACTTCCTGCAAAGCCACCAAAGATAGCTTGAAAGTTAAATGCCTCTTGTAAAATATTGCCAAAAATCGCAGGGAGCTTATCAAGATTCATACCAATGACAATGAGAGCCACCACAAGATAGCCAAACGCCATTACAGGCACAAGCACAGAAGAGATAGTAGCAGAGCTTTTCCCTCCACCAAAGAAAAAGAAACTCACAAGTGCTGCAAGAATAAGACCAACAAAGAGTGTGAAGTAGCCTTCATTAAAGCTTTCAGCACCTACAAAATATTCAAATGCCGAAGTCAGTGTGTATGACTGCAACCCATTGAATCCATAGGTAAAGCATAAAATCAATGAGATGGCAAAGATGATACCAAGGGTGCGGGACTTGAGCGCGGTTTCTATATAATAGGCTGGACCACCTTTATAGCGATGCTCACCATCACTGCGTTTATAGACTTGAGCAAGGGTAGATTCTACAAATGCACTTGCTCCGCCAACCAAAGCAGTAATCCACATCCAAAAAAGTGCGCCAACACCACCGCCGACAATAGCAACAGAAACACCCACAATATTGCCAATCCCCACGCGTGAAGCCGTAGAAATCATCAATGCACCAAAAGGTGAGATGTGTTTCTCGTGGCTTTTTTCTTTTAACACCATAAAGGCGTCTTTAAGGAAGCGAAGCTGAATGAATCTTGTGCGAATTGTCAAAAATAAACCGCATAAAATCAAAGCAAATACAAGCCAATAAGTGTAGAGAAAGCCACTTGTGCTATCAACAATGCTATGAAAAATGTCAATAAAACTTTCCATTCTAATCCTTTGAAAATAAATGTAAAAGCGTATTCTTTCATAAAAGAGTAGTTTGCGTATGTGGCATAGCGGTAGAATGACAAAAAAGAATCTTATATGCTACGATTTGTATCATTTTTAGAATCTAAACATATCAATAAGATACAAAATGTAACATATCAAAATCAAAGCAAGGCAAAAGGATAAATAGAAGCAAGATTTGTTTTTAGCGTTAGGTGAAGTGTCTTTGCTTGAAACATTTTGACTTTTAGATTTTTTATTTATTTTCTCTGTCATACTGAGCCACAGCGAAGTATCTATATTTTTTTGTGATTCTAATTTTTGTTTTTTTTATAAGGGGGAGGGGCTTGAATTGCTTGTTGGCTCGTCTTGCCACTCATTCCCTTTTTTATAAAAATTCTAAGTGCGGATTAAAACAATAGAATCTACCTATCAAGATTCACAAATATAAAAAACATTCTCTATCACTTCCGCAAAAAGAAAAAAGGTTTATTCAATATCTTTTTTAATCTTTTCTTTTTCGCAAAAAAATGTTTATCCCCTTCTGTTCGCAATCGTGTCGCTCACCCCTTAGCCCAGAAAAAGTCTCCGCTTTTTACCCTTACGGGATTTGCAAAGCTACATCGGCAATCAAAGGGAGTGCCTCGCTTATCTCTATCACACTTCGCTTTGGCGGTGGCACTGACTTCTACCTTGAATCCAAAGCTACGCACCACGAGAGGGGCGAGAGTAAGGGTTACACGCAAAGCGTGTAATATTGATTTTATAGATTCTGCTAACGCAGAATCTAAAGTAACTAAAGATAACAAAGCTAACTTACGCTTAAAGTATATCTTTAAGCGTGTTAAATAAATCGCGTGAAACGCAAACCTATAAAAGCGTTGTAGGGGGTGAGCGACACGATTGCGAACGATATATAAGGGGGAGTGAGTAGTATATCTGCGAACCGACTTCGCATTCGTGCGTAAGCACTAATCCACACTTACAAATTCAAGCCTCTCCCCCTTAGCAAAAAAGAAGAAAATCCCAAAAACATAAATACTTCGCTTATGCTCAAGTATGACAAAGCAATAAAGCAAGAGAGAAAATAACAAACAAGACTAAGAAAGAAAAAACAGATTTTAGAATCTAATGATAGTAGTCTTTGGTAGTTTTTGTATTGAATAAAAGAGATACTTTGGCAAAGCCCTAGTAATGAGACATAAGATAGACAAACTTTGATACAGCAAGTAAAAGCATTAGAGTGATACAAATCCCCTTAAATCGGGTCCCACTAAAACAAATACTCCCATAGGGATTTGTTTTCAATAGTTGCAATCCCCTCACAAATCGGGTCCCACTAAAACCGACTCTCCCAAGTCGGCTCTAGTATGTGCTTTGAGCGTTTTCAAAGCTTGAAATATCCTAAAACACGCAACTCTAGCCAAACAAGTCATATCAAAATGTCAAAAAACGCCTATTTCTAGGGAATGCTGCAAGGGCTTTTAATGGTTTTATGATAGGTAAAAGGTGTTAAAATAGAGTAAATCATCTTGGTATTTTATAGAGAATCTTATTTTAGGCTTTACGATTTTACACATTTTTTAATATCTAATAAAAATTATAAATGAGAGTTTTTGGGTTTGGTAGATTCGTGAGGGATTTATAAGAATTTTACAAAAAAGGTTAGAATATTTAGAGATTTGCTGGGTGGGAGAGTAAAGGTAGCGGGAAGTAAAATATATGGGATAAAAGCTCAAAGGTAGAATCTAGGGAGTAGAATCTAAGATTTAATGATGTCTTTCACGCTAAAGATTCTAGTGATAGCCTTGTGTTTTAGCGGTGTTTTGAAGATTGATAACAAGCTCATCATAGCTGATATTTGCCTCCTTAAGTGTGTTGGTAAGAAGCTCAAATGATGCGTTCATACCGCCTTGAGATTCTGCTTGGCAAAGTTTGGGATACAAATCATTCATAAAACTTACGCCATTTTTGCTTGGGCGGCGGCGAACAGAGTAGTAGCCTATGATGTTGTGATGCTCATCATATGAGGGTGTGATATTGGCAAAGACCCAATACACATTCTTCTCACGCGAAAGATTCTTAACAAAGCCAAAAAATTCCCTACCATTTTGCACATTATCCCACAAGAGTTTAAAGGCGATTCTGGGCATATCCTGATGACGAATGATGTTGTGAGGTTTGTTGAGAAACTCTGATTCCTTATAGCCACTAAATCGTATAAAATCAGCATTTCCATAAGTAATATGCCCCTTTAAATCTGTCTTTGAGGTGATAAGTGTGTTGTCTTCAAGGTAGATTTCCATATTAAGTCCTTTTTGAAAGAATGGCTTAGAAATCATTATCGCATAAGCTCTTCATATTAAAGTTAAGTTATAATAATGTTTTTATTAAATCTAGCTTAAAAATGGAGTAAGAATTGGAATCTTTGCTTGTGGCGGCATATAAACCACCTTTTGTAAGCTCAAATGCTTATCTTGGGCGATTAAAAAGGCATTTTGGTATAAAAAAAGGGGGTTATCTAGGCACACTTGATCCATTCGCACAGGGCGTGCTTGTTGTTGGGTTTGGGAGCTATACACGGCTTTTTTCACATTTGCAAAAAACGCCCAAGGTGTATAGGGCGACTTTATGGCTTGGTGCAGATTCAGCAAGTTTGGATATTGAAAATATCACTTCCATTGAGTGTGTCAAGGAGCAAAGTTTAGCCCATATAGGCGAGATTTTACACTCATTGCAAGGCACTTTGAGCTATACTCCGCCTAGATTTAGCGCAAGGCATATTAATGGCAAAAGAGCTTATGAACTTGCTAGGCAAGGGGAAGATTTTACGCTACCTCACACGCAAATGACAATTTATGACATAAAGCTATTGCATTACACCCACCCATTTTTGCATTTTGAAGTAAGTGTGAGTGAGGGGGCGTATGTGCGAAGTATTGGGCAGAAAATAGCACAGAATCTTGGCGTAAAAGGGGTGTTATCACATTTAGAGCGTGTGAGTGAGGGGAAAATGTATGTAAGCCAAGCTCAAGGGCTAAAGATTCTAAACCCCGTTGAATTTTTGCCATACAAAAGGTTGCACAATATGCAAAATTTTTATGATGATATGTATTGTGGTAAAAAAATTTTGCTAAAAAATACAGAAAAAGGCAAATATATAGTGTGTTTTGAGGATTTTTTCTCTATAATTGAAGTTTTGAGCGATGGCAGCGTAGAATACATTGTAAATAGGATAGGTTTATGTTAATACTTTCAAGAAAGCAAGATGATAGCGTGATTATAGGCGATGATATTGAGATAAAGATTATTTCTATTGATAAAGGGAGTGTGCATTTGGGTTTTTCAGCACCTGAATCTTGCGTGATTTTACGCGGCGAGTTAAAGGAGGCTATCACTTCACAAAACAAACAAGCCTCTCAAGCTATGGATAAAAATGCTATAACGCAAATCAAATCGCTTTTGCAAACAAAGAGTAAAACGCAATAATGGGCTTTAAATGACTTTCCGTGTATATCCAAAAGTGAATATTTTTTTAAAAATCGTGGGTTTTGAGGCAGGATTCCATATGCTGAATTCCCGTTTTATCTTGGCTCAAGGTAGTCTGTATGATGAGATGTGTATCACGCAAAAAGATAGCTTTTGCATAAAGGGTGATTTTGGCTGTGAGATACAGGAAAATCTTATTTTTAAGGCAAAATGTGCTTTGAGTGAATATCTAAGCCAACAAGGCAAAATGACATTAGCATTAGAATCTTTGCATATAGAAGTGCAAAAGAGGATTCCACAAGGTAGCGGACTTGGTGGAGGGAGTGCAAATGCGGGAGCTTTTCTAAGAGGGGTAAATGAGCTTTTATCTTTAGGGCTTAATCAAAATGAGCTAGTGGGTATTGCTCAACATATTGGTGCTGATGTCAGTTTTTTTGCAAGTGGATTAAGAAGTGCAAATGTCAGTGGCAAGGGTGAGAAGCTAGAATCTATGCAAGAAGCAGCGATGGAGTGTGAGATTTACACGCCGAGCTTATTTTGTGATACAAAAAAGGTATATAGGGCATTTGCAGATTCTATTCAAAATAAATCTCGGCAATATTCCCCACAAGCTACGCAATGGCTTAATATGCAAAGCAGAGATATTTTGAAAGCCCACTATACGCAAGAAGAGCTTAATGATTTATTTGAAAGTGCGTGTGTGTGCTATCCAAGCTTAAAAGATGTGGCAAAAGAGCTAGGCAAGGGCTGGTATTTTAGCGGAAGTGGTAGCAGCTTTTTTAGGCTTAAGGGAGAGGAATAATGCAAGAGAGAGTAATTGCTAAAAATAAAAAAGCATTTTTTGATTATGAGATTTTGCAAACTTTAGAATCTGGCATTGCTTTGCTTGGCAGTGAGGTGAAAAGTATCCGTGCTGGGAGGGTTAATCTCAAAGATAGTTTTGTGAGAATCGTGCGTGGAGAGGCATTTTTGTTTAATGCACATATTTCATTTTTAGAGACAACTTTTACATATTTTAAGCCAAATGAGCGGCGAGAGAGAAAGCTATTACTCCACAGAAAAGAGATTGATAAACTTTTTGGTAGCGTGAGCAAAGAGGGCTTGTCAATCGTGCCTTTGAGTATATATTTAAATAAAAGAAACAAGATAAAGCTCTCAATCGCCCTAGCGCGTGGTAAGAAACTGCACGATAAGCGTGAAAGCATCAAGAAAAAAACACTTGAACGAGAAGCAAGAGCAAATATGAAAGACTATGGCAAAAGGATTTAAAACTAGGATTGTGAAATTGTGAATCTTATTTTACTCTTTGGTGTGGATTCTGCGTTAATTTAAAAAAAAGAATTTCACAATAGAAGCAAGGGTGTATTATAAAATGTGCCACAAAAGACTTATGAGATGTAGCATTAAGATAAAAATAAGATTATTACAAAAATATTTACTGCCCACTGCTAGAATGCCCCTCTGCTATTGTCAAACATTATTGACAAATATATTATATTAATCCACTTTATTTAAGGAGAGCAATTATGACTCGTAGAGATTTTATCAATGGTATGGCAGTAGCCGTAGTCGCTGGAATGACACCGCTAGAGATTCTAGCAAGAGATGCTAAAAAGCCTTATTATCCACCACTTTGGCAGAATCTTGTGGGCAGCGATGATGATAGCTACTTTTTCGCACACGCTTTGCGTGATGGTGAGCAATATGACTTTAGCACACTTCCAATACAGGAGCAATATGATTTGGTTGTTGTGGGAGCTGGGATTAGCGGACTTAGCTCGGCGTGTTTGTTCCACGATAAACATAAAGGCACAAAAAGCTTGATATTGGATAATCATAAAGACTTCGGCGGACACGCCAGACGCAATGAGTTTGCCACGCCCTATGGACAGATTCTCACTTATGGCGGGAGTGAGTCATTGCAATCGCCAAAATCTCTTTATAGCAAAAAAGTTGTGGAGTTTCTAGGTGGGTTAAATGTAGATATAGATGCTTTAGCAAAATGCTTTAATCAAGATTTCTACCCAGATTTAGGCTTAAGTCGGGGTGTGTTTTTTAACAAGAAGGATTTTGGAGTAAGCAAGCTTGTAAGTGGCGATCCTCGCGTGGTAATTGATGATAGTATTAGACAAGAGCGTAATAATGCTAGAAGTTTTGAGCAATTTATCGGGGATTTTCCTATGCCTAAGGCTGATAAAGAAGCACTTTTAGAGCTTTTTACCGCTCCTAAAGATTATCTACAAGGTTTAAGCAAAAAGCAGAAGCAGACTTATCTTGCTAACACAAGCTACAAGCAATTTTTGCAAGAGAGAGTGCAGCTCTCTCCGTTAGCTCTAAGCTTTTTTGATGGTGTGAGTGATGATTTTATGGCATTAGGGATTGATATGATTTCTTGTGAGTTGGCTCAAGAGTGTGGATTCCCCGGATTTGAATCTATAATACCAACAGATTCTACCATTGAAGAGCCTTATATCCACCATTTCCCTGATGGCAATGCCTCTGTTGCACGCTTGATGGTAAAAAAGCTTATCCCACATATCGCAGCTTGTGGCAACACACCTGAAGAAGTGCTACTAGCTCAATTTGATTATAGCAAGCTTGATGTAGAGCAAAATATGAGTAGAATCCGCCTACAAAGCACCGCACTTGATGTGCGTAATGTCGCAGGGGGAGTGGAGATAGTCTATGGATCTTTGCAGGATAGAAAGCTACATAAAGTCTTTGCCAAAAAAGTCATTATGGCAAACTACAATGCGATGATTCCCTATATTGTCAAAGAATTACAAGATACGCAAAAGATACGCAAAAGGTTGCTTTATCCCAATGTGTCAAAACCTCTCTTATTTATACAAAAGTCCTGCTGTCTCAATGGGAGTGCTTCACAAAGCTTGGCATACACGATATTTACGCGCCTAAGTCTTTTTATGTCAATACCAAGCTAGATTATCCCGTAGATATGGGTGCATACAAGCATCCACGCGATCCTAAAAAGCCTATATGCTTACATTTGATCGGCTCTCCCTTGCGGCTTAATCCCAAAGAGCTTGACACTACGCAGCTTACTGCTAGAGATATCTCTCGCTTGACACGCCACGCCCTTTTAGAGACGCCATTTTCCAAATTAGAGCAAATGACCCTTTCGCATTTGCAAGAGATGCTTGGCGGGGCTGGGTTTAGAAAAAGCGATGTGTTAGGTATCACGCTTAATCGCTGGGGGCATTGCTATGCGTATGGGTATAACTCGCTTTTTGACACGCCAAAACAAAGTAAAGCCACGATAAAAGCCGCGCGCAAAGTTTGTGGCAATATCGCTATTGCCAATTCTGATGCCAATTGGGACGCATTTTTGCACACAGCAATAGAACAAGCAATGAGAGCATTGGGAGATTTGGGGTTAGGCTAACAATAAAACATCGCAGTTAGATTCTAAAAGATTTATCTTACATTGAGTAAAAGCTGGAGTCTAGCTTGTTATATATTTTGATTATGAGCTATGCGGATTTGTTTTTGGAATTTTTGAGGTATAGTTATGATTTACTCCCTACTTACCATAAGAAAATGTAGAATCTAACCGAGTAGTAGCCATATTTTTTATTAGATTCTCAAATAATAACTACTGCGATAAAATCCAAGCTTAAAGGCTGTGTATTTTTGAATGTAGCCCGTGCTGTTAGAAAAAAAATGTAAAATACGCCACTGCAAATTATAAAAGAACTCAAATGCACTCTAAAAGGGGGTTTAGGAATGAAAGAAATTGTTGATTATGGTGTGCTTGGAATCTTGGTGTTTTTAAGCATTGTTGTGCTTGGCGTGGCATTGGAGCGGTGGTGGTTGTATCACAAGATTGACCTTAGGGAATTTAAGGATAAAAGAGTGCTTGAACTCCTTTTGCACAAACGCTTAACACTGATTGCTACGATTGGTTCAAATGCACCATATGTTGGACTTTTGGGAACTGTTATTGGCATTATGGTAACTTTTGTAGAGATTGGCTCAAACTCACTTGTGGATACACAAAGCATTATGTCCGGACTTGCACTCGCGCTAAAAGCCACTGCAGCGGGACTTGTAGTCGCTATACCAAGCATTGTATTTTACAATCTTTTATTACGCAAGGCGGAGGTTTTGCTCTCACTTTGGGATATTACGCATAATCCATTGCAAAATACGCCAAAGTCCATAACAAGATATGATGTGTAGCTAGGTGTCATAGGGGAAAAAGGACAATGAAAAAAATAGATTCACTTAATCTCATTCCTTTTATTGATATTATGCTTGTGTTGCTTGTGATTGTGCTGACAAGTGCTTCATTTGTCGTGCAAAGCAGGATTCAAGTAGATGTCCCACAAATTGAGAATACACAAGGAAATAATGCAGATAAAAAGGATACACACAGCATTACAATCAATAAAGAGGGGCAGCTTTACCTTGATGATAAAGTGTTGGATTTAGAGGAGTTAAGGACACATTTAAGTGATTTTGATAAAAATACGCAAATCATTATTCGTGGCGATAGACAGAGTGATTTGGAGTATTTTCTTAAAATCACAACAATGTTGCGTGATATGGGGATAAATGATGTCTATGTCATCACAGAGCAAAAATAAAGGCAAGGAGCGTGTATGCAAGAGATAAATTGGCTGATTAATATTTGTTTTACCATTATTATGGTGGGGCTTTTTGTGTGGGATTTTAGAAGTTTTGGTGAGCCTACACATAAGGATTTTAAAGCCATTATTATGAGTGCTGGGGTGCTTGGGACTTTTGTGGGGATTTTTGTGGGGCTTATGGGCTTTGATACTTTGGCTTTGCAAGATTCAGTGCCTTTATTGCTTGATGGGCTAAAGACGGCATTTTACACTTCTATTGTGGGTATGGGACTTGCCATTACGCTTTCAATTATTCAGCGAGCAAAGGGCATTAAAAGCACGCAAGATATGAATATTGATTATATCCTTAATCAAGCCCAGAATCTAAGCTACCTTAAAGGCATAGAAAAGGGTATGGAAGGGCTAAATAGTAAGACAATAGAGCTTCCTACAAAAAGCGATATGCTTCAAATCAACACCACAACAAACGCCCTTTTAGAATCTAGCCTAAAAAAGATTGACACTTCCTTGCAAGAGGCAATTAAGCAGCTTGCTTCAGGGGCTTCTAAAGAGCTGATTGCCGCATTGGAGCTTGTGATTAGGGACTTTAATCAAAACTTACAAAATCAGTTTGGAGAGAATTTTAAAGAACTTAATAGTGCTGTTGGTAAATTGCTTGAGTGGCAGAATAACTATAGGGATAATGTGGAGCAAAGCCAAGCACTATTGCTTCAAACGCAAAATGCCTTGCAAGATAGCACAAAGGCTATGGGGCAAACTCAAGCGACTCTAGAATCTATCACAGCACAAAATGAGAGTGCAATGGAGTTTTATGGCAAAACGCTTAGTGTGATTGAAGAGATGAAAAATAAGGGCGAGATTTTAGAATCTCAACTTCAGCAAATCTCTACACTTGGGGAGAATGCTAAAGTGTGCCTTACTGATATGGACAAGTTTTTTGCAGGTGCGACACAGGGCTTTGAAGAGCTTAACTCTCAGGTTAAAGAGCAGATGGGCAAACTTGAAGAGGGTATCAAAGAGTATTTTAGTAAGCTTGATGAACACGCAAGTGAGAATATGGATAATCTTAGACGATTTATGGAATCTAGCTCAAAAGAAACTCAAACTTCCCTTACAGAGATTTTGGACAATCATACTTCGCTCTTCCGCACACAATGCAATACTCTAGCAAATGAGAGTGAGGAACTACTCAAAGGGCTTTTAGATTCAGCAAATACACAACTGCAAACGCTAAGCAAAGAGCTAGAGAAAAATATAGAACACAATAGAGAATCTAGCACACACAATGCTGCGGAGTTTGCTAGACTGCGAGAGCATATTGCAACAAATCATAGTGCGATTGTAGAAAGCCTAGAATCTAGCCTATCGCGTTTAAACAGCCATAATGAAAATATTATGCAAGATATGTCAAAGGGTATGAAAGGTATGCAAGAGATGTATCTCTCAACTTTGAGTGCGAGTATGGATTCTGTAATGACAAAAGAACAAGAGATTATTAAAACAAGAGTAGAGGCATTAAGCGAGCTAGCACAAAAGACAGATTCTAATCTCAATACACAATATGAGCAGGTGAATAATTTCTTAAAAAAACTTGCGACAGAGTATTTGAAGATTATGCAAAAGCTTACAAAAGATTCTGTGGCAATTCCCAAAGATATGGGTGTGCAGGTGGTGAAAGATTTTGGCGATTTACAGCATAATCTTTTATCCCATCTTGGTAATCTTAACACGCAGATTCAGCATAATAGTATGCAGCTTGTTGAGCTTTACCGCAATGTGGAGAATCTGCTGAAAGAAAATGTTGATGGGAATAAATCCTTACACAATGAGATTAAACAGACTTTTATGAGCCTTGATGATTCAATGCAGAGTAGTATGGAGAATTTCAAGGAGAATTATGAGTGGTTTTTACGCCGTGTGCGTGAGCTTATCGGCTCAAGGCAGTAGAGAATACAAGGCAATAAAAGGATAAATAATGAAGCATAATCAGTGGATAAGCATTTCTGATATGATGGCGGGGATTATGATGATATTTTTGCTTATTATGGTCTCTTTTATGCTTATCACGCAAAAAACGCAAGAGGATTTGAAGATTCAAAATCAAAAGCTTTTAGAGCTTAATGAAGCAATGAGCGAGATTGCACAAAATTATTCTAATTTGCAGCAGGAGCTGTATGAGGCGTTGCTTAAAGAGTTTGAAAAAGATTTAAAAAAATGGGACGCACATATTGATGAGGATAATACCATTCGCTTTAATGAGCCAGAAGTGCTATTTGATACAGGTGCAAAGCAGGTAAAGAAGCGATTTCAAGATATTTTAGATGATTTTTTTCCACGATATGTGAAGATTCTATCCTTGCCAAAATTCCAGGATTCTATTGAAGAAATTCGCATAGAGGGGCATACTTCGCAAAGTTGGTTTTCAGCCCAGACATTAGAAGAGCGATATTTGGGCAATGCTGAACTCTCACAAGCACGGGCATTGGAAGTATTAAAATATTGTTTTAATCTTAAAAAAATAGATTCACAAAAAGAGTGGCTTATTAAGGTATTTCGTGCAAATGGATTGTCTTTTGCCAAGCCTTTAGAAGATGATGACAAATCTAGACGCGTGGAGTTTCGCGTCATCACAAAGGCAAATAAGGACTTGCTAAGAATCCTTGAGATTAGCAAAGATTTTGAGCCAAAATAACCTTTTTTTAAGTAAAAAGTCGGCATAATCGCCGACTTTAATTTTAACTTTAAGGCAAAAGTATGAAAAGAACTTATCAACCACACAATACGCCAAGAAAGAGAACTCACGGCTTTCGTGCAAGAATGAAAACAAAAAATGGAAGACGCGTGATTAACGCAAGGAGAGCAAAAGGTCGCAAAAGACTTTCAGTGTAAGTTTTAAGATGAGGTTAGATTCGCTTAAAAATAAGGCAGAATTTGACTTTATCTACAAAAATGCACAGCGTTTCTTTCATAAAAACTTCGTGCTTTACGCACTTCAAATCTCAAGCATTAAACCTAGTAATTTCCGCACCCAAAAGTTTATAGATTCTCTTCATTCGCATAGTGCAGAGGTGTATATTGGTTTAAGTATCTCACGCAAGGTTGGCAAGGCGTGTGTGAGGAACTTGCTAAAGCGGCGACTTCGTGCGATTATGTATAAAAATCGCTCAAAATTGCAGGACTATATTTTTGTCATCGTGGCAAAAGAGGGGATTGTTTTAGCGGATTTTGCCACACTTCAAAGAGATATATTATTTGCCTGTTCTAAAATCTCTCAAAATTATCAAAAAACGCATAAAGCCCACTCTCCAAATAAGCCAAAGAGAATCTAAGTGTGTGTGCTATATAGGATTTATTCTTGTGTGTTTGTGGAGATTCCACGATGGATTCTTATTTTTTTGGTAAAGGTTTATAAGAGATTTATCTCGCCTTTGAGTGTTGGGGCGTGTCGCTATTATCCAAGTTGTTCGGAATATACAATGTGGCTTTTAAAGTTTGATAACCCATTTTTAGCCGCATTCAAATCCCTTACTAGAATCTTAACCTGCAATCAGCTTTTTCGTGGAGGCATAGCCTACCCACAAGCTACTTTATCTTTTCAAAACATCATCTTTGAGCCAAAAAATGTGAAATATTGGTTTGTTCCTAGCACAAATAAAGCTTTTTTGGGTATAATGGGCGTTTTCAAAAAAACTTTCACTATGCGAGTTTATATCATTAAATCACTCTAATAAAGGTAATATAATGTATCGTCCAAATGAACAAGATAGCGGTATGTCGCTAACTCGTGTGCTTATAGCGGTTGGCTTATCCATTGCTTTTTTTGCTGTGTATGCGTATTTTGTCCCACAAAAGCCAAAAACGCAAACTTCACAAACTCAAAATACACAAAAGACAACAGAATCTCAAGTGCAAACAGCTCCACAAACCTCCCAACCCACGCTAGAAAATTTGCACGATTCTAGCTCTACGCAAATAGCAGAAGATTCTGCATCTTCCACCGCCACGCCGCAATCTCTCAAGCAACGCGTTATCGCCCATATAGAATCTGATAATTTTGAGATTGAGATTGACGCACTGGGGCGGATTAAGCAAGTATATCTTAAAGATGAGAAATTCACACGCCACGAGCAGCAAAGTCTTTTTGGTATGATAGGCGAGGTTTTAGGCTTTAAATCCAAGCCCAAGCTTGAGCGAGATAAACTCCCGCTTTTTGGAGATTCACAGCTTCATACAATGGAAGTGCGTTTTACTGATACGCAGTTAAATAAAAAGGCGTTTGAAACGCCATATACAGCAAATATTTCACATATTAAGCTTAATAATGCCCCCTATGAGCTTACTCTAACGCAGAATCTTGGTGATGTGGTGCTAAAAAAGATTCTCACCATTTACCCAAATCTCCATTATGATGTGCGACTTGAGCTAAATAAGCCAAATGTAGAATATTTTGTAAGTAATGGTATGCGACCTACGGCAGACCCTGATACCTACGCCTTTAGGGGTGTTATTACGCGTAATGTTAATGATGGTGTTTTAACAAAGGTAGAAGATAGCGATGCGAGTAAAGACTATCTTGCCAAAATTGCTGCAGATATGCGAGAATCTAGCTTTGTAGCGAGTGTGGATAGATACTATACAAGTTTGTTTTTTACAAAATCGCCTAAGGGCTTATATGTCGTAGTCAGTGGTGATAATGCACATAATCCTATGCCTTATGTGCGATTTGAGGGAAATGCGGAGTTTTCTGGCTATATAGGTCCAAAATTTTATAAGCTCTTGCAGGGTATTGATGAGAGCTTGACCGATGCGGTAGAGTATGGACGCATTACCTTTTTTGCCAAACCGCTTTTCTTACTTTTAGAATATTTGTATGATTTATGTGGGAATTGGGGCTGGGCGATCGTGCTTTTGACATTGATTGTGCGTGTAGTGCTGTATCCTTTGACATATCGTGGTATGGTATCTATGCAAAAGCTTAAAGATTTGGCTCCAAAGATGAAAGAGTTGCAAACGCGTTATAAAGATGACCCGCAAAAACTTCAAATACATATGATGGATTTATACAAAAAACACGGAGCAAATCCAATCGGTGGTTGTCTGCCGCTTATATTGCAGATTCCTGTATTTTTTGCCATTTATCGTGTGTTGCACAATGCTGTGGAGCTTAAGAGTTCGGCGTGGATTTTATGGATAGATGATTTATCAGCTATTGACCCATATTTTGTGTTGCCGGTGCTTATGGGGCTAAGTATGTATGTATCCCAAAAGCTCACACCATCAAATTTTACAGACCCAATGCAAGAGAAAATCTTTAAAATGCTTCCATTAATTTTTGCCATTTTCTTTATTGTGTTCCCTTTCCCTGCCGGGCTTGTGCTGTATTGGACTGTGAATAATATATTCTCAATTATTCAGCAAATGCTTATCAATAAGGTTATGGAATCTAAAAAAGCTAAGGAAATAGCCTTGCATCACGAGAAGCACGAGCATAACAAAGAGATTCAGCAACAAACACATAAAAAACAAAAGGGGAGAAAATGAAAAAGATTGTAGAAAAAACATTAGAAGCTGCCCTTATCAAAGCATCAACGGAATTGAATTGTTCTGTTGCAGACTTAGAATATGAGATTATTCAAAATCCAAGCAATGGTTTTTTGGGTTTAGGCAAAAAGGAAGCAATTATTGTTGTTGAGACAAAAAATAATCGTTTTGAATCTGCTCCTAAATCAAGCTCACCACAGGTATATGCAGCTCAAAAAAGTAGTGTAAATAGCCATACACAAGAAGTAAATCAAGTAGATAAAGATGTAAATCCACCTACAAACTTTGCAGAATCTGCAAATAAATCAAGTGGCAATGCAAGCTTAAAGCAGGAGCTATTCTCTCAATCTAATGGAGATGAATATGCTTTAGATTCTCAATCAATTTGGGGTGGGGAGCAAAGCTACAAATCGCCAAGATCCGCTGATTCTACACGAGATGATGAAGCCCGAGATGATGAAGCCAATGTAGCCCAAATCCGCAGTGAGATTGAGACATTATTTTCATTCCTCCCATTTGAGATTCACCATTTTGAAGTAAAAATGTATGATGAAAATACGCTTTTTGTGTATATTGATGGGCGTGATTGTGCCTTGCTTATAGGTGAGAGAGGTTATCGTTACAAAGCTCTTTCATACTTGCTCTTTAATTGGATTAATCCAAAGTATGGCTACGCACTTCGCCTTGAGATTGCAGAATTTTTAAAAAATCAAGAAGAAATGATTGATGTGTATCTCAAAGACATTGTGCGACTTGTCAAGCTTAATGGCAGAGCGCAGACAAAAACGCTTGATGGAATCTTAGTCTATATCGCTTTGAGTAAGTTGCGGGATTTATTCCCTGATAAGTATGTCTCTGTGCGACAAAATGAGGCTGATGAAAAATACATCATCATCAACGATTTTAGACGCTAGCACCATTGTTGCCATTGCCACACCTGTAGGGGTTGGGGCAATTAGCATTGTGCGATTGAGTGGGGAGCTTGCCTACAATATCGCCTTAAAGCTCACGCATAGAACTTCCCTTAAGCCACGCTATGCACATTTATGCCAAATCTATGATGAACATACCGCTATTGATGAAGCCATTGTGCTATTTTTCCCAAAGCCTCATAGCTACACGACACAAGATGTATGTGAAGTGCAGTGCCACGGCGGAATTGTGAGTGCTAGGAGTATTTTGGAGGTTTGCTTAAAACTTGGAGCGAGACTTGCAAATGCTGGGGAATTTACAAAACGCGCTTTTTTAGGCGGACGCTTGGATTTAGCCCAAACTCACGCCATTGCTGGAATCATACAATCTCAAAGCCTTGAGGCAAATAAGATTCTAATGCGGCAGTTAAAAGGAGAGCTAAGCGAGTTTGTGCAAACAAATCGTGAGAGGCTCTTGACGCTTCTTGCTTTTAGTGAGGTGAATATTGATTATAGCGAGGAAGTGGAGCAAGACTATATTATGCAAATGCAAGATTCTCTAAGGGAGCTAGAATCTTGCTTTAAGGATATTTATGAAGCCTCTGTTATGCGTCTTGGTGTGATTGAGGGCTATACGCTAAGTATCGTGGGGAAGCCAAATGTTGGTAAAAGCTCATTGCTCAATGCCTTGCTGATGTATGAGCGTGCGATTGTGAGTGATGTGGAGGGGACTACGCGTGATACCATTGAAGAGAGTTTGCAGATAAATGGCTCAATTGTGCGGATTGTAGATACAGCTGGGATACGCCAAAGTGCGGATAAAATAGAGCAGATTGGTATTACAAAGACAAAACAGGCTTTAGATAGGAGCGATGTGATTATCGCACTTTTTGATAGTTCAAGGGCATTTGATGAAAAGGATAAAGAGATTTTGGATTTGCTCTCCACTCATACAGACAAGCATATTTTGCTTATTTTGACAAAGAGTGATTTACCATTAGTCTTTGAAAGAGAGCGTTTGAGTGAGTTTCAGGCACAGAATCTTTTGCAAGAAACCCCCCTATATATCAGCACAGAATCTAGCGGGGCAAGGGCAGTTATAGAAGTGCTAAAAAATGTAATAGACACGCATAGTGGTGGAGATTGCCTTATCCTTACTTCGCAGTATCAGCTAGAGAGTTTGAAAAATGTGCTAGATTCCATTACCAAAGCCTATGATGTGCTAAATCTAGGCGAGTTAGAGTTATTTTCATATCATATACGCGACTGCATTACCGCCCTTTCAAATATCACTCACCCTTATGAAGATTCACAGCTTTTAGATAAGCTTTTTGGGACATTTTGCCTAGGCAAATAGGCTAAAATGCAAACTAAATGAAAGCAGAATCTTGAATCTTGACTTTTCACGCTCTTTTGTGGAGCATAGAGAGATTTTTAATCGTAGTTTTTGGATTAAACGCGATGATTGCATTCATCAATATTGCAATGGCAATAAAGCGCGGAAATTTGCAGGGCTTTTAGATTCTACGCATAAAGTTTGGATAAGCTACGGGGGCAATCAGTCTAATGCGATGTTTGCTCTTGCCTATCTTGCTTCAATCAAGGGTGTGGCGTTTCATTATGTGATGCCCTCTTTTTATGGAGAGCCTGTTGGGAATCTTAAAATGTCTTTAGGCTTTAATATGACTCCGCATATATTGCCCTTTGGCTCAAGTGTGGCTCAGCTAGAATCTTATGCCAAATCTTTGTGTTTTGATAATGCCCTTTTTATCCCGCAAGGTGGAAGCGTGGAGCTAGCACAAAAAGGTATGAATGCCTTAGCCAAAGAGCTAAGCCAAAGTATTGGCGGAAGTCCCATTATTTTTTATACAAGCGGAAGTGGGGTTGGCGTGGTGGCGTTACAAAGGGCGTTAGATTCTTATTTTCCTAGGGCTTCTTTGGTGGTGCTTTCTTGTGCTAAGGCGGATTTAGAGCGGCAATTTTTAGCTTATGCTCTTACACCCCCGCTTATTTTGCACTCTCCATTTGCCTTTGCTAAGCCAAAAAGGGAGATTTGGCAAATGAGAGAGTATCTTAAAAGTAGAGGGCTAGTGTGTGATCTTATTTATGATAGCGTTGGCTTTTGTATTATATATAAACATTTAGCAATGTTTGAAAATAGTGAGCTTGTGTTTATCCACTCTGGCGGACTACTTGGCGATATCTCACAAGAGCTTCGTTATAAAATACACTAAATCTTATAAAAATATTACATTTTGTTACATAATTTTTACTTTTTTCTTACCATTTGCCTATTTTTAAGGCAAATGGGGGGGGGGGGGGGGTGCTACAATCACTCCGCTGTGTTTTTTAAACAAGCAAAATTTTATAACAAGGAGATAACAATGAAAAAATTGTTAGTTAGTTCTATTGTAGCTATGGCTCTTACAAGTAGCGTAGTGGTAGCAGAAGAAAGTGGAGCATTTGTAGGTTTGGGCTTAGGCTTTGGTGGAAGCAGTGTTAAATCTGAGTTTTCAGGCACTATATCAGCGAAAGAAACATTTAATGGCAGTGGCTTAAACTACGGCTTAGTAGCTGGTTATAAGCAATTCTTTACTGATAGCTTTGGTCTTCGCTATTATGCAAATATTGATTACAATAGCTCTAAAATCAAAATGGATACTGAAAAAGTAGCATTAAATGCTATTAACTATGGTGTGAATGTAGATGCACTTTATAACTTTGTAAGCTCTGATGGTATGGACTTTGGTGCATTCTTAGGTCTAGGACTTGGTGCTAATACTTGGAGTGGAAAAGTAGTAGATGAAGCTAAAAAAATGGCTAAGGACACTGGTAAAAGCCTTTCAACAACAGGCTTTGACTTAGCTCTTAATGCTGGTTTGCGTGGTGTATTTGCTAAGCAACACGGCGTTGAAATTTTTGCAAGAGTGCCATTTATTGCAACAACAATGCTTGATGTTAAAGAAGGAACAGAGAGTGCAAAATATACAGCATCTCGCAACTACAATGCAGGTGTTCGCTACACATTTAGCTTCTAAGATTTAAAAAGAGAATCTAAAAGCCAAACTTTACCCTAGCTTTTTATAAAGGCTAGGGTAGTTTTTTCTTTTTCATAAAAACTTCCTTTTATAGAAACTCTTAAGAAACTTGTAGGATAACGCAGAGCTTAAGGGATTCTATAATTTTTATATCCCTTTTTTGCATACTTTGTGAGATTCTATTTTTAAATGTTTAATGTTTTTAGGCTTGATACATAGTAAATATTTAATACTAGAATCTTCAAAGATTCTAGTATGTTATAGCCTTACTTGCTTTCTGTTTGTCTCTCCACTTGTGCGTGGATAGAATCTCCATCTAGTGTGAAAAGCACACTTCCTCCTTCGCTCACTTCATCACGCAGGATTAAATCAGCGAGTTTATCCTCCACCTGCTCATACAACGCCCTTTTTAGCGGACGCGCCCCATACACGCTATCAAAGCCAACTTTTGCAATATGCTCCTTAGCTTCATTGCTTAGGGTAATATCTATGCCTTTTTCCTTAGCCTTTTTAGCAAGAGATTGAAACATAATATCCACAATTTGCGTGATTTGCTCCATTCCTAGAGGATTAAAAATAACAACATCATCAAGGCGATTTAAAAATTCAGGTTTAAAATACATTTTCAACGCTTCTTTGACGGCATTTTGCTTTTGTTCTTTATCTTGCAATTCTAGAATCTTATCACTTGCGATATTGCTTGTCAAAATAATAATAGTATTGCTAAAATCAACAACCACTCCCTTATTATCGGTCAATCGCCCATCATCAAGCACCTGTAGTAAGATATTAAACACATCAGGGTGAGCTTTCTCCACTTCATCAAATAGCACAATGCTATAAGGTTTAGCTCTTATGGCTTCAGTTAGCACTCCACCTTCTTCATAACCGACATATCCCGGAGGCGCACCTACGAGTCGGCTCACAGCGTGTTTTTCCATATATTCACTCATATCAATTCTAACGAGTGATTTGGCATTGTCAAATAAAAATTCTGCCAAAGTCTTGGCACATTGTGTTTTACCAACTCCTGTTGGTCCCAAAAATAAAAAACTTCCAATAGGACGCGTAGTATCGCTTAGCCCAGCTTTATTGCGTTTAATCGCACGAGCAATAGCTTTAATTGCAGATTCTTGCCCCACCACGCTTTTTTTAAGCTCCGATTCTATATCTAAAATCCGCTCTTTTTGACTTTGGAGCATTTTTTTGATAGGTATGCCACTCCAGCGGCTCACCACACTTGCGATACTTTCCTGCGTTACGGCATTTTTAAGCAAAGTGCCATTTTTTTGCATTTGCTCCCATTGCTCTTGCAGTTCGGTTTCTTTGCTTAGGGTTTGTGGAATCTTGCCATAGTCAATTTCAGCTGCTTTGCTATAATCTCCACTTCTTTTGGCGTTTTCAGATTCTCGCCTTAGGCTATCAAGACTAGCTTTGATATTTGCAATTTGTGTGAAGACATTTTTTTCCTGCTCAAAGCGACCATTGAGTGAGATTCTCTCCTCTTTGAGATTTTCTAGCTCTTTGTCAATCTCTATAATTCTTGCTTTGTTTAAATCTGTGTTTTCCATATTGAGCGCTTGTTTTTCCACCTCCAAATTAGCAATTTGCTTTTTAACCTTGCTAAGCTCTAAAGGCTCGGATTCTATTTGCATTTTAAGTTCAGCGGCTGCCTCATCAATCAAGTCAATGGCTTTGTCAGGCAAAAATCTATCCGTGATATATCGCGCGGAAAGCTTTGCTGCGGCAATCAGGGCTGAATCTGTAATATTGACATTATGGTGAGATTCAAGATTTGGCTTAATCCCACGCAGAATCTGCAATGCCTCATTGATACTTGGCTCATTCACGCTGATTGGCTGGAATCGGCGTGTGAGTGCGGCATCTTTTTCAAAATATTTGCGATACTCTTTGAGTGTGGTTGCACCAATTGTGTGCAACTCTCCGCGTGCAAGGGCGGGTTTTAGGATATTTGCCGCGTCCATACTGCCCTCACTTGCTCCAGCTCCTACGATTGTGTGAATCTCATCAATAAACAAAATCACATTACCTGCTTTTTTGACTTCATTAACGACATTTTTCAATCGCTCCTCAAACTCCCCGCGATACTTTGCTCCAGCGATTAATGCACTCATATCAAGGGCGATGAGCCTTTTATTTTGCAAACTTAAAGGCACAGATTTTGCGATAATTCTTTGAGCCAAGCCCTCTACAACAGCGGTTTTCCCAACGCCGGGTTCGCCTAGTAGAATGGGATTATTTTTACTTTTGCGTATGAGAATTTGCATCATTGCATTAATCTCATCATCGCGTCCAATCACAGGATCAAGCGTATTTTCTAACGCCTTTTGTGTAAGGTCAATACCAAATTTACTTAAAGATTCTAGATTGTCATCACCACTTTGAGATTCTATTTTGCTCTCCCCTCTTAGCGCAAGGAGCGTCTTTTTAAGCTCGGTAATATCCATAAATGGCTGAAAAATATTCACAAAATCTCGCTCTTTAAGATTGGCGATTAAAAACATATCCACCGCAATGAAGCTATCATTATTTTTTGTCGCCTCACCTTGAGCAAGATTAAGTGCATTTGAAAGTTCCTTGCTAATGCTTAGGCTTTCCTTTGAGACTTGAGAGCTTTTTGGCAAGTTATTGACTTGAGTTTGGGCTTGTAGCGTAATAGCAGCCTTATCAACATTCATTTTGTTTAATGCTTGATTAAGCACACTTTGATGATTGCTCAGCAACGCCCAATATAAATGCGATGGAGCAATTTCTTGATTTTGTGAATGAAGTGCAAGTGAAGCTGCACTATCAATAGATTCTTTGAGTTGGTTAGTTAGTTTATCAAATAAATTCATAGCAAATTCCTTTATATTTTATACGGGTTGCATTATATAAGTTTAGTCATTTAATGTCAAGTTTATTTATAAAATAAGTGATAAGTTTTTCTATATTTCATAGAATCTTTGCTAGATTGCTAAAAATTTAAGATTCTATTTGAATTTAGTGAGAATCTTTTGCATTTTTAAAATGGCTTTTTGTGGGAGTTTTGTATAATGTGCGTAAAATTTTCATTTTTAAGGAGTATGAGTGAGAAAATTTCTTGTTGGTGCGTGTTGTTGCGTGGGGTTAAGTGCTTTTGGAGTGGAGTATAAGCTTGGAGGAATGGCTGAATCTTTTGGTAAATTTGGCTTTAATAATGGATCATATAATCCAAATGCGTTTAAAAACCCTACTGATAGTTACGCTTCGTTATTTGGGGCTATGGAGTTTGATGTGAAAGCTCAAAATGGTCTCAATGTGTCTTTGGGTGGTGCGATTAATGCTTTGGTGTATGATAGCACTTTTTCGCAAGGTGGGCAATCTTTGGGAAATGGCTATATCGGTGCGTGGTTTGGCTACAAGGGCGATAAGGCAATGGAAGCGAGACAATATATTTTACACAATGCGTTTGTTGGCTATGAGGGGGAGTATTTTGGCTTTAAGGCTGGGCGATATGAGAGTAGTGGGCTGGACTGGTTTGGTGCGTGGAATCAAGGCGGTGAGCTATATATCAAAAATGACTTATTCAAGCTTTGGGGTTTTTACTCCGATAGCAGGGCTATGGTGTATAGTAATTGGTTTTGGGATTATACGCGTTTTAGTGTGGCTGGTAAGGGTGTGTATGCTGGTGGGCTAGATATTGGCACAGATTCTATGAAATTTTCCCTTTATACTTATGGTTCGCAAGATCGCTTTGTGGCACCGGGTGTGAAGTTTGCGTGGAATGAGGCTCTGGGAGAACATCTTTCAAATGAGTTTGTGGCTATTGGGCTATTTCCTATAAATGAAGAGAATCCCAAAGGAATGAGCGGTGGATTTGCATTAGCGGGTGTAGATACGCTCTTTGGCGACAAGCTTGATAAATACACACAAACGCTTTTTATTAGGGAGCAGGTAAATTTTTACAAGCATTTTGCGGGGATAATGCTCTATAAAAATTGGGGCAATGCAAATGCGTGGATAGGCTCGTATGGCGATCCATTTAATGGTTTTGATATTTGGATAGGAAGTGCGTATGATAAAGGCGCGTCTTTAAGCGATATGATAGGACGCAACGCAATGACAAGCATTGGCTATGTTGGCGGAGATTATGGCGATTTTGCTTGGCAGATTCTAGGGCGACACACACAAAGCCCAAGGAGCAATGAAGATAGCCTTGCATTGACTCTGAATCAAAGGCTTTATAAGGAGCTAAGTATGCGTGTAAAGATTGAGTATTTTAATGATATGACAAAGGCGGGATATTCTGTTGATAGTAAGGCAAAGCCGCTTGTGCGTAATCAAAGAAATGATAGAAGTCATATAATGACTTGGCTGATACAGAGATTTTAAAAAGGTTTAAAATGAAAAAGATAAAAAGTTTAGCCCTTTTGGTTTGTGGGGCGTTAATATTTAGTGCGTGTGGCACAAAGATGAGTGATGTAAATCCAACCGCTGGACTGATAGGGCATTCTACAGATTCTGATCCATTGAAAATAGGCTCTAAGCCCACGCCACCAGCAAAGCAAAGCACACCTGCACTTGTTGTTGGACCCATAGTTGTGCCTGAAGATCAAAATAAACGCTTTAATACAAGAGTAAGAACACAAATCACCGAAGAGATGGTGGGGAAAAGCTCACGCAATGCTGTGTTGCCTATCAAACACCCACCATTAGTTGGAAGTAGTGGAGTAAATGCACCGCCTATCCCACCACAAAATGGAGATTGGATAGTGTTGATGTCGCCCGGTGGTGCGGCTTTGACCGTGTGGGCTTTGGCACAGGGAAATTGGATATGGGGCTATACGCTTATTGATAGTATAGGTTTTGGCGGTGCGCGCGTGTGGAGGCTAAGATTCTTTGATAATGATGAGGTGATGATTGAAAATGGCGAGACACGAACTTGTCTTAATGCCTATAAAAATGGGCTTATCCATATGGCGTGTAATACGAAAAATCGCTACCAAAGATTTAAACTCATTCCTATGTCTAATGAATCTTTTCAGCTTAAAAATGTAGGCTTTGATCAATGTGTGCAAGCACCCATAGGCGATATTTTTGGTGATTTCCATAGGGTAACAAGTATCTTTTTAACTAAATGTGCCACAGGGAGCAATTTAGACCAGCAGTGGTATGTTGCTCCACCGACTTTTTTAGTGCGTCCTTTGTATAGGAGGGATATTGATAAATGAAAATAATGGCAGCAAAAATAATGGAGGTAGCAAAAATGGGCGTAAAAACAACAATGAAGAAAATAATAAAAGCAATATGTGTTTGGCTTTGTGTTGTTGGTGTAGCATTTGGTGCGGTTGATGATTTTAAGACGGCTTCTTGGAATCTTCAAGGTTCTTCGGCAACATCTGAAAGCAAATGGAGTGTGAGTGTGCGGCAGCTTATAAGTGGAGAAAATGCAGCTGATATACTTGCTTTGCAAGAGGCGGGATCTTTGCCTCAAACGGCAACGCAAACACAAAGGACTTTTCAAACGCCGCCGGGCATTCCTATTGCTGAATATGCTTGGGATTTAGGCTCTCGTTCTCGTCCAGATATGGTGTATATTTATTATTCTCCGGTTGATATTGGGGCAAATCGTGTGAATCTTGCTATTGTTTCTAGGCGAATGGCTGATGATGTGATTGTCCTGCCACCACCCACAACTGTTTCTCGCCCCATTATTGGAATCCGCATAGGTAATGATGTGTTTTTCTCAATTCACGCTTTGGCTAATGGCGGAAGAGATGCACCTGCGATTGTAAATGCTGTGTTTAATCACTTTAGCGGACGATCAGATATTAATTGGATGATTTTGGGGGATTTTAATCGTAGCCCTGCGAGCTTGCGGCTTGAACTTAGTTTGGAGACGCGAGTAAGGACAGCGATAGTCGCCCCAAATATAGCCACACAAAGAAGCGGAGGCATACTTGATTATGCAGTGATAGGGAACTCTGGAAGTGGCTTTAGGGAACCGCTTATTGCAGCTGCTTTGATGTTGGCAAATTTCCGCACACAGCTCGTGTCGGATCATTTTCCTGTGAATTTTAGAAGATTCCCACCAAATTAAAAAATATACAAAAAAGGATATATGATGAAAAAGCTATGTTATGTTGTATTAATGCTTGGCGTGATGAGTGTAGGGAGTATGGAGAGTGTCGCTGAAGAGGGTGCGTCTGGTTTTAGCTTTAATAGTGGCGGAAGAAGAGATGATTTTGAGAATGTTACACAGCGTTTTCAAATACGCAATGTGTGGAATGGCATTGCCCTAAATATTGATAGAAAGGGTGATTTTAATACGCAAAATTGGTTTTTGCGTGATTTTGGGCTTGATCCTGATTTTATTAGGGGTAAAGATCCTTTGGCTAAAAGTTGGGGCTTTGGCTATGTGCAGTTTGTTGATCCGCGTAATCAGGATAGATGTCTATCCATTGGTGAAGATGGTTTTTTGCATTACAAGTCTTGCAAGGGTGATATACAATCAAAAGCATTTGAGAGTGTGTTTTCAATCATTCCCACAAGCAGTGGGGCCGGTGCAGATACGATCTCTCGTGCTAGAAGCAAATGAATGTTTGAGTGCGTTTGAAAATCCAAATGTGCCTATTGAGCGGCGTTTTGGCATACAGCCTTGTTCGCTTGATTTTGATTTTTTGATTGATACAAGTGAGCTATTTTTCTTTACACCCGCACTTGTAGAGGCTCGTCCCCTTGCGAGATAGGCTCGCTCTAAGTGGGCAAAACTTTTAAGAGAATAGAATCTAAGCAAAGATTCAAAATAATCTACAAAGTGCCAAAGGCTCAAGGGAGTGTAAAAGGGCTTAAATCTCAGCCCTTTGTTTTGAAGTTGTGGCTTATTTGACTTTTTCTAAATATTCACCTGTTTCAGTATTGACTTTGATTTTTTCACCTTCTAGCACGTGGAAAGGCACTTGCACGACCGCACCTGTTTCAAGTGTGGCTGGTTTTTTACCTCCACTGCTTGTATCGCCTTTAAAGTTTGGTGCAGTCTCCGTGATTGTAAGCTCCACAACAAGCGGCACATCAACGGAAATTGCTTTTTCATTGTGAAATAGAATCTGCACATTCAGTCCATCAAGCATCCATTTTGCCGCCTCGCCCACTTGGTCATCGCTAAGAGCGATTTGCTCATAAGTAGCTGTATCCATAAATTGAAAAGAGCTACCATCGTGATAGAGAAACTGCATTGTCTTTTCTTGTAGATTTGGCTCCTCGCACTTATCGCCTGCGTGGAAAGTCTTTTCAATCACTTTGCCATCAAGAAATGATTTAATCTTAGCACGCACAAATGCCGCACCCTTGCCCGGTTTGACGTGTTGATATTCTGTGATTCTGTATGGAATCCCATCAATTTCAATTTTTAGTCCTTTTTTGAGTTCGCTCATTCCAATTGCCATTTTTCAAATCCTTTCAAATAATCTAAAGTCGCGTATTATAGCATTTGTGCGAGGGATTTGCAATTAAGATTTATCGTTTTAAAGAAGTAAATTTAAGAATTTGAGTGGGATTGTGTTTTTTTACAAAAAAGTAGTTGGGTAGCATATTCAAATGCGAGATGATTTTATGAGAAAATGCAGAATCTTTTAAGATTCTGTATTTGTGATGCGATTTTGCCTAATGGTTTATTTTTAGTGGCTTAAGGCTCTAAATTTTCCCGGCACTGCCTAGCACACCCATTCTCTCCACCATAAGTTTGGTAACAAATTCCATTGCTGGAGTGAAAAATTTGCGTAAGTCAAATTGTGTATTATCCGCATTTACTACTTTACGCACTTCGGCGATAAAGGCTATCCGCAAATCTGTGTCAATATTGACTTTGTTAATTCCGCCTTTGACTGCTTCTTGTAAAAATGCAAATGGCACACCCTTGCTCCCTTTCAAATCTCCACCTGTGGCTAAAAATGCCTCACGGACATAATCGGGTATTGCACTTGCGCCGTGTAAGACTAGAGGGATATTTGTGCGGGTTTTGACTTCTTGTAAGCGGTCAAAATCCAGCTTTGGCTCACCTTTAAACTTAAACGCGCCGTGGCTTGTGCCAATAGCTGGGGCTAGATAATCCACCTTTGTAGCTTTGACAAACTCCTCTGCTTCATCAGGATTAATAAGCACGGCATCTTTTTCATCAACAGAAATATTATCCTCAATCCCCATAAGCCGCCCAAGCTCCGCTTCTACACTCACACCCTTGCTATGTGCGTATTGCACAACCTCTTTTGTCATCTCTAAGTTTTCTTTGAAAGGGTGATGAGAGGCATCAATCATTACAGAGGTAAATCCCGCATCTACTGCCTTTTTGCACGATTCAAAGCTTGTGCCGTGATCAAGGTGCAACGCCACAGGAATATGCGGGTAGCGAGAGGATAGAATCTTTACCAAACCTACTGCCATATCAATCCCCATATACTTGATAGCCCCTTCACTGGCTTGGACAATGATGGGGGATTTTGCCTCATTTGCTGCCATAAAGATAGCATTTAGCATTTCAAAATTCACAAAGTTAAACGCCCCAACACCATAACCCTCTTTATGGGCTTTGTTTAGAATCTCAATCCCTGAAACAAGCATATTTTTCTCCTTGCGTTTTTAAAACTATTTTGTAATTTGAATCTTTGCTTTTTCACGCAAAGCCTGAATCTTTTGCATCATACCGCCCTGTGCATTTTGCATTTTGATTTGCTCTTCAATGATTTTTTTAGCCTCATTATAAGGAATGACTTTTGGCTCACTTTTTTTGATGAGATAAATCACGTGATAGCCAAATGGCGTTTGCACAGGCTCTTGTGTGTATGTGCCGGGTTTAAGATTTGAAGCAGCATTGGCAAAGTCTGGGTGCATAACATTGCGTTGGAATGTCCCTAAATCCCCACCATTTTTAGCTTGCTTTGAAGCTGGGTCAATGGTTTTGGCATTTGCAAGCTCAATAAACTTAGATTCGGCTTTTTTACCCGCTTTATCAAGCTCTTTGATAATATCTTTTGCTTCAGATTCAGTTTTTACCAAAATATGTCTTGCACGCATTTCTTGGTTAATAAACATACCCTCATTGTTTTTGTAAATTTCTTTAATTTGTGCATCATTCATACTTGGCATTTGAATCTGACTCACTTGCTTTTTTGTCCATAGGTCAATAAGAAGCTGGTCTTTGATATTATTGATGGCTTCGGTGTATTCTTTAGAAGTATCAAGCTTTTCAGTCTTGGCAGCCTTGAGAATGAGCTGACGATTAACAAGCTCTTGGATAACCCCCTCTTTTTCTTGGTCGGAAAGTTTAGAATAATTGAAGTTTGGAATGCTTTGCTTGAGGATTTCTAAATCCTTATCCGTAACTGCTGGTTTGCCATCAATAGTAGCATAAGTCTTTGCCTGTAAGGAAGCGATAGCTAGGCTTAAAAAAAGCGCACTAAGAAGTTGTTTTTTCATAAGTAATTCTCCAAAATTTAAGATTTAATGGGATTGTAGCAATCAAAGTTAAATAGACTTTAAGCCTAGATTCTACTTTGCTGCATTTTGGGTATTAAGCTCTAAGGCTATGGATTTGGCAAGCTCAATGGCGTGTGGAATGCTGGGCTTTGGGCTAATGTGAGCGTTAATTGTAGAATCAAAATATGAAAGGGTGCTTTTACCAATGGCAATAGCGATATACTCATCTTCCCAGCCAAAGTTTGATACAAAGCTTTTGTATGCACTTGGTGCGGTGAAAATCAGCACGCTTTGTGGCTTTGGCTTAAGATTCTGCTCTAGGATAAGAGGCGTATTAACATAGGCTATGGCTTCTTGAAGTGGGATTTTGGCATTTTTGAGTGTGGTATTGAGATGAGAGATTATCTCTTTGGCGCGAAAATAGAGTGGAGAGTGATTTTTAAGCAAAGGGATAATCTCTTTGGCAAACTCTTTTCCGTGGGCTTTTTGACCGACAAATTCTACTCTTGCATTATGCTTATAGAGAAGCTCCGCACTTTTTGGGCTTATCACAAAGCTTGGAATCTCTCTCCATTTGGCAAGATGTGGATTGTAGTGCGGCGATAGGGGCGAGACAGATTCTAGCAGGGATTGTATAGCATAGCGTGAAGTGAAAATAAGACTATCAATACCCTCTAAAGTATGTGTAATAGGGCAAAAAGCGATTGTGTTTGTAATAAGGCATCTGACATTTTTTATTTTGCGCGTGCCTACAAGTATGATTTCATAGGCATTATTATTCATAATTGTATTTGAAAGCTTCATAGGTTGCAAGTAATTTTGTTCTATCAATTTTGTCCTTTGGTTTAAATTCTGCCAAAGAGTCGCAAGTGTCAATAAAGTCTAAAAATTCTACAATCTTATGATATTGTGGGCGATTGTTAAAATCGTGGATTAGAATCTTGGTGTTTGGATTGCAATAAAGAAGAGTCGCTAAAACACAAGCAACCCTAAAACGCCCATCTATAAAAACAATATTGAAGTCATTTTTGCTTTGAAATATTTGCGAGGAATAGTTTGGGAAAGATTCCTTCCTGTCTATATCTAATGGCGTTCCCCACGCTCCAACCCGCCCAATATCTATGTGGTGAAAGTTTAAGCGTTTTTCTTCAAGGGCGTGAGCAATAAGATGCCACTTACGAAGATATATGATCCATTCTAGGCTAGATTCAATACTTGTAATTTTCATTTGTGAGTGTAGAAGTGCCAAAAAAGTTGAGCCACCAGAGCCAAATTCAAGATAATCCCCACCCCCCACAGCATTCAAAGAGATTTTGCATATATGCTTTTTCAATTTGGGACATTACAAGTGGATATTTACTCGGCACGAGATTTGGTTGCTCAAGTGAATACTCCCTTTCCTGCAATATGCTTTTGATTTTTGACTTAACAGAAGATAACATCATTAATCCTTTATTATGAGAGTTTGTTTCGGCATTCTAGCAGTAAAATGACTTTTTTTCAAAGTGTCTATGGCATTTTTCTTAAAGTGTTCCAAAAAAATAAGCCAATACCGCCACTGATGATAAGCGTAACACCAAGGATAAGGCTAATGAGTGTGGCAAGCACTTCAGGAAACACAACAAAAAGTATGCCAAGCAGCACATATAGCCCACCCATAATCATCACGCCACTAGCGAGATTTGAGATTTTTGAGATTCTCCACGCGTGGATAAGCCATAAGATTCCTTTCAAAATGAGCCATAAAGCGATAAGAAGTGGGATAAAATTTTGTGCTATTTCCTCGCCACCAAAAAGCAACACTAAGCCAAATACACAAGATAATAGCCCATCTATAAGTATCATCATAAAACGCGTTTGAAAAAAATATACAAGGCTTCCTAATCCGCTAAATAACATAATAAAGCCTACAAGATAGGCAAGGACAATCATCGTATCATTTGGATTTGCGATACACACGATACCTAGGACAATGAGTGAAAGGCTAAAAGCTAGCCAAAGTATGCTTTTAAGATTCATATTTACTCCTTATGATGAGATTTGAGTTTGGGATTTTGAGATGGATAGCACCAAGCCAATGGCAATGCAATTGGCAATTAAAGAGCTGCCACCATAGCTTAAAAATGGCACGGCTATACCTTTTACAGGCGTGATTCCGGAGATTCCAAACGCATTAATAATGAGCGAAAAGCCAATGAGTAGCCCAACGCCAATGCAAAAAAGATAGTGCATTTTGTTTGCAGCACGATTAGCAATGCGAAAGAGCAAAAGCAAAATATAGGCAAAAAGCACTATAACCCCAAAAAGCCCAAGAAAGCCAAGCTCTTCTGTGATACCTGCTAGAATGATGTCTGTATGCACATCACTTAAAAATCCAAGCTTGATAGAGCCTTCCCCCAAGCCAGAGCCAAAAAACCCGCCATTTGACATAGCATTTGTTGCGTGGTAGATTTGATAGGGTTCAGGCAGTCCGCTCACGCGTAGATTTTCCGCCCAGCCTTGAGGGAGCAATGCTAAAACAGAATCTTGCGCACTCGCCCACCACGACTTGACACGCAAGATTCTGTGCGGGCTTGTGATGATGGCTAGAAAAGCCGTGCTTATCGTGCCTAGAAAGATAATACCTAGCAGCCTTAAGCTTCCTCCAGCAAAAAGGAGCATCACCCCTAGTGTAAGTGCTAGGAGGATAACCTGCCCAAGATCATTTTGTAACACAGCTATAAGCACCACAGCTGCGATAAATAGAAGCAAATAGGGGATAAAGATTCTAATCTCATCTTTAATGGAAAGTCGCACATTGCTGACAAATTTGCGAGAAAAGCTCCACGCCAAAAAATACACAAACCCAATCTTAAAAAGCTCCGAAGGTGCAAGCGAGATGAAAGAAAGTCTAATCCACCGCTTTGCCCCACCAGCAGAGCTTACAAAGCTTTGAGGGAGGAAGTGCATACCCACCATAAGAATAATGGAGATAAGAAAAATGCCAACGCCTATGCGTTTAAAATGAGCCTCAACATCAAGCTTTGAAAGCAGCCACATAAGCAAAATGCCAAAAATAACGGCTATAAGTTGTCTTATAAAAAAATGAAAATGCGTGTAGCCGTTATGACTTGTGATGTATGCTGCAAGTGAATATGACATCACCACACCGATACAAGATAAAAGCGTAACCGCATAAAAAAGCCTAGAATCTGCCATAAATCTCACTTTGTTTTAAATATTTTGAAAATATCTTTGCTGTGGTTGGGTATATGAAAGACGCGATTTTATCAAAACATTAAGAAAATGTAAAATGAGATTGTATTGAGCAAATCTTACACCACTTTTTTAATGCGTCTCCATACACCATTTGCATCTTTTTTGACAATCTTTGTATTCGCGTGAGAATCTACTATCTTGTCAAAATGAGATTCAGCTATGCCCATTGTTTGGCAAATGTCATATTTGGCAAGTGGGTCAAGGATATGGTCTGCTTCATTAATATAAAGCAAAGCCTGCTCTCGCTCAATTGCACCTTCTCTGCAAAGTCGTGTCGCCATATCTGTTGTGCGTTGTGCGCCAAATTTGACAAACTTACACCAATATTGCACCATATAGCCAATGCTATCAATTTGTGCAAAATGCTCAACAGAGCCTTGCCTATACCATTCGTGAAAGTCCTGCAAATCTTTAAATCCAACGCTTCTAGCTTCGTGCATTGAATCTAAATAGCCATAGGGATAAATTGCTCCCATAAATATAAACTTCAGCTCATCTGTGCTTTGCTTATGGAAAATATTTAGCTCCTTTGTGCTGCCGTATTCATAGGCTGCATCTTCGCCATAGAACACATCTCTTACTTTAAATGCTTTGGCAATCTTTACCACTTCACTCTCAAAGCTTCCCAAACGCAATTCAGCCAACATATAGGGATTTAAGTATTTTTCAAAGCATTCTTTCATTTCTTGTTTGCAGGTTTTGGGTTTGTAGCGGTAGATAATGTGGTCTGCATCAAAAAACTCCGCGATATTATTGAGATTATGCACTCCTGCTTGTGTGCGAGTGGATTCATCATAGGTGGTGATAAGCAAGGGATTTTTAACATTATGATTTTGCACAAGACGCTTGACAATCATATGAGAATCTTTCCCACCACTCACGCCAATCACGCAATCATAGTTCTCTTCCCCCCCCCCAGCTAATTGTTTGCTTTGCTCCAAATGCTGAGTGAGCCACTTTTGCCTTGCTTGAAAATCAATGTCTTTTTTTGCTTTTGCATTGATACACGCACCGCAGATTCCATTTTCTACATAAAGATTTGGGCGATACTCCATAGGGAATCCGCAAATTGCACAGCCTGTAATTGTCTCCATTTTTACTCCTTTTGGTTTTTGTTCTTATAAAATGTAAGGCAAAGTAGATTCTAGAATTAGTTTCTCAAGTTTCATTACTTTGCCTTTAGGCGAAGTATCTAAAAATGCAGAATCTCAAAGAGATTTTTCGCCAAAGGCTCAAAATGACAAAGAAGCAATGTAAAATGATAGGAATCTAGAATCTAAAAATTGATTTATTTTCTTGCCACCTCCTGCGTATTGGGGTGTAGCCCAAAAATATCTTTTATAACATTGTGTGAATTGGGTAAGATTCTGTGATGTGGGTAAGAGCCTACAACAACGCTATTGCTAGGCACATCAGTATCTATAATAAAGGCATTTGCACCAAAGATGACATTATCTCCTATCTTACATTGACCAATAACTCTACTTCCACCATACATAAGTATGCCTTGTCCAAAAGATGGATAATGTGTAATGCCATTTTTCTTACTTGAGCCAACGCCGCAATTGTGATACGCGCAAAAATAATCACTATATTCTGCCCTGCCTAGCACACTGCCCACAGGGTGTGTGAGCATAAAAATATGAGGCAGCTCTACTTCATAAAACATATCAACACTATGCAGAGTTTTATTAAGACAATATATCTGCGTAGCACAATCAATTTTATCATTACTATAAAGAGTGTGCGCAAGATAGTATAAAAACACAGCATATTTGTCGCTATGGTAGAAGTCATTTTGATTGAGGTGTTGTGCGTAGTATTTGCCAGATATATGTTCCAAACAAGCCTGAAAGCGTTGCAGAGCAATAAGCATATCACTAGATTCTATATTATTTTTATTGTATTCTAGTGGAAAAAGTGAATTAATTTGCCTATGGATAAGTGCGGATACAAAAGGGAGTAGGGTGGTCATAGCACTCCCCCTTGCGTAAGGGGTGTTATTTTATAATGATTAAAATCCCCCAGTTGAGCAGCATTCCTGCGGAAATGGTTAGGCGATGCTTTGTTGGGTTGGATTGTGTGAGATAAGGATTGTGTTGAGATTGTGTGGGAGTTGTGTTTTGCCCCCCCCCCATATAATTCTCGCTGTTGTCGCTTCGCTCCTGCTCACTCTTAACATTTTGAGCAAAGCCCAAAGTGTCGCCTAAAGCTCCGCGGGTGGCACTCGCTTGATTTTTATTCCCGTTGTGTTTCACGCTGCAATTAGCTTTTGTGGAAGCAGATTCTCTTTTGGCTTCTAAATGCCAAAAAGCATTACAATTAGATTCGGCACTATCAATAGCTAGAGTAAAGCTACCTATGCCCTTTTGCGAAAAGTCGCGTTTAAAATCCACCTGTGGATAAAATGGCACAATCCTAACGCATTGCACCCCCTCTCCACACATATCCACAATGCTTTGTTTGCAATAAGTGTTGTAATAGCCATTAGTGAGTGGCTCTTTAGGGTTGCTTTGGTTATAGCTTGAAGGGCGGGTTCTATCACATATTGTTGTGTATAAATCCACATCAAATTCTGTGTTAAACAAGCTTGAAGCATAAAATAGCCCTTTAGGCTTTAAGATTCTTAGAATCTCTTGCATAACACGATTGATACTCTCTTTTTCCACCCAGCCCAAAGTTTGCCAGCAAAACACCAAATCAAAACTAGAATCTTCAAAAGGTAAATTCCTTAAATCACCTTGTATAAACTCCATTCTATATAAAGATTCAGTATTAATCTCTTTTGCTAACTCTAATCCATCTTCATTATAATCCAAAAGCACAAAACTTGCATTTGGAAAAAATGATGAAAGATGATAGCTCAAAGTCCCACCACCACAAGCTAAATCAGCAATTTTTAAAGGAGCATTCCTATCTAACTCCCCTTTGTTTATAGAATCTAAAAGCAAAGATTCTAAAGCTTTTTGTTGTTCTGTTTTATTGATAGATTTAGCGTAATAGTCTTTTGCCAAGTGTTTATCGGCTTTCATTGCGCGTAAATAGTTATCTTGCATTTATCACTCCTTTTTATGTTTTTTAACGCGTTTAGCGACATTGTTTGTTTTCCCTACTTCCACGGGAGCATTGCTATACACAAGAGAATCACTCCTATCTGTGATTTGGTCGCACACTTTGCAGATAAGATTTGATGAAAAAACTTTGTTTTCTTTAAAAATTCTCTGCACATTTTTGATAGGCTCTCCATTTTGTATCTGCTTTAAGCTTTGTGTGTGCAAATCTCCCATAATAAACTTTCTATGTGGGTCAAAGCAGCACAGGCTCACCTCCCCATTTTCTCTAATAATCATATCTCTGCCATAGATTCTATTGCACTTTGGGTGGTCTTTTGCCTCGCTAAAAGCTTTGATTTCTATGCTGTCTTTTAAGCCTTGCAGCTCAAGCGTATCGTAGAATCCACCAAAATTATGTGGCTTCCATATTTGAATCTCATCTACCCTTTTTTCCCAATACTCCTTCCATTGCTCTATGTGATGTTTGTTTTGTTTTAAAATCACATAATTGAAGCTAAGATAGGGACGCTTATCATAATCTAAGATTCTGTGGATATTCTCCCATACGCGTTCAAATTTCACACTTCCCTTATGCACGCTCTCATAGGTTTGCTTATCCATACCATACATACTTACACGCAAAACATCAAGGTATTCTAGCAAGGGCAATTTATCTTCTGTGATAGCATTGCAAGTTGATGAGCTTTGCAATTTGCAATCAGGGATTTCATCTTTGATATATTGCATATATTGCAAAAGATTCTCTTTTTTACACATAAAAATATCACCATAACCGCCAAAGCCTATGGTCTGCCCCCCCTGTTTGTCTAAAATGCTCTTTTAAGCGACTAACACAAAGTTTGTAAGTCTCCCAATCCATAGTCTTAAAGCGGAATGGATACTCATCACGCGGACACATAATGCAATTTGCATCGCAAATTGTAGTAACCTCTAAGCAAAAATTTTCTTCCATTATTTTCTCCTTTAATTATATTTTCTAAACACAGGCTTAACTACATCGCCAACAAGGTAGTTTGCCACGCCATTTTGCAATGCCTTTTTATACACTTCAAGGCTCTTTGCCACAGCCTCTAATGTGTAATCAAGCTCCTTTTGCTTATGAGCGTAACTCATCGCAATGCAAGGAAAAAGAACATTGTGTTTCAACATTTCTTGTAAGAAAAGTGTGCGGAATGCTAGGCTAGATTCTCCTTTTTCATCAAAGGTAAGAATATAGGGCTGACATTCCACGCCTGTGGCGACAAAATGCTTCTCAATACCCAAATCCTTGGCAATTTGATTGATACCGCCAACAAGTCTTCGCCCATAGTCCCATAAATAATCAACGATATTTTCCTCTTTTAAGATTTTGTATGTTTCTACAAATGCACCAAGTGGCGACATCTCCGCCCCGTGTGTAGTTGAGAGTAAAAATACCCGCTCACTTCCAGCAAACTCAATACTCCCTAACTGCATAATCTCCCTTTTTCCAGCTACGGCAGCCACTGAAAAGCCATTTGCCATAGCCTTGCCAAAGGTGCATAAATCCGGGCTCACCCCATAGTAGTGCTGCGCACCTTTAAGATGCCACCTAAAGCCTGTAATCATCTCATCTAGAATCATCACTGCACCATTTTTGCTGCAAAGCTCACGCACATTTTGCAAAAAATTATCCCGTGGATGCTCTAAATTTGAAGGCTCTAAAATCACACAAGCAATTTTGTCTTTATGCTTATCAAAAAGGGCTTCAAGCGAGGCTATGTCGTTGTAGTGAAATACAAGCGTGTCATCTTGAATGTTTTGTGGGATTCCGCGTTTGACTTCCGTGCTGCCAATAAACCAATCATCATAGCTAAAAAATGGATGTTCCAAACATCGTGCGATAAGTGTTCTGCCCGTGTAAGCACGAGAGAGTTTAACCGCAGCACTTGTGGCGGTGCTGCCATTTTTGGTAAATTTCACCATATCTACTGAATCTATGGCGGCAATAAGCGTTTGAGCGGCTTGTAGCTCTATGAGTGAAGGGCGTGTGAGATTATTACCATTTTCAATTTGCCTTATAGCAGCGGCATTTATCCGCTCATCAGCATATCCCACACACACTGCACGCAAAGCCATACCATAGTCTAAAAACTCCTTTTCATTTTCATCATAGACATACGCCCCTTTACCGCGTTTGAGAATCTGCGGTGCATTGCTTGGGTATTGGTCGTATCCGCGTGAATAGGTATGTGCTCCACCCGGAATGGCTTTGAGTAGTTGTTCTTGGTAAGTCATTTTATCTCCTTTTTAGCCTTCAGCTTTGAGCGATAAAGGTGTGATTGCTTCATCTTACTTCACTGCGATGTATGTTTAATACATCTCATTCGCAAGATTTGCAAAACGCACCTTTCTCATCTCAAATCTTGGAAGGCTAGTTTGTTTGTCTTTTTCGGCTTGTCTTTTTGGCTAAAAATGGCGATTGCTTCGCCTTTGACTGCGTCATTTATGCTTAATTAAAATCCTTGTCAAAGTCTTGCAAAGCACCATTTTTAGCTCAAAAATACTTCGCCTTTTTTTACTTCTTGGCTTGTTCGCTTGAAAACGGATTTTTGTTTTTATTTCACCTCCCTTTAACCCTAAGCTACTTTGTCGCTTCTAAAATGCCCCAATTCATTAGCATTCCTGCGGATATTTGGAGACGAGATTCTGTGTGTATCCCCCCCCCCCGTTATATTTCTCTCGCTCTTTGTCTCTCCCACAAATGCACCGCCAAAGTTTTTATCCACCTCAATAAGATGAGAATCTTGTAAAACTTTCACGCTATATGTGGCAATGCCCCTGTGCGTGGTGCGTGGAAAGTCAATCTGTGGCTCAAATGGGTGAATGCTAAAAGTGCTGTAAGATTGTAGGATTTTTCGCATTGTGGGGAGGCTAAAGGTCGTGTATCGTCCCCAGATTCCAGCTTTGCCAGATTCTTTTGTTAAGTCTTTAAAATCACAAACCAAATCCACATCAAATTCTGTGTTAAAAAGACTTGAGGCATAGAGTTTGCCATTTGGCTTTAAGATACGATGCACTTCATTGATAATGGGTTGTAAGTCTTTCTCATTAAATATCAAAAACACTCCCCAGCAAAACACCAAATCAAAACTAGAATATTCAAAAGGTAAATCTCTTAAATCACCTTGTATAAATTCCATTCTATCCTTAGATTCAGTATTAATCTCTTTTGCTAACTCTAATCCATCTTCATTATAATCCAAAAGCACAAAACTTGCATTTGGAAAAAAGCTAGATAGATGATAGCTTAAAGTCCCACCACCACAAGCTAAATCTGCAATTTTATAAGAAGCATTTCTATCTAACTCACCTTTTGTAATAGAATCTAAAAGCAAAGATTCTAAAGCTTTTTGCTGTTCTGTTTTATTGATAGATTTAGCAAAGTAGTTTTTTGTGCTTTGCTTATCCATTTGTGCGGCTTGTAGGTAATTGTCTTTTGTAATTTTGTGTTCTCTCATAATCTCTCCTTGTATCGTTGTGCCATAGCTTCCACCATAGCAAAGTCATCAATATCATCAACCTCTAAGCTCTGCCATTTAGGCATTTCAAAGCCAAGTGTGAGATGATGATAAAAGCCTTTGTGTTCTAAAAACGCCTCTATGCTGCTGATATACAAGCTCCCTTCAAAAAAATACACAGGCTTAATTTCTTGCCGCCTTAAAGGTTTAAAATCCATATTTTCATACGGACGGATAAAGCCATTTTCAAGCTCCACTAGAAAGGCTGGATTTGCCCCCTCTGTGAGAGAGATACCCACAAGCGATTGAGCTTGTGAGTGGGCTTTAGATTCTAGCTTGTGTGCTAGAAGCTCTTGTATGGCTCTATCTATGTCGCCTAGAGCTTGAGGGCTATTTTTCACCCTTAGCGGGCTTGTCGGCTCTAAAAGCACCACATAATCATAAGTCTTTCCCAAAGATTCTTTATAGAATCTAATACAATGCTCTAATACATCAAAAGTCGTAGTAGTATCACTACTTAAAGATTCAGGTCTTAAAAAAGGAACATTAGCTCCATAAGACTTAGCAATATCTGCATATATACTAGAATCTGTGCTTACCACTACTTCATCAATATATTGAGAATCTAAAGCAGATTCTATACTCCACGCTAAAAGTGGCTTCCCACATAAAAGCTTAATATTTTTATCAGGCAATCCCTTGCTTCCACTCCGCGCAGGAATAATGGCTAGAAATGTATATCCTTGATACATTAGGCAACCAATCTGCTAAGAGAGGCTCTATTTTGCAATGAGATAGAATCAAAACAGCATAGGTTAAAGTATTTTGTGGTGGTGAATGAGCCTTGTGGGCGATAAGATTCATCTACTGCCCCCCCCCCCGTTTAATTGCCTACCTAAATGATTGCTTGAAGATTCTATTTGCTCTAAAAGTAAGAGAATCTCATAATCTTGTGCAAGTGAGTTTGGAAAGAGGGCGGGATTATTTTGCTTGATGGCATTAAGGAATGTTGTCATCTCCTCAATATATGGCTCTTCGGGGTTGATGTATTGTGCTTCAATCGTGCCTTCATCAAAATGTGTATGCTCCCAATCGCTCATATCGGTATTGATAAAGCTAAGAATATTTGAATCTTGGCTGTATTTGATGATACCTTTTGTGCCTAAGATTCTAAGCTCTCTTGTGGCTTTTGGGGCGGAGATGACTTCAATGCTAAGATTGAGCAATGCTCCGCTTGTGAATTGTAAAAGGCAGTGATACATATCATCAATGGGTGCATTCATATCGGTGAGTTTGCCATACATTCCACCTATGGCACGAGCCTTGCCAAAGATAGCACATAGCCAAGTCAGCTCAAAAGGCACAATCTCTCTCCCGCCACCTGTATCTGTGCGACTGACATAATAATCTTGTATATCCTCCCACGGATGCCAATCAGGTAGATACTGCCCCGTGTGGTAATTGATATTAAGAATCTCGCCTATGGCGTGAGAATCTACTAGTTGTTTGATACGCTTCACCATTGGCGTGTGATACATCGTGCTGCTAGGTAGTATGAGCGTGTTTTGATTTGCCCTTTGAGAAAGAGCTAGGATTTTCTCTTTTTCCACTACGGAGGCTTCTATAAAGCAGTGGATATTGTTTTCTGCGGCAATTTTGGCATATTGCATATGGATATGCGGAGGTGTGGAGTTGATAAAAATATCTATCTTGTGAGTTTGCATAGCTTCTTGCAATGAACTAAAAGTGCTTATGCTATATTTTTGCTCCGCTTCATTGCGTCTATCCTCGCGTATGTCAAAGCCTAAGATTCTATCCTTTAATCCTAGTGCGATTAAGTTTCGCACGCGTCTTTTTCCCATTGAGCCAAGCCCAATAACTAAGATTTTATTTTGCATTGTTGTCTCCTTGTGTTGAATTGGATAAAAATGTTTCATCATTGCCTCTATGCAGAGAAAGTCGCATAGGTCATCAACTTCGTAACACTGATGAGGCAAAATTGTGTAAAAGGTGCAGTTTTGCGTGTAGAATGTCTGCTCGTGCAAAAGAGCTGTGGTTTTGGCGATATAGGCTACTCCATAGGGAAAGTAAAGTGTTTCATTATCTTGTCGGCGTGTCGTTTTAGGGAGGTTTGGCATAAAGGTGTGGAGGCGATTGTTTGTAATCTTTTTTAAAATAGCTGGGTGTTCTTTAACCTCGCCGATACTTGAGATAGAATCTGCCCCATCTTTGACAAGCTTTTCTATCATTGCATCTATATCGCCTTTCTCTCGCAATGGGCTTGTCGGCTCTAAAAGCACCACATAATCATAAGTCTTTCCCAAAGATTCTTTATAGAATCTAATACAATGCTCTAATACATCAAAAGTCGTAGTAGTATCACTACTTAAAGATTCAGGTCTTAAAAAAGGAACATTAGCTCCATAAGACTTAGCAATATCTGCATATATACTAGAATCTGTGCTTACCACTACTTCATCAATATATTGAGAATCTAAAGCAGATTCTATACTCCACGCTAAAAGTGGCTTCCCACATAAAAGCTTAATATTTTTATCAGGCAATCCCTTGCTTCCACTCCGCGCAGGAATAATGGCTAGAAATGTATATCCTTGATACATTAGGCAACCTCCGCACGATAGAGGTTAGCAACAGGGGCGTAAAGATGAATTCTTGAATCTGTGGCAAAAGAGGTAGGATTAAAAAAGGCAGAGGCAAAAGAGATATGGGAGAAAGAATTTAGTCTATCCCCCCCCCCGTTAAGATAAATATTATTTGCTCTATTAAGCATAAACTCTACGAACTCAAAATCAAGTGGCGTGTCAATATCAACACTTCGCTCTTCGGGCATTACAAAAAGCCCGGTATTTGCCGTAAAAACACTTGGGTTTTTGAGCAGTGCCTCACGCTTCCAAATATAAATACTCGCATTCATATCATAGCATTTTGGTGAATCTTGTCGGCGTAAAATAGGCTGGGTAGGGCGTTTGCTTAAATCTACTCGTGCTTTTCCATTTTCTTCAAAGATTTCTACAAGATTAAAATATGGGCTTTTTCGTGCCGGTGCGGCGGTGATTAAAATATCATTATCATCACGGACAAACTGCTCATAAGCTTGTGTAATATCGCTCACAAGCCGCAAAGGACTTGTCGCATCAAGGTCAAATACAACATCATAATGCATTTGAAAATGCTCTTCACTTCTTAAAAGTGCATCGCGTATAGCAGGGAGCTTACCAGCGGTATCGCTTGCCAACTCTTTATCTCGTAAGAAAAAGACCTCCGCACCCCATTCTTTGCCAACTTTGGCTATTTCTTCAGAATCTGTGCTAAGCACGATATGTGAGAAAAGCTTACTTTGCAGGGCTTGAAGAATTGTATAAGCAAGGAGCGGTTTTCCGGCAATTGGCGTGATATTTTTATTTTTCACACCTTTGCTTCCACCTCTAGCACCGATAACACAGAGAATTTTTTGATGTGGTTTCATATTTTTTATCCTTGTAAGAGTTTGCATTAATGGTAGAGATTCAGCTAAGGTCGGGAGAATCTCTACTTGAGATTTGATTGGGTGCAAAAGACTTTGTGGTATTGCATTGTGCAAAAAGTTCGTTGAGCGTAGCACGCTTTGGTGCATAGCTGCAAAAAGTTCATTGCGTTCAAATGTGATATATGAGCTTTCACTCTTTCCTTGCGTGTCGGTAATGGTAAGTGAGTTAGCAAGTAAATCAAGCTCTATGCTTTGCTTTGATGTGTGGATTCTCATTAATCGTTTTGGATTTTTGCTAAAGTAGTCAAGGTTGAGCTGAATAAGCGTATTTTGCTTGGTTTTACCAACAAGCATAAGCGTATCATCACTTGAGATTTCAAGCTCTGAAATTTTGCCATTAAAGCCCACAAGACTTTCATCATCAAAATCCCCAAAAAGCCATTGTATATAGTCAAGCTCGTGGCTCAAATCAAGCAGCACACCCCCGCCTTGTGCCTTATGCGCACTATATACCTTGCGATAATCCACATCTTTACGCCATAATGGGAGATATGAGCCACACGAGACTTCTACCGCATAGGGTGTAAAGTTTTGCAAGATTGTTTTAACCTGCCATAAGAGCGGGTGAAGCCTTAGGCAAAATCCCACAACAATGAGATTTTTACCACTTGGGGTAAAGCTGTGGGCAGATTCAAACAGGGGCTTTTCAACAAAGATTTTTTTACCCTGCGTTTTAGAATCTAGATAGCTAAGATGAGCCAAATGATGGGCGGTGGGAGAACTGATAATATAATAATCAAAAGCGTGGAGGTTTGGTAGAGATTCTAAGCTAGGGTAAGCGTTAGGGAGATTTTGCGAGCTAATGAGTGTTATGTCTATGTTTGTAAAATACTCTTGCAAAACTTGTGCGTGGCGTTTGCCAATTGAGCCATAGCCGATAATAAGAATCTTAAGCGACATTTAGGCTGCCTCTATGGTGGGTAAAGGAGTGTAGGTTGTGGTGATAAAAGGCAAGGGGAGTGAAATGCTTGGGATTCTTGGCTTTAGTTGTGTATTGCCCCCCCCCGTTAATTCTCTCTATATGTGAAGCCAAAAAGGCTGCAAATTCAAAATCAAGTGCAGAATCAATATCGCTTGAGTAGAGATTATCCATCTTATAAGCAATGGTATCTGGCGTGAGAAAGCTCTTAGCTGCAAGTAGAGATTTAGTCTTAGCGATAAAAATCGTGCCATTTAAGCGATAATATTGTGGTAAGTCTTGAGAGCGAATCTCCCGCACAGCCTTAGGGATAAAATCACTCATATTTTCATCATCTGGTAGAGTATTGCTCCATAGCGGTGGATGCTCACATTTGCACACTGAAATAAGAGAACTCACACCTTTTGTGAGAATCTTCTCACACGCTTCATCTATGTGCCACGCTTGACGCAAAGGACTAGTAGGCTGAAGCAACACCACATAATCATAAGTCTTTCCCAAAGATTCTTTATAGAATCTAATACAATGCTCTAATACATCAAAAGTCGTAGTAGTATCACTACTTAAAGATTCAGGTCTTAAAAAAGGAACATTAGCTCCATAAGACTTAGCAATATCTGCATATATACTAGAATCTGTGCTTACCACTACTTCATCAATATATTGAGAATCTAAAGCAGATTCTATACTCCACGCTAAAAGTGGCTTCCCACATAAAAGCTTAATATTTTTATCAGGCAGTCTTTTACTCCCGCTTCTAGCAGGAATGATTGAAAGGAATTGTAAATGAGAAGTGGTGTGTGCTGCCATAGAAAAGTCGCCTTTTTCCTTTGAAACTACAATTCAACTTAAAATTTAAGGTTTTGCTTACTGAAATAAGGCGACATTGTAGCAAAGAATTATAAATGTTTATTTTTGCGTTCAAAGGTTTTGCTTTTGCTATGGCTAAAGGGTGTGAAAGGCTCTATAATGCTTGTCTCTTGCTTTTGGATAAGGAGAGCATAGGTATAAAATTGACTTGGCATATCAAGCGTATAGGTATTAGTAGCACCATCTTGCCGTTTGAGAAAAAAGCGTGATTGTAAGATGTTGAAGTTGCGTTTTTTAAGCTCCTCAATAACAAGGGGAGTGTTGGTAAAGTAGTTTGGGTGCTTATTTTTCCTTGCGCCAACTTCTGCAATAAGTGCCATCTCATCAGATTCTAGATAGTTATCATTTTTACCTGTGATAAGAGCTATGCCACCGACTTTAAGACGAGCGAGAATCTCATAAAGGGTGATATGCTGAAAACAAGCATCAAAAACGCCATAGCAAAAAATGCCATCAAATTGTTCATTATCAAAAGGGATAGTATCATTTGGGAGAAGTTTTTGCACTTGTGCGGTGGGGTGGTGTGAGGACATATACTCAATGCAGGATTGTGCAATATCGCAGCCATAATACAAGCAGTTATGTTTTTCAAAATATGGGTATGCTCTACCAAAACCGCAGCCATAGTCTAAAATCTTGTATTGCCCCCCCCCCAGTTCATTTTTAAGAGAATCTATTAGGAGGGTGATATAGCTTTCCATAATGGAATCATCAGCCATTTTGTCTTCATTGTCTGTGTGGGTATTAGAATCTTCAACGCGTTTAAGCCAATAGTTAATGTAGTTGTCCCAATAGGCTTGTCTGTCTTGTTCGTTCATTTGGTTGTCCTTTGTGTTGAGTTAGGCATTATTAAGCGTGGTTTTGTTTTGTGTATTTGTGGCTTTGTCCCATACGATAGCTTCTGTTAAACCCGCATTTGTATTGCTTGCTACACCTATTTTGTCTATCGCTTCTGGATAGATTGTGTTTCTATCAAAACTATATGTCCAATGATATGGCTTGTAGAAGTCAAAGTTGTCGTGATAGTATTGCCCTTGTGTTGTTTTGATAGCAAGGAATGGTTGGGGACCAAAGATATTAGAATCCGTTTGTATGTGAAGCTTATTGTGTGAAAAGTCATATTCCAAATGTAGATTCAGCGGCTTTTTATCAAGTTTTAGGACGGCTCTCATTGCTACATCGGCTTTTTCATATTTGAAACACACTTGGGGATAGGCAAGGGAGGCATTTTTAATCATACCGCGTAAGAGATTGACTTCAAAACTCATATCTCTGTAATCGTGGCAATCAAATGCCAAAATTACATCTTCATTTGTTTTTGCCGCCCTTTGAAATGCATCATTGACATCATCTTGTGTAATGGAGCGAAGTCTAGCATACATATTGAGACATCGTGCTATGTAGCGTCTGCACGAGCCTTTGACTTGATAGTCATCGTGGCTTGGGTGATATACTTCCCATTCAGTAGTTGCCCTTCTCCAATCGCCAAAGCGTCCATCACCACAATCTGGTTGATTGGTATCTAAGCCTTTTGTGGATTGATTAGCATAATCAAAGGGTATCCATTGCTCTAAGAAAAAATGGCTATCAGGTCGTTCTGTGTGGAATCCGGGACGGAAAGTAGAGGGAAAAAACCCTCTATCAATAAGCCTGCGTGAAAGAATTTCAGTAATGTTGCTTCCCCAAAATCGCGTTCCGCTTGCGTGGTAGTCGCCTATGAAAGGCAAAGGGTGGTAATGAAAACTGAGATGGTCATAATCTGTAACATTTTTTATGGCTGCATAATGGTCAAATATGTTGTGATAGCCTGCATCGCGTCTGCGTGGATTGTAGCCACTAAAGCCCACGTGGTCCATACAAAACCAATTATAAATCCAACCACCACCAAATGAATCTAGCAAGGCTTGACGGAAAGCAGGAGAAGTGATTGTATCAAGCATAGAATCAATTTGTTCCCAAGAACCATACGAATACAAAAGATGTGGGTCAAGAAAGGTAAGTAGGGCATCTTTTGTTTTAGAATCTAGTGCTGCCCCCCCCCCAGCTAAATGTGAAAAATTACCTTTTTGTAGTGCTAGAATTTCTTCTTTTGAGCTTACCTCAACATTAAAAGTGCTTTTAAGTAGTTCGCAAATAGCCTGTGTGCTTTGATAGAGTGGTCCCTCTGTATCAACACAATGCACGACATAAACAATCGGGCGTTTCATTAAGATTCTCCTTAGGATATTGATATAAAAAAAACAATGCACCACTTAGATTTTGGGTGCAAAAACTTATAGCGGTTTAACAAAAAAAGACGGAGCGTGAGCAAAGGGAAGTTTTTGTATTTTGATATTCTTTCCCTTAATAAAATCTTCTACAGCCTTTTCTTCCCCCGGAAAGCAAGGATAGTCATCTAGCATTATTATCCCCCCCCCCGTTACTCTGTCGTATAGATTCTCTAAGATAGTTACACAAGGCTCATACACATCAACATCAATATGCAGTAGCGAGATTCTAAGCTCTGGGTGGTCTTTGCAGTATTGTGGGATAGTTTGGTTAATATCACCTTTGACAAGCTCATAATTTTTCACATCTTTGGCTTTGAGAGCAGCGTGCATTTCGTCTATATCGATGCTTTCTCCACCGGAAGCATCAATGAAGTCTTGTAGAATCTGCTTGTCTTCTTCAAATTGCGTAGGAGGAAACATACCAAAAATATCAAAACCGATAAGTTTCCTTGAGTAAGGATTCTCTACAACATCGCGGAATCCTGCCATTTGGAAAAATGACTTGCCTCTAAAAATACCACACTCTACAATATCACCCGGAACACCCAAGCTCTTCTTATATATCTCATAATGTGCGAGAAACTTCCCGAATCTAAAACTATCAACTTGCTTGTAATATTCATTTTCGTGAATATAATAATCATCTTGTCTATAATCCGCACTCATACAAAACTCCTTAGTTTATTGCATATTCACTATTGGCTCGTTCATATTCCTCGTGGCGACCGATGTCAATCCAATAATCAGTGATTAAATACGAGTGCGAATTGTATTGTTTTTGGCTAAAAATAAGATTAAAGAGGCTAGGCATATCAAAAAAACAATCCTTGGGAATGAGAGGGAGAATCTGCGGCTCTAGCACATAGATTCCAGCACTGACAAGGAAGCTTTGCGTAGGCTTTTCTGTAATGTTTATAATCTTGCTACCCTCACACTCTACTACACCATAAGGCACCTGATAGCTGTATTCTCTTACACCCATTGTGGCGTGGGAGCCACGATTTGTGTGAAACTCTAGCATCGCTTCAAAGCTTAAATCACTCAAAATATCGCCATTCATCACAAAAAAAGGCTTTTGCCCTATATCATCAACAAGGCTTAATGCCCCCGCTGTGCCTAGGGCTTTTTCTTCTTTGACATAGCGGATTGATAGTCCAAACTTGCTGCCATCGCCAAAAAAATCTTCAATGATATGAGATTTGTAATTGACACAGAGAATGACATTGCTAAACCCTTGAGCCTTAAATCGTTCTAAAATGATTTGCAAAATAGGCTTTGAGCCGACTTTAAGCATTGGCTTTGGGACAGAATCTGTTAAAGGTCGCAGACGCTTCCCTAAGCCTCCTGCCATAATCACAATGGGATTATCGTAAGTAGGGGTTCTTAGCAAAGATGCAATAGATTCTATCCGCACGATTTTGCCGCTTTCATCAAGCAGGGGAATCTCATAGATATTGTGTTGTGCTGATAGCTGAATGAGCTTTTGTTTAGAATCGTTGATGCTCGCAGTAATAGGGGATTCTTGCACAATAGATTCTACGGGGCTTTGCAGACTTAAGCCCTTTAGTAGTCCTCGGCGTATGTCTGGGTCGGTAAGAATGCCTAAAAATTTTCCGTTTTTATCATTGATGACAAGTAGCCTTACACCATCATAGGTGCCAAAAATTTTGAGTGCATCTTGAATGCTTGTGTCTAAAAAAATGGATAGTTGTTTGATGTCTTGCATAGTTTTTTATAACCCTCTATATTTTTGGATTGAGAATACGAAAAGTCAAATTTTCATAACTGAAAAAATGCCTATTTTGTTAGATTTTCCGGCTCATTGTAACACAACAATCTTAAATTAACTTAAGAGAAACTCCTCCACTTATCGCAAAATGATTTTGTATTTAGTTATGAAAATTTGACTTTTCATAACTAACTTAAAAATGCATTTTCAAGGAGCATTGTTGAAAAGTGAAGTTTTAAGGCTAAGTGAGTTTTGTATTAAGTTTGGGTCAAGTATTTTTGAAGCAATGTCTTGTATCAATCAAAACACGATGGGCGTAGCATTTGTGGTGGATTCTACAATGAGGCTAGAAGGGGTGGTAAGCGATGGTGATATTCGCAGAGGACTGCTAAAGGGCTTAAGTCTGCAAAGTCCCGTAGAATCTATTATGCAAAGAGAATACTATTATGTTTTGCAAGATGATGTGGTTGAAAATGCAAAGCTAGAGGAATTTAGACTCGTTCCTATCGTGGATAAATCGCATATTTTAGTGGATTATTATTCAAGTAAGAAGAGATTCTATCCTGTGGCGACGCCTAGTTTGCACGGCAATGAGCTGAATTATTTGCTTGATGCTTTTTTGAGTTCTTGGATTTCAAGTAGTGGGCGTTATATCACGCAGTTTGAGGAGGCATTTGCCCTATATTGTGGAGTAAAGCAGGGTGTGAGTGTGTTTAATGGCACTGTGGCTTTGCATTTGGCATTAACTACACTTGGGATTACACAAGGCGATGAAGTGATCGTGCCTGATTTGACTTTTGCAGCTACGATTAATGCCGTTTTATTGACGGGAGCTACACCTGTGATTGTAGATATTGAGGAAGATTCGTGGTGCATTGCTCCACAGGCTATAGAATCTGCTATTACGCCAAGGACAAGGGCAATTATCCCTGTGCATTTGTATGGGCAAGTGTGTGATATGGAGGCTATTATGAATATTGCCTCAAGGCATAAGCTCTATGTGATTGAAGATTGTGCGGAGGCTCACGGAGCGGAGTTTGATGGTAAAAAAGTTGGAAGTTTTGGAGATGTGGGATGTTTTTCATTTTTTGGCAATAAGGTCATTACTACTGGTGAGGGTGGAATGTGCGTGTGTAATGATAAAACATTAGGCGAAAAAATGAGAATCTTGCGTGATCACGGAATGGATAAGCATAAGCGATATTGGCATAGCTATGTTGGGTTTAATTATCGTATGACAAATATTCAAGCAGCACTTGGATTGGCACAACTTGAACGCATTGATGAAATTTTACATCACCGAGCAAGATATGAGGAGCAATATAAGCAGATTTTAGGAACGCTTATCATTCCTCAAGCCCATTTGCCAAAGCGAAAGAAAATTACTTGGTTGGTGAGTTTTTTATTTTGTGGTGAGGGCAAAGATGAATTCATACAAAAGCTTAAGAAAAATGGCATTGATTCACGGAATTTTTTCTATCCATTAAGCGATATGCCTTTGTATGCAAAATACGCAAAACCCACGCCAATAGCACATAAGATTGCACGGCTTGGGTTTAATTTACCCACTTATGAATCACTTAGAAGTCTTGAGGATATTAGCTCAAGCATTCAATCAATTTTAAAGGAGTGTTAATGATAGAGAGTTGTTATTTGTGCGGAAGTAAGAAAAGGAGCAAGATTCACGATGGAGTTCGCGATGATACAAGTATTGGCGTATGGGAATGTTTGGAATGTGGGCTTGTGTATTTAGATTCACATAAGACAAATGATGATTTTTATAAAAATGGTGAAATGCACGACAAACGCATACAAATGCTTGTCTGGGGGGGGGGGCAACCTCTATTGATGAAGATGCCAAAAGAAGATATGAATTTGTGAGAAGTATGATTGCTGGCAAGGATATTTGCGACTTTGGAAGCGGATATGGGGGATTTTTGACTTTAGCAAAAGAAGTGGCAGATTCTGTATGTGGTGTAGAGCTAGAATCTCAAGTAGCCCCTATATATGAAAAAGAGCAGATTCCACTCTATACAAATATAGAGGATTCTCATAAGCATTTTGATGTGATTACGAGTTTTCATTGCTTGGAGCATTTAGCAGACCCTATTAGGTTTCTTAAGATTTTTAAGCAGTATGTAAAACAAGGTGGAAAAATTATCCTTGAAGTGCCAAATGCCAATGATGCACTGCTTACAATCTATAAAAGTAAAGCGTTTGCAGATTTTACATATTGGAGTGCGCATTTGTATTTATTCACTCCACATACACTTGAGCGATTAGCAAAGTTGGCGGGTTTGCAAGTGGAGTTTGTTAAATGTGTGCAACGCTATCCACTCTCAAATCATCTTTATTGGCTTTCTCACCACAAGCCAGCTGGGCAAAAGATATGGGGTGGGTTTTTGGATAATGAACTGCTTAATCGTGCCTACGAGCAAACTTTAGCCTCTCTTGGAGCGAGTGATACGCTCTTTGCACTTTTGAGCGTGGAGTAGAATCTACAATAGCTTGTCATATTGAGTTTTTGGGTGAAGTATCTTACAGCTTTAGAATCTAGCAACGATTTTTCGCTTTTTCTCAAAATAAAAAAAGATTCTGCTTTGAGTAGATTTTGACTAAGAAAGGAGTAAAAAGTGATTTATGTGTCAAGTTCTTGCATAAAAGCTCAATCCATAAGACAAAGTGTGGCGATACTTGCAAATGAGGGATTTAAGGCTATTGAGCTTTCAGGTGGGAGTGAGTATTATCCGCAAATTTTAGAAGATTTGCTGGAGTTGAAAGAAAAGTATAATTTACAATTTGCTTGTCATAATTATTTTCCCCCACCTAAAAATGGCGATTTTGTCATTAATCTTTCAAGCTTAGATTCTGCTGTTTTTGAGCGTTCATTGGAGCATTTACATACGGCTTTGGAGTGGAATTATTTACTTGGGAGTAAGCATTTTGGTTTTCACGCGGGATTCTTTTTGCCTCTTGCTTCAAATGAACTAGGTATTTCACATCTAGGGCATAAGCACAGAATCTATGATAAAGACAAGGCAATAGAGCAGTTTATCAAGGGTTATAAGGTGTTGCAAGAGAGTGCTAAAAAGCTTGATATTGCTCTATATATTGAAAATAATGTCATATCAAGTGCGTATGCTAAAAAGTATGGCACTTGGGATTTGGCTATGCTGCTTTGTTTGGAGGATTTGACTAAGCTACAAGAATCTATTGATTGTAAGTTGCTGCTTGATGTGGGGCATTTGAAAGTGAGTGCCAATACAATGGGCAGGGATTTTATGAATGAGTTATTGGGGTGTGCTGAAGTGGCAGATTATATTCATTTGAGTGATAATAATGGCTTGAGTGATGAAAATAAGGCTATAAGTATGCAAAGTGAATTTTTACCTATCCTTGCCTCTTTTCATCATAGTCAAAAAAAATATACATTAGAGGTGTATGATGGCTTAGATTCCATTAAGAGGAGCTATGAGGTGGCTAGAAAAATATTTGAATAAATGACAGATATTTAAATGATTTGAGTATTTTTACAAAAAAAAAAAAAACGCCAAAGTGTGATATAATTTTTGCCCATCTTAATTCTAAAGGAGTGCAAATGAAGTATTGCAAAAAGTGTGTAATGCCTGATACGCGTCCGGGTATTACATTTGATAGTGATGGCGTGTGTATGCCGTGTAAAAACCACGAGCGTAAGCAAAAAGTGGATTATGAAGCACGATTTGAGGAGTTCAAAAAGCTGTGTGATAAATATCGCGGATGCAATGGAGATTCTTGGGATTGTGCGATTGCTGTAAGCGGCGGGAAAGATTCACATTTTCAAACTTATATGATGAAAGAAGTAATGGGTATGAATCCTATTTTGTTTTCAGTGGAAGATAATTTTTCTATGACTGAAGCAGGTAGGCATAATTTACGCAATATTTCTGAAGCATTTGGCTGTCATCTTATAACGCTAAAGCCGGATTTGCGGACACAAAAAGCCCTTATGCGTAAGACTTTTGAAAAATATGGCAAACCCACTTGGTTTATAGATAGGCTGATTTATACTTATCCTATCCATATGGCATTGAAGTTCAATACACCATTGCTTGTGTATGGTGAAAATGTGAGCTATGAATATGGCGGTGGCGATAGTGAGGAAACATATAGTGCGAGAGAGATTCTAAGCAATGGTGTTGCAAGTGATATACCATTAGAAGAACTCATTGATGAAAATCTTTCAAAAAAAGACCTTGAATTAACTATTGCCCCCCCCCCCACTGCTTTTAGTAAGCTAGATCCTATTTACCTTTCTTATTTTATTCCTTGGAATTCCTATTCAAATTATATTTTTGCTAAATCCCGCGGCTTCCACGATTTGGTTGGAGAATGGGATAGAACAATGTGTGCTGAAAGTTTTGACCAAGTAGATTCTGTGGCATATCTTGTTCACGCGTGGATGAAATATCCTAAGTTTGGGCACGCGTGCGCGACTGACTATGCGGCGAGATTTATTCGCTATGGAATGATGAGCCGCGATGAAGCAGTAGAAATTGTCAAGCAAAGAGACCACAATCTTGATGCAAAAGCAGTAGAAGATTTTTGTAAATTTGCAGGATATAAAGAGAGTGAGTTTTGGGCGATTATGGATAGATTCTACAATCGTGATATTTTCACAAAAGATGGCTTTGGGCGTTGGGTATTAAAAAACCCTGTATGGGAATCTTAAAAAAAATAAGGAGCAAATTATGGAAAACAATAAAGTAATGCCTAGCACTTTATGTGCGGGGGGGGGGGGGGGGTAACCTCTCAAGCAGCTTATGAGGATAAATATGCAAAGGGCTATGGTGTTAGATACCCTGAAGGGCATATCATACGCTTTTATGAGCGGATTTTAAAATATGAGCTAGGACTGACTTCCGGGAAAGTATTTGACTTTGGTTGTGGGAATGGCACACACGCTGAGTATTTTCAAAGCAAAGGCTTTGAAGTGTATGGCGTGGATATTATCAAAGAGGCAATAGCTCAAGCTCAAAGTATTATGGGTGAAAGGGCAAAGCTTATAGAGCCAAATCAAAGTGTGGTTGGTTTGTTTGATACTCAATTTGATTTAGTCTTTGCTAATCAAAGTTTGTATTATTTAGACAATGCAAACTTAAGGCGGCAAGTTGATGAGCTATATGCGATGACTAGAAAAGGTGGAATCTGCTTTTTTACGATGATGAGTAGGCAAAATGGTTATAACAAATGTATCACTAAAGAGTTTGAAAATGGGCTAAGTGAGGTAACTTTGAGCGGTAGGCTCAATGAGCAGAGCTATATTAGGTTTGTGAATGATGAAAGTGAGCTAAAGGCTATCTTTGCTCCTTTCAAGCCCCTGTATATCGGCGAGTATAGGGCGTTTGACTTGTATGAGCCATATAATAGCGAGGGAAGTTCACATCATTATATGTTTATAGGAAAAAAGGAGTAAAAATGTCAGCAGAGATAAAGCGAACTCACGATGAGTTTTATGCAAGTGAAAGTCATAAGGAAAATGTCAAAGAAAGCTTCAAATATATAGCAAATGTGGTATTAGAATCTTGCGGGGGGGGGGGCAACTAAAAAGCTTTCCTCTATAAATTCCCCTAAAAGTATTTTAGATATTGGTTGTTCTAATGGGGATTTTCTCTACTACTTGAGCGAGATTTTCCCTGAATCTCAGCTTTTTGGCATTGATATTTTGCCAAGTTTGCTTGAAAAGACAAGGGCGGATTTTCAATCACGCAACAAGCCTATTCCTACATTATGGCAAGGGGATATAGCAAGTGGAGAGGGGCTACCAAAACAAAAATTTGATATTGTATTTTTAAATGGTGTGATAGGGATTTTTGATGATTTGAGTAAGCCTTTAGAGCATTTTTGTTCTCTTATTGCTCCAAATGGCAAAGGGTATATTTGGGCTGGTTTTAATCCCTATCCACTTGATGTGTTTATCAAAGCCCGTGCCGTTGGGAGTGAGCATTTAGAATCTGGCTGGAATATGCACAGCAGGGAAGGCACACTGCGATTATGTGAAAAGCTTGGCTTTGAGGGAGTGTTTCACAATGACTTTGAGATAGGTATTGATTTGCCTAGAAGAGATGATGATTATTTGCGTTCTTGGACAATAAGACTTGAAGATGGCAAACGAGCCATTCTCAATGGACTAGGACTTGTGCATTATTTTTCTCTGCTTGAGATAAAGCATAAGGGTTAGTTGTATAGACAAAGTGCCTTGAGTGTGATACAATCACGCCCTAGATTCTACACAAAGGCACAAAATGAATGCACGGAATGCTTCAGGGCAGCAATATATTCGTAATTTTTCTATCATCGCTCATATTGATCACGGCAAATCCACCCTTGCTGATAGGCTGATTCAAGAGTGTGGGGCGGTGAGTGAGCGAGAGATGACCGCACAGATTATGGATACAATGGATATTGAAAAAGAACGCGGTATCACCATCAAAGCACAATCTGTGCGTCTTAGCTACCCATACAAAGGACAAACTTATATTTTAAATCTCATTGACACACCCGGACACGTGGATTTTAGCTATGAGGTTTCACGCTCACTTGGCTCGTGTGAGGGAGCGTTGCTTGTAGTTGATGCAAGTCAGGGCGTGGAGGCTCAAACCATCGCGAATGTTTATATTGCTATGGAAAATAATCTTGAGATTCTGCCTGTGATTAATAAGATTGATTTACCTGCTGCTGACCCGCTTAAAGTGGCTGAAGATATAGAATCTACCATAGGGCTTGACTGCACGGAGGCTTTGAAAGTGAGTGCAAAAAGTGGAGAGGGCATTAAGGAGCTTATAGAATCCATTATTGAAAAAATTCCCGCTCCACAAGGCGATAAAGATGCTCCCACAAAGGCTTTAATCTATGATTCTTGGTTTGATAATTATCTTGGTGCTTTAGCACTCGTGCGGCTTGTAAATGGGGAGCTTAGAGTAGGACAGGAAGTGCAGGTGATGAGTAGTGGGAAAAAGTATGAGGTTTTGGCATTGTATTATCCCCACCCTGTGCAAAAGATTCCAACGCAGAGTATTGCTTGTGGTGAGATTGGCATTATCTCGCTTGGGCTAAAAAGCCTCACAGATATGGCAGTTGGCGATACGATTACAGATGCTAAGAATCCCACACAAGAGCCAGTAGAAGGATTCCGCCCGGCAAAGCCCTTTGTATTTGCTGGAATCTATCCCATTGAAACAGATAAATTTGAGGAGCTACGCGATGCACTCAATAAGCTTAAACTTAATGATTCTGCTTTGAGTTTTGAGCCGGAAACGAGTGTGGCATTAGGCTTTGGATTCCGCGTTGGTTTTTTAGGGCTTTTGCATATGGAAGTGGTGAAAGAGCGTTTGGAGCGTGAATTTGGGCTAAATCTCATTGCGACAGCGCCCACGGTTGTGTATGAAGTCTATCTCACTGATGGCAGTATGGTAGCGGTGCAAAATCCTAGTGAATTACCCGAAGTGCAAAAGATAGAATCTATAAAAGAGCCGTATGTGAGAGCGAGTATCATCACGCCTAGCGAGTATTTGGGAAATATCATCACACTGCTTTCAAATCGCCGTGGGATTCAAGAAAAGATGGATTATCTCACGCAAAGCCGTGTAATGCTTGTGTATGCGTTGCCAAGTAATGAGATTGTGATGGATTTTTATGACAAGCTAAAGTCTTGCACGAAGGGCTATGCGAGTTTTGACTATGAGCCTATTGAGTATAGGGAGGGCGATTTGGTGCGGCTTGATATACGCGTGGCAGGGGAAGTTGTAGATGCCTTATCAATCATTGTAGATAAGTCAAAGAGCTATGAAAAAGGTAGAGCATTAGTAGAATCTATGAAAGAGATTGTTCCACGGCAACTTTTTGAAGTGGCGATTCAAGCTAGTGTGGGCAATAAGATTATTGCGCGAGAGACGATTAAATCAATGGGTAAGAATGTAACGGCAAAGTGCTATGGCGGGGACATAACGCGTAAGAGAAAACTGCTAGAGAAGCAAAAAGAGGGTAAAAAGCGTATGAAGGCTATCGGCAAGGTTGAGCTACCACAAGAAGCGTTTTTAGCTGTGTTAAAAATTGATGGATAAAGGAGTTATACAATGATACCATTTCTTGATGTAAAGACAATAAATTCGCGTTTTGAAGACGAGCTAGAATTAGCGATGAAAGAGGTGTTAGAATCTGGCTGGTATATTTTGGGCGAAAAAAGCAAGTCCTTTGAAAAGGCGTTTGCTGAGTATTGTGGAGCAAGTCATTGTATAGGTTGCGGTAACGGGCTAGATGCACTTAGGCTAGGCATAAAGGCACTAGGCTTTGGTGAAAATGATGAGATAATCGTCCCGGCAAATACCTATATCGCCTCCATTTTAGCAATCTCTGATAATGGCTGCAAACCTATCTTTGTTGAGCCGAGTTTGCAAACCTACAATATTGATGTGGATAAAATAGAATCTGCTATCACGCCTCGCACAAAGGCGATTTTAGTCGTGCATTTGTATGGGCAGGTTGTGGAGATGCAAAAAGTGTGGGAGTTAGCACAAAAGTATAATCTTGCTATTATAGAGGATTGCGCGCAAGCCCACGGAGCGATATATCAGGGTAAAAGGGTTGGCACACTTGGCGATGTGGCTGGATTCTCATTTTTCCCGGGGAAGAATCTCGGGGCATTAGGCGATGGCGGAGCGGTTATCACAAAGCATAAAGATGTGGCGGAAAAAGTTAGGGCATTGGGGAATTATGGCTCACATAAAAAGTATGTTAATCTCTACAAGGGGTTGAACTCTAGGCTTGATGAGCTTCAAGCAGCATTCCTAGAAATAAAGCTCAAGCACTTAGATTCTGATAATGAATCTCGCAGGGCAGTGGCGAAGTTTTACCGCGAAAATATCACAAACAAAAAGATTATTTTGCCTGAATGCGTGAGTGAAGAAGGACACGCGTGGCATTTATTTGTCGTGCGTTGCGAAGAGCGAGAGAGATTCCAAGCGTATTTAAAGAATAATGGGATTGAGACAATTATCCATTATCCTATCCCACCGCACAAGCAAGAAGCCTATAAAGAGTATAATCATCTCTGTTTGCCGATTACTGAAAAGATTCATAGGGAAGTGTTATCTTTGCCAATTAGTCCAGTGATGAGTAGAGAGCAAGCACAAGAGGTTGTGCGAGTGGTGAATAATTTTTAAACAAGAATCTAACAAATGACTAGGAGATTAAGCACCCTGTGGAGATTCAAGCTAAAAATTGCGTATAAATAAAGATTAAAGGCAAAAGTTGAAAAATCAGCATAAACAAAATGAGCTTCAAGCAAGGCTTGATAGGGAGATTGCAGAGTTTTTGTGCAATGCCAAAAGTAATGCTATAAATCCCAAAAATCCATATTTGGCACATCAAGATTCTACAAAGAAATTCCCACAAGTTGTAGTAACGCTCACTTCATATCCGGCTAGAATCTCCACATTACACTATACGCTTTTTACATTATTTACACAGGATTTTAAGCCTAGCAGAGTGATTTTATGGCTTTCACAAGATGAGTTTGTTGGGTTGTTGGCGGACTTGCCTAAAGAAGTTTTAGATTTTAGGCAATGTGGGTTAGAGATAGTTTGGGTCAAGGGCAATATCAAGTCTTACAAAAAGCTTATTTATGCTATTAAAGAGTTTGGTGATTGTGTTTTGGTAAGTGCCGATGATGATGCCCTGTATGCAAAGGATTGGCTCTTTAAACTTTATGACGCATATAAGCAGAATCCGCATTGTATCCACGCTCACCGCGCTCATCGCATTACTTTTGATAAACACGGCGAGATTCTGCCCTATCTCAAATGGAATCTTGATGTTTCATATAAGCAAAGTGTGCCTTCATTTTTAAATCTCCCAACAGGTGTTGGAGGCATACTCTATCCCCCCCCCCACCGTTGTCTGCATAATAATGTGCTAAAAGAAGAGATTTTTATGGAGCTTTGCCCATATGGCGATGATTTATGGTTTTGGGCAATGGCGGTTCTAAATGGGACAAAAATAAATGTGGTTAAAGATAATCTCAAAATGCAATCAAGCTTTGTTGATACCACTAAAAGTGGTGCGTTGTGGATAGAAAATGCGAAATGGCGGAATGATTGGCAGATTCAAAATTTATTGAAGTTTTATCCCATTTTGAAGCAAAGGGTGATTTTTGATAGTAATGAGTATTGGGAGATACGCTATAAATCCCACGAAGATTCACAAGGGCTTGGTGCTTCTGGGGCTGGGAGCTATGGGAATTTAGCGATTTTTAAGGCAAAAGTGATAAATGACTTTGTAAAAAAGCATAAGATTCAAAGCGTGATAGAATGGGGCTGTGGCGATGGGAATCAGCTCTCCTTGGCGCAATATCCGCAATACATAGGGCTTGATGTGTCGCCTTGTGTGATTGAGAGTGTAAAAAGGCGATTTGCTAATGATAAAAGTAGGGCATTTTATGAAGCGAGTGATTTTTTAGAAAATCCTAGCAGTGTGGAGCTTGGCTTGTCATTAGATGTGATTTATCATCTTGTAGATGATGAAAAATTTGAATCTTATATGCGTAATCTTTTTGCATACGCACAAAAATTTGTGATTATCTACTCTTCAAATAAAGAGCTGCATCATACTCAACACGTGCGACATAGGCAGTTTAGTAGTTGGGTGCAAAAATATGCGGTAGAGTGGAAGTTTAAGACAATGATACCAAATGCCTATCCTTATGATGAAAACAAGCCAAATGAGAGTTCATTTTGTGATTTTTATGTGTATGAAAAGCAAAAATGACAAAAAAATAAAAGAATGTGTAAAAATACATCAAAAATGAGAAATTTGCTTCATATGAGTATATGAAAAGTTTGTTTTTATGTTTTGTGTATATGATTAGCCTATGTTGGAATATCTTATGACAAAGGTGTGATAAATGGCAAAACTAAGATTAGGAATCAACGCAAAGGTATCTATTAGCACGACTTTAATGGTGCTTGTGAGTTTTAGCATTTTGGCGTGGTTTGTGTATTTTAACGCACAAAAGACTATTATGCTTATTGAGTATGAGACGCAAGAAAAGCAAGTAACGCAATTAGAAAATCTCATAGATGTGTATATTGATGAGAAAAAACGCCTTATCAATAAACTCGCAAAAGAAGCCCTTGCAAGTGGTTTAAATGAAACTCAAATGACACAGAACCTCCGCCTTATTCAAGAATCTGGGGATTTTAATCTCACTTATATCGGTATAGAATCTAGCGGCAGAATGCTGCGTGGCAATGGCAAACATCAATATCCACAAGATGGCTATGACCCCCGCACAAGAAACTGGTATCAAATCCCTAAAGCTTCATTCAAAGATGAAGTGCTAAGTGAGCCGTGGATTCAGGCTTCTTATAAAATCCCTGTTTTTGGCTTTGCTTCCCCACTGATTGAAAATGGTAAATTTATCGGTGTGGCTAGTAGCGATATTGCCCTAAAATCGCTTAATGCCTATATCCACGCACAAGATGAGAATGCAAGCGAACAAGAGATTATCATCATAGACAAAAATGGCAATTATGTCAGCCATAATGATGAGAATAAGATTTTACAAAGCGATAAGTTAGCTCAAGCGATAAAAAGTAGCTTTAATGCTAATACGCCAACTTTTAAGCTAGATTCTAATATCGCAACTTGCAAGGTAGAATCTCAAACGCAGTGGCTACTATGCTCCATTATCCCAGAATCTCGCATTGCCGATAAGCTTAGTCAAAATAATAAGCCCATTTTCATTATGCTAGGCATTTTTGCCTTTGTCCTTGTGGTGGCATTATATGTGATTTTGGCGTATTTACTCAAACCCATTAGACGCATTAAAAAGAGTTTGCTAGAGTTCTTTGACTTTTTAAATCACAAGCAAAAAAGTGTGAATCCTTTGAAACTCCGCAGTGGCGATGAGTTTCAAGAGATGGCAGAAGCGATTAATGAGAATGTAGAGACGATTCAGCATAATCTTTTAAAGGATACAAAGAGTTTAGAAGACTTTTTTCAAGCGGTTGAGAATATCAAGCAGGGGCATTTGCATTTGCAGATACAAACAAACGCGAATAATCCGCAGCTAACACAGCTTGGTGTGCTGTTTAATGAAATGCTAACTTCCCTTGATGAGAATGTTTCGCGTGTGCTTGAGATTTTGAAGCGATATGCAGATAATGACTTCCAAAAGCAAGAAAATGGGACAACACAGAATTTACAAGGCGAACTTCAAGCGATGAATGAAGGTGTGGGGCATTTGGGCGAAGAGATACGCAAAATGCTTTTTACTAGCCTTGATTTTGCAAAGTCGCTTAATCTCAAGGCAAAAGAGCTAGAAGATTCTGTAATGGCGATGAGTGAAAGCACACAAAAGCAAAGCAAGTCGTTAGAAGAGACGGCAAATGCGGTAAGAGAGATTACAGAATCTATGCAGGGTGTTGATAGCAAGGCACAAGAAGTCGTGCAGCAAGGCGATGATATTAAAAAGATTCTAGGATTTATCGCAGAGATTGCTGACCAGACTAACCTTTTAGCATTAAATGCAGCTATTGAAGCGGCAAGGGCTGGGGAACACGGCAGGGGCTTTGCAGTCGTTGCCGATGAGGTGAGAAACTTGGCTGAACGCACACAAAAAAGTCTTGGCGAGATAGGGGCAAGTGTGAATTTGCTTGTGCAAAGTATCAATGATATGGGCGAGGCAATTAAGGTGCAAATGGAGGGCATTGAGCATATTAATGAAAGTATAGTTGAGCTAGAGGAGATAACAAGTCATAACACACAAACTGCACATAAGACACAAGAAATTAGCCTAGGTGTGGAGCATATCGCACAAGATATTTTACAAGATGCGAATAAAAAGAAGTTTTAGGGGATTTGTTTTGCAGTGTCGTTTTTGTGAGCTAAGATTCTAAGATTTTATGAGTCTGTATAGCTTTTTATAAGTTTTGGGGCTAGATTCTAAAACTTTGGAAAGTAAAATGAAAGGCTGGATTCTTATATTTTGAATGATTTGAGCGATGAGAATCTAGACTTTGTGTTAGGTTTTACAAAGCCTATTTCTTTATATGCTTGAATCTACGCATTTGCTTGATTTTCCACGCTCACTTGATTTTTCACATTTGCCCTACATATTTAATCTACATACCTAGCATTCCAGCAAAGTCATTGTCAATGCCAAGTATATCAAGCGCACTTGCAATCTGTCCGCGATGGTGTGTAGTGTGATTTAACAACGCAAGGACTAAATGCGCCCTTGTCTTGCTAAAGAATAGATTTTCCCCTAAATGCAATGTTTCCACTTTATCAAAATCATTCATATTTGTGATAAGCTCTATCATCGCCGTGTTTGTGTTTTCTTGCAGTGTTTGAAGGGCATTTAAGTCTTGTAATACAGAATCCTTAAGTGTGAAGTCCTGCTGCAAATACTGAAGTAGAGATTCTAATTTGCTTGGCTTTTGCTCCACAAACTCACTCAAACGCCCCAAAAATAGCCCGATACTCCCACAAAGGCTATGTGCAGCAGTGCCAATAATGCTTTTGTAAAACAATCCGCAATCTTTATAGAGCAAATCCTTTTTGCCATTTTTTACCATATCATTAAACACGGCAAACATCGCCCTATCCGCCATTTGATTGTATCTTGCCTGTAATATCAGTAAATCTTGCATCTTTTCTCCTTTAAAGTCGTTATGCTCGTATTTTATCTTAGAAGATTTTTTAAACAATTAATGAAAAGGATAGATTTTATTGTATAAATTTATAGAATCTAAGTGTTTGTAACCACTTAAATGTGAAGCTTAGAATCGTATTTCTCAAAGCTAGATTCTAAGCTTTTTGTCAAATCTAGAATCTTGCAATATTTTGCCACAACTTAATGCCTATATATCCCCATCTACCTTGCTCCCAAATATACTATCAAACTTTACGCTACCATTTGTTATCATCATCAAATAGCGTGAGAATAGCTCATTCACACGCATTTGTAAGAATCCTAGCCTTGCATTACTCGCACTAATGCTATATATCGTGCCACCGCCATTTATATCATAGATATGTGCGTGATGTTTTTGTATGTATGCCTCATAGCTATCGCGGAGTTTGAGCCACGCTCTTTGCTCTTCTAGCAGTGTGTCTTGCCCCAAATTTGGCTCGTGGGAGAAAGCCCCTGTTGGTGTGGTTTTGCTTTTCTTTTTGACTTCAGCGCGGTAGAGTTTGTAGTATTTGTTTAAAAGCTTGTCATACTCATCATAGCCATAACTAAGTGAAGCTAGAATGCCCTGCGTTGAGCCTAGCACTTCGCCTAAGTTTTGCACTTCACAATCAATTTGCGTTGTTTCAAATTTATAAATTTGCTCTATCTTACTTAAATCCTTGAAATTATCTTTAAGGACTTCCTTATTGCATTCCTTGTTGATATACTCTTGCTTGTCTTTGCTTACATTATATTCTTTAAACAACTTTTGCAAACTCTCACTATCAGCAAAAGCCATATTTGCAAACGCTATAAACGCCAAAGGCACTAGAATTTTAGCCCTTATTGTATAAGTATCAAATAATCTTGCAAAAATACGCATAAATTACTCCTTTTGTTGATAAAGTGTCATATGAGATTCTTACTCAAATACCTGCTTAAATCATCGGCAAAGAGTGTAACAATAAGCTTGTTTTCTACCTGTTGGGCGAGTTTTAAACACGCTTGTAAGCACGCGCCAGATGAGATCCCTACCAGCAGCCCCTCTTCTCTAGCTAAGATTTTTAGCCCTTGATACGCTTCTTCATCGCTGATTTTTTGCACCATATCCACAAGACTTGTATCCATAGTCTTTGGGATAAAGTTATTGCCAATGCCCTCAATATTCGCACACCCCTCTACCCCTCCGCCAATCACAGAGCCGATAGGATCGCATAGCACAGCTTGTATCCTAGAATCTTGCTCTTTTAAGTATTTGGCTATGCCGCTAAAAGAACCACCGCTTCCAGCACCGCATACAAAATAATCTAAATTTGGCGTTTTGGGCAATTCAGCTTGTGGTGAAAAATGCGGGAGCGGCGAAAAATCCCTGCGGTCATTTATGTCTAATAAACTCCCTTGTGATTTTTCTAGCAACCCACATTTTTCACTCACAATCTTAGAATTGCTAGAATCTGTGTTTGAGAGATTGCTTTTCGCTTGATAACCCTTAAAATCATCGCAAAATTCATCTGCCAAATCAACTTGGCTACTTTTCTTGTCATTGCTTGTTGTGTGTGTTGTGGATAAATCCCCCAAAAAATCTCGTATATTAGAATCCCGCACTCCACGCATATCCGCATAAATCTCTTTTGCGGTGGTGAGATAATGTGCTTCAGGATTGAGCGGATTTTCAAACTGATGTAGGCTAAAAGAATGCGGTATAGAATCTAGCAATTCTTTAGCTTTATCAATCGCCCCTTGTATGCCTAGCTCTTTTGGTGTGTTGATGACTTCAGCCCCTAAAGAGCGCATTAAAATCTGCTTTTCAATGGAAAATTTATCCGGCACGACTAAAATCGACTTGATATTAAAATGCAAGCACACAAAGGCTATGCCTAGCCCAGTGTTTCCCGCAGTTGCCTCTATCACCACAGAATCTTTATGTAGCTTACCTTCTCGCTGTGCCTTTTGTAAAATATGCAAGGCGACTCTGTCTTTCACGCCCCCAGCGGGATTATAGGATTCTAATTTAGCAAAAATGCGGTTGTTATTTGGAATCTTTATGCGTGAAAGCTCCACAAGTGGCGTATTGCCAATGAGTTCAAGGCTTGAGTGATAAAGCATTGTATATCCTTTGTTTTTAAAATTACGAAATATAGTAAATAAGGTTTTTAATTTTATGGTAAATGTTATTATAACTTTTTACCTTGCACGAAATATATAAAAATTAAAAGAAAAAAGATAGAATCTAGCTTTTAAAAGATTGTAGGCACAAAAGGATTTTAATAATACTTTGCAGTTTGAAGAACAAGTGGATTCTATCTTTCAAAGGGTGTTTGGGTAAACGAATCTAAACGCACAACACATAAGGAATAATTGTGAAAAACACATTAGCATTTGAAACTTTTCTAAGCACGCTTAGAGCGACAAATAGAGATTTGGGCTTTTTTGTGGATTGGCAAAAATGTCTAGCAAATAAAGATAAGTTAAGCATTAGCCTTAATCACTTAAATCTTTTGCTAGGTGTGCCAAAGGATAGTTTGCGAGATAAGATTATTTTGCTTTTTAATGAATATGCTAAGGCTTTTGATGTTTTGCCTTTGATTTTAGCAATCCGCAATGAAAAAGAGTTGGTGCTAGATTCTAATGGCAATAAAATATCCATAAATGTATATTTGCAAAGCCCTAAAGGGATTTATGATTTTATCTGTGAGAGTGGGCTAGATTCTATCTTTAGTGATAGAAAAATTAAAGATTTAAATGACTTTGTTTTTGGCATTGAAGTGGGGTTAGATAGCAATGTAAGAAAAAATCGTGGTGGTGCTTTTATGGAATCTTATTTAAGGGATCTTTTTACAAAGGCTAAATTACATTTTAAAGAACAAGTGAATATCGCAGAGTTTAGCGATTTGCAGGGAAGCTTTGGAGATGATAAAAAGCGATTTGACTTTGTAATTTTTGGTAACAATATAAGCTATTTTATTGAGTGTAATTTCTATACGAGTGGCGGTAGTAAGCTTAATGAAACAGCTAGGGCATACCAAGAGTTAGCCCCAAAATTTGATGGGTTTGCTGATAAAAACTTTGTATGGATTACTGATGGGCAAGGTTGGCACAGCAGTAAAAATAAATTGCAAGAAGCCTATAAAAGCGTAGAAATGTATAATCTTAGCAATGTAAAAGATTTTATTAGAAAGGCACAAAATGACCGCTAAATCCCACACATTAACCCCCATTTTTACAAGCTTAGATTCTACATTTAGCCTTTATCAAGGCGATTGTAATGCCCTTTTACCACAGATGAAAGAGAGTTTTGATGTAATTTTTGCTGATCCACCTTATTTTCTTTCAAATGATGGCTTAAGTATCCAAAGTGGCAAGATTGTAAGCGTGAATAAAGGCGAATGGGACAGGGGAGAAAATATTGATGAAATTGATAGGTTTAATATGGAGTGGATTGCAAATGCAAAAATAGCCCTAAAGCCCACAGGTAGCATTATGATAAGCGGGACCTATCATAATATTTTTTCACTTGGCAGGGCATTACAAAAGCTTGATTTTAAGATTTTAAATATCATCACTTGGCAGAAGACTAATCCACCGCCAAACTTTAGCTGTCGCTACCTTACGCACTCTACCGAGCAAATTATTTGGGCTAGAAAAAGCCATAAGCATAAGCATATTTTTAACTATGAGATTCTAAAAAAGCTAAACAATGATAAACAAATGCGTGATGTGTGGAGCTTCCCAGCGATTGCTCCTTGGGAAAAGACCTTTGGCAAACACCCCACACAAAAGCCCTTAGCCCTTTTGGTGCGATTGCTTTTAATGGCAAGTAATGAAGATTCTATAATTTGCGATCCATTTTCAGGCTCTAGCACCACGGGCATTGCCGCAAATCTTTTACACAGGCAGTTTGTAGGCATTGAGAGAGAATCTAGCTTCATAGATTTAAGCATAAAACGCAAGAGCGAGTTAGATTCTAAATTTAAAGAGATAGAATCCAAAATAAATGATTTACGACAAATAGCTTCCTTTGAGAATTTAAATAAGTGTCATTTGAGCTAAAAGCATAGGCGGCTAGAATCTAATATCAAGGCTATATATTACACACGACTTTTTTCAATAGCTTGATTTATATCTTCAAGCAAATCTTTGCCATACTCAATGCCAACAGATAGGCGGATAAGATTTTCAGCTATCCCCATAGATTCACGCAAGTCTTTGGGGATAGAGGCGTGAGTCATACTCGCAGGGTGGCAGAGCAAACTCTCCACGCCCCCCAAACTTTCAGCCAACACGATAATACGCGTGGATTTAAAAAAGATTCTATAATCATACTCTGGCTTTAGGATAAAGCTTAGCATTCCCCCACCACCGCGCGCTTGAGAGCTTTGCACTTCATATTCACTATCACTTTTTAGTCCCGGATAATACACTTTTTCCACCGCTTTGTGTTCGCTTAAAGCCTCCGCTAAAAACAGGGCGTTTTCACAATGTCGCTGCATTCGTAAGCCTAGCGTTTTCATACCACGGATAAGCAAAAAACTATCAAATGGCGCAAGCACTCCACCAATGCTATTTTGCAAAAAGCCTATGCGTTCAGCCAAACTCTCATCATCTACCACCACAAGCCCGGCTACAAGGTCGCTATGTCCGCTAAGATACTTTGTCGCAGAATGCACCACAATATCAATGCCAAGCTTCAAAGGCTGCTGGAGATAGGGCGTCATAAAGGTATTATCCACGATACTTAACACGCCTTTTTGTCGGCAAATCTCGGCAACTTTTGCCAAAGGCGTAACGCTTAAAAGCGGGTTTGCCGGGCTTTCAATCAGCACGGCTTTGACTTCAGGCGTGAGTGCAGAATCTAGTGCGTCTAAATCCCTTGTGTCTGTGATTTTATAGGTAATGCCAAAGTTTTTAAAGACTTTATCTAAGATTCTAAAAGTTCCACCATAGACATTTTGTGAGATGATGAGGCAATCTCCACTTTTAAATAAGCTCAAAATCGTGCCAAGAGCCGCCATACCAGAGGCAAAGGCAAAGCCATATTTCCCGCCCTCACATTCAGCAATAAGGCTCTCAATCCCATCTCTTGTAGGGTTTTTCGTGCGAGAGTATTCATAGCCTTTGTGTTTGCCTAGCTCTTCTTGAGCGTAAGTGGAGGTTTGGAAAATAGGCGTATTTACCGCCCCTGTGCGTGGGTCTGTGGTAGTGCCTCCGTGGATTAGTGTGGTATCAAAGCTGCTTTGCATAGAAAATCCTTTATTTGCAAATATATTTAACTTGTATCTTAGCACTTACTTCCTGTTCCTTTGGTGCGGGAAGCTCCCAGCTTATATCTGCTGATGCACTCATATTGCTGAGTTTGGCAAACTCACGCGGTGCAATAGCGTTATTCACGCCATCAGCCCCTGCTAACATACACTTTTTATCTAGAATCTCGCTTAGCTCTTTTTGGGCATCTTTGGCAAGATTCAAAGCCCCATTAAATGCCTTGTCTTGTGTGTGTTGCCACGCTTCAGGAGTGGCAATTATGGTAACATTTGGTGCAAGGAAACTTAGAAATTTATTTTTATTGATTTTCTTATCAACAGCGGCGATAAAATTATCATAATCTTTTTTTTGCTCACTTGGGACATCACACTCTAGGCTAAAGCTTAGCGTATAGCCAACGGTGTCTCTTGCTGCCCCATCTTTGTATTGAATATTTGGACGCAAATCATAGTTGCCACCCTCGCACAATCCCTTTTCCTTATTGAGATTCAAAATATCATTAAGAGTGTTGGCTATCTCTTTTTTAGCATTAGATTCTATCTCGCCGCCCTTACGCAAACTATCACTTTCAGTAATGCGGATACTCGCTTTATACACATCAGGCATAATGGGTTGGGAAAAGGATATATTTTTGTAAATACATAGAGAATGACTAGGACATTCATTTGTAGCAAGATTTGTAGAATCATCACTGCACGCGGTAAAAAAAACTAGCCCAAAACTAAGTGTTGCTATGGCAAAAGGCTGAAATCTCATAAACTCTCCTTGTATGAAAAAGTGGGTGTGAAACGCCCTAGATTATAGCTTTTTTGAGTAACTTACTAGTAATCAAGCAGTCCATCTTTTGGCAAAATAAGATGAATGTCTTTTGGTAAATAACCCAAGATTCTATCAAGAAATATGCTATTGCTTAGCATATCTCCAAGGAGCAAGACTTTTTTAATTTGCAAATTAGTTTTTGTATCTCGCACAAGCGTGGCAACAAACTCACTTAGAGAATCTAAGATACCATAGCTTAAAATCTCATCTTCCATATCCGCACATTTAAAGCTTAGACTTGAGCGGATAACGCGATGATAATCAAGGCTTAGTGCATTGTCCTCTCGTAAAAGTGTGTAATCAATGCGAGGACCACGCTCACGCACAAAGCGATATGCACGATAAAAAAGGGCATTTTTATCGCTCGCTCCATTTGTGTTAAAGCCTAGAGTAAAAGCCGCACTATCAAATATATCAATAAGATTGTCTTTTGGCTGTTCTAAATCTGGCAGGGTGTTTATGGATTCTGCAAGGTGTGGAAAGCGTGAAGTGAAGTTTTTAATAAGCTCCGCTCCGCCTTTATAAGATGTGGCAATGTTTTGCAAAATAAGCTTTGGGTTACTCTCAAAGTGGATATCAAGTAAGACTTTTGCTTTCTCTTCATACACGAGAAAAGCACTTTTATGCCGTGAGCTAAGGTAGATGACTAAATGCCTTTGGGTTAAGTCTGTGATATGTTCTTGTATAAGCGAAGTGAGCGTATGTGATGTGGCAATGTGATTGTCAATAAAGATTCCACTTTGTGATATGCTAAGAATCTGCTCCCTTGGAGCAGGAGAGTGGCAAAAATCAAATGGTGATGGAGAATCTTGGCTTGGTGTGGAGAGAAAAAAATACCCTATATCATCTTGCAAGAGTAAAGCCCCGATGATAGCTAAAGGCATATCATAAGGTAGCCCAACTTTAACTAACCCTGTGGCATTGAGTGGAAAATGTTTTTCAAAAACTTCCTTTGGCACAAGGTGGGTTAGGGGCTTTTCAAAACTTGCAAGAACATCAATGTGAGCCTTATGCAAACGAAAATAAGTTTTAAGCGAGGCAATATCACAAGCAAGGGTTGTGTGGGTGCTTGGCGTTGGGGTAAGGGAGAGTAAAACAACGCCGCGTTGTGTGTGAAAAGGGACTTGCTGATCGTCTTTAAGGGAGCGAACAATTTGCAAGAAGTATTCCTTATTTTGTGTAGAAAGGGGCTTATGAGCGATGGATAGTGGAGGATTTAAAAACGCAAAACCATCGCTTTTGGGATTAAGAATCTGACTTGTTTGCATAGGAGTGTAATAATAGGTTTTTGGCGTGTTAAAAAGAGCGATAATTTGATGAGAGCTAAAAAGTGTGGAGCAGGGGAGTAGCGTAAGCAAAGCACGAGATAGAATTTCGCTTAGATTCTGGCTAGATGTAGGGTATTCCTGCAAAGAGAGCTTTTCAAAAAATGCTTGATTTGGAGAGAGTGGAACAATCTCCTCAAAAGCAAAATGGAGTGAGAGCGGAAGGGAAAGTGAGATGTTGTTGGCAAATTGCAATATTTTTTGAGAATCTATGATGTTTTGTGAGCTATGATAAAGTGTGAAAGCATAGGGCGTTTGGGTTGTCTGTGTGGGTGTTGATTGTGTAGAAACTTGGCTATCTTGTGGGGTTTGGCTTTGTGGGTAAGATTCTATAATAGCTGATAGGTCTGGGATAATGCAATGCGTGTGTGAATCTTGCGTGTAGAAAAATGCCTCTAGGTTTAGGTTTTTAGCCTGTGAGGCAAGAAGATAGAGGAAAAAATCCGCATCTTGACTTGTATTTAAGAATCTAAAGTCATAAATCATTCATAGCCTCTAAATGAGCCATTTGCGACATCTTGCAGATCTCTATTGTCTTTTTTATGAGCAGTTATTCCATTCTCTGCTAAAAAGTCTAGGGCGAGCTGCTCCATTGTTTTTGCTCCATTTTTAACAGCAGATGAAAGGGTGAATGCTGTGTCTTCACCAATGACTTCTGGGATAATGCCAATGATTTTAACCGGTGGTAAATCGCCATAAATAGCCGTCATTCTAAGTGTTTGGAGCATTTCTACTTCGTGGGCACTCCCTGCCCAAGTGATGATTTGTGGGACATTATCAAAATCAAAATAATACACATCACCTATTTGAGCATCTTTAACGCTCACGCAATCAAGGATAAGCACTTTGTCATAAGAAGTAATAAGGGGAATAAGCATAGAAGCAAGTGTCCCACCATCTACAAAATCCACTTCATTTTCTCCACTGAAGTGATAGTTTAGCTTTAAGAGATTGGATAAATGCACCCCAATGCCCTCATCGCCAAAAAGAATATTACCAATGCCAAGGACAAGAATCTTCATTCTGCCTTAAACTTTCACATCATCAGTATAACGCATACCGCTTACAATCGCATCTACACCACCATTTGGGTATTTTACAGAGTTCCATACGGCAAGATAAATATGCACAGGGATAAAAATCACAAACGCCCAAGTAAGAATATGATGTAAATCACGCACATTTGCCAACCCACCAAAAAGCACTTCTACCCATTTGAAACAAAAGGCTAGAATCGCCCCAAGCCCATCATCATAAATATTATAATAAAGCACGACACCTGTGAGTGAAATCAGCAAAACAAGTATGCCAAGACAAAGATAAGTAGCAAACTGCAATGGATTATACGCACCATCAATATGTGGATGAGTGCCTATAAATAAATAGGCTTTAATGGTATCTAGCCACACTTTAGACTGTTTAACTTGAGCAAAAGAAACCCTCTCTGGCAAAGATTTTTTATCAAAAATGAAGAGATAAACTCTAAAAAATGAAATACTAATCAATACGAATCCCATTATCAAATGCACACTGCGGATATAGGCTTGAAGATAAGAGTTGCTCACCGCACCCACTTGTTGTTCTGTAACAATCTGTCCTTGTATGACACCTTGTAAAGTAGCTTGTGTCATCTCCGGATTAGAAGCGATAAAAGGATAAGCGATATAGAATCCTGTGGCAATAAGAACAAAAATACACAATGCCCTAATCCAATGGAAGATTCGCGTAAGCCCCGAAAACTCCTCGTGCATATGGAGTTCTTTTTTAAACATTTCAACCTTATTCATATTTTCTCCTTTGAACTTCTAGCGGAGTCTAGCAAATGATGGCTCTACTTTGTATTGACTTAGCTCATTGCCTTGTGTATCCATAACATGCACAGCACAAGCAATACAAGGATCAAAAGAGTGGATATGACGGATAATTTCAAGTGGCTGGGTAATGTCCTTAACTTGTGTGCCAATAAGACTCATCTCATAAGGTCCTTTTTGCCCTTTAGCATCGCGTGGTCCTGCATTCCAAGTGGAAGGCACAACAGCTTGATAGTTTTCAATCACACCATTTTTAATTCTTACCCAATGGCTTAGCATACCGCGTGGCACATTGCCGATAAACCGCCCCTTATACTCTTTATTTTTATCTATACTATAAGGCGCACAAGTGCTTTTATCGCCCTTTGCGATATTGTCTTTAAGTGCATTAAAGGCTTTGATTCCGTGGTCTGCGACAACCTTGCATTCAATCGCTCTAGCGGCGGTTCTACCAAGTGTGCTAAAAAGTGCTTCTTTTGGCAAACCTGTGGCTTGTAAAAATTCATTGACAACATCTACAATCGCCTTATTGCCACTTGCATATCCCACCACAACACTCGCCAAAGGTCCCACCTCCATAGGCTCACCATCATAGCGTGGAGACTTAATCCAAGAGTATTTACCGCTTTCATCAAGGATTTTAGAATCCACGAGTTTGCCATCAGCTCCAATAGTTTGAGCATCTCTAAAGCCTGTATAGTGTGGATTTGTCTTGCCATCATAGGGGTGGAGTGGCTCATTATCCTCATACCACGAGTGCGTAGCCTCTTCTGTAATTTTGCTTTCATCAATGGGATAAACTTTGCTCAAATCGCCATTTTTAACAATCCCACTACTGAAAAGCCACTCTTCAGCTCCCACCTGCATTTCTTGGAAACTAATGAAGTTTTTAACCCCGCAGCCCTTTAATACAGAATCTTCGCTTTTATATGCCTCTGCTGCCATAATAATGTCCGCCCAATACGCACGATTAACAAAATCCACTACTTCCAAATGTTTGGTGAGCCACTCGCCTAAACGACTAGGATCTAAAATATCCATAACAGAAGTTACTCCACCAACGGTTAGGCTTTGTGGGTGAGGATTCTTCGCACCAAAAATTGCCATCATTTGTGCAATAACGCGTTGCACTTCAAGGAGTTTAAGATAATGTGAAAGCACAATGAGATTCTGCTCTGGGGAGAATCGATAAGTCTTATGTCCCCAATATGCGTTTGCAAATGGTCCTAATGCACCTTGTTTGACAAAAGCACCCACCTTTTCTTGCACGACTTTTAGATCAGCTTCTCCTGCACATAGTGGGTTAGGGGTATATTTAAATGCAAGTTTAGCAGCCTTGGCACAATCAGCTTGTAAGGCTGAAGTAATATCACACCAATCAAGTCCGTGCAAAGTGTAAAAATGCACCGCGTGGTCGTGCAAAAAGAGCGAGATATTCATTAGTGTGCGTGTGAGAATAGCATTTAGTGGAGGCTTGATGCCCAAAGCATATTCAACAGCTACAATACCCGCTTTGTAATGTGAATAAGTGCAAACACCGCAGATTCTCTGCACCAAGAATCCTGCATCGCGTGGGTCGCGGTTTTTTACGATTGTCTCTAGCCCACGCCAAAGTGTTGAGCTAGAAAATGCATCTTGAATAACATTATTCTCATCAACAATCACTTCAATACGCAAATGCCCCTCAATTCTTGTGATAGGATCTACAATAATACGCTTTGTCATTTTCTACTCCTTATTTTGCATTCTGTGTTGAGCTGATAATCGCGTGAGCGGCAATTCCAATGGCTGTTGCACCAAGCACGACAGCTCCTATTGTATCTGCGGTTTTGTCCGCTCCCAAGCCATTAAAACTTGTCGTATAGAGCTTGTTGCCAATAGGCTCTTCAAATGGATTCATTGTATCCCAAAAGTGCGGCTCACTACACCCAATACAGCCGTGTCCTGCTTGAATAGGCCAACTTGTATGTTGGTTGAATCTCAATTTTGAGCAGTTGTTGAATGTATAAGGTCCTTTGCAGCCAACTTTATAGAGACAATAGCCTTTTTGTGCATTTTCATCGCCAAAATGCTCCACAAATTGCCCAGCATCAAATCTTCCGCGTCTCTCACATAAATCGTGAATTCTAAGTCCATAAGCCCAAGTTGGGCGATTGTAGGCATCAAGCGTAGGGAGTGAGCCAAAAAGGATATAGTGCAACACATTGCCTACAATATTTTTTTCACTCGGCGGACAGCCCGGCACATTAATAACATTACGATTTGTAATCTCGCTTAGTGGCACGGCATTTGTTGGATTTGGGTGGGCAGCCTGAATCCCACCAAAGCTAGAGCAAGTGCCAATAGCAAAGATGGCTTTTGCATTCTTTGCAGCTATTCTTGCTTCCTCTGCTCCTGTGCGTCCGTGTCCTCCAATAGTGAGATAAAACTCGCTCCCACCTTTTGGGATTCCACCCTCCACCATAAGGATATATTCTCCAGCGTATTTTTCAATAGCGTGTTCAAGATTCTGTTCTGCTTGCCAACCTGCTGCAGCCATAACGGTTTCGTGGTATTCAAGGCTAATGTAGTCAAAGATAAGAGAATCTATGCTTGGGGCATCACTTCTTAGCAGGCTTTCACTGCAACCGGTGCATTCTGCCATATGTAGCCATACCACAGGTAAGCGATTAGCCACTTCAGCAGCTTTAGCAGTTAAGGGGGCAAAACTCGCAGGTAGAGCAAGTGTGGCTGTCATCATACCTGACCATTTCATAAAATCACGGCGGGAAAAACCTTTAGATTCTAGCTCTTGTATTAAATCCTTGTTGGGATTATGTGAAGGGAGCTTGGCTAACTCATCAAGTCGCTTTGAGGCTTGTTTAAACAACTCTTCATTTGCATCTTGTAATTTCATTTGCTGATTTCTCCTTTTTGCAGTTTGTGTTTGTGGTTTTGGAATTTTTAGAATACTTAGCTTGGAATACTATCTTATTTTTTGTATTTTATTGGGAAAAAAATGCGACTCGTGGGAAAAAGTAAAATATTTTTAAATAAAAGTTACAAAAAGTGATATTTTGTTTGGTGTTTATTGTGAATGTGAGCTGTGGCAATGACAAAGATAAGGCATAGGTGTTGCGAGGTGGTTTTTGGGAATTTTTGTAGGATTGTGCAAGGAAATTAGGAATAAAAAATATTTTTTGTTGAATAAAGGGTTGTATAATGGGCGGATTTTAAACTTGCAATGCGAGGTTAAAATAATTTTAAACAACTTGAAGGAGTTTGTGATGGCTAAGTATATAGAATTGAGTAATGATAATTTTGATGCGGAAATCGCTAATAGCGTGGCGTTAGTTGATTTTTGGGCGCCTTGGTGCAATCCTTGCAAAATGCTTTCTCCTGTGATTGATAAGCTTGCAGAGGATTATAGTGGTAAGGCAAAGATTTGCAAGGTTAATGTGGATAATGAAGGTGAGCTTTCAAGACGATTTGGAATCCGCAATATCCCCACCATTCTGTTTATGAAAAATGGAGAGATTGTTGATCAAATCACTGGTGTTCAGCCAGAAGATGTTATCCGCCAAAAGTTAGATTCACTTCTGTAACAAAATCTTTTGATTTTCTTTAGAATCTAGGCTCTGCTAGGCGGAGCTTGGGCTTTCAAATACACAATGTTTCAGTTTTTAAAAAGACTTTTTTCTTACCCCATTAGTTACCATTGGCTTATTCTCATTGTGAGTGCATATATTGCCCTATGTCTTAATCGTCCCTTTCATCAAACCTTTGATAGTGCTGCTTTATCAGCGGGGTTTGCGTATCTTGTATGGGTGAAGTATGTCGTGCATATAGCCATTTTGGCATTGGCTTTTGAGATTCTAGCCTTAAGAGTAAGCGTTAAGTATATTTTGATTTTTGTGTTGCTTTTATGTAGTGTGTGTGGATTCTATATGGAATCTTTGGGTGTGGTGATTGATGAAGATATTATCCAAAGTGTGTTTGAGACACACACTGATGAAGCTTTGGATATGATAAGCGTTGGGTTTATCGTGTATGTTTTGCTTTTTGGTATTGTTCCAAGCGTGGTTATATGTCTTATAAAGATAAGGCGTTTTAGCTTTGTCAAAGCATTACGACAAAAATTGTTCTTTATGCTTGTTTTAGCCATTGTGATTGGTGGAAGCTATATGTCTATGGGCAAGGATATTACCTTTGTGTTTAGAGAGCAAAAAATACTTGGGGATATGCCAAATCCTATTGCCCCTATTCGCTCCCTTGTGCTATATATTCAGCATTCAAAGGAGAGGAATTTCACTCCTATGCTTGTAGCTCAAGATGCGGTATTAGGTGCGGATTCTCCAAAGCAGATTGTGCTATTTGTGATTGGCGAGAGTGCAAGAGGGGCAAACTTCTCACTTAATGGCTATGAAAAAGAGACAAATCCCTACACAAAAGCATTTAATGTTATAAGTTTTAGAGAATTTTACTCTTGCGGTGTGATTACAGCTATTGCTGTGCCTTGTATGCTTACACACTACACGAGAGAGACCTACACACATCGTAATCTTTCGCTTTATGTTAATAATATTCTTGATATTGCTCAAAGTGTTGGGTATGATGTGTGGTATTTGGGTAATAATGGTGGAAAATGCGTTGGAGGTTGTGATAGGAATATTCGTAATACCCTTTTTTACCCAACTGATAGCCTTGATGGTGTAATGCTAAAAGATATACAAGCAATAATCAAAAATGCAGAGCAAAACAATAAAAATACATTTATCGTCATTCACGGCTATGGGAGTCACGGAGCTTCATATACGAGCCGCTATCCAAAGGAGTTTGAGCATTTTACCCCTGTGTGTGAGCAAAAAGAGCTATCAAAATGCACGAATGAAGAGATAAGGAATGCTTATGATAATTCACTACTTTACACAGATTGGGTTTTAGCCCAAATGATAGGTATGCTAAAAGCAGATTCTAATGAAGAGGATTCTAGCTCTATGCGTTCTATGCTGTGGTATGTGAGTGATCACGGCGAGAGTTTGGGTGAGCTTGGGCTGTATATGCACGGAGGGCTTGGCTATGCTCTAGCTCCAAAGTATCAAAAACATATTCCCTCGATTATGTGGTTTAGCCAATCGTGGGGTGAGATTCCACATTTAGCAAGAAAAAGAGTGTCGCAGGAATTAAGTCAAGATTATGTATTTCATACACTTTTACATATTTTAAATGTGCAAACACGGGATTATGATAAGAATCTAGATATTTTACAACCTTGAGATTTTGTCAAGATTCTAAAATGGAGAAAAACAAATGAGAAAACACCTTTATTTTGTAATGTTATTTTGTGTTTTGCTACATCCACTTTACGCGCAGATTCAAAATACAGCTTTGCTTACACAGGGTGATTTAGAGCAGGTGAGCCAACTAGCTGGTTTAGACTTATTGCAGTCAAATTTTTTAGAATCTCAAGGCAAAAAGGTTTTTATGCTTTCAGATTTTAATAATATCAGTGATTTTAATGCAGATATGCCTTTTATGGCGAGATTGTTTCTAGCGACACTAAAAGAAAATAAAAATTTTGTCCTAAGCGGTGCAATTGCGAGTAATGCTTTTAATGCTGACCCAATGCTAGATAAAATCCGCCAAATGCGTAATAACAAGGAGTTTGCAGATTCTATTCCTAAAGGTTCGCTTGTTACTCCACAATACTCCATAAGTGCGCGTCTATCAAGTAATACGCGATTGCAAAAAGATACATATATCATTGAATACCACTTTATTTTCACATTGCTTGATTTGAAAAGTGGGCTTGTGGAGTGGGATTTTACGCATAATATCACAAAGTTAAGCAAAGAGCTGCCAAGTGAGAGTTTAGAAAGCCAATATGGCATTGCGTGTAAAAATGCTCAAAGTATGGGAGATACTCATCTAAAAGAAGTTTGCGAGATTGCTATAAGTGAGCTGTGGGAAGGCAATGTGCAGGATATTGCAGAATCTAGGCGAGGGTTAATGTTGAGCTACGCACAAAAGGCGGTGAAGCTAGAATCTGCCTTTGGGTATCGTGCATTGGCTAGTTTGTATCGCTTTGGTGTTGGGGTAAAGCAAGATGTGCAAAAAGCCTTGCAGCTTTATGCTAAAGCCTGTGAAAGCAATGATAGTGCAAGCTGCTATAATCTCGCCCTTATGGCACAAAACGCACAAGGTATGAAGCAGGATCTTACTCAAGCTAAGGCGTATGCGGGTAAGGCTTGTGATTTGCAAATGAATGCTGGGTGTAGATTGCTAGAATCTTTAGAAAAAGCTAAAGCAGTAGAGAAGCTTGATGGGCGTGTGTTAGAACTACAGGAGCAGTGTGAAAAAAATATACCTTCAGCTTGTAATGATTTGTCCTTTTCTTATTATCACGGGCTTAATGGTGTGGCAAAAAATGATGCCATAGCTGTGGAGTTTATGCAAAAAGCGTGTAAGCTTAGCGGTATAGGTGGGTGCTACCAGCTTGGGCTGTGGTATTCAGGTGGATATGGTGGGCTACAAAAAAGCAATCAAAAAGCCATAGAGCATTTTATAAAATCCTGCGATGAGCTACAAGTCAAAGAGGCGTGCAAAGATTCTACTCTTACTCAATGTCAAGATAATGAGCAAAATTATAAAAGTGTGGCGTGTCAAACTATCGGGGCATTTTACGAGCAGGGCGGGACTGATTTGCCACAAAATACAAGCAAGGCACTTAAATATTATCAAAAGGCTTGTGATATGGGACTAGAACTTGCGTGTAGAAACTTTGAATCTTTAAAAGCAAAAACGCAGTGAATGGCGTTGTTTTTAAGAATCTAAATCCCAAAGATTTGTAAATAATCTACGCTAAAGCTCCGCTTAAAGTCTCAAATAATGACAATCAGCAAATCTAGCCTTTAAAGTCTAGGCTAGATTCTATTTAATGCAATGGCTTACAAATTTTGAAAAATTATCTATAATATTTCCACCCTTGCGGAATCCAAGCCCACAAGATTCGTAGGCAAAAAACACATTGGGTTGATAGTAAGAGTCTTTATGTGAGTTTAGCTCATAGTAGGCTTGATACACGCTCTTGTGATTAGCATATATGCCATCTTTAGATTCTACAATCCTGCCTTGTGAATCTAAAATATCAATATTTGCTCCCTCGCGTCCAAATGCCCTTTTGCAAACCTGCTTTGTGTTGGCTAATGGCTCAAAACTCGCAGGAAGCAATAAGGGGTGATGTGGAAAAAGATCCCAAAGAATCTTTAGCATTCTTTTGCTTTGAAAAAGGAGTGTGTAGGCGGGGTTAAGAAAAATAGTGTTGTGATTTTGCATCATCTCACTCATTAGCAAGGCAAGTTCAGGCTCATCAATAGCGATATTCTCCCACGGAATAAGCTTAAATAAAAATTCATAATTCACCCCTTCAAAGCTTACACCTTCATTTGCACAAAAGCTTATCTTATCAATCGGGGCAAAATCACATATAAAGCCAGATTCTCTAGCAATATATTCTAAAAAACGCGTTGTGCTAACATCTTCGCTAGAATCTGCAATGCAAGAAAATAAAATTTTCCAGCCCTCATAGAGTGAGCCAAAGGCTGAAGTATCTTCTCCTAGCGTGATAAGTCGCTTAAAATTTTCGCTTAAAGCGTTGTGAATATTATTAAACTGCTTATTTTCATCAAGATTGTTGTATTTGAGCAATGCCCATTGCAAAAGTGCGCTTTCATATAGCATTGTTGGTGTATCAGCATTAAACTCTAAAAGCTTAATGGGTTTGCCTTCAATCCCACCAGCAAGGTCAAAGCGTCCATATAAATGCCAATGTATGTCCTCCTCCCAGCTTTGTTTTATCGCAGCAATAAGGCTAGGTGGAATATCAAGCTCAAAAAACAAATCATTTTTTATAACATACTCTCCAGCCTCCACAAACATATCATACAGCGTATTTCCCGCTTCATAGAAAGCATTTGCCTCCTGCTCTGTGATATGGATAAGCTCATCGCTGATATAAGAGGTGTTATCCAAATCCGTATGCCACGCTAATCCCATAGATTCAAGCTGCTGTGTGCTGGGTAGTGAAAGAGTAGTGATTGTCATTTAATTTCCTTTTTGTTGTTGTGTGGGTTTTTGCATATTTTATAGATTTTACACGCCTTAATAGATTCTATATGTCGTGATTATCCGCCGTAGTTTTGTGTGCCTTTATTTGTGTTTGTCCCGCTATTATTACCCCCAAAAAATCCACTTCTTCCAGCATTGCCTTTTGTGCCGCTAGTGGTATTTTTATTATTAAAGCTATTTTTACTTCTTTCATAGGCTTGTGGGGATTTGTAGTTGCGTTGTTGGTTGGCTTGATAGTTGGGATTATTAAAAAGTTTGTTGCCAATATAGCTTCCCAAAATTGCCCCAGCCGCACTTGCCAAAATTGCCCCACCAAGCCCTAGTCCTCCATCATTTGGGCTTGTTAGCTCACTTGTCCCAGCGTTGATTTTACTCTCTTCTTGCTTGATAAGCTCATCAATTTCAGCCTGACTTAGCATTCGCTCCCCGCCATTTTTATCTTTAAGCATAACGCGTGTTTGCTCACTTGGATACTCTTCAAGCACCTTGTAGCTCCCATCAAACTGCTCTTCAATAATCACAAATGCACCATTTTTTTGGCTATTTTGTAAGGTGGAATTAAGTTCGTTATTGTTGTTGCCTGAATCACACGCATTTATCCCAAAAATAGCCATTACCCCAAGTCCGCCAACCATAGCATAGTTTTTAATTGTATTGATGTGTTTCATTTGTTACTCCTTTTAACTCTAAAGATTATACCAAAGCTGATTTTTTATGATGCAAATGTATATAGAGATGTAAGACATCAATACTTGCAGGCGTGATGCCGCTAATCTCACTTGCTTCAAAAAGGCTTTTTGGTGTGAATTTTTTAAGCTTTTCTATCACTTCAAGGCTTAGTCCGGGAATCTTATCAAACACAAAATCACGCGGAATCTCCACTTGCAGCATTTGCTCCATTTGCCCAATTTGATTTTTTTGTTTTTGTATGTAGTCAAAATATTTAGATTCTATGAAAATTTGCTCAATTGCCTCTTTGCTCATAGATTCTACATTTTCTACCCCACATTTTGTGAGCAGTATTCTAAGCGTTTGGGATTCTAACTCCTCTCGTCCAATGATATGAATAAGCAAAGTCTTATCGCTAATAGGTGAAAGCCCAAGGGAAGAAAGCATATCAAGTGAGAGCTGCGATGGCGTGAGATAGTTGTTTTGCAAATAGCTCATTGTATTGGTGATATGCTCTTTATCCTGCATAGTCTTTTCATAATATTCCTTTTCAACCAAACCAAATGCAAACGCATAAGGCACAAGTCGCAAATACGCATTATCCTCACGCAAAAGCAATCGATACTCTGCACGAGAGGTGAATACACGATAAGGTTCTTTTGTGCCTTTTGTTACCAAATCATCAATCATTACGCCGATATAGCCCTCATTTCGTGCTAGGCTAAAAGATTCTCCTTTCAATGAAAGGGCGGCGTTGATTCCAGCCATAATGCCTTGAGCAGCTGCTTCTTCATAGCCTGTTGTGCCATTAATCTGCCCAGCTAGGAAAAGATTCGCACATTTTTTAGTCTCTAGCGTATGGTAAAGCTCGGTTGGCTCTACATAATCATACTCTATGGCATAGCCATAGCGTGTGATGTGAGCGTTTTCTAGCCCTTCAATGCTGTGAATCATCTCCTCTTGCACATCAATAGGCAATGAAGTTGTAAGTCCATTGATGTAATATTCCACCGCTTCCTTAGTTTGAGGCTCTAAGAAAAGCTGATGTCGCTCTTTGTCTGCAAAGCGATTGATTTTATCTTCAATGCTTGGGCAGTATCGCGGTCCTACACCCTCAATCTGCCCTGTAAAAAGCGGAGCGCGGTGAAAATTGCTACGGATAATATTGTGGGTTTTTTCATTTGTGTAGGTTACATAGCAGGGGAGTTGCGTAGGGGCAAAATCCTTTGTCTTGTGGCTAAAATGTGGAGGGTTGCTATCACCACTATGCGTTTCAAGGCGTGAAAAGTCAATACTTCGTCCATCAATCCTAGCACAAGTCCCCGTTTTCAGTCGCCCTAAAGACAAGCCTAGCTCCTGCAAAGAAGTGCTAAGATTCTGCGGACTCATCTCGCCAAAGCGTCCATTTTGAATTTTGCTTTCCCCAATATGCACAAGTCCTCGCAAAAAAGTCCCTGTGGTAAGAATCACAGCCTTTGCATAATAGGTCTTGCCAATATTTGTTTTCACGCCTTTAGCGATGAATCGCCCTTGTGAATCTTGCTCGTAGATAAGAGATTCTACGCTTTCTTGAGAAAGTGTGAGATTTGGCGTGTTAAGGGCTATGTCTTTGGCGATAATGCTGTATCTATCCATATCAATTTGTGCTCGTGTGCCACGCACAGCAGGACCTTTAGAAGAGTTTAAGATTCTAAATTGAATCCCGCATTTATCTGTAATCTCTCCCATAACGCCCCCTAATGCGTCTATCTCTTTTACTAAATGCCCTTTGCCAAGCCCTCCCACTGCGGGATTGCAGCTTGCTAGAGCGATATTTTGCACCAAAAGCGTGATGAGGTGCGTTTTTGCTCCCATTTTTGCACTTGCTATCCCAGCTTCTAGTCCAGCGTGTCCGCCACCGACAACCAAAACATCATATTCCATTAGAATCCTTGAAAAATTTTTGGCGTATTTTACTCTAGAATGGTTATTTTTTGCTATTCTCACGCAAACAAACAATAGATAAGGGATAATGATGAAAAAACAATTATTGCGTCGTATAGGGTTTTTTGAAAAGATAAGTGAAAAAAGCCTAGCATCTTTAGAATCTATTACAAAGATAAAAAATGTAGATAAAAATGAGATTCTGTATTATGAAGGAGATGTGCTTAAGTGGGTGTGTTTGCTTGTGAGTGGGCATTTGGAGCTATACAAAATGGATAAAAATGATAATGAATTATTTTTGTGCTATGTGGATAGTAGGCTTAAGGGTGCAAGGCTGATTAATGCTTGTGGGGCTTTTAAGCCTTATGAGGCAGCAGCGAGTGTGCGGGGTATAGAGCCAAGTGTGGTAGCACTCATTGAGATGGAGCCTTTGGCATTGCTTGTGAAGCAAGATATTGAGATAAGTAATGCTTTTTTGTCTGCGTTTATGGATAAGGCGATTGTGTTTAAAAATTTTATCAATTTTAAAGAGGTGTATGATAGCACTTCGCGTGTGGGATATTTGCTCTACACGGAGCTAGAGAGGTTTAATAAAACTCAAAGGCAAGTCATAGCACACGAGCTTAATATCAAGCTTGAAACATTAAGTAGAATCTTGCAAAAAATGCAACAACAAGGTTTGCTTAGTAAAGATCAACGCGGAGATTTGTGTATTAATGATAAATTTACCTTTGCCACACTTTTTGGTAATGTCAAAATGGCTAAGATTCAAGGCTCTATATCATAAAATGCTTTTTTAAGATTGATTGTGCCGTGGTAGAGCGTGTTTTGCAAAATCTCTATGATTTGCCCTGAGGTTGTGCCATTGCCAAATGGGTGGGAGATATTCTTTGGGGCAAAATCCTTACTTGCAAGATGATTGATAGAATCTAAAACTTCTTGCACATAGGCTTGTGGCTCTTCTGGGTTTGGCGTGATACTTATCACAGAGTGGGGCATAAGCCGCCCTTTTTGTCTGTCGCCAATATTAATTGTAGGCGTATTAAGGATAGGAGCTTCGCCCAAACCGCTTGAGCTATTGCCTATCACAAACTTTGCAAGTTTTACACTTGAGAGATACAGCACCCTGCCTAAACTCGCACAAAGCACAATTTTTTGCGGATATTCTCTCATATAAGATTCTAGCACTTCATTGATGAGGCTTCCGCCACTATCGGCATTTGCCTTTGTCGCTAGAATCTTGTATGGGCTTTTGAGCAAGGCTTGAAGTATGAGTATGATTTCCTGCGTTGGATTTGTGGATTCTAAAGTGGTGGAATGAAAAGTCAGCACACAAAAAGAATCTAAAAAATATGTAGGGGTTTGAAGGGTGGATTCAATTTGAGCTTGAGTAAGAAGGTGAGTGTTAAAGATATTTTCAACGGCAAGTGAGCCGACATTAAACACACGCGATGGGTTTTCGCCTAGCTGAATCACGCGTTTAGCATATGTATCTGTGCTAGTAAAATGCAAATAACTCATTTTACTAATGCAATGACGCATATACTCATCATTTGCACCTTGCGTGGTTTCACCACCGCTGATGTGGGCTATGGGGATATTGAGATTGGCACACGCGATAGCCACACCAAAAGCCTCATATCTATCACCTAGAAGAATAACCATATCGCAAGGAGCGTGTAAGAAGTATTGACTAAAGGCTGTGATAGTGGCTGCTAGGGATTTTGCTATGTCAAGTTGAGTAGAGCTAGAATCTTGCAAGATAGGGATTTTAGCAGTGATATTAAAGCCATCAGATTCTATTTCTTTGTAGGTATTGCCAAGGGCTTGGCTAAGGTGAGAGCCTGTAACAAGCAGGGAAAAATCAAAAATATGACTATCTCTTAGGGCTTTAGCAAGTGGGTAGAGTAAGCCCCATTCCGCACGAGTGCCGGTAACTAGAGCTATGGACTTAAGAGATTTGGAGCTAGAGCTTTTCCTTGAGTAGCATAAAGGATTCTGCATAGAGAGGGACTTCATCTATCGCCCCCCCCCCCAGCTAAATTATGGGCTAAATTTTGCATAGATGTCGCGTCCGCTCCGCGGATACAGCCACGATAAAGTGCTAGAGCTTTGAGGTTTGGCATTGAGCGTGGAAAAGGCAATGTGCCTACTTCACTTTCATAGATTCTCATAATCTCACATTTTTGAGCAAAAAACTCACTTATATCCACAAACACATTTGGCACAAAGCTCTGTGCAGCAAAGCTAGGGGCAAACTCACTCTCGCTCAAAGTCTCCATCATTAGCACGCGTTCAATGTTTGGGTAGCGAAAGGACTTCGTGCAGGCAAATGCAGATTCAAAAATCACGCGATGATCACTATGCACATCATACGCAAAGGGCAGGTAGATAATATTAGGCTGTATTTGTTTGAAAATGGTAGAAAATGCACTGATAATTTTACTTTTTGGATATTCATCAACCTTCATTGTTTTAAGCCCTAGTCTATGCACGCTTGAAAAGCCATAGGCTTGGCATACGGCGATGATTTCATTCTCTCTTTTTTGAATTGTTTCTTTGCTAAAGCCCTCTTCTTCAAAAATATCTGTGCAAAAAATGCAGTGGATTCTATCTCCTTGAGCTTTGTGCTTGAGAAGCGTCCCACCAGCACCTAGCGTTTCATCATCTGGGTGCGTGGCAATAACTAGAATGTCTTTATTCATTTGTGTCCTTTATTTTAATACTAATGTTTGATCAAGTGGATCTTCTTTTTTACTTAAAAACCGAGAAAAGTCCAAGGTTTTTATAAGCTCATACGCTCTTTTTGCACTTCTGCCATCACCATAACTATTTTGTATATTTTGGATAGATTCTCTAAATGTAGTGCTTGTCGCTTTGACAATAGAATCTTTAATATCCTGCTTATTTGATGAGCAAAAAATCACATTCCTATCCGCCATACGACCTGTTTGTCGCATACCGACATTAATCGCAGGGATTGGAATAGATGCCGCCTCGCCTATACCAGAACTGCTGTTGCCTATTATAAACTCTGCTTGTTTATAAATAGATAAAAACAAATCTCGTTCTATATTGGTGTAGAAAATAAAGTTTTTAAGTGTTTTAAAACGCTCTATTGTAGCAATCAGTTTTTGGTTGCCATAATCAACATTTGGATAACTCACAAAAGCCCCTATATTTGCTTCCTGCAAGGATTCTAAAATATTTGTAAAAATGACATCAACACTATCTGCTTCTTGCGTAACGGGGTGAAAAATAAGAATAGCAAATTTTGTAAATTGTTCCCTATGGAAGTATGAAAAAATTTGCTCTAAGGGCATAGGCTTAAAATCCACAAACTTGTCTAGGGCAATGCTTCCAATATTGTAGATTCTCTCTCTTGCTTCTCCCATAGCTACAAGTCGTTGTAAATGTGCCTCACACGACACAAAATGTAAGCTTGATAGTTTTGAAGTGGCGTGTCGTATTGGGTTGTCAATATAGCCATCGCGGACGTGATCTCCACCAAAAAAATGAATAGAAGGGATACCAAGATACCCGCTTATCATACTATAAATCATCACATCTTCCCTATCTCCTGCATAGCACAGCACATCTGGGGCAAAATCCGCGATAATTTCTAGTGAATTTTGCAATAAGAGACTAGCACTTTTAATCCTTGATATTTTAGAATCACTTGCAAGAAGTGTTTCTATTTTTGCAAGTATAGGGATATTGTCTTTCTCAATTTCCTTTATAGAGTATCCATATATGTGGGAAAGGTGTGCTCCACTGACTAAAATGCGAAAATCTATTTGTGAATCTTGAGTGAGCAGTTTGTATAATGGACTTAACAGGTCATATTCCGAACGAATAGAGCTAAAAGCTAGAATCTTCATCAAAACACATCCGATAGTATAGGTGAAAAGTCTAAAGAGACTTGATGTGTCATCACAGGAAAGAAAGCCATATAAATGGGCTGTGTGTTTTTGTGAATCTTACTATCAAATTTTAAGGGCATTAGCACCTCCTGTTGATGAAAATTTTGCGTGGGAAGAGATAGCTGTATTTGGTTATCAAAGATATGTAAAATATCAATCACATTATTATAAAGCTTGTATATTATTTGTGAGTTTGTATCAGTATGTTTATAATACTGATGAAATGACAATCTCCATTCTAACATCTCTTGCGTGAAGTGAATCTTTGGGTGGGGCAAAGAAAGGGCTTGTTTGAAAGGCAGGAGCGAAAAGGCATATTTATTTATAAGCTCAAATCCACCAAGTTTTGATAGGATAGGGTAGGCATTGGCGTTTGGAAAGGCAAGGATAAAATCAACCCTATCTTGCATAGCCACTTCTTTTATGGTGTTGAGAATGGCAAAATACGCTCCGTCTTTACGCACACTTTCATCAATCATTGAGGTTGTGAAGAGATAGTAATTATAGCTTTGCTCATCAAACCGAGCTTGGATTCTTGTGATATTTCCCATACCTTTAATTGTATTATCACGAGTGTAGCAAATCATTTTATTACCAAATGGTGTGGCGGTAAAAAATCTTTCATAATGTGGCATAGGCTTACGAAAGATTGTGTGAAATAGGCTTTGAATCTCAATTTGATAATTTAATTTATCCTTACTATTCTCTAAAACTATAATATGTTCTCTCACCCTCTCCTCCGTTTCAATCTCTCGCTCATCTCTAAAGATTCCACAATGCTTACTTTACTTGGAATCTTAAAAGGGGCGAGTTTGTCTTTACAAAAGGTGCGTATATATTTTTTTAATTCTAGATTCTGCGTTACCTGCGTTGTCTTTTTGGTGCTTTTAGCGGATTTGCAAGTGTGGATTTGTTGCTTTGCAACTGCATCTTCGCTCAAGGCTCGGTCATTACCCCTTAGGTAACTCCCTTCGCCTTTTGCTTGAAAACCACTAAAATCCCTCAAAAATACTTCCGCAGTAGAATCTGTATTACCAGATTCTAAGTTAGTAGATTCTGTAAGACTATCACAAATTGTTTCCGCAGTGGTGCTATCTGTGTTTTTAGAATCTAAGTTTGCAGATTCTGCTTTGCTAGATTTTATGTAATGATTAGAATCTAACACCACCTTTACACTCACACTTTGCCCTGTGATAGCATTAGATTCCCCATATACAACACAATCACTTATAAATGGAATTTGTAGCAATACCCCTTCAACTTCTTGTGGGATAACTTTTTCTCCACCTACATTTATAACTTCTTTTGCCCTGCCTATGATTTTTATATACTCTTCTCCATTAATAGTTTTTACTTCTACTAAATCCCCAGTAGCAAAGTAGCCTTTATCATCAAATACACTATTATCACTATTAAGATAGCCTAGTGCGTTTGTGTGGGATTTAAGATAGAGTATATTATCTACTATCTTGTAATCTGCATTTATGATTCTAAAAAACTCTGCAAAGCCATTTTCATTTGCTTGTTTAGTTTTAATGGCATTTGTTTCACTTGTCCCAAAGCTTTGTTTGAATCTTGTATGCGGCAAGGTGTGTTGTAAAGATTCTAAAAGTTTTGAAGACATTTTTTCACTGCCATAAATGACGAGCTTCAAATGGGTTAAATCATAATCACTTAATCCAGCTACAAGCAAAAGTCGCAACAATGTCGGTGAGGCGGGCAGAATCTCTACTTTGTGCTTTTGTAAAGATTCTAGAATCCACTGCGGACTTCGCTCTTTTGGGATAATAAGGCTTCCACCACTCCCAAAGGTATTTAGCATTACATCAATCCCTGCAATATGGTCAGGCAAATACACACTCATTATACGCAAGGGATTTTGCCTTTTATTGCAATAAGATTCTAAAAGTGTGTTTAGATTATGCACTATGGCTTTGGGTTTGCCTGTGCTACCGCTTGAAAAAAGGATTAATCCGCCATTATTTTGCTTTTTTAAACTATCAAGCAAACTATGTGATTTTGGACTGATAGAATCTAGCTTATTTTCTTGTGTATCTAGCACAAACTCTACTCCAAAATCTTGTAGCGAAATGTCAATATTTCGTGGAAGTAAGGGAGCTATAATGCACTGCTTTTTGCATAAAGCTAAAAATGCTATGATGTAAGAAAGGCTGTAATCTCCCCTAAGTGCTATCACTGCGTTATTTGGGATTGTAAGCATAGTTTGAGAAAGACTAAAGGCTGACATTTTCTTGCAAAGCTCCGCATAAGTGTAGGGTGTGTCGTTGAGTATTAAGGCATTTTTGTCGCCATAGCACGACATTTTGTGCATAAATGAACTTACGCACATTGCAAATTCTCACATATAGAGATATGGTGAAATAATAAAGATTTATAACGATAGATTGCATAATAATAGGACTCATAGAGTGTTACCCCCCCCCCCCATTAGTAAGTCGCAATTTCTTAAATCTCTCACTCACTTCCAAAGATTCCACAATGCTTACTTTACTTGGAATCTTAAAGGGGGCGAGTTTGTCTTTGCAAAATGCTCTTATGTATTTTTTTAATTCTAGATTCTGCGTTGTCTCTTTTGGCAATTCAGCTTGTGGCGATAAATGCGGGAGCTGCGAAAAATCACTGCGGTCATTACCGCTTAGGTAACTCCCTTGTGATTTTCCTTGCAACCCACATTTTTCACTCACAATCTTAGAATTGCCAGATTCTAAGTTGGCAGATTCTCTAAAATCACTCAAAAATACTTCCGCAGTGTTGCTGTCTGTGTTTTTAGAATCTAAGTTTGCAGATTCTGCTTTGCTAGATTTTATGTAATGATTAGAATCTAACACCACCTTTACACTCACACTTTGCCCTGTGATAGCATTAGATTCCCCATATACAACACAATCACTTATAAATGGAATTTGTAGCAATACCCCTTCAACTTCTTGTGGGATAACTTTTTCTCCACCTACATTTATAACTTCTTTTGCCCTGCCTATGATTTTTATATACTCTTCTCCATTAATAGTTTTTACTTCTACTAAATCCCCAGTAGCAAAGTAGCCTTTATCATCAAATACACTATTATCACTATTAAGATAGCCTAGTGCGTTTGTGTGGGATTTGATAAAAAGCTCATTATTTACAATCTTATATTCCATATTATCAAGGCGGATAAAATTCTCCTTTGTTGTAGTCTGCGTGATACCTATCTCACTTGCTCCAAATGTTTGATGAAATCGCACTTTTGGAAAAGCATTTTTAAGCTTTGCTAAAAGAGAATCTGACATTTTTTCCGTGCCATAGGTGATAAGTCTCAGTGAGCTTAAGTCATAAAGCTGCGTTGGGTTTGAAAGCAAAAAGAGATGAAGCAAACTAGGACTAGCGGGTAAAAGGGCGATTTTGTAATCTTGAATACTTTTTGCAATCTCTTGCATATCTTTGCGATTTTTTAGAGTAATGCCACACGCCCCAAGACTTAGCACATTAAAAAGCGTATTTAGCCCACCTATATGATCAAACATAAGGAATAATAAGATATTTATACGCTTTGGCTTTTTCTCTAAAAAGCCTTGAAGCAAGGTATTTAGATTATGCACTATGGCTTTGGGTTTGCCTGTGCTACCACTTGAAAAAAGGATTAATCCGCTTGTGTGATTTGCCTGCAGGGAAGCGATAATGCTGTGTTTTTTGTCTGTGCTATGCGTAGAATGCAAGGTGTTATTATAGAAAAGATAGTCTATTTGCCCCTCTTTGATATAAGATTGAAGCATAGCAGAAAACTTAGAATCTAGAATCTGCGTTGTCTTTTTTGGCAATTCAGCTTGTGGCGATAAATGCGGGGTCGGCGAAAAATCACACAGGTCTCCGCTTAGGTAACTCCCTTGTGATTTTCCTTGCAACCCATATTTTTCACTCACAATCTTAGAATTGCTAGATTCTAAGTTGGCAGATTCTCTAAAATCACTCAAAGATACTTCCGCAGTGGGCGTTTTGGTTTTTATAGAATCTAGATTTCCTAAATTTTGTGCCTTAAGCCCTGTAACCCACCTAGATTTGGTTTTAGAATCTTGTGGGGCAAGTGAAGCAGATAGCGGTGTGATAATAAAGCCCTTTTCTACACACGCTAGGAAAAAGGCTATTGTTGCTAAATCATAATCACCGATAATGCCAATGACACTATGAGTCTTTATGTCATTTAGCAAATTTAGAGCATTGCGTGTAGAATCTAAAAGCTCACCATAAGTGTGGCTTTGAGATTGTGCAATAAGGCATATAGAATCTTGCTCAAAGCTTTGAATCTTGCGTAAAAACGGGTGCGTAAAATTATAAGAATCGCTACGCATTTACGCCTCCAAGATAGATTACTTGTGCTGTGATAAAATCACTTTTTTCATCTAAGAAAAATTCAATAGCATTAAGCACATCTCTAAACTCACCAAAACGCTTAATAGCTTGTTGGTTTAAAAGGGCGTCCATTTTTGCTTTAGGGACATTTTTGATTAAATCCGTTGGCACAGGCGTGGGACCAACGGCATTTATGGTGATACCAAACTCGCTTAATTCCTTAGCACACACTTGTGTGAGATTGACTAGTGCGGCTTTTGAAGCGGCGTAGGCGGCTTCTCCCTCTAGGCGTAAGGGGGTGGCGACTGTGGCGAAATTTACAATGCGGTAGGGCATTAGATTCTGCGTTGTCTCTTTTGCAAGTTTGGACTGGTGCTTCGCACAAGTGGTGCTTTTAAGTGATTCTGCACTCAAGGCTCGGTCATTACCCTTTAGGTAATTCCCTTCGCCTTTCGTTTGAAAACACTTAAAATCCCTCAAAGATACTTCCGCAGAAGAATCCTTATTGCTAGATTCTTTAAAATTATCACAAACTGCTTCCGCAATGGCATTTTTCGCATTATTTTTAGAATCTAGCCCCTTAGATTCCAAATCCTTTACACGCTTTTTATAGTTTTGCACCATAACCTTTGAGACTTCTCGTAAGAAAAGAAAACTGCCAAATACATTTGTGTTAAAGATATTTTGCATAGTTTTTAGTGGTGTAGTAAGGATATGATTCATAGAAGCAATTCCGGCGTTATTTAGCAATACATCAATTGTGCCAAATTCCTTTTTCACAGCCCTTACCATATTTACAACCGCATTTTCATCGCATACATCAAGGGTAAAATGCCTATAATTTTTATGCTCTAAATTGCTTTGCGTCCGCGAACAACCACATACAATATCGCCCTTATTTAAGTAATACTCACTTAAATCCCTGCCTATGCCCTTGCGTGTCCCTGTGATAAGTATAACTCTAGGCATTTTCTTTGCTCTTTTCTAGGATATAGGCACTTAAAGTGGCGACATCTTTAAAAGGTGAGTTGCGTCCGCTCATTGTCTTTTCATCAGCTAGGACAAGATTAATGTTAAGTTCATCTGCTAGCATTTCCTCTAAGTCGGCAATAAAGCTTACAAGCGCTAGAGAATCTAAATTGCCCTCAATCCCATAGATTTTTGTTTCAAGTGTTGGATTTTTTAGATTCTCATTTTCTAGCTCATCTGCTAGGGTTTGAAGAGATTTATAGATTAATGATTGTATTTGTGTTTGCATTTTTTTGCTCCTTTGTAAAGCTTGATAGGCAGGAGCAAAAGCAATGGAGTAAGTTATAAAGAGTTTAGAGGTAGTCGCCCTCCTTTGGCAAAGTATCAAACTCGTGCCGTGTAAGCAAGATGGCTTCATCATAGGCTTTGATAAGCACCCCTTGTGAATCCACGCTCAAAACCTTGCCAAATTCTATATTAGGCAAATCTACCTTTACAATCTTTGCTTCCCATACTTTATAATGTTTGCCATTATAAACCACTTCCGCTCCAACATAAGGCTGACTTAAGGCACGGATAAGGTTATAAATCCCTACCGCACTCATACGGAAATCAATCACACCATCACGCACACCTCGCTTTCGCCAAAGGTTGGCGATAGAGTGATTTTGTGGCGTTGCCATTGCAAAAAGAATATGAGCAAGAATAGAATCGTGTATTGCCCCCCCCCCAGCTAAATGAGAAGAAACTTCGCTATTAGATTGAGATTTATTCTCTACGCGGTATTTTTCCAACGCGGCGAGAATCTCGGCGGTGAAGTTGCAAATTTGAGCTTGTGCGATAGATTCTACTCTTTGGCAAAGACTTTTAGCATTGTCTTCAAAAGCAATTTTAAAAGGCTCTTGGGAGATGATAGCCCCACTATCTGCTCCCTCTTCCATAAGGAAAAATGTGCTTGCACTTTGTGTCAATCCAAGGGCTAAAGCCCAAATGATAGGGTGGCGTCCGCGATTATGTGGCAAGGCGGCTGGGTGATAGCCGATGATAGGGTAGGAGTCTAACAACTCTTTTTTGATAAGTGAGCTCCAACCAAAGCAATAGATAATATCAGGTTTGCAAGAGCGGATAAAATCAAGCGTAGCAGAGGAATTAATATCCTGTGTGTAAATAAAAGGGATTTGAGATTCTTCGCATAATGGAGCGAGATTGCAAAAATCAGCATTAAATGTAGAATGTTCCTTTGTTGCCACGCCTACGATTTTAAGCTTATTTTGAATATGAAAGTGTGTGATGAGTGTGTGGAGCGATGTGTATGAAAACTCAACGCAACCTATGAAAAATACTCTCAATGCTTTTCCCTTTTTTAAAATTTTGGCATTGTAGCACAAGTCATTGATTTTTTGCTACTAGACTTGAACATTTATATCGTAGAATGACTTTTTCAAAAGCCCTTCAAGTGGATAACTCTTTAGAATCTCAAGAGTTTTTTGACTAGCCCCGCCCTCACCATAAGGATTTTTAACATTTTTCAAAATCGCTTGAAACTCCCCACTCATCGCGTATTGACAACTTTGCAAAATCTCCTTATGCTTTGGCTTACAATCAATCACAGAATCCGCTTTAATCCGTCCCTTTTGCCTATCACCGATATTGATTGTAGCGACTTTGAAGCTTGGTGCTTCGCCTAGACCGCTTGAGCTATTGCCCACCACCGCATCAACAAAACGCATTGCACTTAAATATCGCAACTGCCCCATTGAAGTGAAAGCTATGGCATTACTATGAGTGCGGACAAACTCATCAATCATATCATTAATAATGCGTCCATCAGTATCGGCATTTGCCTTTGTGAAAATATAGCCCATATCATAACTTGTAGCAAGAGATTCTAAAGCACTAAGCAACTCCCCAAACTGCTCTTGTGCGGTGGCGTTTTCAAGTGTTACGGGGTGAAAAGTGATAAGAAAATTTTTCTCTCTTAGTTTGAAATTGAGCGAAGATTCTAGGCTTGGCTTATCTAAAAAATTAAGAGAGATAATAGTATCAATCCCAAATCCCCCAACATTAAACACACGCGATGGATTTTCACCTAGCTGAATCACACGCTTTCTGTAAGGCTCTGTAGCGACAAAGTGAAGATGGCTCATTTTTGTAATGCTATGTCTAATAGCCTCATCAATAAGCCCTTCTGTCGCCTCGCCTCCGTGCAAATGTGCCACAGGTATGCGACATATCATCGCACTTGCCACACAAGCAAAAATCTCATATCTATCTCCTAAGACAACAATAATATCAGGCTTAAGTTCATCATACGCCTCACAGATAGAGATTTGAGCTAGTCCCATAGCTTTACAAAGCCCGATAGGTGTATCAGAGCTTAATAGAATCTCACATTTTTTATTGATAGGTAAGGTAATATCGCGGTAGGTTAGTCCAAACTCTGTGCTAAGGTGCATTCCTGTGGCGATGATTTGAAGCTCAAGGTTTGGGTCATTGTGAATCTTATGTGCCAATGGAGCGAGTAAGCCCCACTCCGCACGAGTGCCGGTGATGATACAGACTTTACGCATAGATATCCTTATGTGAAGTGTGCGTAATTATACCAGCAAAAGCTTAAAGGTTTGGTGGGAGGACTACGACTTCATAACGAGACAATGCTTTCTTTTTAAAAGAATCTTGACTAAAAATATCAAGCAAATAAAGACGCATATCAGCCAAGAAGTTGTATATATTTTTAAATTCACCTCTTTTATCAGTAATGTAAATCTTAGCATAAGTGTTTATATCGCCATTATATTCCCAGCAGTTGTAGGTGGGAACTGCCTTGCAATATAATATCATTTCCTGTGTGCCTTGTTCATCAAGGCTTATAAATTTATCACTTTTGCCTGAAAGCTTTGCATAGATTCCATTAAGCTGATAGAAACTCTCATCACCAATACTCTTATTCACATCGCCATAGATTCTAAAAGTGTCGTGCGAAAGAAAGATAGGATTTTGCATAAGCTGTTCAAATACGGAGACTTGCTTAAGGTATGCAAGAAGCACTCTTTGCTGTGAGATGATATTGTAATGCAAAGAGCAGAGGGTAAGAATGCTTAGAATCCACATCTTATAGCTTGTATTTTTTGTAAGCATATTGATGAGGAACATAATAATAATCCCAGCCCCCAAAGATTCTAAAATACTAAATCTATCTTCTAGATTGCCAAAGGCTGAGTATTTGAATACAACCACATAGCTAAACATACCTGCCCACATAATGATAAAGCCAAGCCCAACTCCCAATATATCGCGTTTTGCCAAGAGTTTGTGTCTTAAGCGATATATGAAAATAAAAGCTCCAAAAATGAGTGCTATGACACACAAGCTACCAAGGAAGAGAAAGCTTGTGTGTAATAAATGCAAAAAAGAAAAGATTGGCACTTTGATAAAGGCTTTGAAAAATCCAGAGACACTTACTGCATTATAGCCCTCATACAAGCCATAGGGCTTAAAGAAAATAATTTTTATGGCATAAAACACAATGGGCAAAATAAGAAAATCAAAATGTCTTATAATCCAAAGCCACAAAGATTTAAAAGATGTATAGGCTTTGTGCGTGTAGAGCATATACACAAGAGGTAGGATATAAAATATAAGCAAAGAGTTCATTGTAAAGGAGATGAAAAATAGGGCGAGTGTTAAGATTCTGCTTAAGATATGTTGTGTTGATTTGACACTTACAAGGAAAAAAGCTAAAAAGAAAAGCAGATAGCATAATGTGTATGGGGCGTTTATCAGGGCGTTGCGTGAGATTGTATTAAAAGGAAGTAAAAGAAAAAACACCACAATAAAAAAGAGTTCATAGGTTTTTAGAATGTTAAGAGATTTTGCAATGTGATATACACATAGCCCACACACAAAAAAGCTAAAGAATGTGAAGAATCTAAAAAGCACTATTCCATAGGGTTGAAGCGAGATGAAAATCCACTCAAAGTAGCCATACCATACATTGCCATTTTGCAAAAATTGTTGATTCATATCATCAAAGCTAAAATCACCAATCAATCCCCAATCGTCCCAATAATAGCCCTTTGTATTTAAGAGCATAAGTCCAAAAGCAAATGCGTAGATAACAAAAAGCAAAAGCCAATCGTGTTTCATTTTGCCATTAGGTATAAGATGGCTTTAAAACCTATTTGTTTGTTGAGATTGTGGATTTGCTTGTTTTTGTGTGGGACAAGTGCTTTGTGTAGAATCGGGGATAGATTCTAAAATTTCAAGTGATTGTGTGCAGTGTTTTGAAAAGGTAGGGGCATTTTGCTTATATCCCCCCCCCCGTTAAATTGTTACTTGTATTCATTGTTATGTTCCTTATAGCTCTATCATTTCATCAGGTTCAAAGTCGCGGACTGCCTTTGTGCCAATGACCTTATCCCATTCCATAGGGGAGATTCCACCTGCTGGGCGTTTGGTATAGAGATTACTTTCACTTAGAATCTCACCTTTTTTAATCGCACAATTTGCCACGATTGATTTTCTAGCGATGGGTTTATTTTTGGCTTCACTTTGGCTTGTCCTTTTGATACCATCACCTAGAGCGAGTTCTATCTCGCGTATGCCTTGCACCATTGCCTTAAGCTCGTGTGGTTCTAAACTTGCCTTATGGTCAGGTCCTTCCATATTTTTATCAAGTGTAAAATGTTTTTCAATAACCTTTGCTCCCATACCCACAGCCGCTAAAGGTATAGCGATACCCGGCGTGTGATCAGAATAGCCCACAGGAAGACGGAAAGCTTTTTTAAGACTTTTCATTGCTTTAAGATTTACATCGGCAAAGGGCGTGGGGTATTCTGTATTGCATTGCAGCAAGGTAATATTTTCCCGTTTTGTGCCAGAATCTACAAGCACTTCAATAGCAGATTCTATCTCGCCTAGATTTGCCATACCTGTGGAGAGTATGACTTGCTGGTTGAGTTTGCCTATCTCGCGTAAATAGGGGAGGTTGGTAATTTCTCCACTTGGGATTTTGAAAATCCTTAACCCAAGATTATGGAGTAGCCCAACACTCTCAATATCAAATGGTGTGGAGAGAAACTCAATATTTTTTTGTTTGCAGTAGTCTATGAGGATAGGCCACGCACTATCATCAAGCACGAGTTTTTGTATCATTTCTAGTTGAGATTCTGCACCATTGCCTGTATTTTCTATTTGATATTCACATTTTTTGGCAAAGCGACTAACGACATTTTCTGCTTTTGCAGTTTGGAATTTCACAATATCAGCTCCAGCTTCGACTGCGACATCAATAAGTTTTTTAGCGATATTTATATCGCCATTGTGATTAACTCCAGCTTCTGCGATGATTAATACCTTTGACATAGATATTCCTTTTGTGGTGATTTAAGGTTGGCGATTATACCACAAGAAACTTAAGATATTATGGCACACACAAAAGGATTGTATCCTCTGCTAATGGATTGCGATTTCTTAGAAAAATCTTATATTTTGGATAAAGTGAGAGAATGTATTGTGGCAGTGTGATTAAATCTTCTTTTCTGTGATAGGCACAAATGGCAAGTTTTGGCTTATAGGTTGTAATGGTGTATTTTGCCCCTTCTAATGCCTTTAGTTCTCCACCTTCAATATCCATTTTGATAAAACTTATAGGATTCTTAAATCGCCTCTGTTCTCTCTCTCTCTCTCTGCTTAAAAGATTATCTATACTATCGCATTCTATTTTGATGTTTCCATTTGAAGTAGCGTGTGAAGTGCCTGAATCTTCCTCGCTAAAATAGAGAATCTCCTGTTTATCATACGCACCCTTTGGGATTATGCTACAACGCAGTGAAGCGGTATTGTCTTTTAGTTTTCGTAAAATATGCGTATCTGGCTCAAGTGCAAAAATATGCGAGTAGTTTGGCACAGCTTTGCTAAAAGCAAGACAGGTATCACCATCATAAGCTCCACAATCAATCATTACTTCATTTATGCCAAGTCTCAAAACATCACTAAAAAACGCATTAGAATCCTGTGTGCGTGTGAGAGTTGCATAGTTATTGTAGATTCTATCTTGCAAATAGCCTTTCATCACTTCACGGCTTAAATCATCGGCTAAAAGATGATAGGTAGATTCAAACTCGCAAAGATGAGAGCTAAAATACTCCCCAAAGCTCTTAGTGCAGTCTTTGAGATAGCTCACATCGCGGAATGTATTGATGAAAAAAAGATTATAGAATCCTAAGTTTTTAAGCATTTTTGCTTTTGCCTTAACATCAGCCATCCCTATGATGATGGCTACATCTTTACTGCCCTGCCAATCTTCAAGTGCTATAATAGGCTTTTGTTTAAAATGTGTATGCTTAATAAAGTCTCTATTAGCGATATGTGCCTTTATCTCTACACCTTGTTTGTCGCAAAAATCTCTTACCATAGAGCCTAGCGACATACCTCCGTGAATACCACCAAAGAGATAAATATCTTTCGTGCTTGTTTTGAGTTGCTCTAAGACAGCATACGAATCAGGATAGGTTTTTGTGTCCTGTATTGTCCTAAATGGACTAGATTGTGGAATTGATAACATTTGTGTCTCCTTTACATTTTAAGATTGGAATAACTGCGTTTCTTTTTGTAGAATCTTTTGAGAATCTAGTGTGTAGATTCTTTTAGCAGGATTGCCAAAATAGTAACTCCAAGGCTTTAGCTTTCTACCCATATTGAGACTCATAGGTCCCAAAGATGCACCAATAGAGAAATAACTTTTTGGAAGCACAAGGGAATGACTTCCAATATGACAATGCTTTTCTAAGACAATATGAGAGCCTTTAACATTTCGCAAAGCAAGAGGCACACAGGGTCCTACGAGATAGCCTCCAGCAAAATCATCAGTTGTAGCAAAAATTTTACTATAACTACTCATACCGCAAAAATCCCCAAAACTCACGCTAGATTCTACCCCATCGCCCCCTGTGATACTTGAAAATGCCCCCAAATGGATAAAATTCCCAAAATTGATAGCTCCACTTAGAATCACAAAATCATCAATACGGATATGACTACCTAAAGATATTTTGTGTGGAGCGTAGATTTGTGTCTTGCGAGATATGAGGACATTTTGTCCTAGAGATTTAAAGCCCATTTTTTCAAGCTCTGCTTCTGTGTAATGCCCATCATTGCGTTGGGATTGCATAAGTGCGGTTATTGTATCTACTTTATCTACTTGCATTATAAACTCCCACCACCATCAACGATGATATTTTGTCCCGTTATCCACCTGCTAGATTCACTTAAAAGAAAGCACACAAGCGGCGTAATATCGCTCACTTCCCCTATGCCTAGCGGATAGGCTTTATCCATTGCTTCAATATACTCTTTATCATAGATTTTACTCCAAGATTCTATCATCTCTGTTTTCACAAAGCCCGGGCTAATGGCGTTTATGCGATATTTTGGGGCGATTTCTAATGCGATTGATTTTACCGCCGCATTTACCCCTGCCTTTGTCGCAGAATAGCTAGATAAGCCCTTTTGTGCTTTCACACTTGCATTTGAGCTAATCCACACAAAAGACGCCCCGCTCACGCTTTTTGCCCTTTTATCTAGCAAACCTTTTAGAATCTGTAAGTTTCCAAAATAATTGACATTAAAAATCGCTGTGGCGCCTTCCACAGACAGCACCGATGAAATCGGTGCTGTCTGCTGGAGTCCAGCAGATAGCACAGTTCCATCAAAGCTGCCATATTCTTTAGCGAGATTCAAAGCCCACTTATCCAAAGACGCATATTCGCTAATATCCTTTGAAATGGGGATAAATCGCTCTTTATGCAGAGCTTTTTCCCTTTTAGATTCTAGCTTTTTGCTATCTCTAGCGATGGCTATAACCTCTGCTCCAAGTGCGTTTAGCTCTAAGGCAATCGCCGCACCTATGCCGCTACTAGCCCCTGTAATTAAAAAGCGTTTATCGCTAAAACAATCTTTTTGAAACATATTTAGCCCTCTAATTTATCTTGTGCTAAAGCGACTAAATCACTCACGCGTTTGCAATTATGCAAGGCATTGCCACTTACTTGCATAGCAAAGAGATTTTCAAATAGGGCGATGAGTGAAACAATGGCTAGGCTATCATATTCTTCAATAGAATCTAAAAGCATATCAGGTGTGAGCGGCTCATCTCTTTGTATTGCATCAGCAATATGTGTTAAAAACTCTTGTTGTGTCATTGTGTATCCTTTATATTAAAATTTAGCAATTCAGCTTGTGGCGATAAATGCGGGAGCGGCGAAAAATCACGGCGGTCATTACCCTTTAGGTAACTCCCTTGTGATTTTCCTGAGCCCCCACATTTCTCACTCACAATCTTAGAATTGCTTAGAATCTGCGTTGCAGTTTGCGCACTTTTGCGGGAGTTTGCTTCTCGTGCTTTGGCACTACCGCTCAGGTAGCTTCTTGCACTCAAAGCTTCACAACCCACAAAACGAAGTCTCTTTAGAAAATCATCGCAAACTGCTTCCGCAGTGGCGTTAGATTCTAAGATTGTAGAATCTGCAGGGCTAGAATCCGCTTGAGATTCTAGAATCTTAGAATCTTCGCATTCTAAGATTGTGAGTAAATTTTTGGGGCTATGTAAGGTAAGCGAATGAGGCGTATTAATCGTGTGTCGCAGTGAAGTGGGCGTAGCATTCCCCAAAAAGTCGCACAATCGCTTAAAAAATGGCATTGCGGAAGTATTTTTAGGCAATTTTAAGGGTTGTGAAGCTTTTTGTGCAAGGAGTTTATTAGACATAAATGACGAAGCACAAAAAGCAAACCCCATTAAAAGTGGCAAAAAGACAACGCAATTACTCATAGATTCCAACCTTTTGGCATTTAAACCCTTTATCTAGCGTTACCACCGCATTGCCCCACGCTAGTCCCGCACCAAATCCTGCTAAATGCACCCTTAAAGGTGTTTCTAGTCCATTACTTGCTAGTCCTGCTAGAGTGTCGCATATTGTCGCTGGGATTGAGCAGCCACTAAGATTGCCATATTTGTTAGTTGTGGTGTTTGGGACTTTCTCTTTTGGCAGCCCTAAACTTCGCGTGATATTATCCACGATATATTTGTTTGCCTGATGAAAAAAGAAGTAGTCAATCTTATCTTTATCGCATTGTGCGTAATCTATAATGCCCTGAAATGTCTTTGGATAGGTAGAAACCGCAAAGCTAAAGATCTCCGCTCCGTCCATATACAAGTTTTTAAGACTTCGGCTCTCGCTCGTCTGCCATACCTTAGAATCTGTGATAATCTCTTTTGTTGGGATTCTACACGCACCTTGTGGGATTATGAGTTGGTGGAATTTAGAGCCATCGCTGCCAAGTTCAAAATAATGCTTATTTTGCGTTGTCTCTTGGGCGCTTTTGCGGGAGATTTGCTTTTCGCTTGTGGATAAGCCCTTATGGCTAGTCTCCGCGCTCAAAGCTTCACAACCCGCAAAACCACTCCAAGACACTTCCGCAGTAGAATCACTAGTGTTAGATTCTAAGCCCTTAGAATCTGTATCGCTAGAATCCCGGCATTCTAAGGATTGAGATGAGAAATCGGTGCTATCAAGTGAGCCAACAAGAATCTTACTAGAGGTAAGTGCCGCAGTTGGCGAACGCAGATTCGCCGATTTATCGCTCAATACTGAATGCCCTAAGCCACAAGCTGAATGCCTAGCTAAATTGCGTTCTAGCAATGTCGCACTCACCCCATCTCCCATCATCGGTGCTAAATTAGAATCTAGCGGATTGACAAACTTGCTTAAAGTATCGCCAACGATGAGTAGCACACGATTTGCCGAGCCACTATCACACAGACTATGAGCCACATATAGCCCATAGAGATAACCTGCACAAGCTTGATTTATATCAAAGCTAAGGCAGGACTTGCTTAAGCCGAGTTTGCCTTGCAGGTAGCACGCACTAGCTGGGCAAAAATAATCAGGGCTTTGCGTTACAAAAATCAGAGCATCAATGCTATCTCTTTCCACTTCTAAAGATTCTAAAAGTCTTGTAGCAGCTTGTAAGCCCAAATCACTCGCGGTGATGTGCTTTTCAGCAATATGTCGAGTTTGCAAACCTATGACTTTTTTAATCCGCTCTAAGCCCTTTTTATCACCTTTGTAAATGGTGTCAAGCTCGGAATCTATGTCTATAACCTTTGGTGGCACAATGGTGTAAATGCCTTTTATGCTTGTGTTATGAAAAGTCGCTTTCACGCTGCCCCCTTAAGCGTATATTGTTTGAAATGGCTTGTGCGTGGGATAGCAAAAGGCGTGGGTATTGTGGGGTTGTGTAAAGGGGTGCTTAGTCTTGCAAAAGAGATAAGAGGGTTTATAAAAGGAAGTGTTACTGCCCCCCCCCCCGTTAAAAATTCACTCTTTATAGATTGCAAAAATGCCCTTTCACGGGATAGAAGATGATTGTAATCAAGCATTTTTAAAAGTCTAGCTGGAGATCCAAAATAATACCCATAGGCTTTAAGCGTAGTATCGCCTACAAGGCTTTGTGGTCCTAAATTTGCCCCTTCTTCAAAAATGCTATTTGGTAAAACAAGGCTCATTGCCGCTATATGATTATGCCTTGGCAAGATAATATGGCTTTTTTTCACATTGCGAAAAGCAGAATCTACGCAAGAATTTACCAAAACGCCACTTGTCAAATCATCACTCATACTTAAGATTTTGCTGCCAAGTGAGAGAGAGCAGAAATCGCCTAATGTTACGCTAGAATCTATCCCATCGCCGCCTGTGATGGTAGCCTGTGCGGATATGTGGATATAGCTGCCTAAATGTATTGCTCCGCTTAAAATGGCAAAATCATCAATCCGCACACAAGAGCCTATAATGATTTTATGTGGTGTGTAAATCTCTGCTTTGCGGGAGATTAAAACATCTTGTCCCAAGTGCTTGAACCCAAAAGATTCTAATTCTTTGCGTGTGTAGAATCCGCTGTTGTATTGTGCCTCCATAATGGGACTCATAAAGTTTTCACTCATTGTTGCTCCTTTGAAATTAAGATTGTTAAACCCTCTGTGCTGGGGCTTTGTAATGGGATAGATAGAGGGGATTTGGATAAATTTTGTAAATCTATCCCTTGTAAAGTCTGCAAAGTTTGCAAAAAGGGCTTGTTTCGCTCCCCTTTTTGATAATGCAATAGCACTGCTTTTTGCGTGTCCTGTAAGGATTGTGCTATGAGAGCAAAGGCATTAAAAAGCATAATAGATTCTAATCTCCTGCCCAACGCACGACAACTCACCACAAGATCAAGAATGTGAATCTCTCTATCTTTTTTCTCCCCCACAATAATGCCGATAACCCCACTATCACTGAGCCTATCACGCATAGCAACGCTTATCACACAATGATTTTTAGAATCTAGCCATTCCTGCACTTGTGTTTGTGTGGGGCGTGTGTAGTTAGCGATAAATTGATTTGTCTTATTCATAAGCTCATAGATTCTTTGTGTGTTTTTTTGAGAGTTTATGCTGAAATCAAGCTCAATTTTAAGATTGTTAAAATACTCTTTATCGCTTAGGGATTCCAAGCTCTCTCGCACAGCATTTGCCTTTATATCATTAGCACGCAGAGAATCTTCAGTGCTTACTCGTAGCTTTGTAAGCTGTGGAAACAAAAAGAGGGTAAAAAGGGTGCTTTGTGTGTTGAGGGCGTGGATTTGCTTTACTTGCGTGTACTTTGTAGATTCTATCTCCGCTAGATTATCATCTATAAAAAGCATAGAATCTAGCCCAATATTAAAGGCTTTGGCAATGTTTTGTAGGCTTTTATCTTTAGTATCCCAATGCACTTCTATGACATCAAAATCACTCCATTTAAGTGGAAAATCTGTCCGTGTTTCAAAAAGCTTTTTTGCATCACTCTCTTCATTTTTTGAGGCTAGGGCTAAAAGGTAACCTTGCTTTTTAAACTCTAAGATTGCATTGTGTAATGCTTTGTGTGCTTCTGTTAGCTTTATATTTTCTATACCATCTTCGCCCAAGATTCCATTATAAAGCGTATTATCTAAATCAAGCACGATTGCCTTAAGGTTTGGCAGTAAAAGGGAGGGGATAAGCTTTAAGCCTAGAATCTGGGCGAGTATGAGCGTGGCGGCATTACTTAATCTTGTGCCTGTGATACTTTCCTTGCTTTCATCAAGTAAATTTGGTGCTGGATTTAAATGTGAGAGTGAAAGGTAGTGGGTAAAAAGCTCATCACAACTGAAAGTATAGATTTGAGAAATGCTAAGGGGCTGTAAGGCTTGGCTAATGGTTTTAGAATCTAGTTGTATTGAGCCAAGTAACATAATAAGAAGCGGTGTTTTGAGCGTATCTTGTAACGCACTAGCCCTTTCTTGCAAAAATACGATAAAGTTCGCTTCACTAAGCTTATATCGTGCTAAGTCTAGGAAAATAATGGAAAGATTAGAATCTGTGCTTATTTGAGAGTTGAAACTTAAGCTTTCATCATAATCACTATATGTAAAATTTGCCTTAAAACCTGCATAATGTAAAAATGGTGTAATCACGCTTTCTATGGGTTCAAAGGCGTGGTTGCGATATATGCTTATATTGATTTTATTCTGCGTTGGCTTTTTGGTGCTTTTAGCGGATTTGCAAGTGTGGATTTGTTGCTTTGCAACTGCATCTTCGCTCAAGGCTCGGTCATTACCCTTTAGGTAACTCCCTTCACCTTTTGCTTGAAAACCACTAAAATCACTCAAAAATCCTTCCGCAGTGGCGTTTGTGGTGTTGCTAGAATCTGCTTGTGATAAATGCGGGAGCGGCGAAAAATCACTGCAATTATTACTTTCTAAAGTTTTATTTTCTTTTGTATTTTGAATGTTGGATTCTGCTTTGAGCTTCTTACTCAAAGCTAATAATTCACTTCGTTTAAGATTTGGGCTAAATATTTGCATTTACATTCCTTTTGAAAATTCTAGAATCTCACTAAACAAAACGCTTGAAGGCTTTTGTAGATTCTGTGGAATAAGGCTTAGCGTTTGATTTGTTGCACTTTTTTGTATTCTAGGTGTTGCAGTGTGGCAATGATATTGCTTTGCAAGGAAAAGCATATAGGTTTCTAATGCACTTTTTGCAATTGTGTAGTTTTGCATATCAAGGGGAAGTTCATCTACAAAGCAAGTTGATGGCTGAAAAATGCCAATAAGGGCTGAAGTCTCTAAAGATTCTATAATGGTGTGTAGTCCAAAAATATAAAATGATAAAAATTCATTAAGCAGTTTTTTATCTAGCGTGTGTGTGGAGCGGATTTTAGGTGTGGCAAAGTAATAAATATGAGTTGGATTAAAAGCCCTAAATTGTTGTAAAGCCTCTTTGCTTGCACTTGTGGTATCATAATGTAGAGTTTGCAATTTTTTATGCGATTCATCAAAGTCTTTGCTGTGTGTCGTAGCTAAAACCTCTGCTCCTCCAAGCAAAAGCATTTTTACACATACATTGCCAAATCCACTTCCAGCCCCTATCACAAGAGCTTTTTGTGTGGTAAATGGTTTTTGTTTTGAAAGGTTTGGGTAAGCCTTGCATATTTCATCAAAACTTTCATTGTCTAGCGGTGTGGGGCGACTAAAGGCTTTTATTGTGCCAGAAAATGGGGCAATAGTGCGTATGGTTGTGATATTTAAGCGGGGGTGGGTGGTATATGTATAATACAGCATTGATGGCTTGTTGTTTTGCAATTCAGCTTTTGGCGATAAATGCGGGGTCGGCGAAAAATCACGGCGGTCATTACCCTCTAGGTAACTCCCTTGCGATTTTCCTTGCAACCCACATTTACTAAAGAAACTGCGGCTTTGCCTTGTTTTCTCATCAAAAATCTTAGAATTGCTAGAATCCGCTTGAGATTCTAGAATCTTAGATTCTTGGCATTCTAAGGATTGAGATGAGAAATCAGGGTTGTGCAAGTCTTGCGAATGAGATGCACTAGTCGTGCGTCGCAGTGAGCAAGGCGAAGCACTCCCTGATTTATCGCTCAATACTGAATGCCTTAAGCCACAAGCTGAATGCCCCTTGCTAAAGTTAAACTCAAGGCTTGAATAGATACTATGCAACCCGGGTGTTTTCATTCCCACAATATTTGTGCTAGCAAGTAATGTCCCCACAATCTTAGAATCTAACCCTTTGGCACATTGTGGGAAGAGCTTTTGCAGTAAAGAGAAATCAAAGTCAAGCGATTGTGTATCAATGGGCTGTGTATTTTTATCTCTCTTGTTTGTTGGCAGGGCAGAATCTAGTGATTTTTCTAGGCTAGATTCTAGCTTTTGTTTTTCCATTTTTGCGGATTTCATAGAAAAAATTTCAATTTTACTCATCATTTCACCTTTGACAAAAATACCATAGCTTTTTTGAGCAAGGTGGGTTCGCCCCCCCCCCCCCCCGCATTGTGCGAGAGCTTAGAATCTAGCGATTTTAAGCTAAAGTGATTTTTCACACCAACAGGGGCTAAAAAAGTGGCTTTAAGAGAATGTAGAATATGTGTTGGGTATTTTTTACAATGTACTTCAAGTGTATAAAAAACTTGATAGATTCCATAGAGAATCTGTTCTCCAAAATAAGAGTTTTTCGCAAAGTTTTCATCTAAATGCACGGGGTTAAAATCTCCGCTAAGATTGGCAAAATCAAGTAGCTGTGTTTGTGTGATTTTTGGCATTTTTACTCCATTTGTTGAGATGGCTTTAATTCTACAAGCTCAAGCAAAAGGCGGTTTGGCAGCATAATGAAGCAGAGTTTAGCAAAGAAGCTAGATTCCATAATGGGGACAACAAGTCGTGCTTTTCTATTGTGTTTTTTGTTCTCATTTTTTACAATATTGCTATTTTCTTTCATTTTGCCCCCCCCCCCCATTGCTATGCTTAAAAGCAGAATCCACGCTAAAGGTAGAATTAAGGATAAAATCTACATCTTTTTGCAGATTCTTACTTGCAAAGGCAATATGATAAAGCTTGTGATGATTTTTGAGATAATTATCAAGCCTCGTGCTATTTGGGAGATTTTCTAAAAGCTCAAAGCGACAGATTGGCAAGGCGGTGTTGCTATATGCTTTTGGGGTTAAAAATACACCTCTAACCCCTTGCCTTTCATCGCTAAACTCCGCTTCATACACAAAGCCTAATGCGTTGAAAAAGGGCATTTCAGATTCTATGCTTTTAGTCGCCACGCCGATATGGTGGAATGTTAGGCTACTTTCTTGGGCGATTTGTGTGAGCTGATTTTGCGTATGAAACAAGCTAGACTCCATAAGATTCCTTAAAGCAATTCTTTGGCTTTGCTGATGAGTGAATCTTGTGAAGTGAGCGTTGGTAAATCATCTTGCCCAAAGGCAATACCAAGCTCCTCTTCAATACTCATAATGATGTCAATATGAGCGAGTGAAGTCCATTTTTCACAAGTTTGCATACTGATTTGCGTGTTTTCATTGACTTCAATTTCAAGCACATTGCTTAGAATCTCATAGATTTTTTGATTAATTTCTAACATAGGAACTCCTTGGAATAAGATTGAAAGTGAGTGGCAATAAAGTAAGATATAAATAAACGATTGAATAGATGATGGAATATAAGAATGTGAGGAAGAGATATGATAAGATTAGGTTTTCACCCCCCCCCCCGTTAAAATTATAACCTAATAGCCTATCGCCGATTTTGAGTGCTTTGGCACATTGATATTGTGTGATGCGTAGCGTGGAATCAAGTGTTTTGACAATGAGATGTGGCAGAATCATAGAATCTTGTGTTGTGGAATCGTGCATTACAAAATCTTGTGCGATAGATTCTAGCGGATTTTGCAAGGCTTTTTCCACGCCTACAACGCAACCGGGTGTGGCGATATAATGTGGTGCATTTTTAATCTCTTGGGCTTTAAAAATGCGTAGCTCTTGTGTGTTTGTGCGAGTTTTAGCCCCTAAATCTGGGGTGTTTAACGCACGGATAAAGTTAAAAATCTCTCGTGAAGTTTTATGCCACTCTATCCACTCATCGCCCTTTATTCTAGCAGGGCAGTAGAATCCAATCTCGTGGATACTCTTTTGTGGAATTCGCTCCGCCTTGCCACTATGCAAAAGACACAAAGCACTAAAAAGCACTTCAGCACACTCTGTGTGTGCGGTATGTAAAAGTGTAGAGTAGTCATCTTTATCATTTATGGGATAAGTGCGTTGCAAAATCAAATCGCCCGTATCAATGCCGCTATCCACATAATGCACACTAATGCCAAACTCCTTTTCATCATTGATTAACGCCCAATTTAGGATATTCCGCCCACGATAAAAGGGTAGCTTCCCAGCGTGGCAGTTAATGGTATGAAGCCTAGGCGTGGAGATAAGCGGCTCTTTAAAGATTTGATTAAAGCTCATTGAAACAAAAATATCGCATTCAAAAGGCTTGATTTGCTCCAAAAATTCAGGCGAGTTGATGTTTTGAGCTTTAATATAGGGGATATTATGTGTTTTAGCAAAGTGAAGTAATGTCTCATCGGTGCTGTCAAAGCGGGGTGTGATAAAGCAAATGTGAAAATCTTTGTGTGCGATGATTTTTCTAAAAGCATTATGCGACCAAATGCCATCGGCAAAATAGCCTATTTTAAGCGGTGCTAGGCTACGCATAGGCTTTCCTTAAGGGGTTTAAGTTTGAATCTTGCGAATCTATGACAGGGATAAGTAAAGGAGTGTAAGCACTGCGTAAATAGGGCAGGGCTTTTGCCTTTGCTACTGCTTTGAATCTTGGCTCTAGTGTGGCGTTGAATCCGTTGAAGCAGAAGCTGAATCTGGGGTTGTGGTTGAATCCAAAGTGGAGTCCGCAGGAGAATCCAAAGTGGAATCGGTATATAAATCCATATTGCCCCCCCCCCCGTGTAATTTCCCTATCTGCTACTTTATGTGAATCTTGGATTGCACGATAGGCTAGGAACATTGTAGATTCTGCATTTGCTTTGAGTGATTGATAGGCTTGTTTGTCATAGATTTTTCCGCCGATTGTGAAGTGCAAAATATGTGTGGCAAACTGCTTTTTGAAAACAAAAAGAGAATCTTGCTTATCATTCCCCCTGCCGCCGCCTAAGATACATTGAGATACTCCCCTTTGCCTAGCAAGTTCAAAAAAGCACTCAAACAACGCTCCCATAGCATTAAGATTTTTATCAAGCGAGATTTCAGCATTTGCCCCTAAGTGATAGTATCCACACAGAGAATCAAATAAGAAGATTCCCATTGCAGCAGTTTTGCCTTCAAATGTAGCTTGTAGCATAACGCATTGGGGCATTGCAAGTAGGGCTTTAAAATAGGCAATATCAAAGAAGTAAAACTCATCAGCATTGTTGCGTTTCATTGTTTGTGTATAAAGCGTGTGGAAAAGCTCTGTATCTTGGCTTTGGCTTACTTGGAGGGCTTGAAGCGATTTTCTAAGTTTGCCTCTAAGCCTTGAAGAATAGCTTTGCCATCTTGTTTGCGTGTTTGAATCCACGACTACAATCTCTCTTGCATCATCAAAAAAGTCAAGCAAATGAGCAAAGTGCGGTGTAGAGCTAAAATGCGGGTGAAAGCGGATAAACTCGGCGATAATATTCCTTTTTTTAGCCTCTTTGGCTTGTGCTTGCAGGGCATCGCGTAAAAAATGCGTATCATTAGAGTTGCTAAAATATCCGCCATAGCCATAAGGGGAGCTCATATCAAAGTATGGCGTGTTGGGTATTGGCTCTATGATGGCGGTGTTGGAGAAATATTTACTGCCTTGTGTGTATGAGAAGTGAAAAATCTGCTTTTGGTTATATAAGAGCGGCTCTAACAGGGCTTTGGCATAAGAATCTTGGCTAAATATGCTTGTTTGTATGTGGCTAGATTCTGTATCTGCTGCCATATTTGCCTTGATTGTTGCTTGTGGGGTGTTGCAGTGATGTGAAATGTTGCAAGTGTGTGAATCTGTAATGCAAGTTTGGGATCTTATATCACAAGTATTTTTTGTTAGGGATTGTGGAATTGTGCTTGTGTTTGCTAAAGTGAGTTGTAAAAAGCCCTCTGCTCGTTTGCAAAGTATGTGATTATCAAAAGAGAGCAGTATGTCATTAAGGCAAGATTCTTGAAATGTTCTTTCAAGGAATGGATTGCAAATAAGTTTTGCATCTATGAAACGCACAGAAGTATTGCATTTGAGATAAGCCCCTTGTGTCTGCATAGCAAAGGCTTTTATGGTATCAATAATGTGCTGTGTGCTTTGCGTGTAAAAGTCAAGCTCTAGGTGTGAATCTGCCCTTGTGTAGTAGGGAATGGGTGGAGTGCTATGAGATAAAAAGCTTTCATCAGGCTTAAAATCCCTTTGCATAGCAAGGAGAAAAGCTTCCTTTTCGGCTAAAAAGCACATTTGATAAAGCAGTGGCAGAGATATGTTATCATCATTATAAACAGGCACTTGTGAGATAATCGCCCCAGAATCAATCTCATCAGTCATTATGTGGCAAGTCGCCCCACTTGGTTGATGAAACAAAATCGCACCATTAATAGGGTGGTTGCCCTTAAGATTTGGCAGTAAGGAAGGGTGGCAGTTAATAAAAATTTGATGTGGTTTTTGAATCTGTGATATGGGCAAAATGTAAGGGCAGCCATTGGATACAAGCACATCAAATTCTAGTTTTTGCAAAAGGGCTAAAAGCTCTTTTTTTGATGAAAACTCATAATAATGTCTTTTGTGTTTTGTAGAAAGGCTATTTTGCAAGGTGCGTGCGGCATAGGTTTGAGACTGCATATAAATAGTGAGATGCTCACAAGATTCAAGCATTGCTTGAAGCACCTCAAGACGATTGCCCACAAATACAAACTTTTGATGAGTGTTGCGGGTGGTATTGCAAAAAGGAGACATTAGGCACTCCTTTTTGAATCTTGAGATACAAGAGAGGCAAGGGAGGTGTAATAAGCAAAAAGTTTTAGTCTATCCCCCCCCCCAGTTAAAAATTCATTCTTTAAAGATTGCAAAAATTCTTTTTCAAGCGTGAGAATATTTTTGCTTCTCTCTAAGATTCTTTTTGCAGGGTTGCCAAAGTAGATTCCAAAAGGTTTTGTAGGGCGTGCCACAAGGCTTAAAGCCCCCACACTCACCCCCTCGCTTAAGCCATTGCTTGATGGTAAAATCACGCTTCCAGCTCCTACAATGCAGTGCTTTTGCAAGATGAGCTGTGAGCTGCTAACACGCTTAAAATGTGAGGGTATCATAGGATTTGTAAGGCTTTCACCACTATAATCATCGCTTGAGGTAAAAAGACTTACGCGTTGCGAAAGTCCGCAAAAATCTTTTAATACAATGCCGGATTCTCCGCCGGAGAGACTAGCCCACGCTCCTATGTGAATAAAGTTACCAATTTGTATATTGCCATTCAAAATAGCAAAATCATCAATGCGGACATAATTGCCAACACTTATGCGTTCTGCATTATAAAGACTTGCCTTTTTTGAGATAAAAATATTCCTTGGATTTTTTGGAATCTTTATGCCTAAGTCTATAAGCTCATTTATGCTGTAAAATCCATTCATACGGCAATCTTTACAGGATAAGATGAAATGGTATAGTGCGAGAAAAGACAAAAAGATTCTGTGTGGAATCTAAAAAAAGAAAAGCAGGAGTTGCAAGGATAGAGATACTTTAGTCTATCCCCCCCCCCCGTTATATTTCTATCTATTTGTGAAGAAAGGCGTAAATGTGGCAAATGATTCTTGCTAGAATCTTGCGTGGCGGATTCTGCGGATTCTGGTGAGTTGGCTTGTGATTGTAAATGTGGTGTTAGGCGAGAAAGATTTTTCGATGTTTCTAGTGGGTTGTTATAAAGCACGGAATGTGGAGCTACCGCTGTGTTGTGAGCTAAAATCATATTGCTTCCCAAAAAGCTCCCCTCACCTATATGACAGCTGCCATTAATTACACTTGCTGTGGAGAGATGACAAAAGTCATTCACTACGCAATCGTGCTCTACAAGGGCTTTGGAGTTAATGATACAAGCTGTGCCTATTTTTGCATTTGTATTCACAAGCGCGTGGTGCATAATGATACTTCCCTCCTTGAGTTCTACCCCCTTCGCGATATGAGCAAGTGGAGATATGATAGTGGGGAGATTATAGCCGATGGCTTTAAGGTTTTGGTAAATACGCATTCTATGCGTGTGAGTTTTAATCTGTCCTAGGGCGATAAAGGCGGATTTAGTTTGATTGCATAAAGATTCTAGTAGTTCATCACCCCCAAGTATGGGGTAGCCTGATACTTCATTGATACCATTTTGCAACGCATAAGAATCAATAATCCCATAAATTGTAAAGCGATTTTCCTGCTCTATCACATCAATACAAGCCCTAGCGTGTCCGCCACCGCCTATGAGCAGAATCTTTGGCTTAATGCGGTTAAAGATGTGTAATGATATTCTAGCCATTAGCTAAACTTTTTAAGGCTTGGATTCTCGCACTGCTTGGAATATTCACAATTCTATCCCGCAAGAATCTTGCATTATTTAGCTCATCACTTTGGCAGTGGTGATACATCTCAAGCTCATTATTGAGCTTCCAAATAGGACGCGTCATAATGCCTTGCGCGTTGCTTTGTTCTAAAAACTCATCACGCAACGCTTTAGAATCTAGCAGCACCGCATTAAGCCAAAAATTAGGCTGTGTGCCAACTCTAGCACCCATAAAGTTAAAATGCGATTGTGTGGCAAAAAACGCTTCATATTCTTTAGCAATCTCTTGTTTGTCTTGCAAAAATGATGGGAGCTGCTCTATTTGAGCTAGGGCTAGGGCTGCATTAATATTTGGGAGACGATAATTAAATCCTAGCATATCGTGTTGGTATTCATAGGGGTGAGGGATTTTAGCCGTGGTGGTGAGATGCTTGAGCTTTTTTGCTAACGCTTCATCTTGAGTGAGGATAGCTCCGCCACCACCGCAGGTTATGGTTTTATTACCATTGAAGCTAAGGATTCCACAGATTCCAAATGTGCCGGTGTGGATTTTAGAATCTGTATTTAACACATAGCTGCCTAAACTCTCCGCCGCATCTTCAATAAGTAAAATCCCCCATTCATCACATATTGCCTTGATTTCTTGTATTCTTGCGGGGTGTCCAAAAGTGTGCATAGGCACGCAGGCTTTAAGAATCTTGCCACTTTGCTTATTGTAAGTGATATTGCCTTTTTTTATTGCATAAGATTCTAAAAAGGCTTTGAGATAGAGCGGAGAAAGCCCCATCGTGTCTAAATCTACATCAACATACACCGGAGTTGCCCCTGTATAGGCAATAGCGTTGCTTGTGGCGATGAAGCTTAGAGGTTGGGTTATGACCTCGCATTCTGCATTGATTTCAAGGGCGTGGAGTGCAGCGTGGAGTGCGGAAGTGCCATTTGTAGCAGCTATGGCATATTTGCTAGAGCAAAATTTTGCTATCTCTTTTTCAAATGAATCTACAAATGCCCCCACACTTGAAACAAAACCACTATCAACACACTCTAGGAGATATTTTTTTTCATTCCCCATAAATCGTGGCTCGTGCAAAGGGATAAAACCTTGCTCATTCTCATAAAGCTCACGGATAAAAGCAAAAATATCCTTAAAATCACTCATTGCTGCCCCTTATATTTTGTGCTTAAAGGGCGACATTGTATCTTATAATCCTTTAAGATTACCTTCCCAACCCCTTCCTTTTCTTATTTACCCATTTTAGAATCTTAAAAACTCTTGGCATAAAATATGCTATTTTATTGGCTTTACTTACCTTTTGCATATAAGGCTCTAAAGGCTTTAATAAAGCACGAACATATTTAGGATCAGATTCAAAACTCATAGCACCAAAAGCATATATAGCCCTTACTTGTAAAAATTCTATAAGTTTATTTTTTAACTCTAATTGAGAATCATCTAAACTCTCAATATAAGCTAAAAGTCCAAGACAAATATAGGTGCAGGAGTAGGCAAAGTGATAATGCTTGATTTTGTAGCTATTGGCAAATGTATAAGCTATCTCTGCGAGATATGGCGGATAAGGCTTAAGTGTAGAATCTTGTTTGAGTGTATGGTCGCTTGTGGAATCTGCCCTTAGGCGATAGATATACAGGGGATTTGGCAGGATTCTAATGGCTTTTGCCTTAGCAAAAAGGAGCATACCAAAGAGTGCATCTTCGCTTTGGATTTGCGGAGCAAATCGGAGTTTTTCATACAGCGATATATGAAAAACTCCCCCACACACACACGAGAAGCCTTCTAAATTAGCCCATATCTCATTGGCATTTAATGGCTTTTGAATTGCTTTGGTATCAAGCTTAAGCCATTCTAAAAGACTTTGCTCATAAGGGCTTGGGCTTATGCCATCTTCATAAATATACTTCGTATCGTGCCATATAATATCACATTCTCCTATGTTTGCTATACATTGCTCTATACAATCAAGGCTTAGCATATCATCAGAATCTACAAAATGTATGTATTCAACTTGTTTTGGTGGCGTAGGTTTGTGGGAGAAAATAATACAAGATGATAAGGTATAATCCATAGGCTTGTGTGGGAGATTTAAAGAATGTTTATGAGATTTTGTATAGATAGGAGAGTGATTTGTATGAGATTCTAGTTTATGCCCCCCCCCCCATAGTCATATAGCTAGAAGCAAAAGAAAATACATTGCCTGTGAGATAATCTATATGATTGGCACTAAGGGCATTTGGCTTAAGCGTGGCGTGAAAGATGAAGGGTATAGATTGATAATCTGTGTCGTGGCTTGGGCTTATAGAATCTGCTAAGTTTGGCGACAAAGCGGTGTGTGGCTGCAAAAGTGGCGTTAGAGTAAAGCCATTGCTGACATACTCAATCCCCACATTTCTTGCACTTCCTTGCCCTCCATTGCTTTTGCATATAAGGGTGATTCTGCAATCTTTATCAAAATATGCTTTTGCTATTTCTATACTCTTATCCGTGCTTCCATCATCAACAAGCACAATCTCTAGATTCTTATATGTTTGGTTAATAAGAGAATCTAAACAATCTTTTAAATATTTCTCCACATTATAAATTGGCACAATGATGGCAACTTTTGGTTGATTTTGATTTGCATCTTTTTGCATTTTAAAAACTCCTTTTGTGATGATTTATTACAAAAAATTATCACTTGGGATTATAGCAGGTTTATCCCCTTGGAGCAACCTATCAATAGCCACATTATAAGAGATAGCACGGCAGTTTTCACACGCACCTTTGGCAAACTTTTCGTGTAATTTTGCAATCACTTCTCTATGTCTTTTGGCATTCCATAAATCTAAGAATCTATGCTCGTTAAGATTGCCTAGGCTGTATTCTTTGTTGCCTATAAGGGGTTGGCAGAGATACACTTCACCATCATAGTTTATAAACACATTACTTCGCATAGCAATGGCGTTGCATAGCACACTTTTTTGGAGCTTGGGCAGATATGTGCTGCCATAATGCCCCACACCATTATTTTTGACATTAATGAGATTGGTCGTGCTTGGGTCTATTTGTGAAAGCCCATTTTCTATTTGCTCTAATACACTTTGCTTTTGTTCTTCGCTCAAATCAATGGAGCGTTTCTCATAATCCACCGCAGGGATAAAGATGATATAATCAAAACCTTCTTCCATAGCCTTTTTATAAGTATTAAAAATCTCTTGGTAATTAATGCCGTTGATAACACATCTCGCCCCAACAATAAGGTTAGAATCTCCATTCTTTAGCTTTTTGGGTAGTGAAAATTGCCCATCAAAGTGATGAGAGCCTACAATTGCTTTGTATTGCTCTTCTTTTGTGGAATATACTGATACGGCGATGTAGTTAAACTTTCGCAAAAGTTCGTAATGCTCAGGCTTAATCGCCACGGAGTTTGTGATGAGTGCGACTTCCATTTGAGAATCTAACATTAGTTGTGCATAATCGTGCCATTTGCTAAGGGTAGTTGGCTCTCCACCACCGGAGATATAGGCGGCTTTTGTGCCAAGGGAGCTTAAATCTTTGATTGTTTGGGTGATGACTTCAGGGCTTAGACGGGATTTGTTTTGTCGCCTTTGTCCGTAGCTACAATGCACGCAGTTGTAATTACAGCTCGCACACCAATGAAATTCCGCAGCAATGGGCGGTAAAGAGTTTAGTATATCCCCCCCCCCCGTTAAAAATTCTCTCTCTAATGTTTTCGTAATGTGGCAGAATTTTATTAGAATCTAGCAAGGTGGCGAGATTCACTTTTTTGCGATTCGTATTTTCTGTGGGATTTGTTACTTGAAGTGTTGTTTGCATAAGTTCTCCTTGTTAGATATTGTAAATATCGCTTTTGTATTTGGCAAGATTACTTGGGTTTGAAAACCACTCAATGGTCTCTTGCAAGCCTTCTTTGAGCGTGTAGCGTGGGCTAAAGCCTGTGAGATTGTGAATCTTTGTGTTATCACACCACAAGCGGAATACCTCACTCTTTTCAGGACGGATTCTTTGTGCTTCTGTGATGAATTCTACATCGCTTTTCATTAGCTCTTTGATAAGCTCTAGCGTATCGTGAATACTAATCTCAGCATTTGAGCCGATGTTGATAACTTCGCCTATGGTGTTTTGTGCGAGGGCAAGGGCGAGAAACCCAGCACAAGTATCCTTGACATAGTTAAAATCTCGCGTTGGCGTTGTATCGCCTAGCTTAATTTGTTTTGCACCATTGGCAATTTGTGTAATGATAGTTGGGATAACAGCTCTTGCACTTTGCCTTGGTCCATAGGTATTGAAAGGTCGTGCTATGGTGAGTGGGAGAGAGAAGGCATTGTGAAAGCTCATTGCAATGGCATCTGCACCGATTTTACTTGCAGAGTAGGGGCTTTGAGGCTGCAATGGGTGCTTTTCATCAATAGGGACATATTGTGCTGTGCCATACACTTCGCTTGTGCTTGTGTGGATAATGCGTTTGACGCCAGAATCTAGTGCGGCTTGACAGATATTAAGTGTGCCTTTAATGTTGGTATCCACATAGCTATCTGGTGCGACATAAGAATAAGGGATAGCAATAAGTGCGGCAAGATGAAATACCATATCCACACCCTTGCAGATATGTTTGCAAAAATGTGGGTCGCGTATATCACCACTTATCACTTCAATAGAATCTAGACAATCAATATCTTCAAGCCAACCCCACGAGTTGAAGGAATTATATAAGCTTAACGCCTTGATTTTTGCGTTAAAAAATGGTGAGCCTTGTATTTTGCTCTGCTCATAAAGCGTTTGTGTAAGATGAGAGCCGATAAAGCCATCTGCTCCGGTGATGAGAATCTGCATAAAACCTCCTTTATTTTTTATTAAAACAACGCATTGACTTGTTCAATAAAGTCCATTGCATCAACATTTGTGCCATTAACCACAATGCCAAAATGCAAATGCGCTCCGCTTACACGACCCGTATCGCCACTTTTGGCAATGACTTGTCCTTGCTTTATCATATCTCCTTCTTTAACAAGAAATTCATCAAGATGAAAATACACACTATACACGCCCGAGCCGTGATCAACATAGATTGATTTGCCCGAGAGATAGCGATCTTGCACAAGGGCTACTCTACCATCATTTGTAGCAAGGATAGGTGTGCCAATGGCTGCTCGTAAATCCGTGCCGCCGTGGTAGCTATTGACTTTGCCATTAAAGATTCTAGCACTTCCATAAGGGCTAGTGATGGCAGAATCTAAAGGCTTGATAAAAGGCTTATCCCACAAACGCCCTTTTGTGATGGTTGCATAAGTTTTTATAGCGGCATTTTTTTCTTTTTCTATGCGTTTTGCCACCTCGTTAGAGTAGCTCACTTTATTGTTGGCAACGCTGATTTGTTCCTTTTTTGGGTAGTCTTTTTGGAAGATTGTAATTGTCTGCATAACAGATTCTTTTTCTTTTGGGTTGGTGATAGTTTTTGAGCCTTTATCATAGTAGCCTATGGGGACAAATGCAATAAATCTGTCTTTTTTGCTTGGGTGGGGCATATAGTGCAATGATTTTTTGCCATTATTGTAGTGAAGGGCATTTGGGGTAGAAGTTTGATAGATAAAGATTGTGCCATTATAGGCTGTAGAGCTTGCTTTTTTGCTATTAATGGGGTGAGGGGCATTTGGGGCTGTTTGTGATGTGGCATATATATTTGGAGTAGAGCATAATATAAGCAGGGCTAATAGGGTGGCTCTAAGCCAAATCTTGCGAAAGAAAAGCATAGGAATCCTTTGTTCTTAGAATCTAAAAAGGCGGAATTATAGCGATTCAAAGCTTAGATTAAAGAATATTGCGATAAAATCGCCGTTTTTGTTTTGTAAAAGCAAAAATAATACTTCAATTCACAAGGATACGCGATGTATGCAATTTTTAAGAATGGAGGCAAACAATACAAGGTCGTTGAAGGGAGCATTGTGCTACTTGATAAGATGAGCCTTGAGCCAAAGTCAAAGGTTGAATTGAACGAAGTTTTAGCCGTTGTTAATGGTGATAAGGCACAGATTGGCGATCCCTTTGTAAAGGGTGCTAAGATTGAGGCTGAAGTCATCAATGAAGGCAGGGGCAAAAAGGTCGTTACATTCAAAAAACGCAGAAGAAAAGATAGCAAGACAAAAAGAGGCTTTAGACGCGATTTTACTCGTGTGAAGATTCTCAAAATCGTAGCAAAATAAAGGAGTAGAAATGGCACACAAGAAAGGTCAGGGTAGCACCCAGAATAACCGCGATTCAGCTGGACGCCGCTTAGGTGTGAAGAAGTTTGGTTCTCAATTTGTGCGTGCGGGGAATATCATTATCCGCCAAAGAGGCACAAAAGTGCATCCGGGCGATAATGTAGGACTAGGCAAAGACCATACGATTTATGCGTTGATTGATGGGATTGTGAAATTCCAGCAAAAAGATAAAAACCGCAAGAAAGTTTCTGTTATCCCCGCTTCTTAGGTTATTTATACAGATTCTGCTCTAATGCAGAATCTAAAACAATTCAATATTCTGTTACCTTCCCAACCCCTTCCTTTTCTTATTTACCCATTTTAGAATCTTAAAAACTCTTGGCATAAAATATGCTATTTTATTGGCTTTACTTACCTTTTGCATATAAGGCTCTAAAGGCTTTAATAAAGCACGAACATATTTAGGATCAGATTCAAAACTCATAGCACCAAAAGCATATATAGCCCTTACTTGTAAAAATTCTATAAGTTTATTTTTTAACTCTAATTGAGAATCATCTAAACTCTCAATATAAGCTAAAAGTCCAAGACAAATATAGGTGCAGGAGTAGGCAAAATAGTAGTGTTTAATCTTGTATCCATTTTGAAATGCCATAACAATGCTACTCATAAAGAGTGGGTAGGTTTTGCGATAAATATTTTGAGATTCTCCGTGTCCTGATACTGAAGCGGTATGATAGCGATAAATAAGTCCATAGAATGAAGCTATTTTAATGGCTTTTGCCTTAGTAAAGAGCAACATACCAAAAAGAGCGTCTTCATTAGCAAGTGGTGTTGAGAAACGCAAATTTTCAAGCAATGAAAATTTAAATAATCCTTGATGAACCCAAGAAAAAGAATTGGTATGTCTCCATAGTTCAAGGGCATCAAAGATTCTGTTTCGGGCTTGTTCTTGTGTAAGATGAAGTGATTGTAAAAGGGTGATATGCTGTCCTTTGGGAATGCCATCTTCATAAATATACTTCGTATCGTGCCATATAATATCACATTCCCCTATGTTTGCTATACATTGCTCTATACAATCAAGGCTTAGCATATCATCAGAATCTACAAAATGTATATAATCTATTTTTATGGGTGGAATTGGAGAATGGGAAAAAATCACACAAGAATAAATAGAATAATCAAAAGGTTTAGATGAATAATTTAGTTTATGCCCCCCCCCCCGTGCTAAATGTAGAATCTACAAAAGCATTATGGCTTGGAGCAGTTGTTTTAAGTGAGCCTTTTGAAACAAAAACATTATTTATAGATGATAGGGGTAAAATTTTAAATCCGCTTGAAAGATACTCAATCCCCACATTTCTTGCACTTCCTTGCCCTCCATTGCTTTTGCATATAAGGGTGATTCTGCAATCTTTATCAAAATATGCTTTTGCTATTTCTATACTCTTATCCGTGCTTCCATCATCAACAAGCACAATCTCTAGATTCTTATATGTTTGGTTAATAAGAGAATCTAAACAATCTTTTAAATATTTCTCCACATTATAAATTGGCACAATGATGGCAACTTTTGGTTGATTTTGATTTGCATCTTTTTGCATTTTAAAAACTCCTTTTGTGATGGTAAAATGTTTGAAATCATAGCATATTATTCCATTGATGTTATGATTCTGTAAAAATTAGAATTTAGGGAAATGGAAATTTATGTTCGTAGATAGTGTGGATATTTTTATTGCATCGGGTAAGGGTGGGGCTGGGGCTGTGAGTTTTCGCAGGGAAAAGTTTGTGATTCAAGGTGGTCCTGATGGCGGCGATGGCGGCGATGGCGGCGATGTGTATGTGGAAGTGGATAATAATACGGATACGCTTTCAAAATTCCGTGGAGCAAGGCATTATAAGGCTAAGAATGGGCAGCCCGGTGGGGCTAGGCGGTGCAGTGGCAAGAGGGGAGAGGATATTGTTATTAAAGTGCCTTTGGGGACACAGATTTTAGATTTTGACACAAAAGAAATTATTGTTGATATGGATAAATGCCCTATGCGTTCGCGTTTGCTTAAAGGCGGCAAAGGTGGGCTAGGCAACTCGCATTTTAAAAACTCCACAAATCAAGCACCAACCTACGCTCAAAGTGGCTTGAGTGGGGAAGAGCGACATATCGCCTTAGAGCTAAAACTGATTGCCGATGTGGGGCTTGTGGGCTATCCTAATGTCGGTAAATCTACACTTATTTCCGTGCTATCAAATGCCAAGCCACACATTGCAAATTATGAATTTACCACGCTTGTGCCAAATCTTGGCGTTGTTGATGTGGGGGATTATAGCTCGTTTGTGGTGGCGGATATTCCGGGTATTATTGATGGTGCGAGTGAGGGCAGGGGGCTAGGCTTAGAGTTTTTAAAGCATATTGAACGCACTAAAATGTTGCTTTTTGTGCTTGATGTGGGTAGGAGCGTAGATATTTCATCGCAGTTTGAAAGCCTGTGCAGTGAGCTAGAAAAGTTTTCTCCTACGCTTCAAACTCGCCCCTTTGGCATTGTGCTAAGTAAGAGTGATACTTTGGGCGGAAGTGATTTAGAATCTAGTTTTAACGCATTTGTGAAAAAGCATTTTCCTGCGATGTGGGGTTTATCAGCGGAATGTGAGCTTGTAGCAGAATCTTTAAGGCAGGAGAGTTTAGATTCTATGTTTGACACGCAGGGTGGTGTGGAAAAAGCACAGGATTCTAAAAATTTATGTTTTGTTATGGCGGTTTCTAGTGCGACAAATCAGCGGATTGATAGGCTAAAGAATCTTTTAGCAAAGAGTTTGGTAATTCATTCAACTCAAAATAAAACAAAGGAATACAATGAAAAGTAAAATAATATTGCGGGGGGGGGGGTGCCTTTCAAAGCTAAAAAATAGAATACGAAGTCTTTGTGCTTTCTTACAGATAAATAATTTCTTTGTTTATGCTAATTTTTTAAATATTGACACAAACTTTTTGGGGGTGGGCTGTGCTAACCTCTAAAGTTTTATCATTGGTGCAAGGGCAGATAGATGTATTTTTTGCCCCATTAGATTCTCATAAGTTAGAATCTAAGGATATAGTAATGGCGTTAGAGGCATTTAGGCGTTGCAATAGGCACATTTTGCTTAAGTATTATGAATCTCAATTAAGCATTGAGGACTTTTATCATACCGATAAATACGCGACATTTTTGTATTTTCTTTCACATTCTTTGTATAAAGCAGGTAAGTCTAAGCTTGCTGCAAAGGTGTATTATTTAAATAAGATTTTGCACGGCGTGGATATTTTCTATGAGATATGTTTGCCTGAAGTGTTTTATCTCACTCACCCATTGGGAAGTGTATTTGGCAGAGCAGAATATGGTAATTATCTTTGTGTATATCAAAACTGCACCATTGGGGGCGACACACGAGATGGCGAGATATATTATCCTGCTTTGGGCGAAGGGGTGGTGCTATGTGCATCAAGTAAAATCATTGGGCGATGTCATATAGGGGATAATGTCATTTTTGGAGCCAATGCATTCATCATTAACACCGATGTGCCGAGCAATTCACTCGTGGTAGGCTCATATCCACATCATAGAATCTTGCCAAGCAATCACAATGTATTGAAAGAATTTTTTGGGATAAGTGGGGATTGTAAAATTTAGTTTCTAATTTTACTTAAAAAGTCTTTGAGTCTTGGTGTTTGGGGATTTTCAAATATCTCTTGCGGAGTGCCTTGCTCTATGATTTTACCCTCCGCCATAAAGATAATGCGACTTCCCACCTCTCTAGCAAATCGCATTTCGTGCGTTACGCACACCATACTCATACCTTCATTAGCTAAATCTCGCATTAAATCAAGCACTTCGCCCACCATCTCAGGATCAAGCGCGGAAGTTGGCTCGTCAAAAAGCATAACTTCGGGCTTATTCATAAGCGCTCTAGCAATCGCCACGCGTTGCTTTTGCCCACCACTTAGACGCGAGGGATACACATCTTGCTTATCAAACAAACCTATGCGTTTGAGCAGCTCACTCGCTTTTTTCTTGGCTTCACTTTCATCTAGGAGCTTTAAGAGTGTGGGGGCAAGAGTGAGATTCTGCAAAACACTAAGATTATTAAAGAGATTAAAATGTTGGAATACCATACCCATTTTTGTCCTAGCTTTGTTTAAATCCCAAGAATCTTGCCTGTTTTGAGGGAAAATCATCTTATCATCAAGCCAAATCTCCCCTTCGCTTGGTTTTTCTAAAAGATTCAAACAACGCAATAAAGTAGATTTGCCAGAGCCACTAGGTCCAATGATGACGACTTTTTCGCCCATTTTAATATGGAGATGAATATCTGCTAATACAAGCTTAGAATCAAAATATTTTTTTAGCCCATTAATGCGTATCACTTGCTCGTAACTTCCTTTCATAGAGTTTGACAAGATAGCTTGCACAAATTACAAGTAGCAAGTAGGCTAGGGCTAGGAAAAAATAAGGGAACATATATTCATAAGTTGCTCCGCCTATGCTTTTAAAGGCATAGGTTAAATCATGCACTGTGATGTAGTTTGCTACAGAAGTTTCCTTGAGTAGTGCGATAAACTCATTTCCCAAAGTTGGCAGGGAGTTTTTCAAGGCTTGAGGGAATATGATGTAACGCATACTTAAGCTTGAGCTAAGTCCCAATGCCCTTGCAGCTTCATCTTGTCCTTTATCAATGCTTAAAATCCCACTGCGGATAATCTCGCTCACATACGCCCCACTATTTAGCCCAAAAATAACCACCGCCACAAGCAACGCACTCATACCTTTTAGCCCAAATGCTGGGAGAATCACAAAGTAGATAAAAAGCAGTTGCACCACAATAGGTGTGCCTCGGAAGAATCCAACATAGGCTTTTAAAAATACACATAAGATTCTATGTGGGATTGAAGGGTTTTTGTGCGTAATGGCAATGGCTACAAGTGTGCCAACAATCACACCAATAATAAGAGCGGCAATGGCAAGCAAAAGTGTCGTGCCAAGCCCTTCTAAGATGAGCTTGTAACCACCATTTGTTATAAACTGGTGATAAAATAAATCGTATTTTTGTGTAAATTCCATATAAGCCTATTGTGCGTAATATTTGTTAATGATAGATTCTAGTGTGCCATCTTGTCGCATCTCATCTAAGATAGCATTGACAGAATCTTTAAGTTCTTTATTGTTTGGTGCTATGCCAATGGCGTATTCTTCTTTTGTGAGGGCAATATCAATAAGCTGTGTGCCGCTATTTGCTTTGATAATCTCGCGTGCTGGCATTTCATCAATAATCACAATATCAATTTGCTCATTTTTCATCGCAGTAGCAGCTAATGCTCCATTTGAGAAGCTTTTTACTTGTGCGTTATGGAATCCTTCAAAACCCCAATCGCTATCACCTTTAGCGTAAAACTCGCCTGTTGTGCCTACTTGCACACCGATTTTAAGATTTGGAATAGATTGAAGCGTTTTTAAAATCTCCTCTTTTGTCGCAATATTCTCAAATCGTGTATCACCCGCCCGAGTGATGACCATTTGCGAAGCGTTGAAATAGGTTTGAGTAAAGTCAATGACTTTGGAGCGTGTTTCATTGATAGTTAGTCCAGAGAGTGCAATATCTGCACTGCCACTAGCTAGTGAGGTAACTACTGCATCAAATTCCATATCTTTAATCACAAGCTTTTTGTTGAGTTTTTTAGCAATCACTTCAGCAATATCCATATCAATACCTTTAAACTCCTTACCATCAATATATTCAAAAGGTGCAAAATTTGCTGAAGTGGCTACAATAAGGTCATTATCCTTACACGCATTTAATCCAAATATGCTAAATGCTGCTAATGCAAGTAAAGTGCCTTTGCTCCATAATTGAAGTGGGTTGAATGATTGTAAAAGTTTCATCAATGCCTCCATAAAAAAAATCCTAAGATTCTGAAATATTTTAGAAATAAAGGGCTTAATTGTAGTGTCTTAAGCTTAAAATAAAGCTTTGAGTGAGTATTTTTGCCTAGATTCATACAAAATGGTATAGAATCTAGGCATTTTTGTTATGTGTTGTGAGCTGCAAAGATGCTAATTAAGTTTAAAAGGTGTTGATTCTATGTGGATAGCGGGTATTGATGAGGCTGGGAGAGGCTGCATTTGTGGAGCGTTGTTTGTTGCTGGTGTTGTGGGTAGGGAGGAAAATATTATACAATTTGGTGCAAAAGATAGTAAAAAGCTCTCCCCAAAACAAAGAGAGCGTATTTATGAATCCTTGCTAGATTCACAAAATAACGGAGAAATAGGCGTGTTTGTGGCACAGATTGAAGCGTGGGATATTGATAAATTTGGTTTAAGCTTTGCTATGAAAAGTGGTATAGAGAAGATTTTGTGTGGGATTGCGGAGTTTGCTATTTCACAGAATCTTATAGGACAGAATGTGAGACAAAACATTGCAGGGGAGAAGCTCTTAAAACAAGATGTGGAGCAGAATCCCACGGATTCCACGGATTCAAAGAATGCTTTACAAGAAATAATCATAGATGGCAATACGACTTTTCACGCTAAGATTCCACACAGCCTTGTGCAGTGGGGTGTTGGGGTGCGGACTTTGATTAAAGCTGATGATACATTACCTATTGTTTCGTGTGCGTCTATCGTGGCAAAAGTGAGTAAAGATAGGCAAATGCAGGAGCTTGATAGGCTGTTTCCGCAGTATAGTTTAGCTAAAAACAAGGGCTATGGGACGCTGGAGCATAAAAAAGCCATTGCCCAAAATGGATATTGTCCCCATCACCGCAAAAGTTTTAAGATTCTTATGCAAGAATGTTTATTTTAACTTAAAATTAAATATAAAAGGGATAGAATCTAGGTCGCTTTCAGTTTAAAATAAGGAATGGGGGTTTGTTATGTTGCCGAGTTGGAATGAAAAATTTAGCGTTCATCACGAGATTATTGATCAGCAACATCAGGTCTTATTTGATCTCGCACACAAGGCATATAAAATCGCTAATAGCCACACCACACGCAATGAAGTCAAAGATATGATTACTCAATTTTTTGACTATATGAAAACGCATTTTAAAGATGAAGAGCAGTATATGCAGGCTATTGGCTATCCGCGTTTGGAGGAGCATAGGAAGATTCACCGCAAAATCGTTGCAGATATGGCGGTAATGGTGAAGAGCATTCACTCGGCAAATGAGCTTAAAGATAAAATTATGATTATGGCGCAAGATTGGTTGCTTACACATATTTTGCAAGAGGATATGCAAATTGAAAAATATCGCAAAGAAGCTCAAAGTAAGAACCCAACTAAACAAGCACAAAAGTTTTATCTCTATGTTTGTGCGTGTCCGGGCAAGGAGCATAAACTTACAGAATCTATGCATATTTTTGTGAAAAACAGCACGCAAAGTATTCGTTGTAAAGAGTGCCAACAAAGCATAAAGTTTCAAAGTGCGCTTGGATAAATTATATTCGGCTTAAGGAGGAGATATGCTACCGGATTGGAGTAATGATTTTAGCGTTCATCACGAGATTATTGACCAGCAACATCAAATGCTTTTTACTTTGGCTCACAAGGCGTATCGTATTGCAAATAGCCCTAGTTCAGCCAATGAAGTCAAAATGATATTGATTGAGTTTTTTGACTATATGAAAACGCATTTTAGAGATGAAGAGCAGTATATGCAGGCTATTGGCTATCCGCGTTTGGAGGAGCATAGGAAGATTCACCGCACAATTGTCGCAGATATGGCGGGTATGGTAAAAAATGTGCATTCCGTGGAGATCCTAAAAGAGATGATTTCAACAATTGCGAAAGATTGGTTGCTTACACATATTTTACAAGAGGATATGCAGATTGAGAAATATCGTAAGGAGCAGTTGGAGAAAAATGCCACTTGCGAGGTTCGAGAGGTGCATTACTATTATTATAGTTGTGCGTGTCCGGGCAAGGAGCATAAACTTACAGAATCTATGCATATATTTGTGAAAAACTCCTCCCACCCTATTAATTGCAAAGAATGCCACCAAAAGATTCAATTCAAGGTGCAACGCTAAAATCTCTCTATTTGCTTAGATTCCTGTTTTGCTGCTAGGAATTTAAGCAAATCTATCAGGCTTTTATAATCCAATTTGAATTTCACTTTTGCCTTGCGTGATGATATTTGTGTATTGTTTGTAGATTTTTTTATAATCAGGCAATATTGCATTATTGAGTTCGCTAAACCACATTAGCTTAAAATCCCTGAAGCGTGAGTTATAGTAGGTATAAATTAGCTCTGCTTTGGGATTTTTAATAGCAACCTTGCCGTTTTCAAGCTTTTCAATCTCCACACTTCCTAGCATACCAATGCGTTTATTTGTGCCTTTTTGAGCGGAGATAAGATTCCCAAGTGAATAAAATACTAAAGTATCTCCAATATATTCAACAGGCTGCACCACGTGCGGATGTGTGCCAATGACTAAATCCACTCCCAAATCTGCCAAAAGCTTAGCATACTTTTTCTGCTCCGCACTTGGCTCAAACTCATACTCAATGCCCCAATGCATTGAAACAATCAGTAAATCTACTTGTTCGCGAATGGCTCTAATGTCATTTTCAAGCATTGCTTTTGTATAGACATTGACAAGGTATTCTTTGCCTTTTGGCACGGGGATTCCATTTGTGCCATAAGTATAGGCTAAAAGTGCGTATTTAATGCCATTTTTTTCTAGAATCTTTGGGGCATTACGCGTTTGAAAAGATTCATAGCTGCCCGCAGTGAGAGCAGGTTTATCTTTCCAATATGCAAGGGAGGATTTCACAGCCTTTTCACCCCTATCAAGCGTGTGATTATTCGCTAGAGAGACAAGATTAAAACCTAAAGAGAGCATATTGTCGCCAAATTCTTGCGGAGAGTTAAATGCGGGATAAGTGCTTAAGCCAAGCTCTTTGCCGCCTAAAATTGTCTCTTGATTATAAAAAGCAAGGTCATATTTTGGGATAACATCTTCAAGTGCCTTAAGCATAGAGCTAAAGTCATAATCCCCATTTTCTTGTTTAGCGTCATTATATACAGAGGCGTGAAGCAAAGCATCTCCACCCATAATAAGCGTAAGCTTAGAATCTGCAAGGGCATAATGCGTGAGATTTGAAATAATATAAAATATCAAAAGAAGTTTCTTCATTGTTGTTCCTTTATTTTTAGATTGTGCGAGTAGATTCTAGTGTGCTAAGAATCTGCTTGATTAAGGCAATGTCTTTTAGCCCTGCGGATTTTTCCACGCCAGAGTTTATATCAAGCATAGAAGGTTTGAGTGCTAAAAAATCCTTGAGATTCTGTGGATTAATCCCACCAGCAACACACAAATAAGGCTCTTTAAGAGATAAAAGCACATCTTTTGCCACATTTTTACCAGAGCCTCCGCCTTGAGTGCTTTTAGAATCTATAAGGCAAAATACCCCTTCATAGTTTGGGGCAAAATCCTGCAAGGTTTCCACATTTTGTGCCACATAGTAGCAGTATAGGGCTTCTTCAAGGGGTGTGTTGGCATACAATTTTGGCGTTTGTGGATTAAGGCTATGGAGCTGAATCCCATCAATATAGCCTTCCTTATAAAGTGTTTTGGCAGTATTTAAAGAGTGCTTATCATTCACCACGGCTATGCGTAAAATATGCGGATAGAGCGTTTGTAGGGCTTTTGCTATGTTTTGAATCTGCTTAGATTCTATAAAACGCGGAGAGTTTTTAGCCAAAATAAAGCCTAGCATATCCACTCCGCCATAAGTTTCTATCTCTCCTATTTTTAGGGCATCATCAAGATTTGTAATACCGCATATTTTGATAATAGTCCTAGCCTTATGCCATTTATAAAAGACATCAACATAGAATCTTGGTCTTTGCTTAAAGCCAAGATTAAAGGCTGATTTGAGTGATTGAATAGCGTGGGTTGGATTCTCACAAGCCACAAGGTAGCTACCACATAGCAGTCCATTAAAGCCAAATGAGCCAATCATAAATGCACTTGAAGCCGAATGTATGCCAGATTCAAAAATAACCTTACTTTGAGGCAAGCAATCTTGTAGGGATTGCCTTAATACACAAGCGGAGGGTATATCAATCTCAAAGGTGTGGAGATTGCGTGAGTTGATACCTACAAGAGCGGGTTGAAGCGGAGTGATAAAGTCTATCTCTTTTTGGTTATGCACCTCAAGCAAGGGTGTAATGCCAAAGGATAGGCATTTTTCATAAATCTTTTGAAGCTGCAAAAAACCATCTTTTTCATCAATAAACATCGCCGCAATAAGCAGCACCATATCCGCCCCAGCACGATAGCTAATTTCAATCTCTTGTGAATCTTGTATAAAATCTTTTCTTAGCACACAAGCATTTGGGTAGGCGTTTTTTACCTGCATTAAATCTGCTAAACTCCCATTAAAATACCTTTCTTCACATAGCACAGAAATTGCTAAAGCACCGCCATTAAGGTAACTTTGTGCTAAATGTGTAACTGAATGTATGTCTCCTATATGCCCAGCTGAAGGCGAAGAGCGTTTAATCTCTGTGATAATGAGTGTTGAATCTAACTTTGGGGGAATGAGTGGGTGGATTCTACTTTTTGGGATAGCGTGTCCAAAGTCTAAGCCCTTTGTGGCGATGTCTTGTGTGCGTTGGGCTGTGATTTTGGCTAGGACTTCTACCATTTTATTCCTTTGAGTTTATTCCTTAGAGGCTGTAAGGATAAGCAAAATTCCGCGTATTGTAGCATATTTGAGGTAATTGCAAGAAGCTTGAGCTTAAAAATAATATGAAAGATTAAATGTGCCTGAATATGTCTTAAATTGCGTGTGAGATTGAGCGTATAGGGCATAAAGACTAAGTGAAATATTTTTGTGTAAAGGCACAGAGCCACCTAAATGAAGTGTGTAGCCTAATGATTTTTGAGTATCAAAATAAAGCGGAGATGAGCCAATATAGGCTGTTGTTTGTGGAGTTGGCATTAGATTATACTGAAGATTCACGCCACCAAAAAGGATATGGCGTCTGCCAAAATAGTATCGTGCCTCCCCTCCAAGAAGCATAAGCACGGAATGATTTTGCTGTGATTGAAACCAAAGGGTTGGTGCATTTGAAGTGCTAGATTCTGCCATATTGCCTTGCAAACCAAGTGTGTAGTAAAGCCCCACAAATGGCTTAAAATACAATTTTTGATAGCCTAAAGGATAGCCGAGTGTGCTTTGCAATCCTAGCTCGTTGTATGAAAATTTACCCTGAAAGGTGCTTGTATCAAAGAAAACTTCGCGTTTGCTTTTATGCTGTGTGTTGCCATAATAGGCAAGGAGAGTAAGCTCTAATTTTGGCAGAGAGATTTTATCATAGATTCCAACAAGCAATGAGCTAGAATCTAGCTGTGTTTGCGTGGAGCTTGAGGCATTTGTGCTTTGGGAAGTCGCATAGGTGGCAAATGCACTTACTTGATGATTATAAAGCTGCAATGAAGCATTGAGACTTGTGCCATAAAGTGGGGCGGAGAGATTTGCACTACTTGCATTAGCGGCAAATGGAGATAAGCCAAAAGAGAATCTTTTCATCGGTGGTTGATAGATAAGGGGCAAGGTGGTATTTTGCATAATGCTCCAAAGACTAAGGCTAGGGGCTTGTGTGCTTAGAGCATTTGCGGAGGTGCTAATGTGTGAGCTAAGATTTGTAAGGAATGCTCTATCTCCATATGTATAGAGACTTTGCCCGGGAGTTTGGTTAAGACTTTGCTCAAGGGCAGTGATGACACTATTTTGATTCTGTTCTAGGCTGTGTAAAAATGTATCAATGGCTTGTGTGTTTTTCTCAAGTTTAATTGAGCCATTGCCTTGTGTGCTGGAGTTTATAAACTCACTTTTGCTTCCACCGGCTAGAATCTCTAGGTTTGTATTTCCACTCAATGTGCCTGTGATAAGCTGATGTGAGCCTAGACTTGCTCCGGCAATATCTACTTGAATCTTGCCTTGATTATTCACATCACCGATAAGCTGTCCCAATTTGCCATTATAAGAGCCAAAGATAAGTGTGCTATCTGTGGCATTTGTCATACCGCCATCTACTTTAATACTTCCACCATAGATTTGCACACTTGAGTGTTGCCCACCCTCGCTTTGATTTGTAAGATTCCCTGTAATAGTAATACTCCCGCCGTAATTGAGCAGTTTTCCCGCACCTTCTTCTTTGTATATAGTATTAAGTGTTCCGCCATTGTGGAAGTTGCCTACAAGATTAAGTGTGCCATAATTTTCAATTATTGTTGTTGAAGGTGAGGTTAAAACTCCTTCTGTTCCAATCGCCCATAAGTCGCCTTTTAGATTTAAAATGCCTTTGTTGCTTAGAGATGTGTGAAGTCGTATGTTTGTGCTATCAATATCAAGTGTGGCTTGATTTTCAATATTAATATTTCCGTTTGAGATAAACAAGTCAGCATTTTTGATTGTAAAGCTTGAGCCTTGTGTTAGATTCACACTTGTTTGGTCTGTGAGATAAAATTGTGATGATTTGTTTCCACCACCCCCTTTTTGAAGAGAGACTTCAAATGATGCATAGGGATTGAGTGTGATACTTTTATTAACCATAAAAGAATAAAAATTGTTGATGATTAATTTAGAGTTGCTGCCAATAGTAAGGTTATCAAAATAAAATAGGGAAGTTTGTCCGTAAGTTTCTATAGGCATTTTGGCGTTAAGCGTGAGTGTAGAATTACCACCATTTGCAGTAGAGTAGCTAAAATCTAGTCCGCCAGCACCTGTAGCCCAATTGTAGTTAAAGCTACAACCACGCATATTCACACAAGTGGGTGTGGCATTACTCACTTGACTTGCTCCATTTTGTAAGGTTATTTGACTAGGCAGTCTGCCTGTGTAGTCTATGCCGTAGAGAAAAAGCGGTGCACATAGCACAATGCATAGAATCTTAAGGCGATATAAAGACGATAATACACACGAGGGTAAATTAAGCTTCAAATACATTCAATCCTCAAATTAAAAATTCGCGGATTCTATCCCAAAATATCTTAAGACAAACTACATATAAAGCCCCAAAATCACACAATAAACTATTACAAAATGAAACAAACATACTTTTAGCTTAAGAGTGATGTTACTAAACTGCCATATTTTTGAAAAAAGTCAAACATTTCTTTTATTGCGTGATAGCCTTTAAGTTTGAAGTGTTTAGACTTAGAGCCGTAATCTACTCTACAAAATAAAGGAGCGTTATGAATAAGATTCTAAGTATAGGGTTGTGGGCGATTGTATCGCTCATTGGTGCTTACTGCTTTGGTGTATTGGCACTGCATACAGGAGAGAGTATCTCTGCTGTATGGATTGTAGTAGCAGCTGTATGTATTTATGCAATAGCGTATCGCTACTATTCTAAATATATCGCTTTTAAGGTGTTGCAGCTTGATGATAATCGTGCGACACCTGCGGTTGTCAATAATGATGGGCGTGATTTTGTGCCGACAAATAAGGTTGTGCTTTTTGGACATCACTTTGCTGCAATTGCTGGGGCTGGTCCGCTTGTAGGTCCAATCTTGGCTGCACAAATGGGATATTTGCCAAGTATGATTTGGATTGTTGTGGGCGTTGTGATAGCTGGGGCAGTTCACGATTTTACCGTGCTGTTTATCTCTATGCGTAGAAATGGCAAATCTATTGGCGAGATTATTAAACTAGAGCTTGGTAAGGGTGTAGGTAGTATTGCTATGATTGGGATTTTGGGTATTATGATGTTAATCATTGCGATTTTGGCTCTTGTTGTTGTGAATGCTTTGGCTGAATCTCCTTGGGGGCTTTTCACAATCGCTATGACAATTCCTATCGCGATTTATATGGGGCTACATATGCGTTTTATCCGTCCGGGCAAGATTAGCGAGGCGAGTATTATCGGCTTTGCTTTGTTGCTTTTAGCCTTGTATTATGGACGAGATGTTGCGGCAAATCCGCAGTTAGCAGAGATTTTTACTCTAACTCCTGTAACGCTTACTTATGTAATGATCGTGTATGGCTTTATTGTAGCGATTTTGCCCGTGTGGTTTTTGCTCGCACCGCGTGATTATCTTAGCACATTTTTAAAGATTGGTGTTATTGTGCTTATGGCAGGTGGAATCTTGGTAGTTATGCCTGAAGTGCGATTTGAAAGCGTTACAAAATACATTGATGGCACGGGACCTGTTTTTAGCGGGCAGCTCTTTCCATTTTTGTTTATCACCATTGCTTGTGGGGCGATAAGTGGATTCCACGCACTTATTTCAAGTGGGACAACGCCAAAAATGCTAGAGAAAGAATCTCACGCACGAATGGTGGGTTATGGCTCTATGATTATGGAATCTGCGGTGGCTGTAATGGCACTTATTGCAGCGGTGATTCTCACCCCCGGGCTTTATTTTTCAATCAATGTCGCCCCTGCAGCACTTGGCACAGCTGGGGTAAAAGATGTCGCAGAAGCAGCAGCTATTGCAGCACAGACGATTAGCTCTTGGGGCTTTGTCATCACGCCTGAAGATATTCTAGGTATGGCAAAAGAGGTAGGAGAGCCAACGATTTTAAGTAAAACCGGTGGTGCGCCAACTTTTGCGATTGGTTTAGCGACAATTATTTCTCAAGTGCCACTTTTCAATCAAGGCTCTATGGCGTTTTGGTATCACTTTGCGATTTTGTTTGAGGCGTTGTTTATTTTGACTGCTGTTGATGCAGGGACTAGAGCAGGACGCTTTATGGTGCAAGATGTGCTAGGGAATGTGTATAAGCCTATTGGTAATATTCACTCAATGTTTTGGGGTATTGTGGCGACTTTGATTTGCGTAGCTGGTTGGGGTTATATCCTTTATCAAGGTGTTACAGACCCACAAGGTGGGGTAAAATCACTATGGACACTCTTTGGTGTTTCTAATCAAATGTTGGCAGGAATGGCACTGCTTACCGTGATTGTGGTGCTTTTCAAAATGGGTAAAGCAAAACAAGCTTGGGTGGCTATTGTCCCAGCAGTGTGGGTGCTTGTTAGCACGCTTTATGCTGGAATCTTAAAGCTTCTTCCGGCAAATGGCGAAAAGGTGCATGATGCAGTAAGTCATATAGCACTATGGCAGATTAATACTCAAAAAGCAGCGGCAACGATGCAAAAGATTCAAGAAACAACAGATGAAAGTGTTATTGCAAATCTCACGCAAGAGGCGGCAAAGTTTGCTACTATCGCAAATAATAACCTTATCAATGCCTTGCTTTGTGGCTTGTTTATGGTGGTTACTTGTTTAATACTGATTAAATGCGTGATGATTTGTTGGCGTTGTGTGAATGGAGAAAAGCTCCCAATGGCTGAAACTCCTTATCGTAAGGCAAGTGATTTTGAAGGGCGTATGGCAGGAGTGCATTAAAGGTGTGCTAGATTCTGCTTTTTAACTTCTTACTTGTTTTTGAAGCCTAGCCTTTGTGAGAGTAGCCTTAGGGCTTCTCATAGGGGATAGGCTAAAAAAAAGATTTCCTTAATATGTAAAGCTTGTTATGTTTTTATCCTTTGTGATGGTTTTTAGGGTCAATGAAAATAAAGGTATATAGGTTTTATGAAGGAGTTAAGATGAAAAAGTATTTTTTCTCTCTCTTATTATGCGGAATCTTGCTTTACTCTTTACAGGGGCGTGAGAGTATTGATAGGATTGGGATTCAAGAGGCGTGGTTTAATCATAAGGCTGGAGAGAGTGAGTTTAATGCTGCACATACAATGCTTTATTATGAGTATGAGACAACTTATGATAATCGTGTAGCACACAATGTGCTTGTAGGTATTGGGAGTAGTGCTGGGAATCTTAATGGTATTGCACCTGTTGCAGGTTCTCAATCTTTAAGCACAGCACCCGTGCGTGGGGGAATGGGGCTAAATCTTGATGCAAATTTTGGCTTAGGCTACTACTTCATCACTCGCACGAGGGATAAGCCGCTGTATCTTGGTGTGGGTTTGCGTGAATCTCTTGGAGCTATTGCTTATGGCAATATGCCCACTATGGCGGAGTTTATTGGGACATATTTGCCCTTAGAGCTACACGGCGATGTGGCTTTAAATCATAAGGTAAGATTAGAATACCTTGCTGCGTATGATGTGCTTTTGGCTACAAGTGGTGCGGTAGCTGTGTATGGTGGCAAAAATATACAATCTCATACATTGTCATTTGCTGGGGGGCAAAATGCACTGCGTTTTATGCTAGGGCTTCGGTATTATGTGAATGAGACCTCTTTTTTCTTTACTCAGCTTTATGCAAAGTTTGAAAGTTTGGGCACATCTTCAAGTGTTGATGTCAGTATAACAGCAGATTCTACTGCACCGGGTGCAATTGCGGGTGCAAATGCTACAATCCACTATCCTAAATCTCACACGAGCTTTGTAGGCTTACGCGTGGGCTTTGGGTTTTAGGAGGTGCTGTGATGAAAAATACAATCTTAGCTCATCTTAAAGCTTACATACTAGGCGTGTTATGCGTGAGTTTTGGCGTGGTGGGAAGCCTAGCAGATGAGGAGTATATCGCTTATGGTAGTCAAAAAAGCCTTATGAAAAGTGGTTTGTATCGTTCTTTGGGTTTTTATACAGGCTATCATCATTATGGTGAGGTAGCATATGATGGCTCTAGGGTAATGCGAGTGGATAGCGCAACTTTTGGGCTACTAGGAGAGCTTGGCGTGATAAATCCTTTGGGAGTAAAGCTTGAGGGGAGTGCAAGGCTTGGGTATGCGCTTGGAATCTATACCGGCGGCATACTTGATACGGATAATGAGCAAAGAAATGGGCAAAAGCTTGTCAGTATAATGGGTATGCTTGCTGGTGATGTGGAGCTAAAAAGTGGATATAATCTTTTGAGGGCTTCTCATAGGGTGAGTTTGTATATTCAAGGTGGATTGGGGTATTTTTTCAACCGCACGGAATTTTTGGTAATGGATAGGCTTCAAGGCTATCTATATGTGCCTCTTGAGCTTGAAGGTGAAGTGCATATAGGCAATAAGGGCGTGCTTAACTATGGGTTGGGCTATCGGTATTTAATCTTTGGCAATCATCTCTCTACTGCTTCGGAATATGGATTCAATGATGATTATTATGTAACACAAAAAGATGGTTTTGGCTTAAGTGCATTTATTGGTCGCACATATTATGGTAAAGATTCTACTTTGCGTTCTATCCGTTTGGTGTATGAGTATTGGCATATTGATATGGCAAAGCCTATGCGGACAAGTAGTAGCATTACAGGTAATGCCACGGCAATTTATGAGCCGGAAAATTCAACGCATAGGCTACTTTTGCAGTATAGTTATAGATTCTAATACAAAGGAGTGTGCAAAAAGAGTGAAAAAAATATTGAGTGGCTATTTTGCTAAAATAAAGGCATTGTATCGGCGAAGCGATAGATTTCTTCACGTGCTTGTTGGAATGCCAAGCTATGATAAATACCTTGAACATATGAGAATCCACCACCCAGATAAGATTCCAAAAACGCAAAAAGAGTTTTTTGCCGAGGCTTTAGAGGCAAAATATGGAGCGGGTAGCACAAAGTGTTGATAAGGATAAACTCGCAAGGTTTGCGATGACAAAAACTTATCTTCATTTTGCTACAATACCACTTTTAAACTCTTAGATTCTAAAGGAAAGCGGTGCTAGGCTACATTTTCAAGCGTTTATTGTTGCTTGTCCCAACACTTTTGGGGGTTATGACTATCAACTTCTTGCTTATGCAGCTCTCTCCGGGCGGTCCTGTGGAGCAAAGCATTGCTAAAATGGAAAATCTCTCCCAAATTACTGAAGCAGCAGTAGGCTCAAACACACTTTATAAAGGCTCTGTAGGGCTAGATGCTGAACTTGTTGAGGAGATAAAAAAGCTCTATGGATTTGATAAGCCTTTGAGTGAGCGGTATTTTGAAATGCTATGGCGTTTTGTGTGCTTTGACTTTGGTGAAAGTTTTTATGCTCAATCAAGTGTGCTTTCAATCATCGCTCAAAAACTTCCCGTGTCCATCTCACTAGGAGTGTTTAGCACTTTGCTTATTTATCTTATCAGCATTCCATTGGGTATTGCAAAGGCGGTGCGTAATGGCTCAAAATTTGATGTGTTTAGCAGCGTTGTGATTGTCGTGCTAAATGCTATACCGGCATTTATGTTTGCCGTGGTGCTTGTGGTGTTATTTTGTGGAGGGAGCTATTTTGATATATTCCCTTTGCGTGGGCTAGTGAGTGAAAATTTTGAATCTTTAAGCTTTTTTGGGAAGATTGCAGATTATTTGTGGCATTTGTTTTTGCCGGTGCTGTGTATTTCTATCGGTGGGCTTGCAACTTTGAGTATGCTCAGTAAAAATTGTTTTTTAGAAGAGATTCATAAAAGCTATGTAGTAAGTGCTAGGGCAAAGGGTGGACGTGAGAAGCATATCCTTTATAAGCATATTTTTCGCAACGCTATGCTTTTAATTGTGAGTGGGTTTCCTGCGGTGTTTGTTGGGGCATTTTTGAGTGGAAGTTTGCTTATAGAGATTATTTTTAGCCTTGATGGACTTGGGCTTTTGGGTTATGAAAGCGTGGTAAGCCGTGATTACCCTGTGGTGTTTGGCACACTTTATATTTTTACCTTTATTGCCCTTGTGATAGGCATTATTAGTGATATATTATATTGTTTTATTGACCCACGCATTCACTTTGGAAGTCAAAATGTCTAAGATTCAAAATCCCACAAAGCACACAGAATCTATAAAGCAGAATAAACTAGAGCAAAGCAATTTGAGGTTGCGTTGGGCAGTATTTAGGCAAAATAAACGCGCATTTTATTCTTTGCTTATTTTTCTTGTTTTGTTTGTGTGTAGTATGTTTGCGGAATTTATCGCCAATGAAAAGCCCCTTTTTATCTATAAAGATTCTAAGATATATTTTCCTGTCTTTGTGGATTACCCAGAGACTGCTTTTGGTGGGGATTTTCAAACACCTTGTGATTACCTTGATAGCTATGTGAAAGATGAATTGCTTAAAGACGCTTTTGTGCTAAGAGCGATTATCCCTTATAGCTATGATAGCATTATTATGGATTTAGACGCTCAAGCTCCCACGCCTCCGGATTCTAAACATTGGCTTGGCACAGATGATAAGGCACGAGATGTGGCAAGTCGGCTGATTTATGGATATAGAATCTCCATTATTTTTGCGCTTATTTTAAGTGTGTGTAGCGTGGTAGTGGGCGTTGTGCTTGGGGCATTGCAGGGGTATTATGGCGGGGCTTTAGACTTAGTAGGGCAAAGAATGATAGAGATTTTTAACGCTGTGCCTATTTTATTCGTGATTATCATCATCTCAAGCGTGTTTGAACCAAGTTTTTGGTGGATTTTGTGCGTGGTGGGGGCATTTTCGTGGATTCTGCTTGTGAATCTTGTCCGGGCTGAATTTTTGAAGGCTAGGAATTTAGAGTATGTCAAAGCCGCTCAAGCTATGGGGGTAAGTGATATAAAAATCATTTTTTCATATATTTTGCCTAATGCGATGAGTGCGACCTTGACTTTTACGCCTTTTATTATGGCAGGGAGTATTGTAACACTAAGTAGCCTTGATTTTTTGGGCTTTGGTATGCCCGTTGGAAGTGCGAGTTTAGGAGAGCTACTCTCTCAAGGCAAAAACAATCTCTCCTCCCCACATCTAGGCATAAGTGCGTTTTTGGCTTTGTGTGTATTATTGTCAATCCTTGTTTTTATCGGCGAAGGGCTGCGTGATGCACTTGACCCGCACATTAAAGCCCATCTTAAAACAAGCACACAAGAATCTAGCCCAGATTCAACAGATTTAAATTTAAAAGATTCAAAACAAGGCTTATTATGCTAAAAATCTCTCATCTTAACGCGCATTTTTTGCATTCTACTCGCTTTGCTTTGCAAGATATTTCCTTGCAGATTAAGCCCGGGGAGAAAGTTGCGTTAGTGGGAGAATCTGGCTCAGGCAAAAGTATGTTAGCTCAACTCATTTTAAATCTTAATCCAAACATTGCTGTGCAAAGTGGCAGTATAGAGTTTGAAAATAAAAATATATTGAGCCTGACACAAAAAGAGCTAGAATCTCTGCGTGGAAAGGACATTGCCTATATTCCACAAGAGCCACTCTCAAGCCTCAATCCCTTGCATAAAGTCGGCAAACAAATTACAGAGAGCTTGTATCTCCACGCCAATGAGCTTTATCCTCATCTTAGAGGCAAGGCTTTGCATAACAAGGCAAAAGAGCGACTAGCAGAGCTTTTAGCATTAATCGGGCTAGATTCTAGCCTAGCTCACGCCTATCCATTTGAGCTAAGCGGTGGGCAAAAACAACGCGTTGCCATTGCTATGAGCATTATTAATAATCCAAAATTGCTCATTTGCGATGAGCCTACAACCGCCCTAGATGTGCTAGTGCAACGGCAAATTATGCAATTATTATCTCACCTTGCTAAAGGAAGTGCGATTTTGTTTATTAGCCACGATTTAGGCGTTGTGCGTGAGTTTGCCGATAGGGTGATTGTGCTAAAAGATGGCAAGATTGTAGAATCTGCTTCAAGCCAAAGACTTTTTAACGCCCCGCAGCATTCTTATACACGATTTTTAATTGAATCTTTAAAGCCCCCTAAACGCAAGGCTTTAGAGCAAACAGATTTAGATTCTACGCGGCAAGATATTGTGCTAAGGGCTAGGGATTTAAGTGTGGGGGCAAGAAAGCAGGGGTTTTTCACAAGCACTTATAAAGAGATTCTATCCCCATTAAGTTTTTGCCTGAAAAAAGGGCAGATTCTAGGGATCGCTGGGGAATCTGGCAGTGGGAAGTCTAGCCTTGCTCTAGGGCTTTTGCATTTGCTTGAGACAAAAGGGGAGCTCTACATTAATGAAAAGCAGACAAAACGCACAAAAGTAGATGTAAAACTTTTGCGAGAGCGTATCAGTATGGTGTTTCAAGACCCTTTTTCTTCGCTCTGCCCGAGATTCCGCATTGGCGATATTATCAAAGAAGCGTTGGGAAAGCTCCCTAATGAAGAATGTAAAAAGCAAATCGCGTGGGCTTTAGAAATGATAGGGCTAGATTCTAGCCTAGCTCACGCCTATCCATTTGAACTAAGCGGGGGGCAAAAACAACGCGTAGCCATTGCTAGAGCCATTGTAAGAAAGCCTACAATTTTATTGCTTGATGAGCCTACAACCGCCCTTGATAAAAGCTCTCAAAAGCTTATTCTCACACTTTTATTAGAGCTACAAGAAAAAATGCAGATGAGCTATATTTTTATTACGCACGATTTGGAGATTCTGCGGATTTTGAGTGATGAAGTGCTGATTTTACATAATGGTGTGGCGGTGGAATATGGTAAAAGTGAGAATGTATTTAAAAATCCACAAAGTGCGGAGGCAAGGGCTTTGATTGAAGCATTTTTTGGGAGTAAAGATAATAAAGGAGGGCAAGAATAATGCTAGATTCAAGTTTTGATGTATTTGTGGCGTTAAAAAAGCAGAATCTATTAAGCGGACTGCCAAGCTGGTGGTGGGAGGGCTATGGCACTTTTGATGTGGTTTTGGGAAGTATTTTAACGCAAAATACGCAGTGGAGCAGAGTGGAGAAAAGCCTAGATTCTATGCGAAAGGCTAGAATCTTAGATGAGCCACATAAGAGTGAGACTAATCTTTTAAGACTAGCAGAGCTAGATTCTTATGTGCTTGAAAGTCATATCAATGGATTTCAAAAGCAAAAGTCTGTGCGGATTGTGAATCTTGCCTCTGCAATTTTAAGGGACTTTGGGAGTTTTGAAGGATTTGTAGAATCTGTCAGTTTAGAATGGCTCTTAGAGCAAAAAGGCATAGGGCTGGAGAGTGCGTATAGTATCCTAAACTATGCGTGTTTGCGGGAATATATGGTGGTAGATAAATATACTTATAAACTTTTATGTGCTTTGGGGTGGCAGATAGATGACTATGAGGAGCTAAGGGAGTTTTGTGAGCGTGGGATAAGGGAGAATCTAGATTCTGTGTATGAGGCGTATAAGGGCGAGATAGAGAGTATAAGTCTCGGGCAGGTTTTTGCGAGATTCCACGGCAAGATTGTGGAATTTGGGAAGAAAAAGGGTGATGTTAAGGCTTTGTTAATGTAGTTTTTTCTGTGCTATTTGCTTTTGGTAGTAGGAAAATGAAACAAGGTTGCTTGGTTATATATATTTTTTTCATTTTATTAACGTTTTTTTTTTTTTTTGTATAGTGAGGGGCTTTCTGTAAAATGAGAGTGAAATTTTTAATAAGGAGAGTCCATGCGATATGGAAAAATTGGTTTAGTTTTGGCTGTTTTAGCTTGTTTTGGCACTCATCTTGTAGCTGATGATGTTGATGATGAGATACAAAGGCTAGAGAAAGAAAAAAAGCGTCTTGAGCTAAAAAAAGAAGTTGAGGGTATGCAGGGCAATGAGGCTAAGAAAAATAATCAAAAAGCACTTGAAAAGAAAGTAAGCGATGCGATTGAGCAATCTCAAAAGCCACGAGATCCAAATGACTTTTCACACAAAAATGGTGGATTTGGCGGAATTGGGCTTGGGTATTTAACAGGTGATTTTGATGTGCATAAGGGAAATGGGTCGGCTACTAGTTTCATACAAAAGTCAAATTATGATGCAGGTGGTTTTAATATTTCTGTAATGGCTGGACAAGCAAAGTATTTTACCAAAATGCACGGACTTCGCTATTATGTTGATGCTAACATAGGCTTTGGTGGGGATTCATACGACTTTAGCAATACTTATGAGGCAAGAGATAAGTCGTGGATTATGTTTAATATTGGCGGAAACCTTGATTATCTTATTGACTTTGCAACAGTGCAAATGATGAATTCAGGTTGGAATATCGGGGCATTTGCTGGTGTGAATATCGGTGTTGGTATGAATATGCCATATACTCGGTATTGCACAAATTCAAGTGGATATTGCTATTCTTGGGAAATGAAAGATGGCTATCACTATACAAATTCGTTCTTCGGCACGAGCTATGGATTTCAATTTGGCTTGAAAGTTGTTGAAGATAAAAATAATGCTTCTGGGCTTGAAGTAGGCTATAAATATCGCAGGTTTGGTGGATCTGCTCAAGCAAAAGACTGGTGGGGTGATACAACCGTCAATTATGATGGTGGTATGATATATGCGATGTATACCTATCGTATGTAGTTTATTTTAAACTTCTTTTATCTCATAGAATCTGCTTGGATTCTGTGAGATTCTACAATCTTCACATATATTCTTTATTTTGATCATTTTTTGGTAATTCTTAGAGATGTAAATTTGGTTTAGGATTTGATAAAAAAGCTGTGGTTTAAAGCGTTTTTTACATTTTGGGTAGTAGAATTCTGCTGTTTTCAAATACATTTAAGGAGGAAGTAATGAGAGAAGTGCGATTTGAAGATATTAAATCTGCTGTTGCCAAACTTGCCATTGATGCGTGTTGTATTCAAACGCCAGATATTAAACGCGCCTTTGTTGCAGCAAAGGAGAGTGAAAAATCTGAGCTTGGAAAAAATATCCTTAGCACACTAATGGAAAATGGCAAAATTGCTGAAACAAATATGATGGCTATTTGTCAGGATACGGGAATGAGCGTGGTATTTGTGGAGATAGGGCAAGATGTGCATATTGTGGGTGGTTACCTTGAAGATGCGATAAATGAGGGGATTAAAGAGGGTTACACAAATGGCTATTTGAGAAAGTCAGTCGTAGCCGAGCCACTCTATGAGCGTAAAAATACCACAAATAACGCTCCTGCTGTGATTCATACACGCATTGTGAAGGGCGATAAACTGCATTTGAAAGTTTGTCCTAAAGGCTTTGGAAGTGAAAATAAGAGCATTTTAAAAATGCTTGTTCCTGCTGATGGTATTGAGGGTGTGAAAAAGGTTTTCACAGAAGCTGTTAAACTTGCTGGACCAAATGCGTGTCCGCCTATGGTGATTGGCGTAGGTATCGGTGGGACAATGGAAAAGGCTGCTCTTTTAGCTAAACAAGCCGCCGTGCGTGAGATAGATTCTAAAAATGCTGATGAGCGATATGCTAAGCTTGAGGAAGAGCTTCTTGAGATTGCGAATAAAACGGGTGTGGGACCACAAGGGCTAGGTGGCACGACAACGGCGTTTAAGGTCAATGTAGAGTGGTATCCCACACATATTGCCGGACTTCCTGTTGCGGTGAATATTAACTGCCACGCTGCACGACACGCTGATATTGAGCTATAAGCATTTAAGGAGGAGAAAATGACAGAGCCAAAGAAAATCACAGCACCTTTAAGTAAAGAAGTGGCAAAAAGCCTAAAAGCAGGGGAAAGTGTGCTTATAAGCGGAACGATTCTAGCTGCACGAGATGCTGCACATAAGGCATTAACCGAAGCATTGGCAAGGGGGGAAAAGCTCCCTGTGGATTTGGAGGGCGAGACGATTTACTATCTTGGTCCTACTCCTGCAAAGCCGGGTAATGCCATAGGCTCAGCAGGTCCTACAACAAGTGGGAGAATGGATAAATACACGCCCACAATCATAGAGCAGGGTATCCACGGAATGATAGGCAAAGGCTATCGTAGTCAAGAAGTGGTAGATTCTATGGTGAAACACGGCGTTGTATATATGGTGGCTGTGGGTGGTGCAGCGGCACTCATCTCTAAATGTATCACAAAGTATGAGGTGCTAGCTTACCCAGAGCTAGGACCTGAAGCGGTAGCAAGGCTTACAATTGAGAATTTTCCGGCGATTGTAGCTATTGATTCACAAGGGAACAACTACTACGAAGTAGGACAAGCTCCCTACAAACTTATCTAATCTGCTTTTTAAGATTCTCTCTCTTTTATTTGGGGAGAATCTTAAGTGTGTAAAATCTTATAAATTTTTACCATAATGAGAGTTTTAAATCTTAGATTCTGTCTGTAATTTTAGAATCTGTATTTTGCGCCAAAGGTTAGGAGTTGGAGCTGTCCTAAGCCGTCTTTGCTTCTAATAAAGCTTTTGCGATTATCTTTCAAAGCTAGGGAATAGGCGACACCCACATCAGCTTTGCCATCCCACAGCTCATACCTTGCACCTAAGCCAAAGGCATAGGCATTTGCATCTGGAATCCCAAACTGCCCTTGTGGAGCGGGAGTCTTATCATAAGCAAAGCTCCCCATAATTTTGAGCTTTGGCGAGTGCTGATAGGTAAGTCCTAGGCGATAGGCGGTTGCGTCTTTCCAGCCATTGCCATACGCCACAGCGGAGTAATCTGCTGCACCTAGCATTTCATCGGGATTGACATAGTTTGCTCCTATACCTGTAAGGTTTGATGTAAATTTTTGGTTGGCGTAGGCAAATTCGAAGATTCTAGCTCTGCCATAGTAGGTTGTCTCCATTACAAATTCAGTTAAGAGCTTGCCAAATCGTTTGGCTATGGCGATATTGACAATAGGGGGTAAATCGGCTCCAAGGGTTAAGTCCGCGTCCATTCCTATTGTGCCTTGAGCCATTTTTCCCATATCTACATACGAGACTGCACTCAAAGAGCCTTTCATCTCTAGGGCGATATTTGAGCGATAAGTAACAGCTACAAGTAAATCGCTGCTTTTAAAAGGGCGGATTGTTAGAGCGAGATTATATCCATAGCCATTAGCAGCAGCATTGGAGGTTTGAGTAACTTTGGTTGTGCCATTTGCTTGGATAAGAAGTTCTCCTATAAATAGGGCGTCTTGTTTTATAACTTGTGAGATTGGCACAAAAAGGGTATTGCCAAATTCCCCAGCCGAGTAGAGAAAGCGAAAGCCCCCACCAATAGCTATTCTATCATCAAAAAATTTCATACTCATTACAGGGTTAAATTCCATCATCATAATCATTACATCATCTAGGAATGCTCCGGCTTCCCCGCCCCAGTCCATAGATAAGCCTGAAGGGGTTGTGAAGTTTAACCCAAAGTTTGTTTTAAGCCCTAGAATCTCATAAGTGCGGGTTTTATAAAAAATCTTTGGGACGGGCTGAAGTGTCTGTTTGGCATAACCATCAACAATCTCTCCATTTTTGCCGCCAAATTGCCCCCAATCAATAATTACATCAGCAAGTCCGCATTTAATTTTGCCACTTAAACACTGGATATTCATACCCTTATCCCTACTTACCGCGTCAAACTCAAATGCGGGGATATAGATAATGCTCGCATCTATTTCTAGCTCGTGTCTATTGCCGTATTCGCCTAGCCCCATATTCGCGGGATTATAGTATGTAGAATCTGCCCCATACGCCCCAGCGATATAAGCAGAGTTAAGCGCTGTGCCATTTAAACTTTGCTCTGTTAGGCGGAAACCTGAAGCTAAGAGATTTGAGCTGAAAAAACATAGGCATAAAAGATAAAAGGTTGTTATAAATCGCATATTTTCTCCAAATTGCATTCTCTCTCTCTCTCTCTCTTAGTAGCCTTGTCATCAAATATCCTTAAATTTGATTTGAAATAATTAGTTGCATATGCAACTAATTTGAAAAGTGGAATTAAAACATAAAAGAGTTAATGAGAATCTTTTGTGCGTGTTTTGGCAAGATAAATATTAATCATCTCCACGCCCAAAGAAAACGCAATGGCAAAATAGATGTAGCCCTTTGGTATATGAAAGTGCATACTATCAGCCACAAGCGTAACGCCTACTAGGATTAAAAACGCAAGGGCTAGAATCTTAATGCTAGGATTAGATTCTATAAAGCGTGAAATGCCTTGAGAGACAAAGAGCATAACAAACACACTTACAATAATGGCAATAATCATCACAGGGAGAATATCCACCATACCCACCGCAGTGATGACTGAATCTAGTGAGAATACAATATCTAGCACCATAATTTGCAATAGCACTATGCTAAAGGCGGCGTATTGCTTGGCGTGGGGCTTTGAATCTTGGGGCTGTGTCATTGCGTGAATCTCTGTCGTGGCTTTGTAGATAAGGAACAATCCCCCTAAAAAAAGCACAATATCACGCCCACTGACTGCAAAATCCCATAGTGTGAAAAGCGGCGTTGTGAGCTTCATTACCCAAAAGAGTGAGACAAGCAGGGCAATGCGAGAGAGCATAGCAAGGGCTAGACCAAAGATTCTAGCCTTTTCGCGTTTAGATTCAGGCAGACGCGCGATGATAATGGCTAAAAAGATAAGATTATCAATCCCTAGCACGATTTCTAAAAATATCAGTGTCGCTAAGGCTACCCAAGCATTAAAATCTCCAACCCAAAAAAAAGCTTGATGAAAAAGATGAGCTAAATCCATTAAATCCAACCTTTTTTCTTAAAGTAGATAATGGGGAAGATTGTGGAGAGAATCATAATCACAAGCACCACAGGATAGGCAAAATCCCAATGCGTTTCTGGCATATAGTCAAAGTTCATACCATAGATTGTGCCAATGAGTGTGGGAGGCATCATCGCTACGGTAACAACCGTGAAAAGCTTGATGGTTTTGTTTTGCTCAATGTTGATTTGATTTGTGAGAATGGTTTGAATATTATCTAGGGCGTGCATATTTACGGCGGTAAATTCTACAAGAGAATTTAAGTCTTTAAGCACGATGGTGGTGTTCTTTTTCATATCGCTATCGGCTTTATCGCTTTTAAGGATAGCAGTAATTGCACGCCTTTTGTCAAATAGAGAATCTCGCACACTCATATTAAGCTCTTGCAAGGAGGATAGCTCTTCTAACATTTCATCGTAATTTACCATTTGAGAGTTGAATACTCTTTTGCGTAAGGCACGGGTATTTTTTGCCGCAGATTCTAGTAAGTCGGCGTCTTTTTCTACGCGGATTTCAAAGATTTTGCCGATTAAATCAAAGCCATCTTCAAACACTCTAGGTGTGGCTAGGACAATTTGCTGAATCTCATCAAAGACACGAAACTCACTATAACGGATAGTAAAAAGGATATTTTTGCAAAGCAAAAAGGTGATTGTTTCATTGTGGAGTTCAGATTCTAAAGAGCGGACAAGGAAGTAGGTATTAATCGTAATACTTCCGCTATCTTCCCAATATCTAGCAGACTGCTCAATCTCTTCTCGCTCTTCTTTGGTGGGGATTTCAAGATTGTAAGTTTTGGAGATGTGATTGACTTCATCAGTTGAAGGGTGAAATAGGTCAATCCATAGAATCTTATCCTGCTCGTTTAGCATTGTGGCATTTGTGTCATTGAGATGCAAACTCTCACGCACAATTAAGCCATTGCGTCTTACAAAAATATTAATCATCGCCTTATCCTTTGATTTTGTTGTGGTTGTAAAATGTTGTGATTGTAGCAAAAACTCGTATAATTCTTGTATAACTCTTATATAACTTTTGCTTAGTTTTGTGCTAAGTTAAACAATCCATTGTAGAATCTAAGCCTAATTTTCCACATATTTTATCAAGATTCACAAAGACAAAGGACATAAAGTGAAGCATTTGCCTAATATATTAAGCATTTCAAGGATTTTTCTAGCGGTTTTGCTACTTTTTGTTGCTTTGCATTATGATGTGATTTTGCCCGATTTTGTGGATAAAAGCTGGGTAAATTACCTAACCTGCTTGATTTTTTGTGTGGCGTCATTGACAGATTTTTTTGATGGATATATAGCGAGGGAATATAGGGTGCATTCGCGTTTTGGGGAAGTATTTGACCCATTGGCGGATAAAATGCTGATTTTATCGGCTTTTATTGCGTTGCTGATTTTAGATAGGGCTTCGCCTTGGGCGGTGTTTTTGATTCTCTCTAGGGAGTTTTTTATTACGGGGCTAAGAGTGATTATTGCTGGGAGTGGAGCGAGTGTGGCAGCAAGTGCAAGTGGGAAGTATAAAACGGGTGCGCAAATTGCGGCTATTGGCTTTTTGTTAGCGGACTTTTTTCCGGGCGGGGAGATTCTGCTGTGGGTTGCGGTGGCACTTACATTGTATTCTGGGGCGGATTACACAATAAAATATGTTAAAAGTATAAATGTATGAGTAGAGATATATGAGTATTTTTATCGCCCTTTTAATCCTTTCATTTCTTGTGTTTTTTCACGAGCTAGGGCATTTTATCGTGGCTAGAATCTGCGGTGTAAAGGTGGAAGTCTTTAGCATAGGCTTTGGCAAAAAGCTTGTGTCTTGGCGTATGGGGCAAACACAATATGCCCTATCTGCCATACCGCTTGGCGGATATGTCAAACTCAAAGGGCAAGATGATAGCAATCCTAAGTTAAAAAATTATGAAGCAGATTCTTATCTTTCTAAGTCGCCTTGGCAGCGTATAGCGATTTTACTTGCTGGTCCATTTTTTAATCTCTTTTTGGCATTTTTGCTGTATGTGGCGGTGGGGCTTTTAGGGAAAGCAAGCTTATTGCCTGTGGTTGGAGAAGTAAAGGAAAACTATCCTGCTGCTCAAGCTGGGATAAGGGCAGGAGATGTTATTGTAGCGATAAATGGCAAGGGCATTAAGACTTGGGAGGAGCTAGATTCTGCGGTTGTAGAATCTCAAGGGGAATTAACGCTTACACTTCAAAGGGGGCAGGGAGCATTAAAGGAAAATGTGAGTGTGCGTGTTTTGCCCATAGAGCAGGAGGCTCAAAATATTTTTAGAGAGCATATTATCCGCAAAATTATTGGTGTAACAAGTGCTGGTGCAGTGGGAGAGGTGCATTACAAGGGGCTAGATTCTATTATATTTGGTATAGATGAGAGTATCAAGGCAAGCACACTTATCGCACAAAGTATTGTAAAGCTTTTAAGTGGGGCAGTGCCTAGTAGCGAGGTTGGTGGGGTGGTGAGTATTGTCTCTGTGATTGGCTCAGCTTCACAAGAAGGATTGATGAAGGGGGAGATAACGCAACTACTTTGGCTAGTAGCCTTAATCTCTGTGAATCTTGGAATCTTAAATCTTTTGCCAATTCCCGCTCTTGATGGAGGGCATATTTTATTTAATCTGTATGAAGTTATTATGAAAAAAGCTCCAAGTGAAAATGTGATGTATTATCTCACACTTTGTGGTTGGGCAGTGCTATTAGGACTAATGCTGCTTGGGCTGTATAATGATATTTTTCGGCTTTTAGCATAAAATAAGGGGGAGTAAATGTTAGCTTTGCAACTTGAAAGAATCTTGCGGCGGATTGAAAGGGCGCGTCTAGCTTATGACGCACATCAAATCATTTCACTTGTGGCGGTGAGTAAGTATCAAAATGTGGATTCTATAAGGGCGTTGTATGAGTGCGGACAAAGGGCATTTGGTGAAAATAAGGTGCAAGACTTACGCTTAAAGGCTGAAGCACTTGATGATGTGCCTTTGGAGTGGCATTTTATAGGGACTTTGCAGGAAAATAAGATAAATGCACTCTTAGCTTTAAAGCCTAGCCTTATTCATAGTGTGGATTCTCTCAAAACCGCTCAAGCGATTCAAAAGCGTTTGCAAACGCATTTAGGTGAAGCAAAAGTTAGGGCATTATTGCAAATAAATGCGGCAAATGAGATAAGCAAAAGTGGCGTGAGTGTAGAATCTGCTAGGGAGGTTTATAATGAGATTCTAACAACTTGTCCTAATCTCATTATGGAAGGGGTGATGTGTATTGGGGCAAATAGCCCAAATCGTAGTGAGATTGAAAAAAGCTTTCAAAAAACGAGCGATATTTTTCATTCCTTACAGGATAGGGGAGCGAAGATTCTCTCTATGGGAATGAGTGGGGATTTTGAAATTGCCATTGCTTATGGGGCAAATCTCGTGCGTATCGGCTCAAAGCTATTTGAAGGACATTAAACATAAAGCTATAAAAAGGAGTGGAGAATGAAAATCTTGTGGATTTGTGGAATCTTAGTGTGCGGGGCTTTTGCTCAAAGCTCTTTAGTGCATATTATGCAAAATATGGAATATGCGATGAATCAAATGGAAAAGGGCTTTTTGTATAACAAAAAAGAGTGGATTAATGATGGGTTGGCGGAGTTTAAGGCTTTAAACAAAGAGCTTCAACGCACAGACCCAAATACTTATCTTGGTGCGACACAAAGGCGAAATATCAATGTCGTAAGCGGGATTGTGGATAGGAGTGCTGAAAATATTGAGGTGCTGGAGCGATTTTTGAAACAAAATGAAATGATGAAAAGTGCTGATGTGTATGGGCGGATTCTCTCTGGGTGTGTGAGCTGCCACGCTATCGCACGAGGCTGGTAGAAATGCTAGTGGAGAGAGAATCTATTTAAGGAGTAGAAAATGAAAAAGTATCTTTTTGCTTGTGGTGTGGCTTTGCTACTTGGTGGAGTAATGCTTGTGGGCTGTGGGGATAATGGGGATTCTAATGCGGATTCTAAAAAAGAAGAATCTAGCATAAATCAGGATAAGCAACCTCTTGTGCTAAAAGTCCGCAGCGAGAGTGAGTTTAGTCAAATGCTTGGGCTATTGCCAAATGAGCAAAGATTCTATGTCGCTTTTGGTATTATTGGCGATAAGGGCAAGGCTGTGAATATATTGCTTCACAGAATGGATAATGGAGTGTTGGGTATAAGCATTACTCTCACAGATAATGATGAAACCTCGCATTTTTCACTCTCACAGCTTGAATCTGGACTAGAATCTCAAGCATTAGTGCTAAAAGGCGTGTGGAATGCGGAGGGTGAGCTAAAGGGCAAGGAGTTTGCTTTTAAGGTATGTGAGAGCTGCGAGCTGTATGAGGTTGATTTTTTGACAGAGAGCTTTAAGACAAGTGAGATTGTTGAAGGGCAAAATGTGGAATATATAAAAAGTATCACAAAAGCCTTCATTCCACAAAACAATAAGATTCCACAAGAGGCGATGAAAAACCTAAATCTTGCCCTAAATAATGGCGCAAAGGATAAGCAAAGTCTTATAGATAGCCTAAAAAAAGAGCTAAAAGATAGCTTTACGCAGCTTACTCAAGATGGTGGAGGACTGCTCTTTAATAGTGAGTATGATAGTAATATAGAAGTTGTAGCTAGGACAAAAATCATTACCTTTAGGCAAAGTGAATATACCTATGAGGGTGGGGCGCACGGCAATACCGAGATTGCATTCCGTAGTTTTTCACTGCAGAGTGGCAAGGAGCTTTCAAATAAGATTGAAGATGTGTTTGATATGAGCAAAGAGGATAAGATTCTAGCTTTGCTAAGCAAAAAGCTAGAGCCACAAAAAGATGAGCTTTTTGGTGAATCTTTACCCTTAAGGCAAATGACTAATTTATTTTTTATAACTAGGGCTGGGATTGTGATGATATGGCAGCCTTATGAGATTGCCCCTTATGCGAGTGGCTTTATACGCGTGGTTGTTAGCCCTGAAGATTTGGGTATTAAGGGGCGTGGGCAGTTAGGGGAACTGCTAAGGGCAGATTCTGTTTATGCACCCATCATTGATGAAGTGTTGGCATTGCCACAAGAGCTTAAATGAAGATTCTATTTAGCCCAAGTGAAGGCAAGATAATCCCAAGTGATAGAATATCGCAAAGTGGGGATTCACAAGTATTTCAAATAGAATCTGATGCTGTGTCTTTAGCAGTAAAAGAGGCAGTGAAGCAATATATAGCATTTTTGCAAAGTGGTGATGAGAGCGAGATTGCCACACTTTTTGGCAGTAAAAAACTAGACCTAGATGAGTTGGCTCTAGCACAAAACTGCCTTAGCTCCCCGTGTATTGAAGCCATAAGGCTTTATAATGGCGTGGGGTATAAAGCTTTAAATTTTGAGAGCTTAGATTCTCAAGCAATGGCATATATGCGGGAACATCTTTATATTTTTAGTAATTTGTTTGGAATGGTTAGAGCAGATACACTTTTGCCTTATTATAATCTCCATCAAGGCAAGGGCAAGGGGGTTTTTGGGCTAAAGTCATTATATAAGAATCTTAAGCCAAGTATTGATGAGATTTTAGAAAATGATGAAGTGCTAGATTTGCGTGCAGAGGCGTATCTCAAGGTATATCAAGTGGATAAATGTAAGCATTACACACAAGTGGTGTTTTTAAAAAATGGCAAGAGAGTGAGCCATTATGCTAAACACTATCGCGGAATCTATGCGAGGGTGGTGGCTCAAAAAGGGGTGGATTCTAGTAGAGAGCTAGAGCATTTGGCATTTGATGAGTTGAGTTTATGCGACAAAAAAGCGTTTGAAAATGCTACAATCTTAACTTATGAGGTCATATCCTAAAGGGATTTTACTTTTTATAATATCAAATGCGATACAATCCTAGCATTTTGCTAGACATCGTGTAATCCAAAGGCAAGGTGCAATTTCAAATATAAGGTAAAGGCAATGATAAAAATCACAGAAAACAGCTTAAGAGACGGACATCAATCACTTTTAGCTACGCGTATGCGGACGGAGGATTTAATCCAAGCGGCGGAGATTTTTGATTCTGTTGGGTTTCATAGTTTGGAAGTTTGGGGTGGGGCGACTTATGATACTTGTTTGCGGTATTTGAAAGAAGATCCTTTTGAGCGTTTGTATGCATTTAAAAAGGTTTGTGTGAAAACGCCTTTGCAAATGCTTTTACGAGGGCAGAATCTCATCGGCTATCGGCATTATGCTGATGATGTGGTGGAAGAGTTTGTCAAGCTATCTGCTCAAGCTGGAATGGATATTTTTAGAATCTTTGATGCGTTTAATGATGCTAGGAATCTCAAAACCTCTATTGAATCTGTAAAAAAATATGGCAAGCACGCACAAGGGGCGATTTGCTACACGACTTCACCGGTGCATACTATCAGTAGCTTTGTGGAATACGCTAAAGAGCTTGTGAAAATGGGCTGTGATTCTATTGCTATTAAAGATATGGCAGGGCTTTTGACACCTTTTGTAGCCTATGATTTAATCAAGGCACTTAAAGAGGAACTGGGTGTGAGCTTAAGTTTGCATACGCATTCAACGGCTGGATTTGCCTTTGGCTCACATTTAAAGGCAGTGGAAGCGGGTGTTGATGTGCTTGATTTGGCAAATTCTGCCTTGAGTGAAGGCACAAGCCACCCTTGCACGCAGTCAATGGTCGCCACACTACAAGGGAGCAAGTGGGATAGTGGCTTGGAGCTAGAGCCAATGGAGAGGGCAGCGGAGATTTTGCGTAAAAACCGCAGGAAATATAAGAAGTTTGAATCTCAATATAATCAAATTGATACACGCGTTTTGTTAAGCCAGATTCCCGGCGGTATGATTTCAAATATGGCAAATCAGCTAAAAGAGCAAAATGCACTTGATAGAATGGATTCTGTGATGAGTGAGATTCCAAGGGTTCGGGCAGATTTTGGCTATGTGCCTTTGGTAACGCCTTCAAGTCAAATCGTAGGGACACAAGCGGTGCTTAATGTGCTAATGGGAGAGCGGTATAAGACTATTACTACAGAAACGCGTAATGTTATTAAAGGTTTGTATGGACGCACACCTGCACCATTAAGTGAATCTTTAGTTAAAAAAGTGCTAGGTGAGGGGGAGAAAATCATAGATGTGCGTCCAGCGGATTTGCTAGAGCCGGAGCTAGAGAAAGCAAGGCAAGATTCAGTAGAGTTTGCAAAAACTCCGCAAGATGTGATTTCTTTTGCTATTTTTGGGAATATTGCTGCGACATTTTTGCGTGAGCGTAATGCCAATGCGTTAAAACCTGAACCATTAGAATGTTTTGAGGAAAAATGCGATAGTAAGCTGCCTAAGGAGTTTAATATTGTCGTTAATGGTGAGCATTATGAGATTAAAGTGGAGGGCAGTGGGGAGAAAACTGATGAAGTGCGTCCGTTTTTTATCCGCGTAGATGGGGAGCTAAAGGAAGTTTTTGTAGAAAGTATAGATACATCGCTTGAATCTAAGATTCACAAAGAGCAAAAGGCAGGGGCATTGCCACAAGCCACAGCTCCCGGACACGCTAAGTCTCCAATGCCCGGCACACTCACAAAGATTAAAGTGCAAGTAGGCGATAAGGTGAATCTTGGCGATACTTTGGCAATTGTAGAGGCGATGAAAATGGAAAATGAAGTGTTAGCTCCCATAGATGGCGTAGTCAAAGAGATTTATGCCACGCAAGGAATGCAAATAGGAAGCGATGTAGCCATAATGTTGCTTGGCTAAAGTGTTATGCTCTAAGTGGATTCTATTTATTGTAAGAATCTGCTTAGAGCTATCAAGCTCGTAAGATTCTACTTTTCTAAAATTTAGCGTAAAATATCAAGTGTTTGCTCTTCTTGCTCGTAGATAATCTTGCTTTTGTCCCATTCTCTATTGCCCTCGCGTTTTTTAATCCCGCTTGATGAAGATTCTACTGCTTTTTCATTGCCTGAAGCGGATTTTGCTTTACCTTTGATATTTTTGTGATAAATTGTCGTGGGGCTACCGCCAAAATGACCTGTATTGCTTTCATACTGGCTTTTTGAGCCACCCATTACATCGGCTTCACTTTTGCCTAATAGCTCTTTTGGGATAGGCAAACGCTTGATTGAGCCATTGGGTGCAATCTCCATAATACCAAGCAGCACACCTCTTTTATGGTCAATCATTAGGGTTTGATTGGGCTTGAGATTAAGCTCAATGCGTTCAATAGTCTCAAAATCAAGAATCATATTATCCGCTAAAATATTACCAAAGCCCACACACATTGCCAAAAATACGCCCTTGATACGCATACTCACCCTTTAAAAATGAAATTTGTGATTTAGATTTAATTGCTAGAATTATATCTCAAGTTTTTTATTTTTAAAGGAATTTTATGGAAAATACACAGCCTATCAGCACTAAAAATGCCCCTCAAGCCATCGGTCCTTATTCTCAAGCCTATATTCATAATGGTTTAATCTATACTTCTGGGCAAATCGCCCTCACACCACAAGGAGAGTTTATAGATGGCGATATTACCGCTCAAAGCACGCAAGTGTTGCAGAATCTTAAAGCTATTTTAGAATCTGCAGGGAGCAGTTTGCAAAAAGTTATTAAGACAAGCGTTTTTTTGAGTGATATGGAGCATTTTAATGCACTCAATGCTGTGTATGCGGAGTTTTTTGGCTCACATAAACCTGCTAGAAGCACCATTGCGGTAAAAACACTTCCCAAAAATGCACTTGTAGAAATTGAGTGTATTGCCGTGCTTTAAGATTCTAAAGGAGAAAAATATGGAGGATTTACGCAATATTGCTCGTATTTTTACTGCACCGCTTGATTTTATCAATAAATATTTTAAGGCGTTGCTTTTTTTATTCATTGTGCTATTTGTGGTGCTATCAAGTGTTGATGAAGTGGAGAGTAACCCACCAAATGTGGCAAAGCTTCATCTTACAATGCCAATTTATGAGAGTGAGAGTTTTGCACAAGGAGTGAAAAAAATCAAAGAAAATAAAAACATTAAAGGTGTGCTGCTTGTGATAGATTCTCCGGGTGGGCTAGTTGGAGCGAGTATTGAAATTGCTGATATGATAAAAGATTTGGCTCAAAAAATGCCCGTGATTGCCTATGTGCAAGGCTCAATGGCAAGTGGAAGCTACTATGCAGGAATGTATGCGAGTGAAATTTATGCTAATCGTGGAGCATTGATAGGCTCTGTGGGGGTGATTTTCAGCGGTGTGAATGTTGAAGAGCTTATGCAAAAGGTTGGAGTAAAAGAGCAAGGCATTAAGGCAGGAGCGTATAAAGAGATAGGCACGATGATGCGTCAATGGAGCAAAGAGGAGAGAAAATTCCTTGAAGAGCTTTTGCAAGAGCAATATGCAATGTTTTATACAGATGTATTACAAGCTAGGCAGGACAAGCTAAAGAGTAAGGATTATCACGATTTTGCTGAAGGAAAGGTATTTTCTGCTAATAAAGCTTTGGAGCTTGGCTTGATTGACAAGGTGGCATCTATGCAAGAGGCAATGGATTTGTTGCAACAAAAAGTGGGTGTAGATGAGCTTATTTGGCTTGAAAAGGATAAATTTGAAACTTATATGGATAAGCTTTTTGATACTATGAGTTCTAAGATTCTATCTTTGGCACTTCCTTCACTCAAGGCTACTTTATGAGAGGGCATAATCTTACTCAAGCTAATGAAAAGCATAATGAACGCGTAATTCTCATTAGCGCACCGGATAAAAAAGGACTTGTATATCATATCTCATCAGTGTTGTATGAGCTTGGGCTAAATATTGAACGCAATGATGAGTATGTGGATAAGGAAAATGAGCGATTTTTTATGCGGACACATACTTATGGCGAGGTTGATGATGGGATTTTACACGAAAAGCTAGAATCTATTCTGCCCAAACATAGCACACTTAAGATTCAAGGTGTGGGTAAAAAAAAGATTATTATCCTTTGCACGAAAGAAAATCATTGCATTGGGGATTTGCTCCTTAGACACGATAGCGGAGAGCTAAACGCACAAATTGAAGCAATTATTAGTAATTATGATGTGTTAAAACCTTTGGCTATGAAGTTTGGGATACCTTTTTTTCATATTTCCGCAGAGGGGTTAAGCCGCAAAGCACACGAAGATAAGCTCTTGGAGTGTATTAATAGCTTCAATCATAGTTATATTGTGTTGGCAAAGTATATGCGGATTCTCACAAATGAGTTTGTTGCACATTTTGAAAATCGCATTATCAATATTCATCACAGCTTTTTGCCTGCATTTATCGGGGCTAATCCCTACAAACAAGCACATCAAAGAGGCGTGAAGCTCATCGGTGCCACGGCACATTTTGTCAATGAGAATCTTGATGAGGGTCCTATCATCACCCAAGATGTGATACATATCAATCATAGCTATTCGTGGCAGGATATGCAAAAGGCTGGGCGAGATATTGAAAAAATTGTCCTATCTCGTGGGCTTAATCTCGCTTTGGAAGATAGAATCTTTGTGTATGGAAACAAAACAATTGTATTTTAAAAATAAGCTAGGTTAAAAATGGATTCAAAATATGCGATACTTGAAGTGCTGATTGATGTGTGTATAGGCATTTTTTGCGTGTTGCAGTGGTTAGTATATCTTGTGTGTGGCATCAAAGCTCCACCGCATACAAGCCAAACTTTTCAAAAACACTTCTACACACTCCGCTTGGCTTTACCCCTGCGACTTTTACTAGCTTTTTGGTTATATATCTTGCTGATTAAGCCATTTATATAAAGATAACAAATGCCTAGAAAAACAACTCAAGCCCAAAAGCCCAAAAAAGTGCAAGATTCTAGAAGTATCAAAGAGCTTTTTGCTTTGCGTAAAAGGGCTTTGCTTTCACCACATAATGCGCATAAGGGGAGTGGTAAAAGAAGCAAAAAGGGTAAAAAGAGTGGATATTCTTGGCTAGATTCTATTATGGATAGGATCTACAAGGCATTATCACAAATGAGCGCGTTTGTCTCGTGGAGCATTTCTTGGCTGCTTTGTTTTATGCTATGGGTGGTGCTATTATATCTTGTGTGGCAGGAGCTTTTATGGTGGGAATTTGTATGATGAGAGATTTATATTCTACACCCAATCAATGTTTTCTAGCAATTCTTAAGCACATTTAGGCTAGAATCCAAAGATTTATCTAAAGAATATAAAAAGGATTCTTATGCCAAAACGCACCGATATTCACACGATTTTACTCATTGGTTCAGGTCCTATTGTCATTGGTCAGGCTTGTGAGTTTGACTACTCTGGCACACAGGCGGTAAAGACGCTAAAAGCTCTTGGCTATCGCGTTGTGCTTATAAACTCAAACCCAGCGACTATTATGACAGACCCAGACTTTGCGGATCGCACTTATATTGAGCCGATTACTGAAGAGATTATTGCGGACATTATTAAAAAAGAAAAAGTTGATGCGATTTTGCCGACTATGGGCGGACAGACAGCCCTTAATGTCGCAATGAGTATGTTTGAAAAGGGAATGCTAGAAGGCATAGAGTTTTTAGGTGCGAAGCCTAGTGCAATAAAAAAAGGTGAGGACAGACAGGCTTTTAAAGAAGCTATGCTAAAAATTGGTATGGACTTGCCAAAATCCCGCTATGCCTACACGGAGGAGGAAGCCTTAGAGGCGGCAAAAGAGATAGGATTCCCACTTATCATTCGGGCTAGTTTCACCCTTGCAGGTGGTGGCAGTGGCGTGGCATATAATATTGATGAGTTTAAAGCAGTGGCAAAAAATGGCTTAGAAACAAGCCCTATTAATGAAATCTTGATTGAAGAGTCCCTGCTTGGCTGGAAAGAATATGAAATGGAGGTCATACGCGATAAGTTTGATAACTGCATTATTGTATGCAGCATTGAGAATCTTGATCCTATGGGCGTGCATACAGGCGATTCTATCACTATCGCACCAGCTTTGACACTCACAGATAAAGAGTATCAAAGAATGCGTGATGCAAGCTTTAAAATCCTAAGAGAAATCGGCGTAGATACCGGCGGGAGCAATGTGCAGTTTGCTATAAATCCAAAAAATGGCAGAATGACTGTGATTGAGATGAATCCGCGTGTATCGCGTAGCTCCGCCCTAGCGAGTAAGGCGACAGGCTATCCTATCGCTAAAGTTGCTACAATGCTAGCAGTTGGCTTTAGCCTAGATGAGATAAAAAACGACATTACAGGCACACCAGCGAGTTTTGAGCCTAGCATTGATTATATTGTTACAAAAATCCCTAGATTCACATTTGAGAAATTCCCACAAGCAGATTCCACACTCACAACAAGTATGAAGTCTATCGGCGAAGTAATGGCGATTGGTGGGAGCTTTAAAGAGAGTTTGCAAAAGGCATTGTGTAGCCTTGAGACAGGCATATTTGGGTTAAATCAAATCTGTAATGATTTAGAGACTATCAAAAAAGAGATTAGACGACCAAATGCAAATAGACTGCTTTATATCGCAGAGGGCTTTGGGCTTGGAATGAGTATTGAGGAAATGCACGAGCTATGCAAGATTGATAAGTGGTTTTTACACGAGATAAAAGAGATTGTGGATTCTGAATCTGGCATTACTTCACAGATTCTAAGCGATGAAGTTCTTATGCGGCGGATAAAAAGCTATGGCTTTAGTGATAAGATGATAGCCCATTGGCTCAAGCATAATGATGGAATGGAGATAAGTGAGAGTGAAGTGTATCAGGCTAGAGTTGGGCTTGGTGTGGAGTGTGTGTATAATGAGGTGGATACTTGTGCGGCGGAGTTTCCTAGTCTTACGCCATACCTTTACTCAACAATCGGCAACTTTATGAGCGTTGGCAATTCGGCTTTTGAGCGATTTTGCGGGAGTTTGTCTCTGTCTCACTGCGACGCACGACTTAGTGCGTCTCATTCGCCAGAAACTTCACAACCCACAAACTCATCTCAAAATCCTAGAATTGCGGATTCTAGCAATACAGATTCCGCAAACCCAGAATCTAAAGCAAGTTTTACCAACCAAGACTCCAGCAATTCTAAGATTTTGAGTGAGAAATGTGGGGTGCAAGGAAAATCGCAAGGGAGTTACCTAAGCGGTAATGACCGCAGCGATTTTTCGCAGCTCCCGCATTTATCGCCAAAAGCTGAATTGCAAAAAGAGACAACGCCTAAAAAAGTTATGATAATCGGTGGTGGTCCTAATAGAATCGGTCAAGGCATAGAGTTTGACTACTGCTGCGTTCATTCAAGCTTTGCCCTAAATGATCTAGGTATAAAAAGCATAATGTATAACTGCAACCCAGAAACCGTTAGCACAGATTATGATACAAGCGATGTGCTTTACTTTGAGCCTATTGACTTTGAACGCGTCCGGGCAGTGATTGAACGAGAAAAGCCAGATGGTATAATCGTGCATTTTGGCGGACAAACACCTTTAAAACTTGCGAATTCCCTAACAAAAATCAATGCGAAAATCATCGGCACAAGTGCAAAAGTCATTGACACCGCAGAAGATAGGGAAAAATTTGCAAGTTTTGTAAATAATCTAGGGCTAAAACAGCCCCAAAATGGCATAGCTTATGAAAAGGAACAAGCGTATAGCGTAGCAAATAAAATCGGCTTTCCAGTGCTTGTTAGACCCAGCTATGTGCTTGGTGGGCGGGCTATGCGGATAGTGTATGATGATGATGAGCTAAAGCAATATATGGACGAAGTGATCGCTGTGAGTGATAGCTCACCGGTGCTGATTGATAAATTTTTGGAATATGCCATTGAGCTTGATGTGGATTGCATTAGCGATGGGGAGAGTGTGTATATCGGCGGGATAATGGAGCATATTGAAGAAGCGGGGATTCATAGTGGTGATAGTGCGAGCTCCCTGCCGACAATCAATATTAGAGAATCTATGCTACAAGAGATAGAGCAAAGCACTGCTAAAATCGCCTTAAAACTTGGTGTAGTGGGGCTTATGAATGTGCAGTATGCAATCTATAATAATGAGCTATATCTCATTGAGGTAAATCCTAGAGCTAGTCGCACCGTGCCTTTTGTAAGCAAAGCGACAGGACTCCCTTTAGCTAAAATTGCTACAAGAGTTATGTGGAATCATAGTGTAAAAAAAGCAGAATCAACAGATTCTATATTAGAAGAAGCGTTAAGATTCTATGATAAATACAAAAAAGTTGATTTCACACAAAAACCCTTAAAGCCAAAAGCACTTAGATATGTATGTTTAAAGGAATCTGTTTTTCCTTTTACAAAGCTCAGTGGAGCGGAGCTCTCACTTGGACCAGAGATGAAAAGCACAGGCGAGGTTATGGGGATAGGTAGAAGCTTTGGGCTAAGTTTTGCTAAAAGTCAGCTTGCGTGTAAAAATGCCTTGCCATTAGAGGGGGAGGTGTTTTTATCACTTGCACAATGTGATAAAAAAGAGGGCGTAGCTTTGGCAAGTGATTTTATCAAGCTTGGATTTTCTATTTGTGCGACGGAAGGGACATATAAGATCTTGTGTGAAAATGGCATTGAATCAAGCCATATTTTGAAAGTGAGCGAGGGGCGACCAAATATCATAGATCGTATGATGAATAATCAAATCGCCCTTGCCATCAATACAAGCGATAATCTTTCAAATAAGGACGATACGCATATTATCCGCACACAAATTATTAAAAGCTCCATTCCGTATTTTACAACTTTAGCTGCGGCTCGTGTGGCGATTGAGGCGATTAGGGATATTAAGAAATATAATCTTTCTCAAGCTTTTTCTTTGCAGGAATATTTAGAAAGCTAAGTGGTATTTTGCAGGATTCTAGAATCTGTAACTTTGGGGTTTTGGGTAAGAAAAAAGTGTCAATAAACTAAAAAAAGGTATCATTTTTGCTTAAAATGCCGATATAGATAAGGCAGAGTTATTTCAAGGACGAAAAAATATGCAAGGAACAAGACAATGAGAGTTACATTTGGCACAAAATATAACCAAATGAATTATTATCAAGGCACGATGCAGAGCAAACTTATGGATATAAATACCAAGATTGCTTCTGGGCTTAAGATTCAGTATGGTTATCAAGATAGCAGTGTGTTTAATCAGAATCTCAAGCTTGAGTATGAAAAAATTAATCTTGATCAAGGCATTGATGTGGGTAATGATGCCTATACTTCCACGCTTAATACTGATAAGGCTTTAGCCGAGCTTTCCCAAACTGCTGAGCAGTTTAATACAAAACTTATTCAAGCGGCAAATGATATACATTCACCAACTTCTCGAGAGGCGATTGCTAGGGATTTAGAAAAGCTTAAAGATCATATGATAAATATTGCCAACACTTCCATTGGTGGGGAGTTTCTCTTTGCTGGGAGCAATGTCAAAATTCGCCCTTTTGAGCCTGATGGCACATACAAAGGGAATAATGAAACACTTGAAGCTTTGGTGAGTAACAATAATCCTATACCTTACAACATCACGGGGCAAGAGCTGTTTTTTGGGCGGGATTCTGACCATCATAAGAGCATAACAACAAATATTCGTAAATTTAATCAAACAAAGCTTAATAATGACATTATGGATAGAATCAAGCGTGGCGATATACCTGAAGAGGTGTATATTAAGGCTGGTGATACGCTAAGGGATTTGCTAGGTGATAATGATGATGATACAAGCAACAATGGCAAAGAATATTTTTATCTACGCGGTGTGCGACCAGATGGAACGAGCTTTAAGAGCAAATTTGACTTTGATGTAGGATATAAGAATCCAAACAATGCAACAAAAGTGCAAGATTTGCTTGATAAGATTGGCAAGGAGTTTGGGAATACGAGCAAAAATAAAGTTGTTGATGTGAGTTTGAATTTTTGGGGGCAGATTGAGATTAAGAATCTTCAACCCGGTAATGCAAACTTAGACTTTAATCTTATATCAAGTGATATGGATGTTGAGAATATCGATGAATTACCCTCACTTGGAGCAAGGGTTACAAGCTTTCAAAAAAGCCCATTTATGGGGGAATTTTCACAATCTCATCTTGAGGCGATAAAAGATAACTACGATCATAGGAATCTCACTTTCCCTTCGACCTTGCTGACTAAGGATAATTTCCCTGCTACGCTTACAACTAAGTTAAAAGATGTGTTAAGCGAAGATGTAAGCACACTTGTCATTGCTGGGACTCGCCCAAACCACGATGATGGCACGATCAATGAAGAGCCTATTGAGGCTTTGAGTGTGGATATAAGCGATGATTTGGAAGTGCAAGATTTGCTTGCGATGATTAAAAAGCATTTTGGCGGTAAGGTTGAGGGAGAGATTATCCGTGGTGAGCTTGTGTTGCGTGATATGAATGTAACACATAAAGACAGGGATATGATGAATCCGCCATATAATGGACCAAGTGGCTTTAGCCTTTCACTCACAACACTTAATGATATGGGATTAGAGACAAAGGGAATTAGGCGGGATTACCGCACCGAGTATGATCAAGTCAGCTTTGATAATCAGGGTTCAAAACTCATCTCCAATGTATCGCAGATTCTATCAAATGGTATGGGGTATGCCAATGACGAGACAAAGCTCTCTGAAGTTGCTGGAGGGAGTTTAGATGGGCAGACTTATAAGCTTGTGCTTGATGACCATAATGGAATCCCGGTTAATGCACGGATTGAGTTTAGCAATAAAGGCTCCTATTTAGTGTTGCCAAATGCAGATTTTGACTTGAATGACCCAAAGTCCCAAGCAGAGTTTTCTATCCCACTTTATAATCCGCACGATGAGCCACCGGCAGTAACAATCAGTAAAGCTGATGATGTGTCTTATAGACAGCTACTTGATGCGATTAATATCGCGTTGAATTATAGTAATCAGCCTATGGAATATTATAAAAATGCTCAAGCCCAAGGTGGCACACCAACCCAAGCAGGAAAAGACGCCTATGAAGCACTTTTAACTCAAACAAAAGGGCGTGTAAGCGCGTATCTAACGCAAGATGGACGCATTGAGATAAGTGATGAAATGCGATCTGTATCGCGTATGAAGTTTATGATGTATGATAGTGCAAGTAATGATTTTAGTGAGCAGGGGATACGCAACTATCGCTCTTCATTGACTTTTAATGCAAACAACGCACTTACCATTGATGAGCCTGATGTGAATTTTTTCAAATCTCTTGATGGTATTATTGAGGCTGTGAGGACTGGGGTGTATCGCCCTGATGCATATGGGGAGGAATATACGAGTGAAATGCGTAATAAGGGGATTCAAAATGCTATTGAGTTATTTGGGCATTTGAGTGATCATATAGAAAAAATGATAGCACTTAATGGTGCGCATAGTAGGAGTTTTGAAAATGTTATTAGACGCAATGAAGTTTTGCGTGTGCAGATAGAATCTATTAAGAGTGATACGATTGGCACCGATGTTGCAGAGACTTATAATCACTTCTCAAATCTTACAACAAATTATAATGCCGTGCTTGCTTCAACAAGTCGCATTAATCAAATGTCATTGGTAAATTACCTATGAATTGCATTCCCATACTCCGTTATACACATATCCGTGATATGCAGGATTCTCATAGCGTTTCATTGGCAATTTTTGAAAAGCAGATTCAGTATTTGCAGAAAAAGTCTTATACTTTTCTTAGCCTTGATGATATGATAGCTATCAAGCAGGGCAAGATGGATATGCCACAAAAGTGTGTGCTTCTCACATTTGATGGAGCGTGGAGGGATATTTATCAAAACGCTTATGAAATATTAAAGCATCATTGGGTAAAGGCTGGGCTTTTTATTGTAACAGAGTGGATAGATGAAGCCTCAAAACAAAATGAGGATTATCAACCAATTCCGCATAGCGAATGTAAAAATACGCTTTTGCATAGCCCAAGGAGCGTAATGTGTAATTGGGAAGAGGTGCGTAAAATGCAAGATGTGTTTAGCATTGGCTCTATGACGCATACCTATCAGTTTTCAAATGTTGTCTCAATGTCGTGGCACGATGATTTTGAGCTTTCAAAGCGTTTGATTAAAGAACAGCTTGGTGTAGATACAAGACATTTAGCTTGGCCTGATGGGAATTATAATCAAGGTTTGCTCCGCACAGCTAAGAGTATGGGCTATGAGGCATTTTACACAATGCAAAGTGGCTTGAATCAAATAGAAGAGGATAATGATGCACTCAAGCGATTTGATGTAAAAGATAATCTTTTTTGGTTTAAAAAAGTGTTGTTTGCTACATCAAGCACAAGAAATTTTAGAATTGGGAAATTGTTGTTGTAAAATTGTGTTATAATTGAAGCTAATTTTAAGTATTGAGAGGAAAAGAAAATGAGAATCTTGGTTATTGAGGATGATTCAGCTTTATGTAAAAGTGTTGAAGAGTTGTTGAACACGCACAATTACCAAACTGATGTTGCAGAGAATCTAAAAGATGGTGAGTATTTTATTAGTATTCGCAATTATGATTTGGTTTTGTCAGATTGGGATTTACCTGATGGCTGTGGAGTTGATATTATCTCACAGGTTAAAGAAAAATCTCCTCGCACACCTGTCGTAATAATGTCTAGCAAATCTGGCGTTGAAAATGAGCTTCGTGCTTTTAAGGAAGGTGCTGATGATTTTATCTCTAAACCTTTTAATACTGAAGTTTTGCTTGTTAGGATTCAGGCAAGATTGCGTTTTTGGGGTTCAAGTGTTATTGAGATTGAAGATTTGGTTATTAATCCAGATGAGGAGAAAATCACATATAAGGGGCAGGAGATTGAAGTGAAAGGTAAGCCTTTTGAGGTGCTTACTCACCTTGCTCGTCATCGTGACCAGATTGTTTCAAAAGAGCAGCTTCTTGATGCAATTTGGGAGGAGCCAGAGCTTGTAACGCCAAATGTCATTGAAGTAGCAATTAATCAGATTCGTCAAAAAATGGACAAGCCTCTTAATATTGGCACGATTGAAACGGTTCGTCGCAGGGGATATCGTTTCTGCTATCCAAAAAAACCAAGCGAAAGCTAAATTCAATCACTTTTAAGCACTTTAAGGTATAATTTCGCCGCTTCCTTACAGACTTATGCAATAGGGTTATAAGACAACGCTTCAGGGTGGGAACACAGCAGAGCATCTTATAGTTTTGTGTGCCATAAGCACCTGTAAGGGAGTTTTTGAGCTTCATTTACTTGTCATTAACTTCATCTTTAGAAATATTTTGTAGAGTTTAACCCTTAGATTCAATATTGAAAAAGGTTTTATTATGTGGATTACACGACAGCTTACACCAAACTTTAGACAAGAATACACTATTGAGAGAAAAATCGTAGATTCACGCAGCACGCATATTGTGGAGATTTTTCAAAGTGCTGATTTTGATGAAGTGGTGATGATTGATGAACGGCATTTAATGCTTAAAAAATATCTCCATATAGAATCCGAGCTTCTCTCTCATATTCCACTTTGCGTTATCCAAAAGCCAAAAAATGTGTTGCTTTTTGATAGCTTTAATCTTGAGATTGCCTATGAGTGTTTGAAGCACAATGTGAGTGTTGATTGTGTGCAGGGGGATAAAAAAAGTCTTGATTCGCTAATGAGTTTTTTGCCACATTTTCATCAAGTGATGCAACATAAAGATTTTAAGCTTGTGGCTCAAGCGATGGATTTGGAGATTAAAAAATATGATGTCATTATCGCGGATTCTATTCTTAATAAACATCAAATTGATGGTTTGTCGCGTATGCTTACAAATGAGGGGATTTTGATTATTCGCAATCATCACCCTTTGCTTGAAGAACATCTATTTATTGAATCGTTCAAACATTGCGAGGATTTTTTTCAAATCATTATGCCTTTTTTCTCACATATAAGCATTTTGAGTGATAAAAGTTACATTTTTGCTTCCAAGCGACTTCATCCTTGTGCAGATATGCTCTTGCAAAAAATTGATATTCTTCCACAGCTGCGATACTATAATGCCAAGATTCACGAAAATGCCTTTGTGCTGCCAAACTTTTTGTTTGACAAACTCAATGGTATTGCGCGTTTTTAAGGAGTAAAGATGGGGGAATTGCGTTATGCTATTGCATTGACAGGCTCTATTGGAAGCGGAAAAAGCACACTTGTAAGTTTTCTCTCGTTATATGGATATGAAAGTATATGTGGGGATAGTATAGCCCATAAGGTGCTTGATGAAAATGCGGCTGAAGTGATTGAAGTATTTGGGGATTCTATTGTAGGAGAGAATGGAAAGATTAACCGCAAAAAGCTAGGAAAAATTATTTTTAGTTCAAGCAAAGAGCGAGAGAAGCTTCAAAATATTTTGCATTCACCTATTCAAGCTGAGATTCTAGCTCAAGCGTGGTGGCTTGAAGAAAAGGGAGTGTGGTATTTTTTAGATATTCCCTTGTTTTTTGAAGTTGGTGGCAAGGAGGCTTATCCTGTGGCACGCTCTCTTGTGGTTTATACGCCAAAAGACAAGGCAATTGCTAGAATCATAAAGCGTGATAATCTAAGTCTTGATGAAGCCACAGCACGACTTGATGCACAGATGCCCATTGAAGAAAAATGTCGCTTGGCAGATGATATTATAGGTAATGATGGGGATTTACGCTCGTTGCAACAACGGCTAGAATCTTATTTGCAATCCCTTCCTTCATATAGGCATTAGTATGCGTTTTGTCAAATATAGTAGCAGTGGCAATGATTTTTTGATTTTTCAAAGTTTTGAGCGTGATGATGGGAGTCGCTCTAGTCTTGCAAAGCGTGTGTGTGAGCGACATAATGGCATTGGTGCTGATGGTATGGTTGTGCTTCTTTTGGGGCAGGATTGCAAAGATTATGCGTATGAGTGGGAGTTTTACAATGCTGATGGCTCAAAGGCTAGAATGTGTGGCAATGCGAGTAGAAGCATAGGACATTATGCGTTTGCAGAGGGTATAGCTCCTAGAAAGCATAGTTTTTTAACTCAAGCTGGAATCATAGGGGTTGAAATAGATGAGAGTGATACAAGCTTGGTGCAGAGTGATTTGGGTGCTTATACAATAATGGAAGAATGCGTGATAGAATCCAATCCTTATAGTGTTAGCACTTGGGCGTTGCTTGATACAGGGGTGCCACATCTTGTAGGGTTTGTTAGCGATAAAAAAATGCTAACATATACAAAAGATAGGCTTTTGAAAGATTTACGAGAGAAGTATAATGCAAATGTGAATCTTGCCTATGTTGAAAATGATAGGATTTTTTATATGACTTATGAGCGTGGTGTGGAGGATATTACTCAAGCGTGTGGGACAGGTGCAGCTGCGGTGTTTGCTATGGCTTTAAGGTTGGGGTTTTGTGAGAAAAAGGCTTTGCTTATCCCACCGAGCAATGAGACTTTAGAGCTGCAAATGACAGAAAATCAGCATATTTTATTTAAGGGCAAAGTCCAACGCATAGCCATTTGCGAGTGGCTAAACTTCATATAGGGAGAGACAAATGAAAAATACACATATAAAAAAGCGGGGGGGGGGGCATAATCTCAGTGTAAAGGAAGAATTAGCAGAAATTCATATACGGCAAAGTGAAAGTTTTTTTGGTAAAGATAGATTTTCACAAGCCAAAACAGAATCTTATCTCGCTAAAAACACACAAACTAAACAAAATTTTAAAGGTGCAGAATCTACAAAACCAAAATCCAAACTTAAATCCATTCTCTTTAACATATTTACTCCGCATACTGCCCTAGATTCTAAAACTTATACAACCTATCGCAATATAAGTATTCTCGCAATACTTAATATCTGTTTTATGATATGCGTATTTAGCCCTTATGCTGTATATAGTAGTGATGTATCTCAATTTGATATAAGCCAAACTTATCAAACACTTGGAGCATTGTTTGGCTTTTTTCTTCTTTCTTCATTTGGATTTATCTACTTCACAAGCTTTTTTTATAAGACAAGGTTGTTAAAACTTGGAGCGTGGGGGTTTGGAGTCATTGTGCTTGTATGTTTTAGCTACACTTTTATTTTTACTGGGAATATTTTCACAGGTTTGCCTTACGCACAGCTTGATGGTTTGCTGTTTCGTGATGGTGGAGCTGGACTTTATCATATGTATGCAAAGTATTTTGATGTATTATATTTTTTATTTCTATGTTTATTGTGTTTGGTGTTTATGTATTTTAGAAAAATGAGTCTATCTCTTTTAATGTTTTTATTTGTTGTGCTTATCATATCCACTCTAGTTAGTGTTGGTGATATTGTTTCTCAAACGCGTAAAGTTACATCAACACAGATAGATATACCTAAACAGGACAAGTCCGAATCTGTGAGTGCATTTGAAGTGCCTGATTATATTACACCATATTTAAGCTTTTCAAAAGAAAAAAATATTCTTGTGTTGTTTTCAGATATGATACAAGCTGATAATTTTACCCAAGCACTTAAGGATATGCCCGAGCTTTATGATATGTTTGAAGGTTTTACCTATTATGAAAATGCACTCTCAAGTTCGAATATTACCTTTGGCTCATCGCCTTCTATCAGTGGAGGCATATACTATCATCCATTAGCCATCAATGAAAGAAAACTGAAGAATAATATGTCCTATGAGGCTGCAAATGCCATAGTGGGTGTAGCAAATTCATTTAGCAAAGCACATTATGAAGTGAGTGTCGGCTTTACTCATTATGCCGATAGAGAGACGCTTGAAAAATCATTAAATAGCGATGTGTTTCTTGTCCCCGGTGATGAAGATAAGGCTTGGGTTGATTTTTATAAAACTCATTATAATATCCCCAACCTTGAAAGTAGTGGCAATACGATGCCAATAGGGGATTTGTTTTCAATCGGTTTGTTTAGGGCTATGCCTTATATTCTAAGAGGTAGAATTTACCAATCCGAGGGTTGGATTTTTGGTAATTCACTTTTAAGCAATCACTATGAGTATGCTCTTATCAATACAGCAAGAATCCCAGCGTTCACGGAATTTTCTAATCTTAATGCCAAAAAACAAACATTTAAATATCTCTATAATTCAGCTGAGCATTTTCCGTGGCTATTAGATATAAATAATGATTGTAAGCCTATCAATTCTCACGCAGAGTATCGTTCAAAAATTATGAACCAAAAGGATTATTTAGCGTATTCTAATCATATTTGCCATATGAAAGCTCTCACAAAATGGTTTGAGTGGTTTAAGAAAAATGGAATCTACGATAACACAAAAATTATCATTGTGAGCGACCACGGCAATGGTGGGGTTGGTGCCCCTATAATTGATTTGCCAAGAAGAGAGCTTAAGAACACCCATATTCTTGTGCTTGTAAAGGAATTTGACGCAAAAGGAAAATTGAAAGTAGATAGACAAACATTTGTTAGCAATAGCGATGCAATGGCGTTTGCTTGTGATGAAATAGGCTCTGTGTGCCCAAGAATTGCTCCAAGTGTATTGAAAAATCCAAAGAAAAACAGAGAGTTGGTTTTCACATTGGTTGATGGCGGAACAGGCAGAATGTCTAAGAGTGCGTATGACACATTGTTAAGCTACAAGGTGAAAGATAATATTTTTGATTTATCAAATTGGCAAGACATTACAGAATCTGTCAAAAACGGCACTTTTAAGATTGATAGTATAGAGCATTGAAATAAGCCTTATAAGCGTGTTTGGAAATCTTAATTTCAAGAATCTATGATATAAAAACCTCCTTAAAATACTCACTACTTTTGCTTTTGGGAATTGTCTTTGTTGTGGGGAGAGCTAGGACTTCATAGTGTTTTGTATATTCTAAATAATGAAGTGAGATTCTATCCCCTACACGCACTTCCTTGCTGCTTTTAGCCACATTGCCATTAATCTTTACCACACCATTATCACACATATCTTGGGCAATACTCCGCCTTTTAAGGATATTTACACTACTTAAAAATTTATCTACACGCATTTATCGCCTCCTTTGGATTTTACAACGATTGATTTTATACATTTTTGATGGGCTAGATTCTCTAAATTCTCGCTTATCACACACAATCACATCGCACACTTCATAAGCCCATTGTTTGCTAAAACTCTTCCCTGTTAGGTTGGCTGAAGTGGAATAAAGCATTTGAAAATCTCGCAAGAAGCGTGAATGAAGTCTATCTTTCACCACTCGCACTGCCTTGCCATTAGGATAGATAAAGGTGCTATTTTTGGCTTTGCGGATAGTATTTTTATGCTTATTTGGCACACGCACGAGTTTTTTTAGCCCCGACAAATGAGAAGATTCTATGAGTAATGGTTGAGATTTTGGGCGTGATTTGCAGAGATTTAGAATCTGTGGATTTTTACTCAATAGCCCTGCTGTAGTATCGCATTGTGCTAAAAATATAGAATCTTGCCTCATCTTAAGCTCCCTGGAACCTTAATTAAAGATTCAAAATCTTATCATAAGATAAATAATCCCTTTTGATGTGCGTTTTAAAATATTGCAAATTTTTTTGAAGTTTTATATTTTTGGAATATCTATTGCTTGTAGTTTTGTGTGAATATTGCAGATTTTAATGGAAAGGATACAATATGTTAAGGTCTTTATGGTCAGGTGTTAGCGGTATGCAAGCACATCAAATCGCACTTGATGTGGAGAGTAACAATATTGCCAATGTTAATACCGTTGGTTTCAAATACTCAAGGGCATCGTTTGTGGATATGCTATCCCAAATCAAACTTATTGCTACTTCACCTTACAAAAACGGGCTAGGAGGGCAGAATGACTTCTCAATCGGTCTGGGTGTTGGGATTGATGCGACAACAAAGGTTTTTTCACAAGGGAATACGCAAAATACCGATGTGAAAACTGATATTGCCATTGAGGGTGATGGATTTTTCATCATCTCGCCAGACCGCGGGACAACGCACAATTATACGCGTAATGGAGAGTTTCTCTTTGATGCAAATGGGAATCTTGTAACAACGGGTGGCTATGTGGTGCAAGGCTGGGTGCGTCCTCCGCTTGAAGCTGCTGAATCTGGCACAATGAGTGATTTTGACTTTTTTAGAGTAGATAACACAGGACCGGTGAGGAATATTCAAATTGATCCGGGTATGGTTATGCCAGCACGCGCGACAAAGACCATTACTTTGAGAGCTAATCTTAATGCAGGGCGACATATTGATCAAATGCAAGAGGTAGCGGCACTAGATTCTACGGCAAGAACTGCTGCTGATGGGATTCAGCCCGTGTATGATTCTCGTGGTGTGCTTATGCAGGTGGGCGAGGACTTGGGTGTTTTATTTAACGATGATGGCGATGCGTTTGCGTTAAATGAAAATCAAGGCATTTGGATGAGCTATAAAACTGCGGTGATTAAACACGACACAATAGCCACCGATGAAGTCAGCACAATAGGTATTAATGGCGAAAAAGTAAGCTTTTCTAACAATTCTGCGATAACGGGTGTTAGCTCCATTGTAGCAGCACAAAATGCGATTAACTCATTGCGAGATAAGACAGGTGTAAGTGCCTATGTAGATGCTGGGCAGCTAAGGATTGAAAATCGCAATCAAATGGACGGCGGAGAGAAGGTTAAAAATGTCCGCATTACTGCTGATGGCACGGGTGTATTCCAAAACTTTGTGAAGGGTGAAGAGGATATTACTGCCTTTAGATACCGCTATACAAAATCCGAAGATGCAGATTCTACAACAGGGCAGTTTAGGACAACAGAGGACTTAAGAGCGCTTATTCAATATGATGCAAATATGATTAAAAATCCAGAGAAAACCTACCAAGAAAGCACCGCTTCCGTGGCTGTAACGCTGAATCGTTGGGGTATGTTTGAGATCACAAATGGTGATGATGCTGATGATGAGCAACGCAACCTAAGCCTTTATGTAACAAGCCACTTTTCAGACAATGTAACAAACAATGTCCTTTTCAAAGAAACATTTAAGGCATTAAATACCGCTTCACTTATTGAGGGTGGTGCGGCTGTCAATACAGGCAAGATTAATAAGGCTACACACGCCACAAGTGTGGATATTGTAGATAGTTTGGGAAGTAAGCATAATATCCGCTTTGAGTTTTGGAAGACAGGCGATGCGGTGTGGAGTTTTAGAGCTGTTGTGCCTGAACCTGCACAATTTGTCGGTGGCTCGGCAACTAAACCTAATGTCTTTGAGGGTGGGAGAGCGACATTTAATAGTGATGGCTCACTCTCTGGTATGAATCCGCCGGTATTGCAGTTTGACCCTAAAAATGGAAGTAAGGGACCTCAAAGGCTTGAATTAAAATTTGGTGCGAATGAGAGCTTTGGGGGCTTAACGAGTGTGGATAAAATCTCTGAAACTTACGCGATTAATCAAAATGGCTATCAGGCTGGGGATTTGATGGATATCCGCTTTGACTCAAATGGCTCGTTGCTTGGGGCGTTTAGCAATGGACGCTCAATTGCCCTAGCTCAAGTAGCTTTGGCAAACTTTGCAAATAATACTGGTTTGCAAGCTGAAGGTGGGAATGTATTCTCGCAAACAGGGAATAGCGGTGAGCCGATGATTGGTGCGGCAAACACAGGGCGTAGAGGTGGTGTAAGTGGAAGTAAGCTAGAGATGAGTAATGTGGATTTGAGCCGAAGCTTAACACAACTCATTGTCGTGCAAAGAGGCTTCCAAGCCAACTCAAAGGCGGTTACAACTTCAGACCAGATTCTAAATACGCTTTTAAATCTTAAACAATAATTTTCATAGATTCTATGTTTAAAGCATAGAATCTAGCCTTTATTTATGGGTATTAAAAGGCTTAGAGCCGATAATCCCTCTCCATATCGCACTTGAAGAAAGTGTGAAAAGTAAAATCTTAAAAACCATTTCGCTTTGCTTATGCATAGAATCAAATTCAGGTGTGCCAAAGCTCCCTAGTGCTTGAGATTCCATTATATAGGGCGTATAATAAAGTGTAAAAAGAAAGATAAGAATGACATTTATCCCACCGAGCAAAAGCCATAATTGACGCTGTGTGCTGTTGGAAAAAAGCCTAGCTGTAAAGAATGTGGCAAGCTCGTAAATGATAATAACAAGAGCAAGGACATTAAAATACACATTGCATTTTTCAAAGATTTTGCCCATAAGCAAGCCGCTATCGCCGATTGAAAGCTGTGGCAAGAAGCTGGAAGCACCAAAGATTGTCGCTGCCGCAAAAGCACAGGCAACAATACACCCAACGCCAATGCCAAGCATTAGCCCATAGATAGAATCAAGAATGCGAAAAGTTTTGTAAAGTTTCATTTGTTCTCCTTTAATGATTTTCATTATTATAAATGAAGAATCTAAATCTAAAAATTATAGTTTTTGGTAAATTTGTTACATTGCGGGGGGGGGGCATTTTATGCTTTTCTAAGTATTTTGAGTTTAGAATCCAAGTCCTTTTTGTTTTTTAAGCTTTCAAGGTTTTGGGACTTTGTCATTTTGAGATTTCAAGATTCTAAAATCTTCTAAGGTATGTTTGAGTTTTGCTATTTTTTTAATTTTTTATAAGGATAATTCGCGTGAAAAACCTGTTCTCATTTTTCATTCTGCTATGCCTATCACCTAGCATAGCATTTGCCTATCTTGATCCGGGCAGTGGTTCATTATTGCTTTCTTCAATCGTAGCACTTTTTGCCTCAGCCTTGTTTTTTATTAAAAATCTTTTTTATAAAATCATCTCTTTTGGCACATACAATCCCTTAACTTCAGCCACATCAACTACGGGGGGGGGGGCAATCTCATAAGAATCTAGTTTTTTATGCTGAAGGTCCTCAATACTATGGCACTTTTAAGCCTATTTTAGATGCACTAGATTCTCTAAAACACCCTTACACCTACTACACTTCTTCACAAAATGACCCAGCCTTAAAAAGATTAGAATCTAATGAGCGATTAGATTCTAATAATGGCTTAGAATCTAGCACTTCAAAAAATGGTGAGTTTATCTACATTGGTGAAGGCAATAAAGCTTATAATCTTTTAAATAGGCTTCGTGCTGATATTTTAGTGCTTACCACTCCCGGACTTGATGTTTTGCATATCAAACGCAATCGCGGTGTAGCGCATTATTGCCATATCGTGCATTCGCTTTCCCCTATGACTTATCGTGTGTTTGGAGTGGATTACTTTGATTCTGTATTTGTAGCAAATGAAGTGCAAGAACACTTTGTGCGTGATATAGAATCTGCTCATAATGTCAAAAGAAAGCATATTGCCATTACTGGCTCTACCTACCTTGATGAGCTATCTTTACAAGCAAAAAGTTTGCAACACCAAACACAAGATTCTATAAAAGATTCTGCAAATGTAAATGCCACGCAACAAGGCTTAGAATCTCACACGCACATTACAAAGCAAAACCTTACAAAAACTATACTTGTCTCACCATCTTGGGGCAAGGAAACACTGCTCAATAAATATGGCTTAGAATTGCTTCTGCCTTTAGCTAAAAGCCCATATCACATCATTATCCGCCCTCATCCACAAAGCTATATCTCACCAACTGAAAGAGAAAATATACAACACTTACAAGAAGTGCTAAAAGATTATAGCAATGTCGTTTGGGATAAAGACACGCCTAATATTTACGCATTTTCAAAGGCGGATATGATGATTTCTGATTTCTCAAGCGTGATATTTGATTTTGTGTGTTTGCAGGGTAAGCCTGTGCTCACTATTGATAATGATATGGATCTAAGCGGTTATGATATGGCGGATATAGAGCGAGATTGTATTTGGACATTTAAAGCTCTTGATAGGATAGGTAAAAGAATTTCAAAAGAGCATTTTTCACAAATACAAGAGATTTGCAAAGAGATCTTTAACTCTTGTGATTTAAAAGACACGCAGCTGGATAGCTCAAATGCAAACACAGCACATACACACAACTCACACAAGAATACACAACTTCACTTGCAAGAGACCAAAGATCTTTTATGGCAGCACCCACATAATGCGGGAATGCAATCAGCAAGGGAGCTTCTAAAGATTGAGCGAGAGATTTTAGAATCCAGATTAAAACCACAAATTTCCCTTGTAGCAAGAATAAGGGAGCTAGATAGTATGCTAGAGAAAGGGAAGCTATGCTAGAGATTTTATATTATATTTTTATATTTCCAGTAGAACAAGTGCTTGAGTGGGCATTATTCACACTCTTTAAGGCAACTAAGAACTATGGTGTAAGCATTATTTTACTCTCTTTTGTAATGCAGCTTTTTATGCTAAAGCTTACCTTTTACTTTGATAAAAAGGCTGCTTCCTTTGGAGCATTAAAAGCACAATGCGATAGTAAGATTAAGGAATTTAAGAGAGTGTTTAAAGGTGCAGAACTGCAAAGCTATATCCGCACACTTTATAAGCAAAAACATTTTCACCCCATTTTTGCCTTATTTGGCTTAGGTGGATTAGCCTTACAGATTCCATTTTTTATTGCAATGATTCATTTGGTTGAGAATGCAGATTATCTTCAGTTTGTAAGCTTTCTATGGATAGATGATTTAAGCAAACCAGATTCTATTATGCTATTTGGTTTGAGTATTCATATCTTGCCTTTACTGATGACAGCTTTTACTTTAATCAATGTCTTTTATAGCTCAAAAGAGTTAGGTGCGAGAATACAAGGGGGTTTGATTGCCCTATTATTCCTAGTATTGCTTTATAATATGCCTAGTGCGTTAGTATTATATTGGACTTGTAATATGGCGTTTGCGTTGTTTAAAGAGATATTTAAGCAATGCAGAAATAAAAGGCATTCAGTATTGAGCGATAAAATAGGGAGTGCTTCGCCTTACTCACTGCGGCGTATGTCCAATACGCCTCATTCGCAAGACTTGCACAACCCTAATTTCTCATCTCAATCCTTAGAATGCCAAGATTCCAACACTACAAAATCTAAACAAGATTCTAAAACTTCAACTTTAAGCAATACTATTGCAGAATCTACTCTTTATAAGCATAATGAAAAATCCGCAATCTTAGAATGCCGAGACTCTATCACTTCACATCTTAGCCAAAATACTAGAATTGCGGATTCTTTGTCTTGTCATACTGAGCAAAGCGAAGTATCCAAAAAACGAGATTCTAACAACATAGAATCTACAAAATCAGATTCTAACAACGCCAACTCATCTAAAAACACTAAATTGTCAGGCAAAGCTATACAACCACAAGGAAAACTCAAAACTATTCTTTTCAACATTTTCACCCCACACACTGCCATAGATTCTAAAACCTACACAACCTATCGCAATATTAGCATTCTAGCTATTCTTAATATTTGCTTTATGATATGTGTCTTTAGTCCTTATGCTCTTTATAGCAGCGATGTATCACAATTTGATATAAACCAAACTTATCAAACACTTGGAGCATTGTTTGGCTTTTTTATTCTCTCTTCATTTGGATTAATTTACTTTACAAGCTTCTTCTATAAGACAAGATTGCTTAAGCTTGGAGCTTGGGGCGTAAGTGTCATTCTCTGCATAGGGATTATTTATACATTTGTGTTGGATTATAATGTTATTACAGGTGAGAGTTATAGCCAACTTGATAATTTTATATTCAAAAATCCGCATAATCTCTATGCGCCTCTTGCTAAATATGTTGATTTGCTCGTTGGGATTCTTGCCTGTGTTGTGGTGTTGATATGTTTAAGAAAACAAAGTCTATTTAGAAACACGCTCATATGTCTTTTGATTGCTTTTAGTGTCGTTGGGATTCTTAATGCTAGTCAAATTGCCACACAAAAATCAGCCTCATTGCATCATAATCCCCCCATATCACAAGAAGTAGATTCTCATTTACAAGACCTTTTGCCACCTTTTCATCATCATTTAACGAGTTTTAGCAAGGACAAAGAAAATGTCCTTGTATTGCTTTTTGATGGCTTTAGTGGTTCGCATTTACAAATTATTTTTGAACAATTCCCAGAATTAAAGCAGGATTTTCAAGGATTTACTTATTATCCAAATACACTCTCACTTGATGGGCATACAACTAGGACAGCCCATACCATTTTGACCGGACATAATCTATCGGCATTCGCTAATAGAACATTAAGTATGCAAGAGTATGCGAATCGTATTACGGACTCTTTGTTGGCGACATATCAAACTTTTAGAAAATATGGTTTTAAGGTAGATAGCTTTGCTATGCCATATATTAACAATTCTCATAAGCAACAACATATAGATATTTATGGCGTAGAGGATGATTATTTTGTGGCATATTCCAAAATGATGGATTTTGATTCCACATTACAAATGCTTAAAAAACATAATCAGCCTGTGGGTGAAATGGCTTCTATGGGGCTTTTTTACTTTGCTCCTTATATTTTTCGCACAAGGATTTATAAGGATTTTGAATTTGGCAATTATTCTTGGCTTTTTGGTAAAAAACAGCAAATAGGTAGTTTTATTAATGGTGTCAAGCACACTTCAGCATTGCCGCTTATTGTAAGAAATTTAAATGTGGATTCCACTTCTAAGACTTTCAAGTATATTCATACGATGCACACACATTATCCATTTGCGTTAAATAAAGATTGTATCCCAGAAATGAATGCTCAAAGTCAGCTCCCGCAGCAATATAAGGCATTTTTTTCAAATCCAAGCCATTATGATAATGAGCTATGTGCGATAAAAGAGACAAAAATTTTGCTTGATTTTTTAAAAGATAATGACATTTATGACAACACAATGATAGTGCTTGTAAGTGATCATAGTTATAATGATTTACCCTCGCACAATATGTTAAATCAAGCATCATTTGGTAACAACCCTAACCCCCTTTTGATGATAAAAAATTTTAAGAGCAATGGTAGCTTAAAAATAGATGTGCGTTTAATGAGCAATGCTGATGTGTATGGGATTTTGTGCGATGAAGTAATCGGGGGGGGGGGGGTGTAATGTGAATAATATTCTTAAGCACTATCCGCAAACACGAAGTTTAATCCATACGCTCAATGTCCATTGGACTTCCGAAGCACAGAGAGCAAACCACTTATTGTTTGACAAGGTATGGCTCGTTAAAGATTCAGTGCTTGATCCTAAAAATTTTACAGACATTACAGAATCTGTCAAAAACGGCACATTTAAGATTGATGGTATAGAGCATTAATTTAATTACGACAAAAAAAGGACAAGTATGGACAAAACATATTGGCGTGAATTTTATAGTAGGCACAAAATCGGTGTAGAACCATCACTTTTTGCAAAACTTGTGTATAAAAACTATTTGTTAGAATCCATAAAATGTGATACTGACAAATACGCAAAATCTAACGCTCCATCTCTTCTTGAGCTAGGTTGTGGCAATGGACGCGATAGTCTCTATTTTGCACATAAAGGCGTAGATACCACCGCCATAGACCAAGTGCAAGAGGAAATAGCGTTTTTAAATAAGTATGTAAAAGGCATTGCAAAGCAGGATACATCACTGCAAGATTTAGCACAAATTCCGGTGGATTCTCATACAGAATCTACATCACCTTGTCATATTGAGCGTAGCGAAATATCTCAAGACTTAGAATCTAAAAGAGACTTAAGCAAAGATATTTTGCCCTTTTCACAAGACAAAGAACAAAGTCTAAATGCTCCACAAACCACAAGTAACAGCCAAAGTCAGCAAAACAATCCACGCTTTTTATGTGGAGATTTCACGCAACTTGATAGCTTTGGTTTGCGACAAGAATTTGATTGTATCTACTCTCGTTTTACTCTGCACTCTATCAGCAAAGAGCAGCAGGATAAAACACTTGCAGACTGCCTTAAATATTGTAAAGAGGGTGGAATTCTAGCTATTGAAGTGAGAGGCGAGAAAAATAGCCTTTGTGGCAAGGGTAAGGCGGTAGAGAATGAGACAAACGCATTTATTTATGATAATCACTACCGCAGATTCTTAAACTTCACTCAAACATTGCAAGAGATTGAATCCTTGCGTTTTACCCCAAATAATGTGGCACAAAGAGCGATAAATCAAAACAATATGAATAACACCCACACAACTGCTGGGGGGGGGGTATATATAATGCTCCTGCTTATTGTTTTAAAACTCTTTACGCAATGGAAAACAAAGGCTTTGCACCATTTAATGGTGAAGATGACTACTTTATTCGCATTATTGCAAGAAAGGAGCGCTTTAAGCTTTAGTGTTGTTTCTGTTCTTTGTAAAATCTACTCAAGGAGCAGACAATGAAACCTCCAATAGTCTATGTCGCTATGGCGGCAGATTTAATCCACCCCGGACATATCAATATCCTAAAAATCGCAAGAGAGTTAGCTGATAGCTTAGAATCTAGTGAGGGCAAAAAAGGCGAAGTCGTGCTAGGGCTTTTAACCGACAAGGCGATAGCTTCCTATAAGCGACTGCCCTATATGAACTACGCCCAACGCTATGAAGTTATCAGTCATTTAAGAGAGATTGATAGAGTAATTCCCCAAGACACACTCAGTTATGAGGGCAATATCCGCTCTTTAAAGCCTCGCTATGTCATTCACGGCGATGATTGGAAAAGCGGCACACAAAGTAAAACGCGTCAAAATGTCATTGATACTTTGCAGGAGCTAAATTGCGGTGAGCTAATAGAGCCTAGCTACACAGAGGGCATAAGCTCCACGCAGCTAAACCTTGATGCAAGGGCTATTGGCATTAGCACAAATGCTAGGCTCTCACTCTTACGCCGCCTTGTGAATGCTAAAACCCCACTTAGAATCTGTGAAACCCACTCCGCCATATCCGCCCTTATCGCACAAAATGCCTGTGTAGAATCTAATGGGAAAAAGCTAGAGTTTGATGGATTCTGGAGTTCTAGCCTTACAGATAGCACAAGCAGGGGTAAGCCAGACATTGAAGCAGTGGAGCTAACAAGTCGCTTAAATACCATTAATGAAATCTTTGAGGTTACCTCAAAGCCTTTGATTTATGATGCTGACACAGGTGGCAAGATAGAGCATTTTGTCTTTTCTGTAAGAAGTTTGGAGCGAACAGGTGTGTCCGCGGTCATCATTGAAGATAAAACGGGATTAAAGAAAAACTCACTTTTAGGCAATGATGTAGAACAAACCCAAGAAGACATTGAAGTCTTTTGCGACAAGATTAGAGCAGGGAAAAACGCACAGATTACACAGGATTTTATGATTATCGCGCGTATTGAATCTTTAATCTTAGACAAAGGGCAAGAAGACGCACTGAAACGGGCTTTTGCCTATATTAACGCTGGGGCAGATGGCATAATGATACATTCACGGCAAAAGTCCCCTGATGAAGTATTAGCTTTTCTCAAAGCCTTTAGAGAGAAAGATAGTAAAACGCCTGTGGTAGTCGTGCCTACAAGCTTTAATGAAATCACTGCAAAAGAGCTAGGAGAAGCTGGAGCAAACATTATCATTTATGCTAATCACTTGCTTAGAGCCTCATTTGTAGCAATGCAAAAGGTAGCACAAGGGATTTTAGAGTTTGATAGAAGTAAAGAGATGGAATCTTCTTGTATGAGTGTGAAGGAGATTCTCTCACTTATACCGGGGACAATTTAAATGTTTTGCGTTTTGGCAATTCAGCTTGTGGCGACTTTTCGGGGAATGCTGCGCCCACTTCACTGCGGCGTATGTTTAATTTGCAAGTGTGGATTTCGCCTACGGCTACATCGCCTCATTCACTTACCTTGCATAACCCCAAAAATTCACTCACAATCTTAGAATTGCTAGATTCTATTTCTAAAATTACTCAAAACAAAATATGAGCAACACAGAATCTAAGGGGCAGATTCTATAAATTTTGTAATTTGGATTCTGTCTATTGCTTGGTAGATAGAACACAAATTACTTTTAAGGAGCAAATATGCAAAAGGTTGTCATTTTTGGTGCAGGAAACTGCGGCAGGCTCATTGGTGTAAATCTTATGCAAGATAAGAATGTAGAGATTATTGCATTTATTGATAATGACTCACAAAAAGCAGGGCAGAGAATCTATTTTGAAAATACACAAGATTCTGTTGTAGGTAATTTTGACAATACAGACTCTAAGGCGGAAGGATTTTTTGATGATTTTGCTTGTTGTGCAGATTTGAGTGCGAGAAGCTACCTAAGCGGTAGTGCCAAAGCACGAAAATCAAACTCAAGTAAAAGCACTAAAAAGCCAACGCCCCATAATCACGGGGGGGGGGTATAAGTATATATCCCTCTCTCAAGTTGCTGGAGCTAGACTTTGACAAGGTAATTGTGGGCACTTTCACGGGGCTTTATGAGATCAGCGAGCAGTTAGAATCTATGGGTATCCCAAAGGCAAAAATTGATGTGGGCTATATTGATCTAAGCGTAAAAGCACGCATTGCATTTTTGCAGGACTTTGCAAAAATCTCACAACATTTAGAGGGCAGTGTAGCTGAACTTGGTGTGTATAGAGGGGATTTTGCAAGATATATTAATGAAAGTTTTCAAGAGAAAACTTTGTATTTGTTTGATACTTTTGAGGGCTTTACTCACAGCGATGTAAGCAAAGATTCTACTATGGCACACTCACTTGGAGCAAAGCATTTTGCCAATACAAGCGTGGAGCTGGTGCTAAGTAAAATGCCCTATAAAGAGCGATGTGCAATCAAAAAGGGTTGGTTTCCACAAAGTGCTGTGGGGCTGGAGAATGAAAGATTTTGCTTTGTGAATCTTGATTGTGATTTGTATGAGCCAATTTTAGCGGGGCTTAGGTATTTTTATCCCAAAATGGTGCGTGGTGGTGTGATACTCTGCCACGAATATTTTTCGCAAGGCTATGTTGGCGTGAGAGAGGCGGTTATGGAGTTTATCGCAGAATCTAGCGATGAGATTTACACGCTTCCCATAGGCGATAATTTGAGTATTGCCTTAATTAAAACTTAGAGAAAGGAAAATTATGTTAGACACACAAGAATTTGGCGATTACTTACAAAGTGTAGGGTTAAGGGATTTTGTCGGTGTGCCTTGCTCATATCTTGCACCGCTTATTAACTATGCGATTAATAGTGAGTGTTTCATTATGAGTAATAATGAGGGTGATGCGGTAGCGATTGCGAGTGGGATAAGTTTGTGCCGTCGTTTAGATTCTGGCAATTCATCTTTGAGTAATCATTCGCAAGATTGTGCGTCTTTGGAGGCAGTCATTACCCATAAGGTAACTCCTGCCACCAAATTCACACAAAACTTACAAAGCACCACCGTAAATACTAGAATTGTGGATTCTACCCCTTGTCATTTTGAGCGTAGCGAAAAATCTACAAGCTTAGAATCTCAAGTTAATTCCAACAATAAAGACTCTCAGGCGGAAGTATCTTTGAGTGATTTTAGTGGTTGTCCTGAAGAAAGCCCCAGCAATTCTAAGATTGTGAGTGAAAAATGTGGGTTGCAAGGAAAATCTCAAGGGAGTTACCTAAGGGGTAATGACCGCAGAGATTTTTCGCAGCCCCCGCATTTATCGCCACAAGCTGAATTGCCCCGCAAAAGCACCAAAGAGCCAACGCCCCATAGTTACGGCATAGTGCTAATGCAAAATAGCGGTCTCTCTAACGCCCTAAGCCCCCTAACAAGTCTTAACTATACTTTTAAGATTCCAATTCTAGGCTTTGTGTCCTTGCGTGGTGAAAGGGATTCTAGCGGTAAGAATACAGATGAACCACAGCACGAGTTATTAGGCGTTATCACTGATAAATTGCTAGAGACTTGCGAGATTCAATATGCCTTTTTAGATTCAAATATGGATAGGGCTAAAATGCAAGTGCAAGAGGCTTTGGAATGGCTAGAAAAGGGAGAGAGTTTTTTCTTTATTGTGAGAGATAAGACTTTTTCTAAGGTTGCTCTTGCAAGTAGGCATTCAGCTTGTGGCGACTTTTTGGGAAATGCTGCGCCCACTTCACTGCGGCGTATGTTTAATACGCCTCATTCGCTTACCTTGCATAACCCCAAAAATTCATCCACAATCTTAGAATGCCAAATAGAATCGAATCTTTCAAACCCTAACCAAGACACTAGAATTGTGGATTCTGTGAGCCTAGAATCCCAAGCCCATTCCACCCCTTGTCATACTGAGCCTTTAGGCGAAGTATCTCACATAGAATCTAAAAGAGATTTTTCGCCTTTTTTAAAGGCTCAAAATGACAAGATTCTAGAATCTCAAGTAGATTTAGCTCAAAATGACAAAGGCTTAGAATCTCAAGTAGATTCTAACAACACAGATTCTAAACCCACCCAACCTGCAAACACAATGCCTACACGCCTAGAAGCCTTGAGTGTCTTACACGCTCTAGCAAAAGATTCTAAAGCCTTATTACTTGCTACCACAGGTAAATGCGGAAGGGAGCTTTATGAGATAGAAGATAGTCCAAATCAGCTTTATATGGTCGGCTCTATGGGCTGTGTGAGTTCTCTCTCACTTGGCATTGCGTTAAAAAGCAAGCAAAAAGTCATTGCCATAGATGGTGATTCTGCCCTGCTTATGCGACTTGGAGCATTAAGCACAAATGCGTATTACACAAGGGATAAGGATAATTTTTGCCATATTTTGCTTGATAATGAAAGCCACGATAGCACAGGTGGGCAGTTTAATCTTTCACCTTTTGTAGATTTTGCGAATATTGCTAAATCGTGTGGGTATGTGAATGTGTATATAGCAGAGAGTTTAGAAGAGTTTGAAGGTTATATTAGATTATTTTTGAGTGGGCATTCAGTATTGAGCGAATCTTGCGGGAGTAGCGAAAAATCGCTGCGGTCATTTATGTCTAATAAACTCCCTTGCGATTTTTCTCACAACCCACAAGCTTCATCTCAATCCTTAGAATGCCAAATAGATTCTAACAACTTAGAATCTCAAGCAAAATCTACAAATCAAGTTTCTAACGATATAGATTCTAGCAATACAAAATCTCAAGCATATTCTAACAATACAGAATCCAAAAAAGGGGCGTGGTTTATCTACCTTAAAATCCAAAAAGGTTCTAAAGAGAATTTAGGACGACCAAAGGTTACACCACAAGAAGTGGCTCAAAGACTAAGTGAGTATATACGGGGGAATAGCGATGAGTTTTAGTTATTATAATCCTGTGCAAATCCACTTTGATGTGGATATTTTAGAGTCTTTACAGAATCTAGCGGAAAATGGGTTAGCCGAAAAAAGAATATTGCTAGTAACTTCTAAAAGCTTTAATAGGCATTCAGCTTGTGGCACTATTTCGGCGGAGTCTTCAAAAATCGCTCAATCACTTACTTCAAGTAAGCTCAATCGCGATTTTTTTGACAACCACCAAACTAGCACCACAATCTTAGAATGCCAAGATTCTAATACTATAAGTCTTATCCAAGATGCTAGAATTGCGGATTCTAACAATACAGAATCCGCCAATCAAGATTCTAATGCTTGTCATACTGAGCGTGAGCTAGTATCTCAAATTTTAGATTCCAATCCTGCCGAATCTAAGAGAGCAAACTTAGCCCAAAATATCGCAAAGATTTTTAGTAATATTATCATCTATGATTCTGTAAGCCCAAATCCGCAGTTAGAATCCCTGCAAAGCACGAAAGCAAAGATTCAGGGGTGTTATGATGTGGTTATCGCACTTGGTGGTGGGAGTGTGCTTGATAGTGCGAAGTTTTTTGCCTTGCAAAATGAGATTGTGGCAAACAATGGGAGCTTAGAGATTGTGGGGGAAGCTAGGGCATTGCCACTTTTTGCTTGTCCTAGCACGGCTGGGACGGGCAGTGAGCTGACACAATGGGCGACTATTTGGGATAGCAAAGCAAACATCAAATACTCTTTATCGCATAAATGCTTATACCCACAAATAGCGTTTTATGACATCTCTCTTTTGCTATCCTTGCCTTTAAACCTTAGCATTCATACCGCGCTTGATAGCCTATCTCACGCCATAGAATCCATTTGGAATAAAAATGCAAACCCCATCTCTACGCAATATGCAAAAGCAGCTATTGAGTTGATTTTAGAGAATCTGCCGCTATTATATGAAATGCTAACTTCTTTAGATTCTACAACAAATTGTCATATTGAGCGTAGCGAAATATCTAGCATAGAATCTAAACAAGATTTTTCGTGCTTACGCACTCAAAATGACAGGGCTACAAAAAGCATAAACAGCATAGCCAACTTTGCGGAAGTATCTTTAGCCAACTTTGTGGGTTGTGAAGCTTTTTGCACGGAGACTAGTCATAAGGGCTTATCCACAAGCAAAAAGCAAACCTCCCTGAAAAACACTAAAGAGACAACGCAGATTAGAAGAAATCTAGCCCTTGCTTGTATGCAATCCGCCCTTAGCTTTTCAAACACACAAACGGCTCTAGCTCACGCTATAAGCTATCCTATCACAATGCGTTTTGGTGTGCCACACGGCTTGGCGTGTAGCTTCACTCTACCGATTTTGCTAGATTGTATCAGTGAGAAAAACGCAGATTCTATCTTAAGCCCTTATAAGCAAGGGATTAAAAATCTTTTTAAAACACTTCATATCTCAAGCAATCCGCGTGATTATGGGCTAGATTCTACAATGATAGAAGATATTTTTAGCTCACTCAATGCTAGAGCAAAAAATGGACTGCTTGATGTGGCAAAGGCAAAGAGAAGAATGCTTAGTCTGCTTTGATTTTTCACATTTAAGCCCCCTGCATTTAGCTCACTCGCAAAAAGACATTTAATTAAACTATGATAGAATCCGCAGTTTGATTTTACAAAAGGAAAAGGCAATGCGTGATTTAGGGGAGTTTGATATAGCTATAATCGGTCTAGGCGTAGCAGGGAGCAATCTCGCCTCGCTTTTAGATTCTCATCTCAAAGTCATCGCTATTGATAAAAAAGATTCTAGCGGAGATTGTTTTGATGAGAGCTTTCATAAGCCTTGTGGTGGGCTACTATCCGAGGGTGGGCAGAAAGCATTTGCCACACAAGGGCTAAATCTCCCTACATCTTTGCTTGTAGAGCCTCAAATCTTTGCCATCAATACTATTGATTATGGCTACTCTCACGCCTCATATATCCAAAAGGGTTATATCAATATGGAGCGACACGCCTTTGATTTATGGCAAAAATCACGCATTCCTAGTCATATCTCCACATTTCATAATGCGTATTTTAAAAGCCTAAAACAAGAAGAGGATAGAATCTACACACTTCATTTTAAGCAACAAGATTCTAAACACTCAAAAATATCCCAAGATTTTACCTGCAAGGCTAGAATTGTCATTGGGGCAGATGGGGCAAAAAGCCACCTTAGGCGTTATCTCTACCCAAAGCTAAAGACCAAATCGCTTGTATGTATCCAAGAATGGTATAAGGAAAATAACGCCCCTATGCTTTCTTGTGTGTTTGATAAGCAGCTCACGCCAAGTTATAGCTGGAGTATGTCAAAAAATGGTTATTTTATTTTCGGTGGGGCGTATCCACACGCAAATTGCCAAGAGCGATTTCGCACACAGATAGAGCGACTTAGCACTTTAGGCTTTATTTTTGGAAAGCCGCTCAAAAAGGAGGCGTGTTTAGTGCTGCAACCCACGAGATTCAAGGATTTTGTCTTAGGGCATAGTGGTGTGTTTTTAATCGGTGAGGCAGCTGGGTTTATTAATGCAAGCACGCTGGAAGGCATAAGCGGAGCGATGAATAGCTCTAGGATTCTAGCCCATATTCTAAATGCCTGTGATATAAATGCTCTGCATTCTGCCGATAAGATTCACAACGCTCACAACGCCCTGCATAAAGCATATAGAGCAAAGGCTAGAATGCTTATTTTAAAAACTTTGTTTCGCCATTATGTGCGGTATCCTTTTATGTTTGTGCCTTGCATTCGGCGTTTGATTTTGCGTTTTGGGCTATTGCGTCTAAGAAAAGGGCTAGAAAATGGCAAAATCATCTAGTATAGAATCTAGTTTAGAATATAGGCAATGCTAGAATCTTGCTTTAATCCCAAAACATTCTCCCCATCTTTACCAAAAGGTGTGCAATTTATCCTTCATCACCTGCAATCGCACGGATATGAGGCGTATATTGTCGGTGGGTGTGTGCGTGATATGATTTTACATACTTTAGAATCTCAAGGCAATGCCAAAAGCGATGTGAAGTCTCAAAATCTACCAAGTGATTATGATATTGCCACTTCTGCTTTACCTAGTGAAGTGGCAAGGCTCTTTCCCCGCACAATCCCCACCGGCTTAAAGCACGGCACGATAAGTGTTATGTATGATAATGTAATGTATGAGGTTAGCACCTTTCGCATAGAGGGGACTTATAGTAATAAACGCGCCCCGGATAGCGTGAGATTCACCCTTGAGTTGAAGCAGGATTTGCAAAGGCGGGATTTTACGATGAATGCCCTAGCTTTTGCTCCACATAGTGGGCTTATTGATGAAGTGGGTGGGGTGAATGATATTATCAATCGCAAAATTGTATGTGTAGGAGAGGCTGTTTTGCGTTTTGATGAAGATGCTTTAAGAATCTTGCGTGCGTTGCGTTTTGCTGCAACTTTAGGCTTTGAGATAGAATTTCATACAGATTCTGCATTGCGAGAATGTGCTAAGAATCTATGCTATATCTCCAAAGAACGCATAAGAGATGAGCTGACAAAACTTCTATGCGGGAGGGCAGCTCAAAAAATTGTGCGTGAGTATAGTGATGTGCTTTGTGTGGCACTTGGCGGAATGATAAGCTTTGAAGGGCTGGAAGTAAGATTGCCGCAAAATGCAGAATCTCACACGCTTGTATGGGCTTTATTTTTAGCTCAAGTGTGTCAAAGGGAGAGAGTAGAAGCACTCTTACAATCTTTAAAGTTTGATAATAAAACAAGGCGGCATATTGTGGAGATTCTAAAAGCGTGTGAGATACCACTTAAGGCAAGTAAAGATGAGATAGCAAGGCACATTATTGCTCTTGGTGGGCGAGAGAGCGGGCGTGAATGGCTGAGTGGAGAGCGGATTTTGCGTGATATGATAAGGCTTAAGAGTGTTGTTGTAGATGAACAGGGGCTAAAAGAGTTTAAAAAAAATGTGGAACAGGTGCTAGATTCTACATTGCCTTTAAGTCTCAAAGAGCTGTGTATCAATGGCGATGACTTAAGGGCATTGGGCTTTGTGGGAAAAGACATTGGCAGAATCTTGCGGATATTGCTTGATGAGATTGTGAGTGGAAGGGTGGAAGATTCTAAAAATGTGCTTCTTGCAAGGGCAGTGGAGCTTAAGGGCTAGGTTTATGCTTTTGTTGTTGAATCTTAGCTTATTGAAGCTTTGTGTGAGATTCTAGGCTTTTGTTTGTGTAGCTAGAATCTACTTTGAGATTTTAAGCCTTTGTCATATTTGCAAGTGTGGGCAAGAGCTTTGCTCGTGCGAGCCTTTGAAAAAGGCGAAATATCTTTGTTAGATTCCTTGTAAGATACTTCAGCTAACGCTTCAGTATGACAAGTTGCGGAGTTTGCGTGAGATTCTAAGCATTACAAAGGTGTGTAAATCTCATTCCCAATGCTTTTGTATCGCTCCCAATAAAAGTCAGCAAACTCTCTAACTTGTGGATTCAAAGCGTGATAGCCATTGTTGTTTATGTAAGTCTTAAGCCACGCATTTGCCGGAAGCTTTTGTATATAGTGGTTGGCAAGGGATTTATAAGTGTGCTGATACCACGCTATGAGCTTAGGGTAATGCTCTTTGTGAATCTGCAAATGCGGTGTTTGTGCCTTATCAAAGCTTAATACCCCGCTTTGAAATAACCCACTCAAATGCAATAATCCCTCGCAATAATATGCCCGAACTTCCAAGCTCTCCCTCCACGCCATAAGTCCAACACAACGCCTGATGTGGTCTTCAAGTAAAGATTCTAAAACCTTTTCCATTCCTCCTAAACTTTTTTCATACGCAAAAATCCCCGTAGAATCTTGTATATCTTGCCCTATATTTACAGCCTTTTGCTTTGCTTTTTCATAATGTAAAAACCACCCTACAAGCCCACCGCAAGTAGCTTTAAATTCTTCTATATTCTTAAACTCTCCATCAAGATTCATAAGCCCCTCACTCTGCCAATCCACCCACAGAATATGCCCAAATTCGTGTCCATTCGTGCTAATGTCATATACAAAGTGCCAAAGCCTTTCATTATGAAATAAAATCTCACGCCATTGATCCAAAAGCTCTTTGCCAAAAAATTCTACATTAATTTTCATCTGCGGTTTGGCTTTGGCTTGAGCGATAATTCTATCTGGGAAAGCAAAGATTTTTTTGCCCCTTTGACTAGAGATTGTCTCATCATTTGGCACCACTTGTGCGGAAAATAGTCCATTATTCTCTGCCCCATAGTATAAAAGTGGCAGCGAGTTATATAGATGTGTTTGCTCCAAAGCATAGGTAATGGCATTATAAAGCATAGAATCTAGCTCTAGCTCTTGGTTTAGGGTTTGAAACATTGCCCCCACAAGATTCTTTGCATAGCTTTGTGTCTCATTGTTCATATTTTGCAAACGCAAATCCCATTCAGGTGCGACACTATGGCGATAAATATCCTCATAATATTCAAAGGGGTGGGCGATTTGCAAAGGCGTTTTGATAGCCATCCACGCTAAATCCACTTCCTGCCATCGCTGAATAAGATTTTTACTCTCACTCTCTCCCCACGCTTTTATAAGTGCCTCAAAATAGGCAATATAAGCCTCTTTTGCCTGATAGATAGAATCTTCAAGCAAGTTAAGATGTGCAATGCTTTGCTCTAAAGCTGCAATAATACGCTCCACTTCTTGTGGGAATGCCTTGACATAGGGCTGTGAGATAAACTTTGCACCAACTTGCAGCGGGATAGAGTAGCACCTCCCAACAAACACACCATTTTTATCTCTATCAAGGCTAGATTCTAGAATCTGCCTTATCTCTTGCGTGCTTTTGTGGGAGTCTGCGGTGTTGGCTTGGTCATTTGCATTTGAGCCACTCCCTTCGCCTCCACCTTGACAACCCAAAAAATCATCACAAGATATTTCCGCAGTATTCCCATTAGTATCTTGTGTAGAATCTAGGTTTGTGGGAGATTTTACGAAGCTATATGTTTGTTCAAAATTCCTATTTATCCCATCAAGTAGCACCCTTTGCCACGATACAAAAAAGTCATTCATCGCAAGTCCAACGCGATGTGTGCTATATAAAATCTCCCTATAAAATGCACTTAAAAGCCTCTTTTGCTCTATGCTTTGTAAAAGGCTTTCAAACTGGGCTTGATAGAATCTCATCACAAAGCTAAGGAGCATATATCGTGCTTTGTCAATCTTATCTTGTTTGTTTTCGTTCTCCGCATATTGCGTTTGTAAAATCTGCACGATTTTATCTTCTCGCAAGTTAATAATACGCTCACACAAAGCCATAAGTGTAGATTGAGTAGGCTTAAGCTCACATTGCTTACTCAAATCGCAAAGTAGCTTGTATTTGGGTGAATCTTGCTGTGTTATAGCGTCAAAAAATGTATAAATCTCTTTACTTTGAAGCTGACTAAGCTCATAAATCTGTGTGAGTTCATTTTCAAATACTGCTTTTGATTTTTCCATAATATCTCCTTGATTTTTGCTTGTGTGGGATAAATTAGCAAAACTTTGCCATAATATCGCTTAATAAATGACTTAAGCAAAGGAGGCAAATATGGATTCAAGTGAGCTTATGGATTCTCGTTTTGAACGCATTATTAGACAAAATCAGCTTAAAACCTACGCTGTTTTATGCGTGTATATTGCCATTTTTGTTTTTATCGGGCTGTTGGCGGATATTATTCGGCTAAATAGCGAGAGTTTGCAGGAGGGATTCTATCTCTTACTCACATTACAGGAATTCCCCCTTATCACTTTTATAATGGGTGCTGTGGCATTTGGCGTGATTATGTATAGTGTGGGGCAGTTTTCACGCATTATGCTTAGCGGCAATGAATATAAACGCATAAATCCAAACCTCGTGCTTTCCCGCAGAGAATCCACACTCTATGGTGTTTTTAGCGATTTGCTTAAAAGTGCGAATTGCCCTTTTGAACCAGCGTTATATATCATAGAAGCTCCATATATGAATGCCTTTGCAAGTGGGTGGAATGAAAAAAACTCTATGATTGCTATCACTTCCACACTTTTAGAGCGACTCAAAGAAGATGAGTTAAAAGCCGTCATCGCCCACGAGCTAAGCCATATACGGCACGGCGATGTGAGGCTTACAATGTGTGTGGGGATTTTAAGCAACATTATGCTTTTGGGTGTGAATATCTTTGCCTTTTATTTTAGTAGCTCAAACTCTCAAGGGGCGCGTGTGGCTAGGAATATTTTGCTTGTGTTGCAGTTTATTTTGCCTTTGCTTACAATGGTGCTAAGTTTGTTTATCTCTCGCAACCGCGAGTATATGGCGGATTCTGGTGCGGCGTATTTGATGAGGGATAGTGAGCCGATGATTAGGGCGTTACAAAAGATTAGCCAAGATTATGCTCAAAACACTTACATAGAGCCAAACCCCACGCGTGCAAATGCGTATCTTTTTGATACAAGCGAGATTCTAAGCACTCACCCTAGCATACAAAATCGTATTAAATCATTGTTGGGACAGAGATTTTGAAATGTGTATAGGGCATTCAGCTTGTGGCGACTTTTTGGGGCATTCAGTATTGAGCGATAAATCGGCGATTCTGCGTTCGCCAACTGCGGCACTTACCTCTAGTAAGCTTCTTGTTGGCTCACTTGGTGCAGACGAAGTCAAACCCGTCCCACGCAAAAACGCTAATTTACTAAAGAAACCTGCTGTGGCTTCGCCTTGCACCGCTTCGCTGGTTTTCTCATCTCAATCCTTAGAATGCCAAATAGAATCTCATAATTTAAACTCTAAGCAAGATACTAAAATTTCGGATTCTAGCAATACAGAATCTCGCCCCTCTCGTGGTGCGGAAAATCGGATTCAAGGTGGCAGTAGTGCCACCGCCGATTTGAAGCTAGAGAGGGATAAGCGAGGCTTCCCCCTTGATTGCCAAAAAAGCGGAGACTTTTTTGGGGTTAAGGGGGAGAGGAGGGGGATAAACCCTTTTTTGCGAAAAGAAAATAAAGAAACACAATCTCACACAACCTTATTTTATGAAAAAGAAAATATGGATTCTACCCCTTGTCATACTAAGCTTTGCGAAGTATCTCGCATAGAATCCAAAAGAGATTTTTCGCCTTTTTTAAAGGCTCAAAATGACAAAAACTTAAAATCTCAAGTAGAATCCACAATACAAAACAAAGATACTTCGGCTACGCCTCAAAATGACAAAGGCTTAAAATCTCACGCAGATTCTTACAGCCACATCGCATTAATCCATTTTAACTTTTAAAGGAGTGTCAAATGCAAACACCACAAGAACAAACCCTAGAGCAAAGTTCAAAGGCGTTTTTTGAATCTTTATGCGCGTTTGTGGGGGAAGATTCACAACGAGAAGGGATAGAGGACACACCTAAGCGTATTGCTAAAAGCTTTGCAGAAATGCTAGATGGATACACTCAAAGTCCCAAAGAGGCGTTAGGTAGTGTCTTTGAAGATGGCGTGTGTGATGAGATGATTATGCTTAAAAAGCTGCCATTTTACTCTATGTGCGAACATCATCTTTTGCCTTTTTTTGGCTTTATATCCATTGGTTATATTCCGGATTCTAAGCTTGTGGGGATTAGTGGCTTGGCACGACTGGCGGAAGTTTTCACACATCGTTTGCAGATTCAAGAGCAGCTTACAGCTCAAATTGCCAATGCACTGATGAGTGAGCTAAGCCCTAAGGGTGTAATAGTGGTATGTGAGGCAAGGCATTTGTGCCTTGAAATGCGAGGCAAACAAAGACAATCGCATATTATCACTTCTGCATTGCGAGGGTTGTTTAAGAAAGATTCTAAAACTCGTGCAGAGTTTATGCAGCTTTTGAATCAGCCTTAATGCGTTTGGTCTCTTTTTGTTTAACTTTTTAAACAAAAATGCTAAATTTGTGGGGATATTCCCCATATTTTACATAAATTTTACATTTAGCCTTGACATTTTATACATTTTCTAATGATAATGCCACTAGTTCAAACTTGAACTATAATCTTAGACAACTCGTAATGGAGGTTTTGAATGAAAAAGATAGTTGTAAGCAGTGCTTTATCAGCTCTTCTTGTGTTGCCAGCAATGGCTTTTGAAGTATATAACAACGATGAGAATGGCGTGAAAGTTGATGTATATGGATCAATCCGTGGTTATGTAGGCTATGGTGAAAGTGGCAAGGCTGGAGCTGATGCTGGATACCTTATTGGGATTCAAAATAACTCACAATTTGGTGTGAAATTCCAAAAAGATAAGTTTAAAGCTAATGTAGAGTGGGGTGCAGTAGAGCCGGGCGTTGATGGACAAGCTAGTAGCACGGGCTGGAGACAATATTGGGGATCTTACACAACTTCAGCTGGAACATTCCTCTTTGGTAAGACAAATACCCCAACAATTGATAATGGCTTCACAAATGACTTCTTTAACAATGATAATGGTTCTCAAGGTTTCGGTGGTATCGCTACGGGAAGTAGAAAGATTCAGATTCAATATAATGTAGCTGGACTAAGCCTAGCACTTGTTGAAGATAAAGTGGGTGCTGGAAGAAATGTCCAAAATAATACTGTTGGACCAAATCAAGAATCTCCTCGTATCGCTGCAAGCTACACCATCAATGATGATAAGGGCAAACCTACTTTTAAAGTAGCAGCGACTTATAAATACTATAATTCCGCAACGATTGATACTAAAGCTCCTGAAGGCACAAGTGCATATCACGCTTGGCTAGGGGTGAAGCAGTCTTTTGGTGGTATGTTTATCTCTGCAATGGCACATTATGGTAAAAATGGACATCTTTATGGTGAGCAAAGCACGACATTTAGCTATGGTGGCTATGCACACGATAAAACTTTGGATACGGCAGTTGGACTTGATGCACAAAGAGCGGGTGCAAGACTTGAGATTGGCTCTAAGCTTTCTGATGATATGAGTGTTATTTTGGGTGCTGGGTATCAAGCGACATTTGGTGGAGCAAATCAAAAAGCTCAAGCAGGAAGTGATTTGAAAGATAGCTTCATTCAAGGCTATTCAGCATTTATTCAGTTGCCTTACAAAGTTAGCTCAAACTTTACTTTTGCTCCACAAGTAAGCTTCTATCAAACGATAGAAAGCAACAAAAATGCAGTAGCGATTAGTAATTTTAGCGGTAAAGAAACAGGCGTTATCGCTGCTGCTAGAATCAAATGGGATTTCTAATCCTTTGATTATGCTTCAAAAGGTGTCGCTTGACACCTTTTGCTTTTTCTCATATCTTTTGTTTTACTTCCTTTTATTTTAAAGTTTCATATCACATTTAGCACTTTAGGCTTATAATACTGCTTTTCTCATATTTTTTCTTAGGATTTTTCTATGGCATTTGATTTTGGTATGGATATAAGTGCAGGTATGGTTTGCTTTCTTATTTTGGCGGCATTTGTGGCGGGATTTGTAGATTCTATAGCTGGAGGGGGTGGAATGATAACTATCCCTGCCCTGCTTTTTGCTGGAATCCCACCGCTTCAAGCCCTAGGGACAAATAAGTTTCAAAGCTGTTTTGGGAGCTTTGGGGCGAGCTTACATTTTTACAAAAGAGGACATATTGATTTAAAAGGAAGTGTTGGCTTTGTGTGTGTTGTCTTTATTAGCTCTATGCTTGGGAGCGTATGTGTGGGGCTTTTTGAGAGTGATTTTTTGCGTAAATGTATCCCGTTTTTACTCATTATTTTTGCTTTTTACTTTCTATTTTCACCAAAAATCACGCAAGATTCTAGCAAAGCGGTGCTAGGCAGTGTGGGGCTTGGCTTTGTGCTAGGAATGATTGGCTTTTATGATGGCTTTTTTGGTCCGGGGACTGGCTCGTTTTTAATGCTTGCTCTTATTGCATTGGGGGGATTTGGGCTGCTTCAAGCTTTGGCAAACGCGAAACTTTTTAATTTTGCTACAAATCTTGCTTCAATGCTTGTCTTTGCCTTTGGGGGGCATATTTTGTGGATTGTGGGTTTATGTATGGCATTGGGGCAGTTTGCAGGGGCAAGTCTAGGCTCAAGAGTGGCTATTGGCTATGGAGTGAAGATTATAAAGCCCCTTGTGGTGTGCGTGTCTTTGGCAGCGTGTGTGAATCTATTGTATAAAGAATTTTTCACTTCACTTTGATTTCATTTTAAAAGTATAAACTTCGCGTGTCTGTAAGGGACAAATTTATCTTAAGGAGTTTGTGATGAAACTTAGAATATGTGTGTTGGCTGTGGCTTTTGGCGGTTTGATGTATGCTAATGCAGCGGACTTTAGCAAGAAAAGTGATAAGGAGCTTATCTCACTTTCTGGTGTAGTTAAGGTTGAAGAATTTGCTGATTATGAGCTTGAGATAGCAAAGCGAATGAAGGCTAAAAGTGAAAAAGAGGCAAAAGACTTTAGAGAAAAGCTCAAAGCTCAATATGAAAAGGCTACTGAAAATATGAGCGTGAAGCAATACCGCGAGTATAAGAGGGCTACGCACGAGGCAATGAAAAAGCGTGTGGAAAAGATGAGTGAAAAAGAGCTAAAAGAGAGTGGATTGCCACCGCACAAGCATTTAAAAGCGTGTAAGGGTGAATGCAAGGATAAAAAGCATTGTGAGCCAAAAAAGAAATAAAAAATTTGCCTTGCAATGATGATGAAAGGTGGCAAGGCTAACTTATGCTTAAAGTATAGCTTTAAGTATGTAAAAATAAATCGCACGAAGTGCCTCCACTTAAAGCGTTATCGGGTGGGGGATATATAAGGGGGAGGGGTGATTTCGCGTGTAGCGAAGCAAACCCACACTTGCAAATTCAAACCCCTCCCCCTTATGAAAAAAAAAAACAAAAACTTAGAATTTTGAAAAAGAGATACTTCGCTGTCGCTCAGTATGACAAAAAAAAAAAAAAACAAGGAAAAAGGCAAAAGTTTCTATTCTTGTGGATTGTTATATGTTAATCTTGCAATGGTGGAGTGCGAGAGTGTGACAAAAAGCAAAAGTGCAAAAAGGAAGTAAAAAGGAAGTAAAAAGGAAGTAAAAAGATGTCAGCAAAGATTTTGTTGCTAGAAGATGACTTTGTGCTAAGTGAGATTCTGTTGGAATTTTTACAGGAGCAGGGCTATGATGTCAAGCTTTGTGATAATGCTAAAGATGCGTTAAATTACGCTTATGAGCAGCACTTTGATTTGTGGCTTTTTGATGTAAAAGTGCCTTATACAAATGGCTTTGATATGCTAAAAGAGCTTAGGGAATGCGGAAAGAACACGCCGACTATTTTTATCACTTCGCTTGATAGGATTGATGATTTGCAAAATGGCTATAAAGCTGGGTGTGATGACTATCTCAAAAAACCCTTTGAGCTTTTGGAATTGCAATATCGTATCCATACTTTACTCAAACGCTCTTTTTCACATACGCATACAGAATATGTGAATCTGCATAATGGTATGAAGTTTGGAATCTTAACGCAACTGCTTTATGATGAGCATAACGCCATTGTGCCTTTGACACAAAAAGAGAGTCTTTTGCTCTCACTGCTCTTGCAACATAAGGGGAGCTATGTCTCCCAAGAGATGATTTTTAGCACTTTGTGGGAATATGAGCAAGAGCCAAGCGAGATGAGTTTGCGCGCATATGTGAAGAATCTGCGTAAGATTCTAGGTAAGGATAGTATTGTAAATCAGCGTGGCAGGGGGTATTGCTATAATGAAAATAGGTCAAATGTGGAGTAAAAGCTTGAGCGAGAATGCAAAGAGTATCATTAAGATTCTAAGTCTATATTTGGGGACAACAGGCATTTTTTTATGCGTGTTTTTTTGGTTTTCTTATGCTAAGGAAGTGCGGCATTTGGTAGCACAGCAAGTGAGCGAGCTGCGTGAAATAAGCCTTGAAGTGTATGAGATTTTACATAACAATAAAGATGATGTAAAAGCTGGACTTGCTCAGATTCAAAGCGAGATAAGCACACCGCTTAGAATCTACAATAAAAAAGGTGCATTGCTGTATGATACCTTGCATATAGAGCTTACTCAAAGCGAGATAGAAGAGGGCTTTGCTATGCGTGGGGAATATGTGATTATTGAGCCTTCAATGCACGAGAAGATTCCAAAAGCCCATAAGAGTAAGAAGAATCTTGTATCAAAATACCGCGATAATGCGAGATATAAAATTTTTATACAAGATACTTCTTTGGAATCTCAAATGTTTTTTTTGCGTATTAAAATGATTGCGTATTTTTTGCTTTCACTTTTTGTGGTGGGTGTGGTGGCGTATTTTTTAGTCAAACTTTCATTAAAGCCTATGCAGCAGCGGATCAATGCTTTAAATGCGTTTATTAAAGATTCTACTCACGAGATCAATACACCTCTAAGCATTATCCTAATGAGTATAGAGACGCTTCCACTTGATAATCTCACCCCTGCACAATCCCAAAAGATAGAGCGTATTAAACTTGCTTCTAAAAGTCTAAGTCATATTTATAAGATTCTTGTGGCATATAACTTCCCTCATAGTGTAAATCATAAGTGTGAGAATCTTGCCCTGCATACTTTATTGCAGGAGCGGTTAGAATATTTTTCACCATTTTTTGAGCAAAAGGCTTTGCGAGTGCAAAGCACCCTTATGCCGAGCTATATTTTTGCAAGTGCGGAAAAGATGAGCTGTGTGCTTGACAATCTTTTAAGCAATGCTATTAAATACAATAAAAAGGGCGGTGAGATTGATATAAGACTAAAAGAAGGGGTTTTAAGTATTAGTGATAGTGGCTGTGGTATGGCAGATTGTGATAAGGAAAGAATCTTTGAGCGATATGTGCGGTGCAATGACTATCAAGGGGGCTTTGGCATAGGGCTAACGCTCATTAAGAGAATCTGCGATGAGTATGGCATAGATATAGAGGTGCAGAGCGAACAAGGTAAGGGAAGTTGTTTTACTTTAATGTGGAAGCAGGAAGGTAGAAAATAAAACACTTTTTAATTCAAAAAAGTGTAGGATTCTCGCATTCAAATTGATAAGGATTGTGTATGCAAGAAACGATTATTATGATTGAAAAAATTGTGCTTTCATCTATTTTTTTCTCGCCTGAAAAGTTTGAAGAGATTGCCGCGGAGCTAAGCCCGAAAGATTTTTTACATCCTGTGCATAGGGATATTTTTGCAATGTGTGAGGTTTTGAATAAAGAGAATCTGCCTATTGATAGTGAATTTATCCTTGCTAAAAAACCTGCAAATAAAAAAATCACGCAAGAGGAGCTACTTGAGATTCAAGCTATTAATCCTATTGCTAATATTGAAGCGTATATTAATGAGATAAAAGAGGCGAGTATCAAGCGTGAAATGCACTCTTTGGCTAATCTTTTGCGTGAAAAATCGCTTGATAATAATCAAAGTGTGGAAGAGATTGTTGATGAAGTGAGTAAAAAGCTAAGCGATATGAGTTTGGGAAAAGCAAATGATGATGTGTATGACGCACAGCAGGTTGCTAATGGTGTGATGGATTACATTATAGAGCTTAAAAATCGTGGCAATCTCATTGTAACCGGGCTTGATACAGGCTTTAAAAAGCTTAATCACTTCACCACAGGCTTTAATGATGGTGATTTGATTATCATAGGTGCGCGCCCATCTATGGGAAAGACTACTTTTGTGCTCAATCTTGCTCAACATATTTTAGATAACAATAAGGGCGTTGTGATTTTTAGCCTTGAGATGCCATATTTGCAACTAGGTATGAGAATGCTAAGTGCAAAGGCATCAATCCCTTTGCAGAATCTCCGCAGAGCAAATCTTACTGAAAATGAGATAAGTGAGCTAAGTAGCGTGGTGGATAAACTAGCAAGTCAGCCTTTGCAGATTGTAGATGCCTCATCTCTTAGTATCGCTCAACTCAAAGGGCGGCTGCGTAGGCTTAAAAAACAACACCCTGAAATTAGCGTGGCCATCATTGATTATTTGCAGCTTATGAATGGTGGCAAGGGGGAGCTTGGCAAACAAGCTGAAGTATCCGAGATTTCACGCGGACTGAAGATGTTAGCACGGGAGCTTTCAATGCCTATTATCGCCCTTTCTCAGCTCAATCGCCTTGTAGAATCTCGCGATGATAAGCGTCCTATTCTTTCGGATTTGCGAGATTCTGGAGCAATAGAGCAAGATGCTGATGTGATTTTGTTTTTGTATCGTGATGATGTGTATGCTAGAAGGGCGGATAAGGAGCGATATGCAAGACTTAAAAAAGAGGGTAAGGAAAAGGACTTTAAGCCCGAACATACCGAGCGTGAGGTTGAACCAGCCGAGATTATTATCGCTAAAAATCGCAATGGTGAGATTGGCAATGTGGAGATTCAGTTTAATAAAAAATTCACACGTTTTGAGGATAAGCCTGAAGAAAACAGCCACGAGATGACACAAACACGTATTGATGGTGTGGATTTTTTACAAGGTATGGAGAAAAGCACATCATCTCAAAGCTCCACAGATTCTAACTTTGATATGCCTAATGTTTTTTAAAAAGTGAATAGAAAAGCTCACTCTACGCATTCTCCTTTGGCAGTGGAGATTTTACATACAAAAAGAGAATTTTTGGTATTTGTGGGGCTGTGTTTGGCTCTTTTTGTGGGGAATATGCTTTTAGAATATAGTGCATATCGTGCCTATATTGCCCCACAAGATACCCAAGAGATTTACGCTCAAGTCATTGCTCAATACACAAAGCATAAGAATGATTCAAGCTATCAAGTTTTAAAACTTAAAAGCAACAAGGGCGAGATTTTCTATACAACAAGCAAGGAAGATATTAGGGATATCAGTCATAGGTTTGTGAGAATCTATGGTAAAAGGCTTGAATGCTCCTTTGTGGAGTATTTAAAAAGCTGTTTTTTTGTTTCCTATCGCATTAGCCTTTTGGCAGATTCTGATTATAGGCGGAGTTTTAGGGTATATATAGAAGCTCAACATAATGAGCCGCTTATTGCTTCTTTGTATAAAACGCTCTTTTTGGCAGATTTTTTGCCCTATATTTGGAGGGATTTGAGTAATAAGCTAGGAGTGGCACATCTTATTGCCATTAGTGGCTTTCATCTTGGAATCTTAAGTCTTGTGGTTGGTGGGCTTTTGGGCTTTGTGTATGGGAGGTTTCATAGATTTGTGAGTTATCGCAATAAGTATTTTGATATTGGAATCTTGCTTTGTGGGGTGCTACTTGCTTATTTGTTTGTGCTTGATTTTTCTCCATCATTTCTGCGTGCGTATGTGATGAGTGTGTGTGCATTTGTAGCTATTTTTAGTGGGATAAATTTACTGAGCTTTAGGCTACTTTTTGTAGCTGTGGCTTTGTGCTTGGCTTTATTTCCGCGTTTAATTTTTAGTGTAGGGTTTGGGCTATCTATTAGCGGAGTGTTTTTTATCTATTTGTTTATAAAGTTTAGCAAGTTTGAGTGGCAAGAAGGTGGAATTATGAAAAAATTTCTCTTTTTACCTTTGTGGTTTAATACACTGATTTTCCTTGATATGCTTATCTTAGTGCATTGGTTTTTCCCTTATTTTACACCTTTAAATCTTTTTAGTATTCCTTTAAGTCTGCTTTTTGTGGTCTTTTTTCCCTGTATGCTTTTGGCTCATATTTTGGGATTTGGTTGGCTATGTGATGTTTTGTTGCAATGGGCTATGGGATTAGAGCTAGATTCTATTGAGTTTTATACGCCTACTTGGCTTTTGGTAGCTTTTTTGTTATTGTGTGTTTTGGCTATGCGTTTTAGGGTGGCTTATATCGCTTTACACTGCGTGGGTGGAAGCTTTTTCATCTTTTTATGTATGCGTTTTTATGAATCTAGTTTATGAGATGTGAGTGTGTAATATACAGATTTTGCTTTGCCTAACTTTTTGCGATTAAGACAGAGTAGCTTATCGTGAGCTACGGCTAGAAAAATGCAGTCAAAATAGGCTAAAGGAAGCTCATCTAAAAGTGAGATGTGATACATTTTTTGCACCTCTTGTTTGTTTGCCATAGGGTCATACACACTTACCTTTACGCCAAAAGATTCTAGTTCTTTTTTGACAATAGGGACTTTGGAGTTTCGTATATCGGGGCAATTTTGCTTAAAGGTAATGCCAAGGATTAAAACTTTTGCATTGAGAATCTCAATGTTGCTTTGTAGCATAAGCTTGATTATTTTATGTGCTATAAAATGTGGCATAGTATCATTAATCAATCGCCCAGAGCTAATCACTTGTGGGTGATAACCAATGCTATTAAGCTTATGTGTGAGATAGTAGGGATCTACACTTATGCAATGCCCCCCAACAAGTCCGGGTGTGAAAGGGAGAAAATTCCATTTTGTTTTTGCCGCTTCAAGCACTTCTAGGGCGTCAATTTGCAGGGCATCGCAAATCATATACATTTCATTGATGAATGCAATGTTTAAATCGCGTTGAGCATTTTCTATGATTTTTGTCATTTCAGCCGTTTTGATTGATGAGACGCAAAAAGTCCCAGCTGTGATAATTGAGCCATAAAGGCTATCAATGAAAGCAGCTACCTCTTGTGTGCTACCTGAAGTGATTTTTTGAATCTGCGTGAGTGTATGGGAGCTATCGCTTGGATTAATGCGTTCAGGCGAGTAGCCAAGGTAAAAATCAGTGTTGAAAACTAGATTTGAGCTTTTTTCTAAGGCGTTTTTGCATTCATTTTCCGTGCAGGTAGGGTAGGTGGTAGATTCATAAATAACGATATTACCTTTTTGTAGCACCTTGCCTACAAGCTCACTTGCGTGAAGTAGGGCGGAGAGATTTGGCGTTTTATTCTCTGTAATGGGTGTAGGCACACAAATAATATAAATATTTGCGTGTGCGATGTGTGAGAGATTATGCGTGAAGCTAAGATTTGGAGAGTTTTGTAGCTCTTGTTTGCTTACTTGCTGTGTGCTATCAAAAGCAGAATCTAGCTCATCAATCCGTGATTTATCTATATCAAAGCCAATGGTGGGATAAGCTTTGCTGAAAGCCACAGCTAAAGGCAAACCCACATAGCCCAAGCCAATAATAGCAATATGTGTATTTTGGAGTGTGGGGATAGGCATTTTACACCTTTGATAGCCTATCGCCATAGAGGCGGTAGGCAGTGTTATCATAACTATCATAGGCGAGATTTTCCGCATTAAAGTGAAGTCTATTTCCTGCCTTATCTACCCACGCGATTTGCCTTGCTGGATTGCCCACACACAGGGCAAAATCCGGCACATTTTTTGTTACCACACTTCCTGCACCAATGAGTGCATATTCGCCAATTTCCACACCGCAAATGATTGTCGCATTTGCTCCAATAGAAGCTCCGCGTTTAATCAATGTGGGGTAAAAGCTATCTTTACGCGAGATAAATGAGCGGGGATTAATGACATTTGTAAAAACTACACTAGGTCCCAAAAAAACATCATCGCAGATTCTCACCCCTTCATATATGCTGATATTATTTTGGGCTTTGAGATTATCACCAATGATGACATTTTTGCCTACCATACAATTTTGCCCAAAAGAGCAATTTTTGCCAATCACACTGCCGCTAAGAATATGGCAAAAATGCCAAATCTTACTACCCTCACCAATGATGACATTCTCATCAATTATACTGCTTTCGTGGATAAAAATAGCCATTTAAAGCCTTTTATTTAAAGGGTGATAATCGCCCTTTAGCCCAATGGGAGTAGCATTTCTAATATGATAAACAAGCTCAATAGCTTTTCTTGAATCTTCACAGCTAAAACCTTCATTATTTAAAATCTTAGTGTAACTTAGTGTGTGAAGGTCATTAAATCCATCACTAAAGGTAAATTCTTCACCTTGTAAAGACAAGGAGCGATACACTCTTTTGCCTTGCTCTTTTATATGCTGTGGCAAAAGATTTTCATCAATGGATAAAAACCATCGCACCCTTGCCTTTTGTAGCACCAAGATTCCACTTACGCTTGAATGATTATGATAATGCACAATATTTTGTTGCACATCACCAAAAATCCAAAGTAGCATATCAAAAAAATGCACCCCAATATTAGTTACAACCCCACCGCTTTTACTCTCTTCGCCCTTCCACGAGTGGAAATACCACTTGCCTCTAGCGGTAATGTAGCTCAAATCAATATCAAATACACAATTTTTACTTGATTGTTCTACGCGTGTTTTAAGTGCAAGAATGCTTGGGTGTAAGCGAAGTTGTAAAATGCTATAAATATGCTTATTTGTTTCATTTTGGGCTGATAAGAGTGCGTCTAGATTCCACGGATTTAGCACAAGGGGCTTCTCACAAATTGCTGAAGCATCATTACGCAAGGCAAGGCGGATATGCGTATCGTGAAGATGATTTGGGGAGCAGATACTAAGATAATCAAGTGGAGTGTGATTGCGTTTAAGTTTGTCAAGGTAGCGTTCAAATCTTTCAGATTCAGTAAAAAAATCAGCCTGTGGAAAGTAGCTATCTAAGATTCCTACAGAATCGTGCTTGTCAATCGCACAAAGAAGAGAGCCATTATTTTGCTTAATGGCTTGAAGATGTCGTGGAGCGACAAAGCCGCCCACACCGATTAATCCAAAGGTTTTACTAGGATTTTTAATCATACATTATTTAACTTCAAAATGCACAGGGTCAGCTACAAGGCTTTTGAAATTTGGCAAATCTCTACCTGCTTCTGTGCGTGAATTGTATGGACCGATAAGATATTTTGTAGTTGATTGTCCATTACTTGATGTTCCTGCATAGACTCGGTAGCTGTAGTTGCTGATTTTTTTCAAAAATTCTTCACTTGGCTTGTTTGCAAAAGAACCAACTTGCACATAGAAGCCTTTTTCAGCGACTTGACCATTTTTTGAAGTGTCCATACGCGGTGTAGCTACCCCTTCAAAAGCATTGGCAACGCTACCTGTCGCTTGGGCTGGTTTGCTCGGCTCTGGCTTTGGTGCTTGGCTAGGTGTAGGGGTAGGTTTGGCTGCTTCTGGCTTTTTGGTTGCATTTGTATTGGCTGGGGCTGTAGTGCTTGCTGTTTGTGCTACTTTAACCGGTTCTTGTTTTTTTGGCGTTGCTGGATTGGTTGGTAATACAGGCTGATTCTGCGTAGTTTGAGTTGTTTTGGTGCTTGGTTGCTGTTGTGTTGGTTTTTGAGCCGGTTTAGGATCTTGCGTTGCAGGTGTGGCAAGTGGTGGTGTGTTAGGAGTTTGCGTTGATGTGCTTTGTGTCGCTGGATTTTTAGGATCACGACTGCGAATATCATCAAGAATCTGCTGGAATCTATCATCATTACCCTCGTTTTTGTCAAGAGGCACATTCTCAAACTCGCTCTTTTGAAACTCTTGGATAGGGTCAGATATTATTGGGGTTAAGCCGTTGTTGTTTGCTATGGTTTGTTCGCCAAGATCCTCTTCATCACGCGTGATAACAAAAATCACAGCAATTAAAATACATAAAAAGACGATTGCCATACCAATCATCATCATCAATTTTTTGGTGCGATTTTGTTTTTGTAAGTCATCATCGTTGATTAAAATATCATTCAATTCTCGTTTTGTTTCCATCTTTGCTCCTTAATTGATTTGGTTACATATGTCTTGCCCACGATGCTCCACGCTCTTTTGCATAAACATCATAAGGCAAACATAGGATATTAAAATGCGGGGGCATTTCATCATTTGGAAATACTCTCCATTCTTTTGGGCAATGCTGTGCCAACTTCATAGAAAGAGTTTTTATCAGCCGTTTTCCTTCACCAAGTTCAGTATGTCCCTTATGCACATAAAGATGTAGGTGTCCGGGAGTTTTGGTAGAAAAGGCAGTAAAGTTCAAAAAGCCTTCCTCCCGCAAAAGCAGCTGCGCACGATGATAGAATCTCTCTGGATTGCGTCCGTTATAATCAAAGACGATATTTTCTACCTTTGTGCCTTTGCCAAGTAAAAGCGAGTGAGCGATTGTAATTTCTCTACGAAAATGCTTGTTGATAAGCATAGAAGTTAGCATAGAATCTACTCGCTCATATTTGTCATAGAGAATTCTCCCCATATGACTTACCTTTGTCCCCAATCCGCTGACACGCTGATAATAATGGGAAGTATCCATTTTTATCAGTTTCAGATCCATTTCAGTCACAATCTACCCCCTAAAAAATTGGTCGCTCATAAATTCTAAAATCTCGTGAAAAATCTTTAATTTCTTTTTTGATTTTATGCTGCAAATCAACATTAGCAATATCATCAAGAATATCAGCAATCCACTTGCCAATTTGCTCAAATTCCTTTTCCTTCATACCCCTTGCTGTAAGGGCTGGAGAGCCAATCCTTATACCGCTTGTAACAAAAGGAGAGCGTGTTTCACCCGGGACGGTGTTTTTATTCACCGTTATCCCCGCATTTCCAAGTGCTAAATCTGCATCTTTACCGCTAAAGTTATTGTTAAGAAAGCTCATTAACACAAGATGATTTTCAGTTCCACCGCTTACGAGATTATAGTTTCGTTGAATAAGAATCTTAGCTAATGCTTGGATATTTGCCTTGACTTGTTTGGCATACACTTTCCATTCAGGCTTTAGATTCTCTTTAAATCCAACTGCTTTACCTGCGATAACATGCATAAGTGGTCCGCCCTGAATCCCGGGAAATACAGCTTTATTAATCTTTGCCATCAGCTCTTCATCATTTGTTAGAATAGCTCCTCCGCGTGGTCCTCGCAGTGTTTTGTGTGTCGTTGTAGTAACGATATGGCAATGCGGAAAAGGATTTGGATATTCCCCTGCGACAACAAGTCCTGCTACGTGAGCCACATCACCCATAAGTAAAGCACCAACAGAATCTGCAATCTCACGCAACCGCTTAAAATCAAGCTCACGCGTATAGGCTGAAAATCCACATACAAGGATATTTGGCTTGATTGTTTGAGCTTGAAATGCGAGTTTGTCATAATCAATGTAACCATCAAGCTCAACTCCATAAAAAAAGCTTTGATAAAGTTGTCCAGAGGCGCTAACTTTCGCTCCGTGCGTGAGATGTCCGCCGTGGCTCAAATCCATTCCTAGAATCTTATCATAAGGTTTAAGGAGTGCGGCATATACAGCAGCATTGGCTTGTGAGCCTGAATGAGGTTGGACATTGGCAAAGCTTGCACCAAAAAGTTGTTTTGCCCTATTGATGGCAATTTCTTCAATCTTATCCACAAACTCACAACCACCATAATAGCGTTTAAAAGGGTAGCCTTCAGCATATTTGTTGGTCAAAATGCTGCCCATAGCCTCCATAACGCTAGGGAATGTGAAGTTTTCACTCGCTATCATCTCTAAATGATCGTTTTGTCTCTCAAGCTCTTTTTCTATGAGTTCATAAATTTCAGAATCTTGCTCTTTTATCGCGTAGCTCATTACTTCTCCTTGTTTGTTTGGTCTGTTTGGGTGGTATTATTGTCCGGCATTATATCAAAATTTGTTTTACTTGGCTTTAATGCAGGGAATAAAATCACATCTTTAATGCTTTTTTCATTGCTTAAAAGCATAACTAAGCGGTCGATTCCTATGCCTTCACCCGCAGTTGGTGGCATTCCGTGTGCTAAAGCCCATACATAGTCTTCGTCCATATATTGTGCTTCCTCATCTCCGGCATCTTTTGCTTTAACCTGCTCTTTAAAGCGTTCAAGTTGGTCAAGTGGGTCATTAAGCTCACTGAATCCGTTTGCTATTTCTTTGCCGCCGATAAAAAGCTCAAATCTATCAGCAATGTCCGGATTCTCATCATTGCGTCTTGCAAGCGGACTAATATCAATAGGGTATTGTGTAATAAAAGTAGGATTAATAAGCTTATGTTCCACAAACTCATCAAATGCCTCGCCCAAGAGCTTTCCATAGCTAAAAGAGCTATCAACCTTAATATGCCTTTCTTGAAGCATTTTGAGTAATAATTCCTTATCTTCAATGACATTTTTCTCCAAACCACCTATAGTTTCCAAAGCTTCCTTGTAGCTTAAAATTTGCCATTTTGTGAAATCAATATGTGTGTCATTATGCTCTAGAATCTGCGGAAGGTTAAGCTTTTCTAAAAGATATGCAAAAAGCTCCTGTGTAAGCGTGATAAGGTCTTCATAAGTTTTATACGCCCAATAAAATTCAATCATACTAAATTCTGGATTGTGTGAGTGGTCCATTCCTTCATTGCGAAAATTACGATTAAGCTCAAAGATTGCCTCAAATCCACCGACAACAAGTCGCTTAAGATAAAGCTCTGGAGCAATACGCAAATATCGCTCTACATCAAGTGCATTGTGATGAGTGATAAAAGGACGCGCATTTGCACCGCCGGGAATGGGGTGTAGCATAGGCGTTTCTACTTCTAAGAATCCTTTTTTCTCAAAAAACTGCCGCACGCACGAGATGATTTTGCTCCGTAATTTAAAAGTCTCTCTCACATCTTCATTGACAATCAAATCCACATAGCGTTGGCGGTAACGCAGCTCTATGTCGCTTAGCCCGTGGAATTTCTCAGGTAGTGGCACAATGCTTTTACTTAGAATCTTAAAGCTAAGTGCGTGAATACTAAGCTCACCGGTTTTGGTTACAAATGCATAGCCTGATACATTGATAATATCTCCTACTTCTAGAATCTTTTTAATATACGCAAAGTCTTCGCCTATGTCATTTTTTGAGACATAGGCTTGAAGTATCCCACTCTCATCTTGAATCTTAATAAAACACGCTTTGCCCATTAGACGGATAAAACGCACTCGTCCTACAATAGATTCTTTAGGAGCAGATTCTGTGGATTGAGAGTCTATGTGTGTAGAATCTTGAGCTGTAAGATGGGCATATTTTTGTAAAAAATCATTATTGCTTATAGTGCGTTGCGTGTCGTTGGAATAAGGATTTAAGCCCTCTTCACGCATAAGTTGCATTTTTTTAATACGCTGTTGAATATAAAAGTTAGAAAACATCTATAACCTTTCTGTTTGTGTAGGTGTGTTTTGCGTGGATACATCATTAGAATCTTTGCTAGAATCTTCACGCTTTGATTCCATCTCTTGTAGTTTGGTTGTTTTTTGCAAAAGCTCCTCCACATCTTTGAAAGTTTCTTGTTGAGCTCTTTCAATAACTTGGTTTAAATCCTCTTGGGCTTTGTCAAGCTCACTTTTGACATCATCAAGGGTATTATTAAGTGTTCCATCAAGGTTAAGATTCTCTTTTACCTCCTGAATCTGCTCAAGATTCATAATTTTTATGGAGAGATTTTTCATCATAGGAAAAATAGAGCTATTTTTTTCAACATTTTGCGAGAAGTTTTTGAGCCAAGCGATTTGCGAGATTCCAAAGACGATGATTGATAGAAGCAAAAAAGCTTTGCAGAATCCAAAAAGTAGTCCAAAAGCCTTATCAATCCCAGCTAATGGCGTAAATCGCACCATACGGAACAAAATCTCTCCAACAAGCAAGAATCCTGCCCAAATCAGCGTAATGATAATAACAAAGCCCACAAGGGAGTTAAGCTCTGGCGTATTGAGATCATAGACATTTTGTGCAAACCACTCTCCAAGCCCACTATAGAATCTTGAGGCGAAAAATATCCCAAATAAAATACCTAAAAAACTTGTCAAGCCTCGTATGAATCCTTGCCATATCCCCCTAAGAGAGAGTAAAACAAGCAAAACAATAATTCCTATGTCTATGTAACTTAGTTTATCCATAATCTAAAATCCTTAATAAAAATATTTCATTTGGGCTTTAAAGGCGATATATTAAACGATTTTGCGTTATTTTGCAAGAGTTTTAGCTTATTTTTTGGTAAGGTATTTTAAAATCCTGCTTTTTTTACCCTTAAAATAATAAAATTGAGAGCAAAAATCAAGGAACTTGCATAATGAGTGCATTGCAGAATTTAGGCAAACAGATTAAAAATTTCAGCGAACTTGTCGCCTTTGAACATACTATTTTTTCAAGCAGTTTTATTCTTATTGCGATGGTTGTAGCGAGTATGCAGCAGTATGGAGTTGCGTGGTGTGGCTGGGAGACATTTGGGCTTTGTGTTTTGGCATTGATAACTGCTAGGAATTTTGCAATGGGCTTTAATCGTTTTAAAGATAGGGATATTGATGCACAGAATCTCCGCACAAGTAAGCGACCAAGCGTTGATGGACGCATTAAATTATCCGCACTCATTGTCTTTAACATCATAAATGCACTGCTTTTTGTGGCAGTGTCGTATTTGATTAACAATCTTGCATTTTATTTGAGTGTGCCATTTTTGATGATTTTGGCGTTTTATTCTTACACAAAGCGTTTTAGTGCCATAGCTCATTGGGTGCTTGGAGTATGCTTAGGGTTAGCTCCTATTGCTGGGGTTATTGCCGTTATGGGAGAAGTGCCTTTATGGAGTGTTTTACTCTCTCTTGGGGTGTTGTTTTGGGTGGCTGGGTTTGATTTATTGTATTCTATTCAGGATATGGACTTTGATAAGGCTAAAAATCTCCACTCTATACCTGCTTATTTTGGACTTAAGGCGACATTGTGGATTTCGCGTTTGTGTCATATCTTAGCGGTGGCTTTTTGGGCATATTTTGTGTATGAGGCACATTTGGGTGTGCTTGCGTGGATAGGTGTGGGAGTAGGGGCTTTAATGTTATGCTATGAGCAATATCTTGTAAGCGTGCATTTAAGCAATATTCCAAAGGCATTTTTTGTTACAAATGGATATTTGGGCATTATGTTTTTTGTGTGTATTTTAGCGGATTGTGTGGGGGCAATGTATGGATATTAAAGAAATATTACAAGCTTATGGCATACAAACGCGTATTGTGCCTTGTGAGCTTGAAGTGGCTTTTGCAAAAGCAGAAGAGAATCTTAGTGCATATAAAAAGGAGTTTGTTGCACTTTCTCAACATCGTTATGGTTCTATCACGCAGTGGCTGAATAAAAATAAATCTAAAAATCGCCTAGAAGACACTGATGAAGTCCTGCTTGAGCTGCTTGTGGAGTTATACCAAAAGGTGGAAAATATTGAGCAGATTCTGCTCAATAAAAGCTTTGCCTATGTGCCTTTGAGTGCAGAGGGGATTGCAAACTTTGTGGGGCATAGTGTGCTGTGTATGCCAGAGAATGTATTTGAAAAGGGGCAGGAGTATTATTTGCGGATATTTTTACCTGCATTCCCAAAACGCTATATTGGAATTTTCGCACATTCCATTGATGAAAAGATTGTCGTTTTTACGCAGATTCATCAAGGTGATGTTGGGGATTTTGATAGTTTTGTGGCACAAATGGAGCGGCTAATGATTTTGGATTCTAAAAGTGTAGTAAAAGGAGTGGAGTGATGTTTGGAGTTTCAATGAGTTCTATGGCGATGATATTTTCGCTTATATCCATAGCAATTGTGTGTTTGATAGCTTTTTTGAGTTATAGTCGCTCTTTGGAGATTCATAAACGCATACGCCGATTTGAAAAGGGTATGGAGGATATTAATGGAGAGATTTTTAAGATTCATAAGTGGATTAAAGATAGTGAGCTTGAAAGTCAGCTCAGTTCTACCGCACTTAATACCAAGATTAAAACAGAATCTGCTGATGCGGTCAATAACTCGCTAGTGAGCGTGTATCGGCAGATTGAGATTTTAGAGGCACAATTTAACAAAGAGCGTTCATATATTGAAGAGAAGCTTGTAAGCTTAGAAGAGAAAATCCGCGAGTTTGGCTACTTCCCAAGCTCAAGCACAAATATAGACCAAAAACGCATTCTTGGAATGTTTCACGATGGCTGGAGCATTGATGCGATTGCAAAAGAGATGCGCTTAAGCAAGGGTGAGATAGAATTTACCCTAAAACTTGCAGATATTAAGGAATAAATCCATACAAAGGAGGAACAAATGAAAAATCACACATACGCCAAACGCGTGGAACTGCTTCAAGAATCTACAACAATCGCCATAAGCACGCTAGCTAGAGAGCTAAAGGCTCAAGGGCAAGATGTTTTGAGTTTTTCAGCAGGTGAGCCGGATTTTGACACGCCAGAGGTGATAAAAGATGAAGCCATTAGGGCATTAAAGAGTGGTTTTACAAAATATACAGCCGTAGCTGGGATTGTGGAGCTGCGTGAGGCTATTCAAAATAAGTTTTTGCGTGAGAATGGATTAGCATATGAAAAGAATGAGATTCTTGTTAGCAATGGTGCAAAACACTCGCTTTTTAATGTATTTCAAGCTTTGATTGATTCTGGTGATGAAGTGGTTATCCCTTCGCCTTATTGGGTTACTTACCCAGAGCTTGTAACCTTCAGCAGTGGGAAACCTGTTTTTGTTGAGACAACACAGGAGAGTAATTTTAAGATAACGCCAAAGCAGTTACAACAAGCCATCACCCCAAAGACAAAAATATTTGTGCTTAACACTCCTTCTAATCCAACAGGTATGGTTTATACCAAAGAGGAGTTAGAAGCACTTGCAGAGGTGCTAAAAGATACAAATGTATGGGTTGTAAGTGATGAGATGTATGAGAAGCTTGTTTATGGGGTGAAATTCACTTCTGCTGCGGCAATTAGCCAAGATATGCTTGAGCGCACGATTACTATTAATGGTCTAAGCAAATCAGTAGCAATGACGGGGTGGCGTATGGGCTATCTTGCGTGTAAGGATAAAAAGCTTGTCAAACTTATGGATAATCTCCAAAGTCAATGCACTTCAAATATTAACTCCATTACGCAAAAAGCTTCTATAATAGCTCTTAAGGGTGAAGCGGATAATGATATTGAAGAAATGCGAGTGGCATTTGAAGAGCGTATGCGGTTTGCGTGTGATGCGATTAATAATATTCAAAATCTTAGCGTTATTGCTCCACAGGGTGCGTTTTACTTATTTGTAAATATCTCTGCTCTGCCTCAGTATGGAGCAGATTCTATGAGCTTTTGTCAAGCATTGCTAAAAGAGCAGGGTGTGGCGTTAGTGCCGGGCTGTGCTTTTGGTATGGAGGGCTTTGTGCGACTTTCTTTTGCGTGTTCCTTAGAGCAGCTTGAAGAGGGAATATCGCGTATTGCTAAGTTTGTTAAAACGCTACTTTAATTCCTTTGGGTAGTTTTAAAGAGATGGGGATAAGAAAAAGTATAGCTTTTGTGAGTGTTTTGCTTTTGTGTGCTTGGTGGTGCATAGCCACTGATGAAAGCCCAAAAACGACACTTGATTTAAGCGAACATACACTCATTTCTACCCTAGATATAGAGAATGAAGAATCCTTTGCTTCACATCTGCCCACACACGCCTTAGATTCTATAACTTATTTTGATATTCCAAATACTCAAGCTTCAGCTCACGCAAGCGCAATTACAAATATCCGCTCCGTGAGTGATAAGGATTTTATGTTGCTATATTTTGCAGGGAGTAGAGAGGGGGCTAGAGATGTGGGGATTTATCAAAGCTTTTTTACTTTTAATGATAGCAAGGTTTTGGGTAATGAAGGTAAGAGTGAGAATCTAGGCACTTGGAGTGAGCCACATCGTCTTTTAGACGCACAAAAACTTTCACAACTTAGCGGAAAATTTATCAAAAAGCTAGGCAATCCTATCACTTTTGTGGATAGGCAAAATCGGGTGCATTTGTTTGTTGTGGGAGTGAGCTTAGGTGGTTGGGCGACAAGTAAGATATATTGGTTGTCTTTAGATTCTACATTACAGAATCTAAGTTTTGTTAAAGAGCTGCATTTAAGCCCATTTTTAAACTTTTCTCATCTTGTCCGCACCCCGCCAATGCTCAAAGAAGATGGCGGATTTATCTTGCCAATTTATCACGAACTTGCAAGGAAATATCCACTCCTACTTGATTTTAGCTCCGCATTAGAGCTAGATTCTATAATAAAGCCCTTAAATATTCACTCACAGCTTCAGCCTAGCTTTATCGCACTAGATTCACACACTGCTTTTGGGGTATATCGCAATCACAAAGCTTATGATAATGTGCTTTTCACATCATTGTGCGATGAGTTTTGTCAAAGCCCAAAGCGGAGTAATTTGCAAAGCTTTGATTTTTCTTCCGTGCTTTTTACGAGCCTAGATTCTATCTATTTGCTTCATAATCAAACACAAAGGGAGCGTGGCAATAAACGCGAGGAGCTGTGGATTATGTCTCTTAACCAAAAAAGCTTAGATTCAGAATCTGTGAGCTTTGAGCCTGTGTTGAAGCTAGATGCACTCCTTGATAATGAAGTATCTTATCCAAGCGTGGCTGTGGGCGATGAGTTTGTCGCGGTTGCTTACACTTATGGGCGTTTGCATATTCGTGTTGCATTGATACCAAAAGCAGTATTGAAAAATTATGCTACACAAGGAGAGCAAAAGTGAATGCTGTCAATCTTGCCATAAGTATTGGGCTAAATATCATCACTCTTGCAGGAATTGTGTGGTGTTGTTCTAAGCTTAGCTTTTTGTCTCATTTTTTTAGCTCAAAAAAAGCTTTATTGGGAATTGGTGGAGTGTGGATTCTTATCTTTAATATACCCTTTATGGAGTGGAGCTTAAAAAATTATGCTTATGCGTTGTTTGATGTGCCAAGTATGATGTTTATATTGCTATGTTTGTATTATTTGATGAAGTTTTATATAGGTGGTTGTGTTGTTGTCAAGCAGGGTTTTTGGGATAAGTCATTTTTCCCTCAAAGTGTGCAGTATGTGTGGATTGTGCTTGGAATTTTTCTATACTTTGGAATCTTGGGCTATGGTTTTGTGGATATTTACCATTTAGAGTTTAGAATAACGCTTTTTATTTTATGCGTAATATCCATTATATCCTATGGTTTAAGCACTCTCACAGGTTGGGGGATAATCCTTTGTATCATTGCTTACAAAATGCAGATTCTAGGGCAGATGAGTATTTGGGAGTATTGCATTGACCCATTTTTATGGACTTTGTGCATTGTGGTAGCGTTGTGGCGAGGCTTTTGCTTTGGGTATAGAATCTGTGTTGGAGTGAGAAATGGAAAGAAAGTGGCTTGAAAAACTTCTTGTCAAATCAATTGTATTTGCGTTATTTTTGTTTGTTTTGTTTTTTGTAATAAAGCTTGGTTTTGTGCTGTATAGTGGCGTGTATCACGGGGCTATCGGGGAAGTTAAAAGCTATATGGAATATGTCAATACTTTTTTCAATGGGTTGCGTTATGATTCAAGGCATATCGCAGGACTAAGCCTTGCGTATTTTGTGCTTGGATTATTGTTTTTTTGGACGGAGTTTCGTTGGTTTATATTATGGATTTATGCGTTGATTGTTGTTGTTTTGAGTTTATTTATAGGTATTGCAGAGATTGTTTTTTATCAAATTTATAATGATGTGTTTAATGCAAATTTGCTAGGACTTATTTTTGATGACCAGAAGGCAATTTTCCATACAGGCATAAGTGGGCAGTATGGTATTACTTCAAAGGTGCTACTTTGGCTTTTTCTTAGCTTTGTGTTTATGTGGGTATATACAAGAATCTCTGGGAAAATTACACGAGAATATGGCAAGGACCCACTAAGCTCTATTCGCTCTCGCTCTACACGCAGAGAATCTGCTCTAGCAACTCTTATTCTTTTTATCTTTTTTGCATTTTTTATGATGATTTCCATTAACTCTGCTTTTAGTTTTAAGGGTATAAGCTTAGACCAAGCCCTAAAGCCTGTTGAAAATACTTTTTTGCGTAAAGCCTCACCGGGTGCGTTTAGGGATTTATATTTGGTGTATCGTGGGTATGCGAGGATTTCAAACTCACGCTTTAGCGATTATACTACACAAGATCCACTTGAAGTTGTGGAGGAGTATTTTGAGCTAGATTCAAAACAGACACAATATAATCTTAAAGATTTGCTAGAAAAGAAAGTAACTAATAGCACAGGGCAAAATATAGAATATGTGTTTTATATCGTGGCTGAATCTTTGAGTGAATGGCATTTTGATGAAGATTTTGATGAGATTGGGCTGACTTCTGGGCTAAAATCGCTTCTTAAGGATAAACACGGCGTAAAAATTGGCGTGTTTTTAGAAAATGCTGGTTCTACGATTAAAAGTATGGACGTGCATCTTACAGGACTTTTCCAAACTGAAATACCGGTGAATTCCTTGCTTGGCACTTTAGAGCCTTTTGTAACTGCGCCGGGCTATATTATGAAAAATTTGGGTTATCAAAATAACTTTTATTATGGTGGGAGTGGGATTTGGCAAAAGCTAGACCAATACACCGCTACACAGGGCTTTGAAAAGATTTATTACAATACCCAGATTATTGAAAATGCAAAGCTTAATGGCTACTCTGCACCCTATGAAGGCTTGTGGGGAGCGTATGACCATCATCTTTTTGCACTTGTGCGGGATAATACCTTTAAAGAACGCAACAAGCCAAGCTTTAATATGATTCTTACAACTTCTAATCACCCGCCCTATGATGTGCCTTTGGAGCAGTTTAATGTCCCTTTAAAAGAAATTGAGCGATTTTTTGCTAAGTCATCACACTACAAAGAGAAGAATCCTCGTCTTATAGGGCATATTTGGTATCAGGATAAGATGATTACTCGCTTTATTGAGGAAGTTTCAAAAATCTTGCCTAATTCCTTATTTGTGGTAACAGGCGATCATTATGATAGGGAGTATCCAAAAGTAGGTGCGATGCTTAAGGCAAATAACACGATTCCGCTTATTATCTACTCTCCAACACTAGAGATAAAAAAGCTCGCAAATATCGGCTCTCATATTGATATAACTCCAAGTATTGTAGAGCTTGTCGCACCAAATGGCTATACATACCATAGCTTTGGCACACCGCTTGTGAGCAATGAGAATATGGCATTGAGTGAAAAAAATAGTGCATTGGGCTATTTTGCCATCGCTACGGATAGGTTTATTGCTAATAAAGATGGCGAGATAGAGTATTTTAATGAAGGCACGGCTCAATATAACGATAAAGAATTGGCAAAATCTCTTTATAAGCGACTGGAACAAGCCACGGCATTGAGCTGGTGGATTCTAAAAAATGGCTATGAAGTTAAAAATGAGGAGAAAGCCAAGTAATCAAGCCAAGCTAAATGGGTTGAGTGGATTTAATGGATTAAAAAAATGGAGAATATGATAAGTTTTCGTCAAAGTGCCGATGGCTCTATGAGTGCGTATAATGCGGAATTTGATGAGTGTTATCATAGCTTGAAAGATGGGGCATTGAATGAGAGCTTGTATAAACATATCTATCCCTCTTTGCAGCATTGCAAAACGCATTATGGCGATACTTTAGAGGCTTTGCCAAATGCTCTATATGTGCTTGATATATGCTTTGGCTTAGGCTATAACACCTTGGCGCTTTTAAGCACGCTTGCACGAGGGCAGATTCTAGGAGTGCCATTTACAGGCAAGGTGAAGATATACTCGCCAGAAAAAGATGAGAGTGTCTTTAAAATGCTTCATAATCTCACCTATCCGCCATATATGAGCGATATTTTGCAACTTAATGAGATGTTAGAGCATTTTGAATCTGCTGGGCAAGTTAGCCAATATTATGGGAAAATAGGCGATATGGAGTTTGAGATTTGTCTTTATAAGGGCGATGCGATTGTATTTTTAGAGAATCTTAAGCGGGATTTGTGCAATGCGTTTCACATTGTTTTTCAAGATGCCTTTAGCCCTAAGAAAAATCCAAGCCTATGGAGTAGGGAATATTTTGCTTTGCTTTATCATCTTTTACATACGCAAGGCATCATTACTACTTATTCTCAAAGTAGGGCTGTGCGGGAAAATGCTATAAATGCGGGATTGAGAGTGTATGATTATAAGCCGGGCAATGCGTGTGCGATAAATATTCGTGGAGGTAGCCTTATGGGCAAAGAGGCTTTGAGCTTAGAAAATCTTAAAGAGATATTTCACAGCCAAAGCCCTTTGCTCTCATCATAAAGTAAAATAGAATCCACAACATCACCCGCCAAAGGAATCTTTTTGCATACAGCACCACATTTACCAAGCAATTCAGCAGTAGCTGGTAGCAATGAAGTTGCAGGACTTACCGTATCATACACTTGTCTTGATAAACTGTTTTCATTTTCTTGCGCATTATTTTCCATCATTTAAGATGTGTATCCTCATATTCAATGGAAAGCTTAAGTTGATATACTACGCCCTTTTGTGAATTGAAGAATTCCAAAGTTTTGAGTATAGAATCTAGCTTTGTAAATGTTTTTTGAAATATGGCTCGTTTTTGATAATATGTGGCTTGAGAAGCTTGAGATATAACTTTTTCTAGATTTTTTGTTATGGTTTTAAAACTCTGTATTTGTATAATTTTTGAATAGTATTTCAACTCTTCTTTGGCATTGAACCTTTCATAATCCTCCTTTGTAAAGGGTGTATGTGTAGGTGTGCTCATAATAGCCTCTTGTATTGTGATGAGACTTCCTTGCAAGGCTATAAATTGATATTCTGTATTCTGTATTTTGTCAATAAAAATAGAAAGCAACTCTAAAAGCTCCAATGCCTTGCTATCATCATAGGCTTTATGCTGCCTTTCTTGATAATCTTTACCCTCATTGATAAGTAAATTGGCATTATACATAAAAGCAAGGCTATTGACTATATCTACATAGAGTATTACTTCGCTCTCACTTTTAAAATCTAAGTTTATGATATCTTGTATTTGTTGCAATATCTTTGTATTATCCTCCTTAGCCTTAGCGATTTGCTCTTTTGTGAATGTTTTAGAATCTTTTGCTTGTTGTGTTGTCGCAAGTGCATTAGCTTCACCATAGAGTTTTAGAGAAAGATTCTGTATTTGTGTAGGATTTAGACTTGTTATAGCCTCTTGGTAATACATATTAATAGCTTTTTGCATAGCCATTAGGTCTTTTTGTGTGAATGTGAGAGAGCTTGTCCTACCTATGATAGTGCTTGCCTCTTTGTCTTTACCCTTTTTTAAGACATTGAGAGAATCTTGTATATAAATGGCATAACGCAACCCTTTTGCTTGGGATAGGGAGAGTGTGGGGAAATTGCTTTGTAATTCCTTGAGTGTTGTGTCATAATCTTTTTGCAAGGTCTGATTATATTGCCATAGTGATTGTTTTGAAGTAAAAGAGCATTGGAATAAAGGGAGATTGAGTTCTAATGCTTTAAAACTATCTTTATCTTTTTGGGAAATGTTTTCATTGCAAGGATTAAAAGCATAAAGTGTATGAATGGATAAAAAATACATAAATAAAAATAATAAGATTTTTATTTTCAAGTGATACTCCCTAGATTCTTCCCAAAAAATCCCCAAAATTATACGCAGTAACCCAAAAAGAAGCAACCCCTTCACCAAAATCGCTCAAATGGTCTATAAAGTCTTTATTGTTTTCTGCCATTTTTTGTCTCCTCTTTACATTTTTTAGTGTCGTATTTACAAAATGGCATAATACATAAAATACAAAAATTCATAATATGCCAACAAGCAATGCTTACGATAATGGTAATCCACCACTGCATTGGTGGAAGCACAAGCCATACGAGCAACACGCAAAATAAATTACCAAAAATAATATCTTTAGGCAAAAACCTTAATAGCATATAAGTTATTGTTTTTGGTTGATATTGAGCTTGGCAGTTTTGACATATAATGCTAAAATTATTATGCTCTGATAATTCATAAAGATTCCAAATACTTTGCAATTTATTGATTTTATTCCCACATACTTCGCATTTTTTATATAAAAGCATCGTGTTCCTCTTAACTTGCTAGATTCATATTGCAACACTCACGTGGTGCTTAGCAATAAAACATTAGAACCTTAAATGCCCTTATACTTCCCAAGTTTCATACGCTTTTTTCACAACTTCAATCACGCTATCCATACCACCTGCAAGGGAGAAAAGCCAATATTTGTGTGCGTAAATAAGCTCAGCTTGTTTGATGAGCTTAGATTCTTCATTGTTTGTTGGCATAACAAGAATTTTAGCAATATCCATTTCTTGATGGAATATATAAGATTGCATCGCGTCCATAAAGCACTCTCTAAATCGCCTATCATCAAAAAGTTCTTTAACCTGCTGGATTCTATCAATACACTCTTGCAACTCTTTAGAATCTAGTTCATCTAGTCTCCCCTCTTTATTGAGTAGCTCAAGCCGCTCTGTGAGTGCTGCCACTTCCAAAAACACCTCTTCAACAAAAGCTTTATCCTTTAACCCTAATTCAATCCATTCAAGCGTTTTTTGCCGCACTTTTTCTAAATTTTTCTCATACATTTCTTGTGTGGGGTAGGTGAGTTTGATGGGCTGCTTTTTGTGCGAAGTGTCAATAAGTTTGATAGATTCAGCAAATGGAATCTCCTTTGTCCCTGCAATCCTAGCTCCACCTTCAGTAGAGTTAATCACCTCAATGGGATAGGGGGTGTTGGCAATGTCTCGTTCATAAAAGGTTAAAAACAGCTTCCATACAAGCGTGGATTCTATCTCGCCTCCACCGCCATATTTTTCTACCATAACCTTTTGTCCCTTTTTTTCTATGACTTTGGGGTTTATCTCATTTGCACCATATACGGCATTTTTAGCGTGAGAAGTGCCATCTTCACCAAAGGCTAAATCCTGTCCTATAATGATACATCGCTTGAATCTAGCGTGAGCAACAAGCTCGTATGCCATATTTGCCGCACTCATACCAATACCCAAATAGCCGTATTCAGCAATTTCAAAATAGTTTGTATAGCCAAATGGACGCAATGAGTATTGCACCAAATCCCCCTCTAATGCGTCTTTTAGCCTTTTATGCACGATAGAAGTAATAGCAAAGACAATGCCCTCTCTTAGCTCTTTTGGTGTATCTTCGTAAAACTTCGCCGTTGGCTCTACGCGTTCTAATGAAAAGACAATATCAGGTTTAATGCCCTCTCTGACTAAGATTGGCAATGAAGCATCAATGCAAAAAATAGTCGCATAGTCTTGAATCTGCTTTAAAAGCGGGAGTTGCTTACTTAGACTTGGACCTGTGGCGACAATGATAGCTGTATCTCTACCCTTAATTTGTGCGAGTAAATCAAGCAGGGTTGGGCTTTTAATCACACTTGGGAGATTTTGTATATGTTGAGAAATGCCAATGATAGAATCTCGGCTATCATTTCCCACACTAATAACGCTATGTTCAATAGCGCGGATAAAGAGTTGATTAATTTTGATATACAAATCAGCATAAGCGTTGTAGTAAGCATTAAATAAATGCAAATCATAGACTTTGGAGTAAATTTTTGCATCTTTGTTGTTTGCAAATAACACATCAATGTGTGTAAAATCCACACTTTGAGCGTCAATAAACATAATGCGTTGCTCTAAAATATCTTGGCTAAAATCCATAAAATGAAGCACAATAAAAAGCAGCTCTAATTCTGGCTCTAGCACAACTATGCGTTTAAGAAGCTCATTTTGTAATAAAACCTTAAAAAGCACACCATTACCAACGCCAAAAAAATACAAATATGGATAGTGTGAGTATGAGCTAAACTCGGCAATTTTAGCATTTGTTTCTTCAAGCGGATTGTTTTGAAACAAGGCTGTATTTGTGCGTTTGTCAATGATATTAATATTTAAAACATCACTGCCTTGGAAGACTTCATAGTTTTGATTTGGGGTAAAATCTTTAAGCTTTAAGGCAAGGACGGGGGAACGCACCGCTAAAGCTGAAAGATTGAGAGAGAAAAAATCCTGCATAGCGTATTCTTAAAGACTTAAGCTATTAGAACTTTTAAGCGACTATTGAAGAAGTCTAAGAACATTTTGTTGCACCGCATTAGCTTGAGCCATCGCAAAGCTACCACTTTGTGCCAAAACATTATGCTTAGAGAATGTCGCAGATTCAGAGGCAAAATCCACATCGCGGATTTGAGATTCTGCAGCTTTGACATTAACTTGCGTAACAGAGACATTGTTAATCGTTGAAACAAGCTGAATCTGAGCCGAACCAATATCCGCTCTTAGCTTGTCAAGTTGAATCCGTGCAGATTCTGCCATATCCATAACAACCATTGCACCCTTAAGGCTTGTAACCCCAGCACCAATACCATCAAAATGTAGATTTGCTTGAGCCACATTAGCGTTTGCCCCACACGCTGAAGCGATGTTTGCGTCCATTTCACCACGCACAGAGCGGAGATTTGCCGTATATTCTGAAATACCTTGTGCGGAGTGGAATCCAATATGGCTAAAGTTTATCCCACTTACAATAATATCTCTCGCATCTGTTCTAATAAGCGTTAAACGCCCAACAATAGCGTGGTCAGTGCCGGAGATTCCAGCGAAGTTTCCACCACCAAATACTTTACCACTATCACCTTCTGTTCGAATAGAAATCGCCCGTCCATCAAGGCTACGCACATTTATCCGCCCTGTAATATCCGTATAAGCTTCACAGCCTGTCCTCTCTTTGATTGAGTTAATGGCATTAAGCAAACGACCATCAGAGTCATTTTTACGCACATCATTAACATTCCCAATCGTTACACCATTGATGACAAGCCCACGCACCGTCCCAGATAAAACTGGCACATCACCTGTTGCCATAACATTCCACGCAGCACGCACTCCTAGTGTATCGGCGTGCTTGTTGATGACTTCTGTCAAAACACCAATGCCCGTTCCAGCAGAAGTTGAAATTTTTACCGTTTCAAGTTCAAAATCGTGCTTTCCATCAACTTGGCGGAATTTGAGCATTACTTCACTTAGGTTGTTTGCAGCACCAGAGGCAAGCATTCCTTCCCCTGCAAATGAGCTACTCTCCATTCTCACGTGTCCTATTTTATCCGAGCTTGTTGGACCGATAGAGGCTTTTACCGTTGTATTTGAGTAAGCCCCAATTTGAAATTCTTTGTTTGAAAATGCACCAGAAAGCATTTGCTGTCCGTTGTAGCTTGTGGTATTAGCGATATTATCTAGCTCCTCTAAAAGGCGGATAATATCACTTTGTAATGCCTTTCTTGTCTCTGTGCTTTGTCCATCTTGTGCAGCTTGAATAGCTTTTGTCTTAATGGTATCTAAGATTTTGAGCTGTTCGTCCATTGCTTTATCAGCTACTTGAATCATACCAATAGCATCGTTGGCGTTTCTTACTGCTTGTCCCAAACTCTCACTTTGGCTTCTCAAACTATCGGCAATCGCCATACCTGAAGCATCATCTGCTGCTTTATTTAGTCGCAAACCAGAGCTTAGCTTTTCAAGTGAGCTATGCAGACTTCTATTATTTTGCACACCAATGGTGTGGGCAGTTAGGGCGGAGATGTTTGTGTTTATCCTAAAACTCATTTTTGCATCCTTTGCTAAAGTTTTTTTTGTTTATGCCGATTAAGCAAAAGGCATTCCAATTTTTGCAGTCTATATTTTGCTTTTTGTAGAAATTCTGTTTAGAATCTGTGCTAAAATCCGCTTTTACTTTTTATATGGAACTAGAGGGGCTTTTATGAAAGACTTAATCATTGTAGAATCACCAGCCAAAGCAAAAACAATCAAACATTTTTTAGGAGATAAATATGAAGTCCTTGCTTCAAAAGGGCATATTCGCGATTTACCAAAATATAGCTTTGGGATAGAGATTGAGGATAAACACTTTGAGCCACAATACACCATCAGTAAAGATCACGCCGATGTTGTCGAAAAAATAAAACAAGCCCATAAAAAGGCAAAAACAACCTATATCGCAACCGATGAGGATAGAGAAGGGGAGGCGATAGGTTATCACATTACACAGGCTTTGAAGCGACCTTATGATGAGTTTCCGCGTATTGTCTTTCACGAGATAACTAAAAATGCCATTACACATTCCTTGCAAAATCCTAGAAAAATTGATATGGCAAGGGTGAATGCACAACAAGCTAGAAGGCTGCTTGATAGGATTGTAGGCTTTAAGCTTTCTCAACTTATGAGCTCTAAGATTCAAAAAGGGTTGTCAGCTGGGCGTGTGCAAAGTGCGGCTTTAAAAATCATCGTAGATAGAGAGAGGGAGATAGAGGCTTTTAAGCCAACAATTTATTTTAATATAGGAGCAGTCTTTGCCACACAAGGTGGAGGCAAAAATAGCGACATAGAATCTGAACTCATTGTGTATAATCAAAAGCTTGAAAAACTCTCGCTTCAAGATTCTAAGCTCGTGGAGCAAATGTGTGAAAACATTAAAAAACAGCAATTTTACATTAAAGAAATCGCTACAAAAAGCAAGAAAACGCCCACTCCTCCGCCATTTATGACTTCTACATTACAGCAGAGTGCTTCAAGTCTGCTTGGCTACTCGCCCACACGCACAATGAGTATTGCTCAAAGACTTTATGAAGGGGTAAATACGAGCTTTGGGACGATGGGGGTTATTACCTATATGAGGACAGATAGTCTTAATATCGCTAAAGAAGCTCAAGATTCTGCTAGGGAGGTGCTTTTAAAAACTTATGGTAAGGAATATGTCCCAGCTAAAGCTAAAAATTACAGCACAAAGTCTAAAGCTGCTCAAGAGGCTCACGAGGCTATCCGCCCGACAAATCTCGCTTTTACCCCAACTCTTGCTAAAGAGTATTTAAAGCCTGATGAGTTAAAAATCTATACATTAATCTACAATCGCTTTCTTGCTTCACAAAGCCAAGATGCGGTATTTGAAACGCAAAATATTTTTTTTGCCTCAAATGAAGCAAATGATGAGATTGTGTTTAAAGCAAGTGGGCGGAAGCTTGTATTTGATGGATTCTATAAAATTATGGGGAGTGATGATAAGGATAAGCTTTTGCCTGAATGTAAGCAAGGGCAGAGCGTGGTGCTAAAAGAGGTAAAAAGTGAGCAAAAATCCACAGAGCCTTCCCCTAGGTATTCTGAAGCGAGTATCATTAAAAGTATGGAGACTTTAGGCATAGGGCGTCCATCAACCTATGCACCGACAATTGCCTTGCTTGTGAATAGAGAGTATGTGAGGCTAGAAAAAAAGCAGCTTGTGCCACAAGAGAGTGCCTTTAAGGCAACTGCTATGCTTGAAGAAAATTTTAATGAAATTGTGGATTCACATTTTAGTGCGGGGCTTGAAGATAAGCTTGATGAAATCGCACAGGAGCGTATAGATTGGCAGGTGGTGCTTTGGGATTTTTATGACCCATTTATTAAGAAAATAGAATCTGGTAAGAAAAATATCACTTCACAAAAAGTCAATATCCCCACAGGCGAGATGTGTCCGCAGTGTGGAAAGGAGCTAGTGCAGCGACAAAGCCGTTATGGAGAGTTTATCGCGTGTAGTGGCTATCCAAAGTGTAAATATATTAAGCCTAATGAGAGTAAGCCACAAGAGAATGAACAAGCAGATTCTACGGAATATGGGGAATGTGAGAAATGCGGTAAGCCTATGGTAAAGAAGTTTGGGCGGAATGGAGAGTTTATCGCGTGTAGTGGCTATCCAAAGTGTAAAAATACAAAATCACTACAAAATAAAGCAGAGCCAAAGAGCGTGGAAGGTGTGGCGTGTCCGGAATGCGGAGGGGAGATAGTGCAGAGATTTAGTCGCAGGGGAGCGTTTTTTGGCTGTAAGAATTACCCAAAATGTAACTTTATCTCAAAGTTTCAGCCTACTGCCCAAAAATGTGAAAAATGCGGTGGAGCGATGTGTGAGAGGGAATATCGCAAAAAGCAAGTGCGTGAGTGTCTTAAATGTAAGGATAGGGTGGAAGTGTAGAATCTGGTGTTGTGGTTTTGCTTTTGGGTTATTGGCATTATGAGTAGATGCAAAATCTATTATGGTGGCTCATCACGCTAAACTACTAACACACAATAAAATTTTAAGGCATTGGTTTTACAATGTCCCTTAGATTCTCACACTCACAGGTTCTTTGTTTGTAAAATACAAGGCGTGGGTGTAGCCGATACTTTTAGCTAAATTGCATAGCTTTTCATAACCAAAGCCTATGTGTTCTAAAGCGTGAGCGTCCGAGCCAAAAGTAATGGGAATACCCTTTTTGTAGGCTTTTTGTAGAATCTTGGCTGATGGGTAGGCTTCTTTAATAGGCTTTCGCAACCCGGCTGGATTTAGCTCTATGGCGAGATGATTATCGGCAATAGATTCTAAAGCAAGGTTAAGATTGGGGATTTGAGAATCTGGGAGCGTATGCCCAAAGAGTTTGAGTAAATCTATATGCCCAACAATTTGAAAAAGCCCTGTTTGTGCCATTTGTGCTATGGAGTGGAGATACTCACCCCAACATTCTTCTATATTAATTTCAGCGTATTTACCGATAAACTCGGGATTATCAAAGCCCCAATTATCTAAAAAATGCACGGAGCCGATGAGATAATCAAAGGGATATTCCAGCACTTGAGATTCTATTAAATACTCTTTATTTAAAATATAATCCACCTCCAAGGCGCACAAAATTTGAATCTGCCCTTGATAGCGTTCTTTGAGAGAGTGAATCTTCTCACAATACCCTAGCAGCTCATCTTTAGACATACGATACTTTTCATCAAATGCCATAGGTGCGTGGCAAGAAAAGCCAAAAACATCAATATTTTTTTCTATTGCACAAGCGATATACTCCTCCATACTTCCTGTGGCGTGATGACAAAGGGTTGTGTGGTTATGTAGGTCAATACGCATATTTTGCCTTTGTTGAGTTAGGTTTTATTTGCAATGAGATTCTATAATGGCACACTTACAAATGGCTTAGATTCTGCTATAACTTAAAATATAACAAAGGGGTTTTTATGAAAATTTCACATTTATTCTTTAGGATTGCTTTGGCTGCTGGGCTTATGATAGGGATTCAGGGTTGTTTTGTGGATTTATTACGACAGGAAAATAAGGAGAATCTTTTAGAATCTAAACGGGAATGGTATGTGTATAAGATTGTCCTGCACGATGCTAGAGAGCTAACTCCTGTGTGGGAGGGTGCAAAATCAACAATGATTTTTGACGCTGATGAAAATCGTATTTTTGGCGTGGGTGTGTGTAATAATTATTTTGCAACATTTGCACTCATTGGCAAAAAACTGCAAGTAAGTGGGATAGGCTCATCTCGCCGTATGTGTGAAGAGAATGAGGGAATGAATTATGAATTTTGGTTTTTTAAAGCACTTGATGGAGAGTTTGCTGTTAAAAAGAAGGGTGATAAAATGGAACTAAGGGGCAATAAGGCGACTTATTATCTACAATATAAATGAAAACTTTACATTCTCAAGCACAAGGGACTTTTGAAAGTAAGGGATCAAAGTTTTTAGCTTTTTTAGTTCCTTATGGTGAGTTTGAATCTTTGCTTACCTCTCTTAAACAAGAACATCTTAAAGCAGTTCATTTTGTGAGTGCTACGCGGCATTTGAATGAGTTTAAGCAGATTCTAGAATCTTTTGATGATGATGGAGAGCCAAAGGGAAGTAGCGGAATGCCAAGTCTCAATGTTTTGCGTGGGGAGAATCTCATTGATATTGGCGTGATTGTGGTGCGGTATTTTGGCGGGACATTATTAGGTGTTGGAGGACTTGTTCGGGCTTATACAAATGCGATAAAAGATGCCATAGATTTTGCAAAATCACAAGGGCTTTTGGAAGATTTTGTATTGCGTGAAAATCTTAACTTTGAGATTGAATATGCCTTGCTTTCACAATGTGAATATATGGCAAAGAAGCTAGGCGTGGAGCTAATTAAAGAATCTTTTTTGGAAAATGGCATTGTTTTGCGTTTAGAAGGAGAAAAGGAGAATATAGAGAGTATAAAGGCAAAATTTGATAAACAAATTTGATTTAAGCAGATAAAGCCTATTCATTCAAAGTGAGTATAATACCGACCTTGAGATTTTGAGCTAAGATTCTAAAAAAGGAGTGAAAAAATGGAATATCTTTATATCAAGGCATTTCATATTGTCGTGCTTGTGTCGTGGATGGCTATGTTGTTTTATTTGCCGCGATTATTTGTCTATCACGCTACACATAGGGATAATGCGGATTTTGTGGAGATTGTTAAGCTTCAAGAGATAAGGCTATATAAGTTTATTGGCATACCTGCAATGGTGCTGACAATTGCCACAGGTGTAGCGATGATAGCTCTAAGCCCAAGTCTATTAAAACCTGCAGATTCTGGAATCTGGCTACATATCAAGCTTACAATCGTGTTATTGCTTGTGGTGTATCATTTTGCTTGTGGATACTTTATTAAAACTTTGGGTAATGGCTCGTGCAAGAGAACACATACGTTTTTTAGAATCTTTAATGAATTCCCAACAATTGCCATTATTGCCATTGCGTTTTTAGCAGTGTGTAAACCTTTTTAGGAGAGTGAGATGGCAAAGCTTTGGGGAGGGCGATTTGAGCTAGAATCTAGCTCGCTTTTAGAGGAATTTAACGCTTCTATTTTGTTTGATAAGATTTTGTGGCGTGAGGATATACAAGGCTCAAAAGCCCACGCTCAAATGCTTGAGAGAATCGGTGTTTTAAACAAAGATGAGTTAGCACAGATTTTACAAGGGCTTGAGAGTATCGCACAAGAGATTGAATCTGGCAATTTTGTTTTTAAGATAAGCGATGAAGACATACATATGGCAATAGAATCTGCCCTAACAAAGCGTATCGGTGAAGTAGGTAAAAAGCTTCACACTGCAAGATCTCGCAACGACCAAGTAGCGGTGGATTTTCGGCTATTTGTGCTAAGGAATAATAAAGAGATTCAAATTCTACTTTTGGAATTGATGGAAACACTTTTAGATATTGCCAAAGCCCATACACAAAGCATTATGCCCGGAATGACACATTTGCAACACGCCCAACCCATTAACTTTGGCTTTCATCTTGTGGCGTGGGTGTGTAATTTTAAGCGAGATATAGAGCGTTTGGAAGATGATTTTAAACGCAATAATCTCTGCCCTCTTGGGAGTGGAGCATTAGCTGGGACGCCTTATGGTAATGATAGGGAATTTTTAGCTCAAAATCTTGGCTTTGCAAAACCCACGCTCAATGCGATGGATTCAGTGAGTGATAGGGACTTTGCCTTGGATATGCTTTATAGCCTTTCTATGATTATGATGCACCTATCCCGCGTGGCTGAAGAGCTAGTGTTGTGGAGTAGCTCGGAGTTTAAGTTTATATCTCTAAGCGATGCGTATGCAACAGGAAGCTCAATTATGCCGCAAAAGAAAAATCCCGATGTGCCTGAACTTTTGCGTGGGAAAAGTGGGCGTGTGTATGGCTCACTCATAGGGTTACTTAGCGTGATGAAAGGCTTGCCTTTTGCCTACAATAAGGACACGCAAGAGGATAAAGAAGGTGTGTTTGATGCGATTAAAAATGTGAAAATTTCTTTGCAAATTGCTAAAGAATGTATCAAAAGTATGAGAATCCACACGGAAAATATGGCAAAAATGGCAAAATGCGGACATTTGAGTGCGACTGATTTGGCGGATTTTCTCGTGCGTGAATGTGGTGTGGCATTCCGCGATGCACATCACATCACAGGGCAGGTTGTAGCTTATGCTGAAAGCAAAGGCGTGGATATAAGTGATTTGGCTGAATCTGAGATTTTGAGTATTGATTCTAGGATTAAATCGGGGGTGAAGGGGGTGCTTAGCTTGCAAAGCTCAATGAATGCTAGAGACACACTAGGCGGGACTTCAAGCAGACAAACGCAGATTCAAATTGATGAGCTTATGGGCTTTGTAACACAAAAAATGAATGATGTAAAGGAAAGTAATGAGTAAGCAGAATCCACACGACTTAATCACAAAAGAAACATTGCATAAACAAGAAAAAATTGTGAATATGTTTAATGAGATTGCCCCAAGCTACGATAAGGCAAATCGTGTGATGAGCTTAGGTATTGATGTGAGTTGGCGTGTGAGTGCGTGTAAAAAGGCATTTGAGGCTTTGGGGAAAGAACATATTGAATGTGTGCTTGATGTGGCTTGTGGGACGGGCGATATGCTTTGGCATTGGGAAAATGAGGCAAATAAGGCTCAAAAGCACATTGCACATTTGCAGGGGATAGACCCATCAAGTGGTATGCTTGAAGTGGCACATCAAAAGCTTGCTGCGTTGCTGGAAGAGGGGAGGCTTACCTTACAAGAGGGTGAGGCAAAGGCACTTGATATTCAGTCTCAAAGTGTGGATATTCTCTCAATTGCTTATGGATTGCGTAATGTTGTGGCACTTGAAGAGGCATTAGATGAGTTTGTGCGTGTATTAAAGCCCGGTGGTGTGATTGTTATTTTGGAATTTATGAACAATAAGAAGAGGGGAGTGTTTAGCTCTCTTATGCGGTTTTATACTTCTAAGATTCTGCCTTTAGTGGGCGGGCTTGTGTCAAAAAACTATGCGGCATATAAATATTTGCCAGATTCTATACAAAATTTTGTAAGTAGCGATGAGTTGGCACAAAAACTCTCACAAAGGGGCGTGAAGAGTTATTTTGTTAAATCATATAGTGCGAATATTTCCACGCTATATGTGGGTGTGAAGCTTTAACACAAAGCTTTAAGATACGAATATAACACTCTAGAATCTTGCATAAAGCTTGGTAGAGTGTGGCAAAACTTCCCATCTTTATGGTGTAAATATGTAAAAAAGTGATTTTAGTAACAAAGTTATTCTTTTATTTTACTTTTTTTGAATACTCATTTACAAAAATGTCCTAACATAAAGAGAACTTCAAAGGTAGGTTCAATACATAATAATCCCCTAACGCACAAAAGCATTTAAGCTTATATAAGCCTAGCCCAAAGCGTAAGTATGAGGAAGGAGCAAGGGAATGAGTGAGGATTCAGAAGTAGTTTTAGTTGGTGGAGGGATTATGAGCTTGACATTAGCAGCGATGCTAAAGGAGCTTAAACCTTCAGCACATATCAGTGTATATGAAATGCTTGATGATGTTGCGTTGGAAAGCAGTATGGTATGGAACAACGCCGGGACAGGACATCAGGCACTTTGTGAGTTAAACTACACGCCAAAAAAAGAAGATGGCAGTATTGATATTACAAAGGCAGTTAGGATTAATCAGCAATATGAGCTTAGCAAGGAGTTTTGGGCGTATTGTGTAAAGTCTGGAATCTTAAAGGAGCCACAGACTTTTTTAAATTCAGTGCCGCATTTGAGCTTTGTGGTGGATCATATCGTGCCATATTTGAAGCAACGCTATGAAACACTCACAGCAAGTTGTCCGCTTTTTAAAAATATGGTTTATTCTGAAGATAAAGAGCAGATTAAGCAATGGGCTCCACTCTTGCTTGAAGGGCGAGATGAGAATCAACCCATAGCTGCGACATATATGCAGGAAGGCACAGATGTGGATTTTGGCGAGATTGTAAGGCAGTTTAAAGAAAAGCTTAGCCAAAAAGATAACTTTAATGTATATGTTAGCCATAAGGTGCAGAATCTCACAAAACAAGGTGCTTCTTGGGTTTTAGATGTGCTAAATACTAAGACGGGTGAAAAAAAGCAAGTCAAGGCGAAATTTGTATTTTTAGGTGCAGGTGGTGGTTCTTTTCCATTATTGCAAAAAAGTGGCATACCAGAGGGCCGTGGCTATGGTGGATTCCCTGTTGGTGGTTTATGGCTTGTGTGTAAAAATCGTGATATTATTGATAAACATAATGCGAAAATATATGGTAAAGCATCTATTGGTGATCCGCCGATGTCTGTGCCGCATTTGGATACGCGTATTATTAAGGGTAAAAAAGAGTTGCTTTTTGGTCCTTATGCGGGGTTTAATACAAAGTTCTTAAAACACGGAAGTTTGCTTGACTTTCCTATGTCAGTGCGTTTTAGTAACTTTTTGCCGATGTTTCAAGCGGGTATTGACAATGTGCCTTTGACGATTTATCTCATCAAACAGATTTTAATGTCAAATAAGCAGCGAATGCGTAAGCTGCACGTATTTTTCCCCGATGCAAAGATTGAAGATTGGGAAGCGTTGTTTGCTGGGCAAAGGGTGCAGATTATTAAAAAAGATAGTAATGGCAGGGGAAGTTTGCAATTTGGCACAGAGGTTATTACTTCAAGTGATGGGACATTGGCAGCCCTACTTGGTGCATCGCCGGGGGCTTCAACAGCTGTGGATATTATGCTACAAGTGCTTGAGCGTTGTTTTAGTGAAGAGATGAAAAGTAGTGCGTGGAAAGATAAACTTGCCGAGATGATTCCATCATATAAGCGACCACTAGAAGAGAAAATTGCTCATTTTAATGAGTGGCGTTCAAAAACAGCTCAGATTCTCAATATACCATTTTGTGCAATATAGGACTTGAGAACATACTTTAACCTTGGGTTTTTACGGCTTTGCTTAGATTCTAGGCTTTAAAATCTAAATCTTAGCACCTTTTAGGGCAAGTGAGAGCAAGTGTTTGTTTGTTTAGAGTTGCTGTATATAATTCTCATTTACTTTTGATTATGGGGAGAATGATGAAAATCCTTGATACGCGTGCTTGTGATTTTTCTAGGGAATTTGCACAGATTCTAGAGCGTGGTAAAATGGATATGGGGGAAGTTTCGCCCATTGTGCAAAATATCCTTGATGAGATTAAAAATGAGGGTGTGGAAGCATTGTGTAGGCATATTTCTCGTTTTGACAAGTGGGAAGCAAAGACGCTGCAAGATTTGAAGATCCCACAAGAGCAGTGTTTTGAAGCTTATAAAAAACTCCCTGATGATTTAAAAAAAGCTCTTCATCTTGCCTATGATAGAATCTATGCATTTCATCAAAAACAAAAACAACAAACTTGGATTGATTGTGAAGAAAATGGCACAATTCTTGGCTCTAAAATTACCCCTATGGAACGCGCAGGACTCTATATTCCGGGTGGTAAAGCCGCCTATCCTAGCTCACTTTTGATGAATGCAATTCCTGCTATTGTCGCAGGTGTCAAAGAGCTTATCGTTTGTTCTCCCGCTCCGCATAATGAGCTAAATCCCTTGCTGCTTGCAGCTTTACATTTGTGTAATATTACAGAGGTGTATAAAGTTGGCGGGGCAAGTGCCATTGGGCTTATGGCGTATGGTGTTGAGGGTGTAAAAAAGGTAGATGTTATCACGGGTCCGGGCAATATTTTTGTCGCTTGTGCGAAGAAGCTTGTTTTTGGTGAAGTTAATATTGATATGGTGGCAGGTCCTAGCGAAATTGCCATTATTGCTGATAAAAGTGCAAATCCGCAATATGTGGCTTATGATTTACTCTCTCAAGCTGAACACGATGAAATGGCAAGCTCTATTCTCATAAGCGATGATATGGGCTTGATTGAAAAGGTAAAAGCACAGATAGATGAGATTCTGCCCACAATGCCGCGTTTTGCTATCGCAGAAAAGAGTATTACAAATCGCTCTGTATTCATTTATACACGCCATTTACAAGAAAGTATAGAGATAGCAAATGCATTAGCTGTGGAACATTTGGAGATTCTCACTCAAGCTCCATTTGATGTATTGCCCCATATCAAGCACGCTGGAGCGATATTTTTGGGCGAGTATTCAAGTGAGCCTATTGGAGATTATCTCGCTGGTCCCAATCACACGCTGCCAACAGGAGGAAGTGCAAGATTCTTTTCCCCCCTTGGAGTGGAGCATTTTACAAAAAGAAGTTCTATTATTTCTTTCTCCGCACAAGCTATTAGGCAAATGGGTGAATCTTGTGCTATTTTAGCGGAGTGTGAATCTCTTCACGCTCACGCACAAGCAGTCTTAAAAAGACTAGATTCTATAAAGGAGTAGGGTAGAATGGAAGATGCATTTTTTGAGGGGAGTGTGTTACAAAAATGGCAAGAGATTATTTGCAATGCTTCACCTACTTTAGTTGGGTTGGAACTAGAGCGGTTATTAGAACGCTTAGTGGTGTATGAGGCACTTTTAGAACAAAAAGATATAGATGTGGATAAGGCTTTTAAGGCGTATTATTTTGATGAAGCAAATAAGGAAGAGATAGAGAGTGGCAAACAGAATCTTGCAATAACCTCTATGGCAAATATATTGGGAAATTATGAATAGAGCGAAGTTTTTATGTCTCTTGTATGCCCTATTTGTTGTGATACAAGCTTATGGGGCGATTCCACAATGGAGTTGGGAGAAGAGCCTTGAGCTTAAAAAAGAGCAGGTCTATACTGCACATTTTGATTTGGGTAATGTTCAAAAAAAGCTAGAGTTTCGCTGGACATTGTTTAAAAATCAAGGGCTTGTGTTGCATATTAGGTATGATAAGTTTAATCATCAAGTTGTGCTGTATAAAGACTATCAACGCAACGCCTTTAAGCTTCCTCTTAGTAGAGGGGACAATACGCTAAAAGATGACCCGCAGTTGCTCTTATATTTTAAAGATTTTGCTGATAAGAAAGCACATTTGAAGCTATATATCGAGGGGTTTGGCGTATCTGTGCTTGATGAAAATCTCTCGCAAGGGGTGGATTGATGGGTTTGGAATTTGCATTAGAGCGGATTAAGGCATATATTGATATATATATCAAAGAGTGCGGTAATGATGAAGTGCTAAATCTTAGCTCTCATCTTAGCCAAGGCAAGATGCTAAGAAGTAAGCTTTTGCTTGCGATTAGCGGCGTGAGTGAAGATGCCTTAAGGGTATGTGCGATGATTGAGATGATTCAAAGTGCATCTCTTTTGCACGATGATGTGATTGATGAGGCACAAACACGGCGACAAAAACCATCAATCAACGCTCTTTTTGGGAATAAAAACGCCATTATGTTGGGCGATGTGCTGTATTCTAAGGCATTTTATGAGTTAAGTTGTCTTAATGTGCGGTTGGCTCAAAGCGTTTCTTCAGCGGTAGTAAGATTATCTATTGGCGAGATTGAAGATGTTGCACTTGCTTCAAACTTTCATACCGATAAACAAGCCTATCTTAAGATGTGTGCGAATAAAACTGCTGCTCTCATTGTCGCTGCAGCGGAGTGTGGAGCAATACTCAAAGGGCTAAATAAAAATATATATAGAATCTATGGTGAAAATCTTGGCATCGCTTTTCAAATTATTGATGATATTTTGGACTTTACACAGGATTCAAAAACACTTGGTAAGCCTGCAATGAGTGATTTTAAAGAAGGCAAGATAACCTTACCTCTTATGCTCGTGTATGACAAGCTAGATGAAAATGGGCGTGAGCATATCCGTAATCTTTGGGCAAAGGAACTAAGCGAGGAAGAGGAGGTTTGGATAAGAATGCAAATGCAAAAGCACAATATCATCTCCCAAAGTATAGATGAAGCAAAAATCTTTGCTAACAAAGCCCTTATGGCTGTGGCTAATGAAAATAATGCAAAATTACAAGAAATTATCACGCAGATGGTTGAGCGGACATTTTAGAGGTGGATATGCAAAGACAAGAAGAACAAACTCAATATATGGTGGTAAGCTTTTCACATAAGAATACAGATATTGCTATGCGTGAAAAGCTAAATATCACTCAAACCCAAATACTTCCTTTTTTGCAAGAGATCAACGAAAATGAAAGCATAAGTGAAAGCATTTTGCTTTGCACTTGTAATCGCATTGAAATTTATGTAAGTATGTATGATAGAAAGGTAGCTAGAACGCATATATACGACACTTTAGCAAAATACACAGGCTTAGATTCTACACTCATAGAGCAAAATGCCATTGTGCGTTTAAATGAATATGCGATTTATCATATTTTTGGTGTGGCTTCAAGCCTTGATAGCCTTGTGGTAGGTGAGACGCAAATCACAGGACAGCTTAAAAATGCTTATAAACTTGCTTTTGATAGTGGGCTGTGTGGTAGGGATATGACGCGTTTAATGCATTTTGCTTTTAAGTGTGCAGCAAGTGTGCGACAAAAAACTGATATTTCAGCCCATAGCATCTCAGTAGCCTCCACAGCGGTGCATATGGCAGAGCATAAGCTTAAGCAAATGGGGCAGAATCTAGATTCCACTCACGCCCTAGTCATTGGCAGTGGGGAAATGGGACGCCTTGCGTGTAAGCATTTGCTTAATGCCGGAGCGAAAATTACCCTTCTTTCCCGCACAAAGCATAATGCCCATAGTCTCGCTAGAGAGCTAGATTCTCAAAATGTAAATATAGAATCTTTTGAAAAGCTCCCTCAAATTTTGAATGATTTTACTTTGCTTTTTAGTGCGACAAGCGCAGAAGAGTGTATTATTAAGGCAAATATGGTGAAGCCTAGTCAAGTCAAGCGTATGTGGTTTGACCTAGCCTTGCCTCGCGATATAGAATCTATGAGCGTTGCGGATTTAGAAATTTTTTGTGTTGATGATTTGCAGGAGATTATTAATGAGCATAAAAATGTGCGTGATGAAAGTGCCAAAGAGGCACATAAGATTCTAGAATCTTATACGAGAGATTTTTTTACTTGGTTGCAGACCTTGAGTGTTGAGCCGGTGATAAAGCATATCCGTTATTTGGCTAAGCAATCTTCACTCAAGGAGCTTGATAGGGCGATTAAGAAAGGGTTTTTACCAGAAAAGTATCGTCAAAATGTAGAGAAGATTCTCCACGGAGCATTTAATAGCTTTTTGCATAATCCCACAATGAGGCTACGACAAGCAAGTGAAAGCCATCAGGGAGTTCCTATCATTGAAGCAATGAAAAGTATGTTTGATATTGGCGATGAAGTTGTTATGCTAAGTAACTATAAATGCGAAAAAGACACCACCATTGTAAAGGAAGATATATGAGATTTTCACAGCTTTTTATTAATACCTTAAAAGATGCCCCAAAAGATGCGGTGCTAAAAAGTCATCAATATCTTGTGCGGGGTGGATTTATCCAGCAGGTTGGCAGTGGGATTTATAACTTTTTGCCGCTTGGAAAGAAGCTCCTTGATAAAGTGCGTTATATTATCAAAGAAGAGATGGATAAAACCGGCGCACAAGAGATTCTAATGGGTTTTGTTACTCCTGCGGATTTGTGGCGTGAATCTGGGCGATATGAGAAATATGGGCGAGAGCTTTTGCGTTTTGTGGATAGGAAGGATAATGAGTTTGTGCTAGGACCTACACACGAAGAAGTGGTAACTTTTATTGCTAAAAATGGTGTGAAAAGCTATAAGCAACTCCCCATTCATCTCTATCAGATTCACACAAAATTCCGCGATGAAGTGCGTCCTCGTTTTGGGCTTATGCGTGGGCGTGAATTTATTATGAAGGACGGATATAGCTTTCATAGTAGCTTTGAGGATTTAGATAGAGAGTTTGATGTAATGGAGCAAACTTATAAAAAAATCTTAGAACGCATAGGTGTGGATTTTAAAATCGTGGAGGCGGATTCTGGGGCGATTGGTGGAAGTGGGAGCAAGGAATTTATGGTATTGGCTCCTTGTGGGGAAGATACGATTGTTGTGTGTAAAAACTGCGAGTATGGTGCAAATGTTGAGATAGGCTCAAGGGCGTTGCGAGTTTCCCCGCGTCCAAATGAGCTACGATATGATAAGAATCCACCAAAGGCGGAGTTTGCAAGATTCTATACACCAAATATTAAAAGCATAGAATCTTTGAGCGAGTTTTTCAAAGTGGATAGATTCTATCTCTTAAAGGCGGTTGTGAAAAAGGCGATAAGGGCTAATGGGAGTTTTGAGCTTGTGTATGGCTTTGTGCGAGGTGATGATGAGATTGAAGAGACAAAACTGCGTAATGCCATTAATCGCGTGGATAGCTCTTTTTTAAGCCTAGAAGATGCGGAATTAGAGGAGATGACACAAGCGGGCTTAGAGGCTGGGTTTATAGGACCTTATGGCTTGGGGCATATAACACAAAGTCAATACATTTATTTTGATGAGAGTTTGAGAGAGGCTAAAGAGCTGATTTGTGGAGCTAATGAAAAGGATTATCATTTTGTCGGTGTGGATTTAGACACATTTGAAAATCTTAACTTTGTGGATATTGCTAAGGCACAAGAGGGGGATTTATGCCCAAAATGTCAAGGTGAGCTGTATTACACAAAAGGCATTGAAGTGGGGCATATTTTTAAACTTGGCACAAAGTATTCTCACGCAATGAATGCACAATTTTTAGATAAAGATGGCAAGATTCAGGATTTGATTATGGGGTGTTATGGCTTTGGTGTATCTAGAATCTTACCGGCAATTTTAGAGCAAAAAAGCGATGAGCTTGGCTGTGTGTGGGGAAAAGAGGTCAAGCTCTTTGATTTAGCCATTGTCATTTCAAATGTTAAAGACAACACGCAAAATGAGTTTGCTACAAAAATCTATAAAGAGTGCAAGGCTAGGGGTATAGATGTGCTGCTTGATGATAGAGATGAGCGGTTTGGAGTGAAGATGAAGGATTTTGAGCTGCTTGGATTTTCATTTGCATTGATTGTGGGAAAAGGGCTAAATGATGGGCGAGTAGAGCTTATCAAGCGTAAGGGGTTAGAGAAGTTTGAGCTTCAGTGTGATGAAAACATACTTGAAAATCTGCTTGGGATTCTAGGGCGGAATAGCTAAAGGGGTAAAAATGCAAAATGTTGCGGAGAAAAAACTTATCATCGGCACACGCGGGAGTGCATTGGCTCTATGGCAAGCAGAATATGTCAAATCTCGCTTGAAAGATGAATGTGGGCTAGATTCAGAACTTGAAATTATCAAAACGCAAGGCGATAAAATACTTGATGTGCCATTGGCAAAAATCGGTGGCAAGGGGCTTTTCACAAAGGAGCTAGAACAAAAGCTTTTGGATAAAGAGATTGATTTAGCCGTGCATAGCTTAAAAGATGTGCCTGTGGAGATTATACCTTTGCTTGATTTGGCAGCGATTACAGAGCGTGAGGACTGCAGAGATTGTTTTTTAAGTATGAAGTATGAGGGTTTAGAATCTTTGCCACAAGGTGCGAGGGTAGGGACAACTTCACTTCGCCGCTCTATGCAGATTAAAGCTTTTCGTGCGGATTTAGATACGCTAAGTTTGCGTGGGAATATACAAACGCGTTTAGAAAAGCTTAAAAATGGTGTGTTTGACGCGATTATTTTGGCACAAGCGGGTGTGAAGCGGCTAGGCATTGATGTGAAAAAAAATGATATGGGGATTTGCCATATTGTGCCTTTAGATTTTATGATACCTGCTATGGGGCAGGGGGCTTTGGGTATTGAGATGAGAAAGGATAGTGCATATTTTGAGATTGTCTCAAAGCTCACACATAAAAAAAGTGCATTGTGCGTGAGTGCGGAGCGGTCTTTTGTGCGTGTGCTTGAGGGCGGCTGTCAAGTGCCAATAGGCGTGCAAGCGGTGTATGAAAATGGGATTTTAAGGCTTAGGGCTATGGTGGGGCTACCAAATGGGCAAGAAATTTTGCAGGAGAGTTTGGAAGATTCTATGTTGGAAGATGAAATTGTTAGGGCAGAAGCTCTAGGTAATAAACTCGCACAAAGCTTTATTGCTAAAGGGGCTAAGAAGATTCTATCTCGTGCAAGAGATATGGCATTTGCGTGATTTTTATAGATTGTAAGAATCTAGAATCCTAAGTCTTGAAAGAGAACTCTTTTATGAAATGGTATCCCATAGTTTCTGCCTGTGAAGTCATATCTTTCAAAAATAGAGCTTTGAAATGCTATGCAAAATATAAAAAATACAATGCCAAGGCAAAAGCCAAAGATGATTTTAAGACTTGAAAATAGCACGATAGATACATTGAGTTTAGGTGTATTGTGAAAAAATGTGCTGCACACAATACTCACTACAACAAAGCTTTCCCATATCACAAACCAAGGAATCATAAAAATTTGATTGCTGAGAGTTAGGGTAGCAGGCAACCCCGTGAGAGAAAATACAACAACAAGGGCAAGACATATGCCAAAAACAACAAGACTTTGTCGCAATGTGGGGATAAATACAAGAAAAAATGCAGGAAGATTCACAACAAAAAGATAAAAAACAAGGATAATCCCCCTTGATACAAGCTCTAAAAAAGTGTGGTCAAAAAGTGGCGTTTGTGTAATGAAATATCGGCAAGCTAAAATACCAATAATGCAGAGTGTCGCATAAAGCACAAAGAGAAAAGGTAGGGAAAAGATTCTTCCTTTGTTTTTTATGCTGTTATGAGAATCCACTCATTTCCTTTATGTTCTAGTGTGCTAGATTCTAAAATACTAGCCTTTAAGGCGGATATGAAGCTCTTTGAGCTGTTCATCACTTACCGCACTTGGGGCGAGAGTGAGCGGACAGGTAGCCTTTTGCGTTTTGGGGAAGGCTATCACATCACGGATACTTTGCGTTTTAGCTAAAAGCATAATAAGCCTATCAAAACCTATGGCAATCCCCCCGTGAGGCGGTGCTCCAAAGCTTAGGGCTTCAAGTAAGAATCCAAACTTATCTTGTGCTTCATCATCGCTAATGCCAAGGAGTTCAAACACGCGTTTTTGAATACTATCTTTATGGATTCTAATGCTCCCACCGCCGAGTTCAATGCCATTTAGCACCACATCATAGGCAATAGATTCTATCTCTTCAACATCATTTTTATCTAAATCTTTTGGCATTGTGAAAGGGTGGTGCAGGGCTTTTACCTTGCCATCTTCTTTTTCAAACATTGGGAAATCCACCACCCACAAAAATTTACGCATATTCTCATCAATAAGATTCATATCCGCGGCAATTTTAAGTCTCAAACGCCCCATATAATCCCACACGACTTTTTTTGCCCCAGCACCAAAAAATATAATATCATTTGGCTTTGCCCCCACGCGTGAGATAAGCTCACTCATAGCAGATTCTGATATAAATTTCACAAGCGGACCTTTTAGCTCATTTTCTTTAACTTGAATGTAAGCAAGTCCCTTAGCTCCAAACTTCCGCACAAATTCTTCTGCTTCGCTCAAACTTTTGCGTGTGAAAAAGCTATCTCCACCTTTGACACAAAGGGCTTTGAAGCGATTGTTTTTAGAATCTTTGGCGATATTTTTAAATATCTCATTACTTGAATCTAAGAACAAATCACCAACTTCCACAAGTGGCATTTCAAAGCGTAAATCCGGCTTATCGCTGCCATAAGATTCCATTGCTTGAGTATAGGGCATACGCATAAAAGGCACCGAGATTTGCTCTCCACAGGCTACAAAAATATCTTGTAGTAATGTTTCAGCCATAGCAATAATGTCATTTTGCTCACAAAAACTCATTTCAATGTCAATTTGAGTAAATTCAGGCTGTCTATCTGCCCGCAAATCCTCATCTCTAAAGCATTTGGCGATTTGAAAATATTTATCAAAGCCACTCATCATAAGGAGTTGTTTAAAAAGCTGTGGGCTTTGGGGCAGGGCGTAAAACTCACCAGAATGAACGCGAGAAGGCACGAGATAATCCCTTGCCCCTTCAGGTGTGGCTTTTGTGAGAATGGGTGTCTCCACTTCAAGAAAGCCCATTTTTTGCAAACTATTTCTTGCTGCAATTGCCGCATCGGAGCGGATCTTAAAAATATTATAGGCTTTAGGAGAGCGTAAGTCTAAATAACGATATTTGAGCCTTAGCTCTTCATTCACATTTTCATCGCCGATGGCAATTGGAGGGGTTGGAGATTTATTTTCAATCACTAGGCTTTCAAGCACAATTTCAATCATACCTGTTTTTAATTTTGGATTTTCTAGCCCTTTGCCACGAGCACGGATTTTGCCTTTTGCTAAAAGCACATATTCATCACGCACACTTGAAGCAATGCTGTGGGCTTGACTACTAGGGTCGCATACAAGTTGCACAATCCCACTTTTATCGCGTAAATCAATAAAAATCACGCCGCCGTGGTCGCGGTAAGTATTGCACCAACCGCATACTTGCACTTCTTTGCCAATATCTTCTTTGCCTAATTCTGCACACAAATGAGTTCTTAACATTTTTTACCTTTTTTAAATATGATGTAAGTTGGATTCTTAAAAATCAATATCTACGAGAATCTGACGCAATGCTTGTTCTATCTCGGTGGGATTTGATTTACTAATAAAGCCATCGGCTTTCAGTCGCTCCGCCATTTGATGATTACTATCGCTACTCATTGATGAGTTGATAATCACAGGGATATGGCAAGTTGATGGTGTTTCCTTGATACGCTTTAGCACTTCAAAGCCAGAGACAACAGGCATTTCTAAATCCGTGATAATCGCACCAATCTTTGCTGCCACTCCCGGATTATGAAGATAATCAAGCAAAGCCTTGCCATTAGGAAAGCTAAAATATTTTAGTTCAAGCTTTTCTATGATTTTTTGCAGAGATTTTGCCGCTGATTTAGAATCTTCAGCCAAAAGTATGATTTTATCACTTGCTATACTTTGCAAGTCATTAAGCTCAAGCTCATTTGCGGCATTACCCGCAGGAAAGGCTTCTGTAAGCATTCGCTCCACATCAAGAATCTGTATCACAGAGCCATCATCATATTTTGTCGTTGCTGTGATTTTTGCATCGCCATCAATGCCAAACTCCGAGCCGACATTAATATCATTCCAACTTTTATGGATAATGCGTTTAACTCCCATAATCTTAAGCCCAACGGTATTGTTTGAAAAACTACAAATAATCACAAGGCTTTTTTCTGTATTAAGCGAATATTCTCGCAAATCTCTGTAAGGATTATCCTTGCTATAATAGAGCCATCGCCGCATATCTACAAGCGGGATTGTCTCATCACGCACGGTAAGATAACCTAGGATAATACCACTATTATCCCCAGCAGTTTCTGTAAGCTCGTTGTCATAATAAATAATCTCACGGATTTTAAATACATTCATCGCATAAAGCTGATTTGTGCCATCTTTTTCCTCTTCAAGCGTGAAGCATAAAAACTGCACTTCATTATTAAGGTGCAACGAAGTGGTTTTGTCAATCGCATTTTGTCCCTGTGTCAAACCCTGCCTCCAAAATTTAGTATTTTCAAAACTTAGTATTTGAGTGAAAGTGTTATAATTCTACCTCAAAATACATAAAATAGCATTAAAACTCATTAAACTTAGAATCTAAAGGGACGCCTATGACACATCAAGAATACAATGCACATATTCAAACGCTCACAAAAATGGCATATCATTATTATGTGCTTGATGACCCAATCGCCACTGATAGCCAATATGATGAGCTTTACCATAATGTCCTTGATTTTGAGAGGAAAAATCCAACACTGATTAGCCCAAACTCCCCAACCCAACGCGTAGGCGACACACCATTAGAATCTTTTAGTAAAAACTCACATATAGAGCGTATGTGGAGTTTAGAAGATGTCTTTGATGAAATGCAAATGCAAGAGTGGTGCGAGAGGATATATAAAAGCAACCCACAAGCGAGTTTTACTTGTTCGCCAAAATTTGATGGGGCAAGTCTCAACTTGTTGTATTGTGATGGAATCTTAGTGAGTGCAACTACAAGGGGCGATGGCATTATGGGTGAGCTTGTAACGAGCAATGCAAGGACGATTCAAAGCATTCCTTTAAGTATTGATTTTAAAGGGGAGATTGAGATACGCGGTGAAGTTGTGATAGCTAAAGATGATTTTGAGCATATCAACAATGAGCGATTGGAACAGAATCTTAGTCTTTTTGCTAATCCACGCAATGCTGCCGCTGGGAGTTTGAGGCAGCTAGATTCTAAAATCACAGCCAAACGCAAACTCCGCTTTATGCCTTGGGGGATTGGAGCGGGACTTGGTGAGTTTGGTAGCTTTTATGAAGCGTTGCAAAAAATTACAGAGTTCGGCTTTGCTCCTGTGCCTTTCCTTACGCACTGCAAGGGGAGTGATGATATTATGCAAGTGTATAAAATGCTTATATCAAAACGCAATGATTACCCCATAATGCTTGATGGTATGGTGATAATGCTTGATGAGATAGAATCTCAGCAAAAACTCGGCTGGACGATTAAGGCTCCGCGTTTTGCGTGTGCGTTTAAGTTTCCAGCGGTGGAGAAAAGCTCTAAGATTCTAGATATTACTTTGCAAGTAGGACGCACGGGCATTATCACGCCTGTGGCGGAGCTAGAGCCTGTGGAGATTGAAGGGGCGATGATTGCTCGTGCGACATTGCATAATTTTAGCGAGATTGAACGCAAAGACATACGCATAAATGATGAAGTGATTATTATCCGCAGTGGTGATGTGATACCTAAGATTATAAAGCCTTTAAGTGCGTTGCGTGATGGCACACAAATCCCCATTGCTAAGCCCACGCATTGCCCTGTATGTAAGCAGGAGCTATTGATTGAAGAGATTTTTATCAAATGTCAAAATTTGAGTTGCGAAGCGCGCGTGATAGAATCTATTATCCATTTTGCTTCAAAAAAAGCACTCAATATTGAAGGACTAGGCGAAAAAATTGTGATTCAGCTTTTTGAAAATGGCTTGATTCAAAGTATTTTAGATATTTATAGTTTGCAAGAATCTCAACTTTTAACTTTAGAGGGTTGGAAAGAAAAAAGGGCAAAAAATCTTATTTTAGCGATACAAAATACCATAGGCGTGGAGTTATGGCGTTTTATCAACGCACTTGGGATTGAGCATATAGGTGAGGGGGCGAGTAAAAGACTTGCTCAAAGTTTTGGTGAGGATACATTCAGTGCGAGTTTTGAGCAGATTCTTAGTCTTGATGGCTTTGGTGAAGAGATGGCATATTCACTTGTGGAGTTTAACCACGCAAATAAAGAGTTAATCGCTAAATTGCTTGAGATTCTTAAGCCAAAAATTGAGCAGATAAAGTTTGATGAGAATCATATCTTTTATGGTAAAAGTATCGTGCTGACAGGCACACTTGAGAAGCCACGAGATGAGATTGTTGAGATTTTAGAATCTAAGGGGGCAAAGATTAGCTCTAGTGTTAGCAAAAAAACGGATTTTGTAATTTATGGACAAAAGGCAGGAAGCAAGCTAGAGAAAGCACAGATTCTAGGAGTTAGGACTTTGAGCGAAAAGGAATTTATGCGGTATATACAAGAGGAAATGTAGGAGAATCTCTACAAGGAGTATATTATTAGGAAAAATTTGTATAAAGCTAGTTGCCATTATTTTATGATGTTGCAAAAAATCTAGCTTCTTTAAAGTTTTACTTTTACTCTATTTGCGGCAAAGATAGCATTGAGCTTTAAAATAGGTGCTATTTTTTTACATCATTTAGAGTGATAAGCTATCTTAAAGCAAGATATTTGACTAGAGAATAAGACTAACAGGCACTTTTAGGACACTTTTTTTAACGATTTTAGAATGTGGAGGTGTATCAGGGGTTAATTCTAAACCTCCCGCGTGTGTATCAGCTGGAAAAAAGATGGCTAAATCTCCATTGCTTAGAAGAATCTGTGTGCGGTAAGGGGTGTTTAGACTTTCATTTTTTGGAAGTGTGTAGCAAGATTCTAGCACTCCATTTTGTTTATTGCTAGAAAATTGTTGAATCTGCGTTGATTTGGGGGCTGTATCATTTAAACAACGCGCATTAAGATTCTGTGGCAAGGCGTTTTCATACACGATTAAATCCCTAGCCTCATCATAAGGAATTTTCACATCAAAAGTATCTTTATCGCCGATACACATATATTCATAACCGCTTATTATAAGTTGAAAGTCTAAATAGGCTCTGTGTGTTTCAAAAAATGCGTTTTTTGCGGACTTAAGACAATAGCTTTGCTCAATGGCTCTAATGCCTAGTTCTAGGGGATAGCTCACTTCAATTCTATCTTGAGATTGTGGAATTTGTAGGGTTGTGATTCTTGAGTAAATCTCACTTTGTGGATTCAGGGCTTGAGCGATGTATTCCTCCACGCATTTAAGCTGCGGATAAGCCTTGAAAAACCACTCCAATGTCCTAGCTTGTGCGATAATTGCCATTTATAGCTCCTTTTATAGTTTGTGCAGATTCTAAACTCAAACAAATTTTCTAGCACTCTTTTTAAAAATTGCTAGAAAATCAGTGAAAATCTCGTGCAGTATGAGAATATCATCTATTTTTACTCGCTCATTTACGGCGTGGATTCTATCATTTGGGACGCCAAGTTCTACCACTTTGACACCAAAGGCAGAGAAAAATCTCGCATCGCTTGTTCCACCACTTGTGCTAAGCTCCGCCTTTTTACCCACCTTTGCTTCAATCACGGCATTGAGTGATTTTACAAGCTCCGTGTTGCTTTCAGTGATGAAGGGCAGGGAGCTTGTTTTAAGCGTGAGTGTATAGGGCAGTGAGCCAAGCACACCCTCTATATATGTGCGGATAGAATCTTCATCGCTTAAGGGAGAATTCCTTACATTAAACATTATTTTAAGATTTTGTGGCGTTACATTCACGACCTCCATACCGCCGCGAATATCGGTTATCACAAGTTTGCTCGGCTCAAAATAGCTATTGCCATTATCAAGATTCACTCCAGCCAAAAGCCCAAGTCTGCTCCCAAGCAATTCTATGGGATTAAGACATTTTTGCGGATAGGCGGCGTGCCCTTGTTTGCCTTCAATGATGAGTGTGCCATTAATGGAGCCACGGCGACCGATTTTTATCGTATCGCCCGTGTGATGTGTGCTTGTAGGCTCGGCGACAATGCAGCAATGGGGCAGTAAGTGGCGTTTTTGTAGCTCTTCTAGCATAATTTTTGTGCCATAAGTTCCTTCCCCTTCTTCATCGCTTGTAAGCAGGATAGAGAGCATACAATCTACAAGGCTTTGAGATTCTAAACTTTGGCAAATCGCACTCACAAACGCACTCACACCGCCTTTCATATCCTGTGTTCCCCTGCCATAGATATATCCATCTACTTCTTTAGCAGAGAATGGTTCATACTGCCAATTTTCACCTGTGGGGACGACATCAATGTGTCCTGCAAAGCATAAATGCGGCAATGCACTTATATTAGCCCCCTTTGGATAAAAAAGATAAAAAAGGTTTTTCACACCATTGTTTTCTTGCTCAATGACAAGGCTTTCTAAAAGCGGAGCTTGAATCTGGCTAAATTTTTTCTTAATAATGGCGTAGATTCCACATTCCTGCGGAGTGATGCTAGGAAGCTTGATTAAACTTTTAAGAAGTGAAATGGGCATACTAATCCTTTTTAGAAAATCGCATAAAAAAGCACATAGAATACAGCGAAAGCTTTATTTTAAAGGAAGCATAAGGTATGTAAGGTTTAATCTCTTGCAGAATGGATGCTTTCTCGTGGGAATATGGAATCTGCCTCAAAAGGCGGGAGATTCTTTTAAGCAAGGTGCGTATGCAGCGGAAGTAGAAACAAATCACTTCATTGGAGACATTAAAGGGATTGGTTTGTGCGAGTTTGTAAATCTCTTGCAAAGTGGCAAAATAGCTTTGAATGCTTTTTATAGTTTTTGCTTCATTAAATGTTCCTCGTGTAGTTGAGACAAGAGACTGGCGATATTCATAAAAATATTTTGGACTTATAAAAACTTCCTTAGCACAGCTAAAGCAGGATAAGCCAAAGAGTATGTCTTCAAAATAGATGCCCTCATAGAATCTAAGATGATTTTCATCTAAAAATGATTTTTTAACTGCCCCTTGCCACGCATAAGTAAAAAGTGGCGATTTCTTTTGGTATAAAGAGTGTAGTAGTATCTCCCCACTTTGAATACTTCCGCCAAACCTATCCATATCAAACCAAAATTTTTGCCTTCCTAGCTCCTTGCCTTCATCGCTTATCATAGAAAATTCCGTGTAAATAATGTCTATGTTTTTGTCTTTAAGATGTTTTGCATAGTAAGCAAGTGCGTCCTTTTGTAGTCTATCATCAGAATCTACAAACACAATATACTCTCCCTTTGCAATTTGCAAACCTTTATTTCTCGCCACAGATTGCCCAGCATTTTGCTGATGAATAAGACTAATTCTTCTCTCTCTCTCTCTATATTGCTCTGCTATTTCTCCGCTCTTATCGGTGCTACCATCATTGATAAGCAGTAGCTCAAAATCTGTATAAGTCTGTGCTAAGATAGAATCTAGGCATTCAGCGAGGTAATTTTCAACATTGTAAATTGGCACAATAACCGAAAAAAATGGTTTTGTCTCCATATTTTCCATATCAATCCTTTTTCTCGTGGTTATTTTGCAAGAATATTTGACTGCCCGGGCTTTTGTATATACGCCCTACGCGTCCAATAAATTGTGGTAAAAAGTTTAAATCCTGCGTGTAAATTTCATCAGCGATATAAAAGCTTTTTGCTTCAAGTAGCACACTCTTACTATCGCCAAGCTCTAACACATCATACAGCTCACACATAAAAGCAACTTTTATCCCTTGTGGCACGGGTGGATAGTTAGATTCTATAATCTCAAGTGGAATGTCAAACTCACTTGCTTCACTGACATTGTAGTCTAGCTCATCACTAGAATCTTGCAGGGCTTGAAGATGTGAAAGCTCGCACATACTGATGGTAGCTCTTTTTGATTGTGTGATATTTCTAAAGGTATCTTTTTGACTACCATCACTTTTTTGCATTATGCAGAGTGAAAAAATAGGTGGATTCACGCTGATGGGTGCAAAGAAACTAAAGGGTGCGAGATTGATACTGCCATTTGGGAAAATCGTGCTTACCCACGCGATTGGGCGGGGGGTTATGGTGTTGCTTAGAATCTTGTAGCATTGCAATGGTGTGGAGCTATGTGCGTCAATTATCATTATTTAGCCTTTTTGGGTTGATTTCTAGCACTTTTAGTGTTGAAGTGATAACTTCTTGCGGAGAGATGAGCTTCATACAATTGTGATGTTTTAAAGGACATTCACGCTTTTTACAAGGGGAGCAAGGCAAATTAGCGTAAAGCAGAGTGTGAGATTGCTCTGTGTGGGCTGGGATATAGGGGGCGGTTTCATTTATGTCTGTTGGTCCAAAAATGGCTACTATTGGGACTTTCAACGCCGTGGCAATATGCATAGGTCCGCTATCATTTGTGATAAACACATTCATAGCGTTAATATAGTCAATCAATTCACTCAAATTTGTTTTGTCCGTGAGGTTGTGGAAATATTGCAAGTTTTTGTGATTATTTAAGGCAGAAGCAATATCTGTATTTGCACTAGATTCAGCACTTGAGCCAAAGAGATAGACTTCATATTCTCTATCTAAAAAGTATTGTATAACTTCTATAAAATACGACTGCTCCCATCGCTTGGCACTTCCAAAGGCAGCACCGGGATTTATACCGATAATTGGCTGATTTGAGTTTGTTTTTGAGGAAGCTAAATGCACTAAATCTATGGAGATAAGCGTTAAAGGCTTTGTTGAAAGGGTTTCTAGGATTTCATTTGGCATTAGAATCTTATGAGAGATTGGCTCTTTTGGGGTATTATTTGGCAATGTTTTTTTAAGAGTGCTAGAAAATGTATGTGCAACCTGCTCTTTTACTTGTAAAATTGGGGCGATAAGAGAGAGATACAAAAGCACTTGATGATATTTTTTGCCTTGAAAATCTTGCTTTTGTAATTTTAATGCGTGGGTAAGCAAGAATCCACGAGCATTTTTGCCATAGCCTATACGCACAGGGCTTTTTGTGAGATACAAAAGCAGGGCGGAAAAAAAGGTGTTGCTAAAAGTAATGGCTAAATCGTGTTTGCCTATGGCTTTGGCTAACTTTTTTGTGGCTAGGATTCTAGATTTAGCCTTTTTACTCTCATCGATAAAAATATGCTTAATGCGTGAATCTCGCTCATAGATTCCACAACTCGCCTTTGTGCCTACAATGCTAAAATCTGCCAAAGGAAAGCTAAGTTTGAGCCATTCAAACGCAGAAGACACCATAACGCTATCGCCTAGCCAATTTGGCAAACGCAACAAAATGCTTTTAACATCTTTGGTATGAATTGTATGATGAGATTGAAACAAGATTCTAACTCCACAAATTAGCATAATGCAATAAAGTCAAAATTGTAGCAAAGAAAAAGCCAAAAAATTCAAAAATTAAAGTATGTGAGAATAAAAATAGTTAAAAATATAGCCAAAATACAACATTTTTAAGATAAAATCTTGCATTTATCTTAAAAAATCTAAACATCGCACCAAAAAAATGTAGAATTTTGGAATTTTAATAGGTTAAAATTTTGCTTTTTTTATTCTAGGAGGTTTTATAATGGCACTTATCACGCCCCGCACACTCAGCGGCTTTAAAGACAGGTTACCTAAGGAGGCTCTTGCTAAAGCTCATTTGTTAAGTAAGGTTAGCAATGTGTTTATGAACTTTGGATTTGTCCCTATTGAGACGCCGCATTTGGAATATGCTGACGTGCTTGTGAAGCAGGGAAGTGAAGAGATTCAAAAAGAGCTGTATCGCTTTAAAGATCACGGGGATAGAGATGTAGCATTGCGTTTTGATTTGACTGTGCCTTTAGCACGCTTTGTTTCACAATATAAAAATGAAGTGGATTTGCCTTTTAAACGCTTTGCTATTGGGAATGTCTTTCGTGGAGAAAGAGCGCAAAGAGGGCGATATAGGGAATTTACACAATGTGATTTTGACTTTATAGGGAGTGATAGTATCTCTTGTGATGCGGAGATTCTGCAAGTGATATACGCTTCGCTTGTGGGGCTTGGCATAGATGAATTTACCATTTGGCTCAATCATCGTAAAATCCTAAATGGAATCTGCGAATACTGTGGCATTGTGGGAGAGCAAAATGTCAATGCGACTTTGCGTATTATTGATAAGCTAGATAAGATTGGTAAAGAGGCTGTAAGCACGGAGCTACAAAAAGAACTCAATCTTTCTAGCAATCAAGCTGATAGTTTGCTAGAATATACTTCAATCAAGCAACAGGGCGATAGTGAGAGCTTTTTTAAGCAAATATCATTTATGGAAGAGTGGAATGAAAACACAAAGGAGGGCATAAAGGATTTAAAAGCCTTGTATGCGGTGCTAGAGCCTTTGCAGATGGATAGAGATACTTATCGTGTGAATTTTTCAATCGCTAGAGGGCTAGGCTATTACACAGGAATCGTGTATGAAACAACACTTAATGCCCTAAAAAGCATAGGGAGTGTGTGTTCAGGTGGGCGATATGATAATCTCACACGCACTTTTTCTAAGGATAAAATAAGCGGTGTGGGTGCGAGCATCGGCATTGATAGGCTTTTGGCAGCGTTAGAAGAGCTAAATTTGCTTGACAAAAAGGCAACTTCCGCTCGCGCACTTATTGTTTGTATGGATTGTGCGTATTTTGGTTACGCGCATTTTCTAGCAGAATCTTTCCGCCGCTCAAAAGTCCCCATTGAAGTTTATCCAGAGGTGAGTAAGCTTAAAAAGCAATTTGGCTATGCTAATGCTAAAGGACACGAGTTTGTTATCGTGATTGGTGAGAGTGAGTTTAACTCAAAAACGCTTACTTTGAAAAATATGACTTCAGGTATGCAAATGGACAAGCTAAGCTTCCTTAAAGCTTTGACACTTATTCAAGAATATGAGCCAGAGGAGCTGAAAATTTGAAGCAATTATAGAATCCAAAAAGGAGATGAAATGATAGAATCTACAGAGTGGGATTTAAAGGCACTTTTTAGGAGTGAAGAGCAGCTTGAGCGATTTATGCTTTCTCTCAAGCGTGATGCTAAGCAGTTTGCTAAAAAATATGAAGGCAAGTTGAGTGAGATAGAGCCACAGGGGTTTTGTGCGGTTATTAAGGAATATGAGGATATTTTAGAGGGTATTGGACGGGTTATGACCTTTGTATTTTTGGGCTTTGCCAAAGATACCACACAAGGTGATATATACGCCAAATATGAGCTGCAAACCACGCAGATTCAGAATCTCGTGCTATTTTTTGAGCTAGAGTTTTGCAAACTCCCACAGCATAAGCGGCAAGAATGTATTGAATCTAGCCCACAATACTCCTATTTTTTACAAAAGCTTATTGAGCAAGATGAGTTTAGTCTCTCTCTCAAAGAAGAAAAGGTGCTTTTGGCTACTTCACCGGTTGGTGTAGGGGCATTTTCTCGGCTTTTTGATGAGCATTTATCTCATCTTAGTTTTAAAAATCCTATGCCAAATAACAAAGCAAACACCAAAAGCCCCGTGCAAAAAAAGATTAAAAAACAAAAAACGAGTTTGAGTGAAGAAGAGATATTAAGCTTGTTGCATCATTCTAAACGCAGTGTGCGTAAAGAAGCTCAAAAAATCTTTACCAAAAAGCTTAAAAAATCACGCCATTTATTAAGCTATATTCTCAATATGGTGCGTAAGGATTTGAGCATTACTCAATCATTGCGTGGATATAAACTCCCTGAATCTTTTCGGCATTTAAGTAATGGTGCGACACAAAAAAGTGTCGATAAGCTCATTGATATTGTGAGTTCGCATTATGAGCTTGTTGGAGAATATTACACAATAAAGGCAAAGCTGCTTGGCATTAAGCGTTTAAAAGACTATGATCGTTACGCACCACTTGAATCTAAGCAAAGTGATGTGAGCTACAATGACGCCTTGAAGCTTGTGCTAAAGTCGTTTGGAGATTTTAGCAAGGAGTTTAAAGACATAGCTTCAAAGGCATTGAAAAAAGGCTGGGTAGATTCACACCCTATGGCAAATAAACGCGGTGGGGCTTTTAGCCACGGAAGTGTGCCAAGCGCTCACCCCTATGTGCTTTTAAACTACACAAATTCTCGTCGTGATGTTTTTACAATCGCTCACGAGTTTGGGCATATGATTCACCAAGAGCTTTCAAAAACTCAAGGTTATCTCAATATGGACACGCCACTTACTACGGCAGAAACCGCCTCTGTTTTTGCTGAAATGCTACTTTTTGATACATTGAAAAATTCTCTCCATAAAGATGAGTTAATTCCGCTTTATGCTGGGAAACTAGAAGATATTTTCTCAACACTCTTTCGTCAAGTTACGATGACACATTTTGAGCGGAGGATTCACGCTCTAAGCGATGAGCTTAAAGCGGAGGATTTTGATAGAATCTGGCGTGAAGAAAATGAGAGAATGTTTGGAGAAAGCCTTGAGTTAAGCAAGAATTATGAAAGCTGGTGGTGTTATATTCCTCATTTTGTGCATTCGCCTTTTTATTGCTATGCGTATAGTTATGGGCAATTGCTTGTTTTGGCTCTTTTTGGCTTATATAAATCTCAAAAAACACCACGCAACAAAGAGAAATTTATCCAAAAATATACGGAATTTTTATCACTTGGCGGAAGTAAAAGCCCCAAAGAGCTTATTAGTGCGTTTGGGCTGAATCTAGAAAGTGATAAATTTTGGCTTATTGGTATGAATGAAGTGCAAAAAATGCTTACGGAGTTTAAGGAGCTAGTCAATGCGCAAGATACTCTTTCAGCCGCAGTTTAAATCGGTAATGAACGCACATACGCGGGATATTTTGCAGTTTTTGCTTAATAATGGCGTGAATTTTAATATCCTATGCGATATGAAAAAGGCAAGTTTCTCTCCACAACTACCCGAACATATCACAAGCACTTTTAATGAGATTACACTTTTTGTTTTGGCGGGATACACTTTTGAAAGCATAGAGTTGCACGAGGGCTGTATGAGTTTTGAAGCAGGATTTGGGAATGAAAATATCGGCAGTATTGTGAGTGTTGAGTATGAGGGAATCGTGCAGATTCTGCTTCACGATAACGATTTGTTGCGTGAGATTCCACTTTTTACCAATGTAAGCCACCCTTGCTTTTATAATTTTTCAGAAGAAGAGCTGCAAGAGATTGAATCTATTCAAAGAGAGGGGCTAGAGCAGTCCAATCTCGCCTTTGCGTTAAATCCAGAAAATGATAGATTTTTTAAAAAATAATTAACCTTTTAAGGGATAGTGCAAATGAAATGTGCTACAATCAGGGCATTTAAGAATAGAATCTATAAGGCTAAGGAGTTTTGATGGATAAGGTGCAGTTAGAGGTTTTTGCATTTGAAGCAGGTGTGGATTATCTCCCTTATTATAAAAAGCTATCTTTTCAGGTAAAAAGCAATCAAACTTTGCGAGATTTGCTTATATTTTTGAGCCAAGAAATAAGTGGATATGCCTGTGATGTAGAGCATTTAGCATTGCGAATTAATGGTATTGCTATTTTTGAGAATCTTGAGATGATTGATTTGACTCAACGATTTGGCAATGAATGGCAGATTGAGCCTATAAGCACTTATTATGCGTATAAAGATTTGCTTGTTGATCAAAAGGCGTTGAGAAAAAAATATGATACATTTTTTGCGTGGGCGGACTTTTTGAGTGTTGAGGAGAGAGAAGAGCTAGATAAATATCTTTTGCTTAATCTCATTACGCCGATGAGTAATGATGAGTATTTAGGAGATGGATTTTTCTTGTATCTTAAATGGTTACTTGCTCGCCACCCAGAGAAGCTTGGTGAGATTCTAGAGTGGGTGATTGAGCCTCAAAGTGGAGTTTTAAACTTTGTAAGTTTGGCGGATATGGTATATCCACGAGGCACTGCACTTGATGAGGAAATATGGGAATTTATAGAGCTTGTGCTTGGGGCAAAACACAAGCAATTCAGTCATTTATACACGCTCAAGGAGATTTAGGCTATGAAGTATATTATATATGATAGATATGAAAACGCCAAAGCGTTGCTAACTAGCACGAAAGAGCTTTTTGGGAGATTGCAGCTTGAGGTAATAAAGCCAAAAGATTCATTGCTTGATTGTGGTGGATATTTTGCAAGATTTGTGCAAAAAGATGTGTTATTGCGTAATGTTGCCTACAATCTTGCCTTGGCAAATTCACTTAATGCCACGCTTGTTTTTTTAGAAGAAGATGTGTATGCGAATGCGTTGTATGCTAAAACACTTATAGAATCAGATTCTGAACTTATGCGTGATATTGAACAGCAATTTTTACATCGCTTTAACTTGCTTTATGATAGTAAGGTGCAGATGAGCTATCTACCGGATTTGTTAAATACTATCAATTTTGAATCTCTTATCCAAAAAAGATTTTCACCCTTTAGCTCCATTATCGTGCGTGGAGCTTATCAAGGGCATTTACCCAAAAGCACAAATCACGGACTTTATAAAAAAATTGATTTAACAATGCTTGAAAATCCAATCGCATTACAATATTACGCTCATCTCTTGCAGAGCAATTCACAAAGTGCGTTGTATAATAGTGCAAGATTATTTTTTGATTTGGCAGATTTGGGGATAGATTTTATCCTTACGCATTCATTAAGTCAATTTGAGATGTTAGATTCTAAACGAGCTGAACTTTGCAGAGCGTATAATCGTGATAATATCGCATTACCCATTGTGTTTTTACCCCAAATTTTACTCCTTGCTTTTGGAGAAAATGATCCCAAAAAGCTCGGTTTTAACTATCATCAGCAAAAAGTAGAGATGTTTTAATGCAGGCTTTTTGGAAACTTCTTCTAGCGGCGGTTGTTGGGGCGACTTGGTATCATTTTGGTGGGGAAGATGCTGCAATGGCGTTGGTATTTTTCTTTATCATCGTGGGCGTGCTATTTATGAAGCCTATTCGCTATCAAGACCCAAAAAGGCGTGAGGAGTATATGCAGAGAATCCGCGACAGCAGGGAGAAAAAAATCGCCCTTGAAAATGAGAGGATTGAAGAGCTTAAAAGATTAAAAAAAGCCGAGCGAGAGCAAGAAGAAAAGCTAAAAAAAGATTTTGAAAAACGCATTAACAAACGCTAAAGCAAATTTTGCTAAAATGCCGCAAAACTCATAAAAGGATAATAGATTATGGAAATCGTGCTTTTACTCATTGCTGGAGTTGTTATATACTTTCTTTACAACACTTTGCAAGATTATCTTAAAAATCCACTTCATCAAAGTCCGCAAAATATGCCTTTTGGCTCAAATAGTGCGGATAACACGCCTATAAACTTTGATAATCCCTATCAAATGCAAGACCCTTGGGTAGGTAAAATCAAATCAAATGAATTTTCAATTCTTGCAGCTATTATCGCGCGGGTAGTGTGGAGTGATGAGCAAATCTGCCCTTTGGAAAAGCAGCTTTTAGATGAGATTCTAAGTGATATGGCAGCTGAATCTAAGAATCCACGATTGAGCAAGGAGGAGCTAGAAGAGATTGTCCAAAAAGAGCAAACACCAAGTATCAGCCTTGATGAGCTATGTGAGAGCTATGTGGCTTTAACAAAGGGTGAGTATAAAAAGCGGTTAAAAGTTGTGGAGTTTTTATTTGCACTTGCGTATGCTGATGGTAAGCTTGAGGATTCTGAGCAAGAAAGCATTGTGGATATTGCGGCGTATTTTGAGATAGCTAATGATGATTTTAATGCCATATACAATGCGTTTGAAAAAGAATATGCTGATGAGCTGAAAATGGATTTGAAACAGGCTAAGGCTATTTTTGAACTAACAGATACAAATGAGCTAGACAAGGCAAAGCTAAGCGAAAAGTATCATAATCTTATCAAGCAGACAAAGCAAAATATTTTTGATAATAAAAATATTAACAAAAGCTTTCAAGATACTTCCCTTACTCATCTTAAGGAGATTGATAAGGCTTACTCAATTTTGCTAGAGCTATTAGAATCTAAAGGAAAAGATACAAGCAAACAAGAAGATTCAAGCAATGATGAGAAGCAGGAGGTAGAGCAGGATAAATCACGCAAGGGTTGGGATTTTTAGGAATATTATTTGCTTATATTCTGTTATTTGATGGAGGTGCAGAGTGGATATTACAAAAACTAATCACGGCGGTGTGCAAGGACTACTTGCAAATATTTATAATGTCGCTAACCAACCGCAAAATGCAAATAGAACTCGTGAATCTGAGCAGGATATTAATGGCGTTGATAGCCTCCATAATAGAGACAAATCCACACATTCCCTACAATATACAGATATTACCAAAAGGATTGAAGATAAATTCTCTCCATCTCAAGAACTGAAAAAGGCTAGGGAAATTGGCGGTGAGTTAGAGGGTGGATTCAAAGATAAGACTTCTTTTGAGAATCTTGCAAAGACACTCAAGCAAGAGGGATTGATTAATAGTAACGAAAAAGTTGCAATGGATTATCTCAAAAATAACTCATCAAAATTAAGCTTTGATGAGTTTGAGAAAATTGCCTCAAATGATGATCACAGCAAAGAAATGAAGGGGCTTATAGATTCTGTTGTGAATAAGATGAGATTTGTTGATAGCGTTAATGGTGGAATTTTTTAAAGAAACATTTTTACTTCATTGACATCTTCCTAAAAAATAGCTTTTTTTAAAGTCTCACCCCGATAAAAACAAAGCGATTTAAGTAGCTTTTTAGGCGGAGAGAATGGAATGTAGGGCAGATTCAAATCTTAAAATTTAATTTGTAAGAGTTTTAATCCATAAAGTTAAGTAAAAAATAGCTCCCCGAAGTGGAGAGCTAAAAAATCAAAAGGCTTTTTAGCCAAGAGATTCTTCAAAATGTTAAGAGATTAGCTCTCTACCCATTCTTGAAGCTTTTTGTAGAGCTGAACCCCAATGCGTTTGGCTGTGAAGCTAAGTGAATCATCAATGTTGTTGCCTTGATGTGTGTTGCTTACACTTGTTGTAAATACAGCATTTTTGCGGCAATCATAGATTGTCATAATCGCATCAGCTTTGATTGTATTCCCATTAATAAGCACCATCTTAAGCTTAACATTAATCACATTCTCCGCCTCTGAATCAAAGTTGTAAAACTCTCCTAGCTCCTGTGCAAGTTCAGCCGAGACAATATCAGCCTCTGCACCTTGAATCTGAAGCCGTGCGGTGGGCAGGGGCGAGTTTGCAGAAAGCTTATTTTCAAGCTGTGAAAGCTCTCTTGTATTTACGCCAAGTGAGTGCAAAAGCATTCCATAAAGATTAAGCTTACCTAGAGCATATTCTAAACGCGTCTTATCCTTAATTGAGATGCTATTGCATTGAGACATTCTATTAAAGTTCAAAGCCCCATATTCCTTATTGTATGAGTTTTGAAACTGCTTAATAAGTGAAGTTTTTGGAATCTGAGCTTGGACATAATATTGATTGTCTTTAAACTCATCTTTGACATAGCTCACATCACTTAGTTCAATTCCAGCAGTATCAAGTTGGATCTCATCACTCGCAGTATGTGTAATATTAGAATCTTGTTTTTGCGTGTGTGATTTAAACTGTGAGCTTACCTGCACGCTAAGCTGATTGCTGATATCACTCAATGCCCTTGCTTTGGCAGAATCAAGTGTTTTAGCACTCCCAAAGCCGATCATATATGCATCGTTCTGTGCGTTTTTTCCAAACCAAGCGGGTTGCTTAGGCGAATCGCCACCACAACCTACCAACAAAAGAACAGCCCCAATTGTTAAAGCACCTACTAATCGCATAGCTTACCAATCTTATTGCTCAACTGGTGCATTGAAGCTTGAATCAAAGTTTTTCAACATTTCTTGCTTCATATCATTAGGAATGAGCTTATTTTGACTAATTTGCTTTTTTACATTTGCTTCTAGCTTTGCTTTATTGCTTTCATCAAGCTTTGCAAGGACAAAAATGCGTGAGCCATCATCAGTTATCCAAGTGTCAGTTTGTTTTGTCCCGCTAAGAATCGTATCGGTTGTTTGCTTAGTAACTTGCTCAGTAAAAGCTTGTTTAGTCGCTTCACCCATACTGCTTTTGCTGCTAGATTCTGCATTCATAAACAAAGATTCAACTTTAAGTGAAACCTGCTTTGCCAACTCACTTCTCGCCTTGCCTAAAGCCTCATTCCGTGCAAAGCCTAAATCTCCACCTACAATTTCAGCATCTCCAATAGCACTCATATCGCCTTGTCCGGCATTAAGCACCCAATTTGGAGCTCCTTTAAGGTTAAGAGCTTTAAGTGCTTTTTTATCTATACTTTTACCGCCAACGCCAAGTGCATTATCACCACCACAACCAACTAATAACATCGCCGCTACAACACTTCCTGCTAACAATTTTGCCTTTGTATTCATTTTGTCTCCTTTTTTTGTTTAGTTTTAGAATCTTACCAAGTTACAGATGAGTTTGAGCCAAGTTTGATGATATTGACTTCATCGTCCCAAACAACGGTTCCATCTTTAAGGTTGGTAAGTGTGAGTAAGAAAAAGTAATCTGTGCGTTGTTTTGAGCCAACTTTTGTGTTTTTTTGCACGATTTTCCCAGAGAGTGAAAGTTCTGCAGATTTCAAATTACCTTTTTCTATTGTTGTGCGTTGATCAAATTCATCATTATCACGCGCACTTCTTGCCATATCAATGCCTTTTTCAGTCTTCGCACCTTGAGCGAGAGTAAGGACAAATTTACCGCTATTTCTCATATCACGAGTGATTTTGCGGCTCAGTTGGTCGGTATCAATAGTTTGCATAGTGTCATTAATCACACCAGAAATCATAACAACCTTTTTTTTACCACCTTGAGAGAACTCACGCACTTGAGCGCTGCTCAAAAGAGACTGCACACTATCAGTGGCTGCCTTTTCAATATCGTGGTAATCTAAGCCCATACTCGCATACGCTTTAGAATTTGATGAATCCACATATTCAGGTCCGCCACCACAACCTGCTATTAAGAGCGCACTTAGAGCCACTCCACACGCTACTAACTTCTTATTCATTGATTCCTCCTTTTAGAATTTGATAAGTTGGATTTTTACCTTTTGAACGCAGGTAGAGAATGTTATCGTGTTTATCACACAAAACGATAACATTATTTGATTTTTTCTCTCCCTCTGTATCTTTTTTGCAAGAAAAGCTCACTTCATACAATGTGTTGCCATCAGCCTGAAGTGTAAAGTCTGAAGTGTTGTTTGGCACTTGCAAAGCAAGAACTCGCTTTGGCAATGCTGTGGCAATACGCACATCAGCATTATTTGTAGCTGCAGAGTAAGCCGCACCAACAAGTGAGCCTACAATCGCTCCTGCCGCACCAAATTGGTCTCCACCTACATTATTTAAAGTCGCTTGAGTAGTTGCCTTTAAGATAGCAGAGCTAATGGCACGAGTAAGGATAAAGGGAAGCTTTTCACTAAACTCATTTGCAATAACACCATCTGTATCGCTCACCTCAAAAGCCTTGTATTCTCTCTTGTTTTTACGACTCACTGCTTGATATAGACTTGCAGTTGGGACACCTTCTTTCAGTTGTGGAATAGACACGCCCACGTGCAAAACACTCTCACTTACAAGATATGCAGGTAAGTCAATGGATAGCTCTTCAAGTGAAGCACTTTTACCATCTTCTATGATAAACCAAGTGTATTTTGTTTTATCACCCCTTTTGCGTTTATTCATCACTTCTAAATCCTGATTGATTACATAAGCGTGAGTGATTCCATAAGCCTCTTTATACAAATCAGTCGCTTTTGAGTAATCCGCCTCGCTCATAAAAAATAGAGCTGAAACATAGCTTACAGCTGGGTTAATAAAGCCTTCATAGATATTAAAGTTTTTAAGGTTGCTATATTGAGATTCTAAAATAGAAGCTGTGCTTTCCTTGGTATGTCCAGCATCAATATTTTTAAGATCCTCATTTGAAGCATTTTCCTTCTTGCTTTCTTCCATTGCTTTATTAATATCTTTTCTAAAATACTCCTTTGCCCTGCGTTGCCTGTCATTTGCTCTATTAAACTCTACACGAGCCAAAGCGTAATCTCCTAGTTCCATAGCATTTAATGCTTTGTAGTAGTTAAATAAAACACCCTCATAGATATTGCCACGATAGGTTTTGACATTTTCATTCACAAGCACAGCACCCACATTGCCAAATAAGCCACCCATCAAGCCTTCAGATTCATATTTGCTAAATAATCCCTCTCCTTGTTCTAGCAAAGTTGCAGTATCTTCTTGTGATGAGCCAAAGCCACTGACACCTGCTTGCAGATTCCATAAGACATCTCCAGAATCTCCCGCTTGTGATTTTGCGTATTCATAAGCCTTTGTATCCTCTCCACCATAATAGTGTTCATTGAAAGTCTGCAAAGCCCCTTGATGAGAACACGCAGTCATTACAATCAGCCATAATGGCACTAAAACTGAATAAACATACCTCATTGCACTCCTTTTATAGTAAAATTTTGAGAGGGTTCATATTATATTTTTTTTTTTTGATTTCACTTAAACTTCACAATGTTTCAATAGTATGCCAAACTTTATTTTTTATTAAGGATTCTAGTGAGTAAGACAACACATTTTAGAGCTTTTAACACGATCTTGCTTATTTGCATTTTTGCAGGGTGTAGCACAAAGATTCCAAGTCTTGAAGAGAGTGCAGAGCAAACGCATATCCCACAAAAATTTAACAATGCTTCTCCGCTTATTAAAGATTCTAGAGATTTACAAGATTCTAAAACACAACAAAATCTAGAATCTTCCCAAAATCACACAGATGATATGCCCTTTAGTCTTAAGCAATTTATAGCACTCATTGATGATAAAGAGCTTCATTCTTTGCTTCACATTGCTTTAGAAAATAATACTAATGTGCTGACAATGGCTTCTCGTATCAAGCAAGCCAAATCGCAAGTAAAAATCAATACCGCAAGTATGCTTCCTACAATCAATGGCAGCCTTAACTCAAGCTATATTGATAGACGCACCCTTTCACAAACCACAGCTATCCGCCCGGGAGCAAACTCTGTAAATGCAAGTGTGGGTATGAGCTGGGAGCTTGATTTATTTGGTAAGCTTAATGCCCTGCGACAATCAAGTAAAAAAGACTATGCTACCGCTCAAAGTAACCTTGCCTACGCACAAATCTCACTCATTGCCGAAGTGGCAAATCTATATTTTACATTGCGTGATAATGCCAAGACTTTGCATTTAGCGAAAAATACACTTGAAAATCTTCAACATATAGAATCTATTAATGCGGAAAAATTGCAATTTGGGCTTATTGACATTGCGACATATCAAAGCTTTGTAGCAAATACCACAACACAAAAAAATAATTATGAAACTTTGCTTTACACCTTTGAGCAAAACAAAAATGCCCTACTTGTGCTATTAAACATTGAATTGAGTGAGCTACATAAACATATAGATTTTATGGAATCTGTTTATACTTTTCCACAAATTGCGAGTTTTTATATAGATAAAATGCCAAGTGAGATTCTGCTATCCCGCCCCGATATTGAATCTAGCCTATACGCCTTGCATTCTCAACTTTATAAGCAAACAAATGCAAAGGCTGCAAGGCTACCTAGCATTTCCTTAAGTGGCTCTGTAGGTGAGATTCTATATAGCAGTGCAGGGGCTGGGTCGCTTGTTTTTCAACTTGCAAATTCTATTACCGCTCCTTTGCTTAACCGCACCTCATTAAAGCAAAATTACCTTATACAAAAGGAGTTAAGTAAAGAGGCATACTACACTTTGCAAAATAACATCAACACCGCTTTAAGCGAAATTGAAAATGCCTTGTTTGATATAGAATCTAAAAAACGACAAACTCAAAATACGCAAAATGCCTATGAAGTGGGGCTAAAAGCTTATGAAAGTAATAGTGCCAAAAATACGCGTGGATTGCTTGATACAAATGATTTCTTAACACAAGAAAATACCTACCTCTCTTTGCAAACACAGCTTTTTAACGCAAAGACAAATGAGATTCTCTCGCTCATCACGCTTTTTAAAGCATTGGGTGGGAATCTCGCACTAGAAACTTCAACGCAAATCAACACTGAAGCACAAGGAGTAAAATAATGAATCTTTATCAAACATTAAAACCAAAAAAAACAAGAAAAAAACTCACACCTTTAGCCTTGGGTATCGTTATAGCTGTTGTAGCAATTATTATTTTAGGCAGTGTATTTTTATGGTGGCTATTTCAAGAAAAAATAAGCTTTGAAACCACAAATGCAACAAGAGGCGATATACAATCAAGTATTTCAGCCTCTGGCTCACTTTCTCCTGTCAATGAAGTGGAGATAGGGAGTGTTATCTCTGGGCTAGTGCTTGAAGTGCTGGTGGAAGAAAATGATGAAGTAAAACAAGGGCAGATTCTAGCTCGTATCAATCCTGAAAGCATTAATCAACAGATTGCTAAATACACCGCACAGCTTAATTCCGCTAAAGCTCAACTCAAAGCAAGTGAGCAAACTTTAAAGGATAAAAAGTGGAATTATGATAGATTGCAAGAGTTGTATAATGCGACAAATGGGGCTTCTCCCTCGCTTTTAGAGTTACAAAATGCCAAGACAAATTATACAAGTGCGAAATCTGATGTGGATATTAAACACGCTGCGATTGTGGAGATTCAAACAAGTATTGAAAGTGCTAAGATTGATTTAAAAAATTCTATCATCATATCCCCCGTTGATGGCATTGTGCTTTCTCGCAATGTGGAAGTAGGGCAGAGTGTGGCGGCGAGTTTTCAAGCTCCAACTTTGTTTAAGGTTGCTGAAAATTTAGAAGAGATGCAGCTCTATGCGAGTATTTCAGAAGCGGATATTGGCAAAGTCAAAGAGGGACAGGAGGTTACCTTTAGTGTTGATGCTTATCCAGATAGAATCTTTCACGCAAAGGTTAATCGTGTGAATTTTGGCTCAGGTGATGGCAGTTCTAGTAGCTCAAGCTCAAGTAATTCAAGTTCTAGTAGCTCAAGCTCAAGTATTATTATCTATCGTGCTAAAATTGAAGTGGATAACAAATCCTTGCTTTTGCGTCCTGATATGAGTGCCACAGCTGATATTATTACCGCAAAGGCTGAAAACGCTCTGCTTGTGCCAAGCTCTGCGTTGTATTTTGACCTTAATAAATCCTTGCAAAAAGCAGGGGTAAAACAAAGTGGCTCTGCTCTTGGGAATATGTTTGCCCCGCCACCTCGTCCAAAAGCACAGTTTCACAGCAAACAAACAACTCCCACCAAAAGCGGGACTTTGTGGGTGCTAAAAAATGGTAAGGCAGAATCTGTGAGCGTGGAGTTAGGCATTAGCAATGGAAGCTATACGCAGATTCTAAGCGGTATTGATGAGCAAACGCCTATTATTACAGATGTAAAAATTAAATAAGGTAGCAATATGGAATCTAGTGATTTTATCGTGCTAAAAAATATACATAAGACTTATGGCAAGGGGGAGAGTGCGTTTGAAGCACTAAAGGGCGTGAGTTTGCGGATTGATAAGGGTGAGTTTGTCGCTCTTATGGGTCCTAGTGGGTCAGGCAAATCAAGCCTTGCAAATATTCTAGGCACACTTGATGTAGGCAGTAGTGGGGCATATCACTTTGGCGATATAGATGTTTTTAATCTCTCTCATAATGAACGCGCCTTACTTCGCCGTAACTATATAGGCTTTATTTTTCAAGGATTTAATCTTTTGCCACGCACAACCGCACTTGAAAATGTAGAGCTACCCTTAATGTATCGTGGAGTTAAAAAGGCTACGCGTGAAGAGATTGCACTCAAAGCCCTTGATAAAGTGGGACTTAAAGAATGGGCAGAGCATACAAGCGCAAAACTAAGTGGTGGGCAGCAACAAAGGGTGGCTATTGCTAGGGCTATTGCACAAGAGCCACTTTTTTTACTTGCTGATGAGCCAACAGGGAATCTTGACACAAAAAGAAGTGTGGAGATAATGGAGATTTTGCAGGATTTAAACCACAATTTAGGTATTACAATCCTTATGGTAACACACGAGCCAGATATGGCACGATATGCTAAGAGGGAACTGCATTTTTTAGATGGAAAGTTGGTAAGCGATTCTAAGGGGGAAGTATGATATTTAATGCCTTTTTGTTGGCATTTCGGCAGATAAGAAGGAATTTTTTACGCGCATTTTTAACAATGCTTGGTGTGATTATCGGTGTTGGAGCGGTTGTTGTGATGATTAGCATAGGTAATGGCACAACTAAAATGATAACAGATAGAATCTCTTCACTTGGAAGCAATCTTTTGCTTGTATTTCCTGCAAGAGCTATGAATCCAAGTGGGGCAAATTTACGCCGTAATTTTAGTTTGCAAGAAGCTCAAAGACTGCAAACTCTAACGCAAGATTATATACAAGCCATAGCACCTATTTCGCAAAGTTCGGTTGTTTTGCAGTTTCAATCCCAAAATACCACCACACAGGCTCAAGGTGTAACGGAGGGCTTTTTTGAAGTAACGCAATGGGATAGCAGTGAAGGCAGGGGCTTTGAAGAAAATGAATATCGTGTGGGGAGTAATGTCTGCCTTATAGGAGAATCTGTGAAAAAAAATCTTTTTAGTAGTAGCAATCCATTAGGGCAAAAAATCCGCCTTAATAATATTGTGTGTGAATGTATAGGGGTTTTAGAATCTAAAGGGCAGGGCGGTATGGGCAATGACCAAGATGATGTGATTTTGCTACCTATGAAAGCGTTTTTACGCTCTGTTTCAGGGAATAACTCACTCTTTTTTGTCAATCGTATAATGCTTAGAGCAAAGGATAATGTAGATTCTAACGAAATGCTTCCTGCTTTGAGTAAGGCGTTGCGTGAAGTGAGAAATGTGCGTGTTGGAGAGAGAGATTCCTTTGAGATTATGGATACGAAGCAAATTGAGCAAACACTCACCTCCACGACACAAATGCTAACGGGACTTTTGGGTATGATAGCAGGGGTGAGTTTGATTGTTGGGGGCATTGGCATTATGAATATTATGCTTGTTTCTGTGACTGAACGCACAAAGGAGATTGGGACGCGTATGGCAATTGGGGCATTGCAAAGTGAGGTGCTTATGCAGTTTTTGATAGAATCTGTTACCCTTAGCTCTTGTGGTGGTTTGATTGGGATTGTATGGGCATTTTTTGCTTCGCTTGGATTAAGCTACTATATGGAGATTCCATTTATTTTTGATGTGCCAACAGCCATTATTGCTTTTTTATTTTCTGCTTTTATTGGAATCTTATTTGGGTATCTTCCGGCAAGACGCGCTTCAAAGCTTAACCCCATTGACGCCCTAAGGCACGAATGAGAGAGCTTATCTCCTCATCTCTCACACCCCAAATTTAAAAAGTCTTGCTCTTTTAAATCACTTATAG
>CAUWMC010000002.1:0-164635 GCA_963559865.1 uncultured Helicobacter sp.
CACGGCTTGATTGCAATGACTATCCACCTAGAAGTGAGAAGTATAAGGTTATAGGGGAAACAAGATGATTAGATTTGCTAGGATTGAAGATGTAGATGAGATTATGGCTTTTATCAATAAGCATTGGAAAGCTGGGCATATTTTGGCTACAAATAAAGATTTTTTTCTCTATGAGCTACAAAATGTAGATGACCCCAATCAAATTAATATGGCTATTGCAAGAGATGATAAAACCAATGAATTAGTAGGTATAGATGGGATATATTATTATGGTAAGCGTTTGGAAGGACGCGATACTTCAGGCTGTATGTGGAAGGTTATAAAATCTGATAATCCTGTGTTGGGCATAGATCTTTTTCAGTTTGTAATGGATAATACAAGGACTCGCTGTATCGTTGGCATAGGACTTGGGAGAATGGCAATCCCCATTCATAAATACCTAAAATTTGAAGTAGATGTAATGACGCATTGGTATAGGCTAAATCCAAATATAAAAGACTTTAAAATTGCTCTTGTAACAAATCCCAAAATTCCGCAATCATCATTGCTCTCACAAGCAAAATTCGTAAGATTTCCACATTTTGAGAATCTTAACAAAGTTTTTGATTTTGAAGCATATTATGAAAGTAAGTCCCGCCCGACAAAAGAAGATTGGTATATCAAAAGACGCTATTTTGATCATCCAATCTATACTTATGAAGTTTTTGGTATAGAGCTTAATGGTGCGATAAAAACAATCTGTGTCTTTAGAATAGAATCTAAAAATAACGCAAAGGCATTGCGTTTTGTAGATCTTATAGGTGAGTTTGAACATATCTACTATGCGACACAAGCCATAGATGAGCTTTTGCTTGAGTACAATGCTGAATATGTGGATTTTTACGAACACGGCTTAGATATTTCTAAAATGGAAAATGCTGGCTGGCTTCTCACAAAACCAAGTGGAAATATTATCCCAAACTACTTTTATCCATTTGCGCAAGAGAATATAGACATTTACTACGGGATACAAGATGAGAATTACAAGGTGTTTAAGGCTGATGGCGACCAAGATAGACCGAATTAGGTTTAAACCCATAGGCTTGATGGAAGTCTATGGTTTTAAATCATACATAAGGAGACATAATGACATTAGATGAGTTTATAAAGAAATTTGCAGAGCAGTTTGATGAGACTGATATAGGTGAATTTAAAGCCGATACGATTTATCGTAATTTAGATGAGTGGTCATCTATGCACGCTTTACTCATTATCTCTATGATTGATGATGAGATGGGTAAAACACTCAAGGCACAGGATTTTAAATCAGCGAATACCATAGAAGATTTGTATAAATTGGCACAGACAAAATGAATCTCATAGATTTCACAGGTAAGAAAATATTAGTTACCGGGGCTTCTAGCGGTATAGGTGCGGCGACAGCCATTTTGCTTTCAAAGTTGGGTGCAAAAGTGGTAGTGTGCGGACGAGAGCAAAGCAGACTTACTCAAACACTGGAGGCAATGGAATGTCCTAGTAGGCATATAACCCTAGCATTTGATGTGCTTGATTTTTCACATTATGAGAGTTATTTTCAGCAAATGGTTTGTAATGGGGAGAAGCTTAGTGGCTTGGTGCATTGTGCAGGGATTCAAAAGCCTATGGTATTGCGTGGGATAACACAAAAAATGATTTATGAGATAATGGATACAAATTTTAGCTCATTTCTTATGCTTTCATCAATGTTTGTTAGAAAAAAATATTCAGAATCTGGTCATATCGTTGGCGTTTCATCTATCAATGCTCATTATCCACAAACAGCTATGAGTATCTACGCCGCCTCAAAAGGTGCTATGGAAGCTAGTGTTCGCACACTAGCCCTTGAGCTTGCAAAGCAAAATCGTCGTATAAATTGTGTAGTGCCCGGTGCCATTGATACCCCTATGCTTGATGATATACCTCGTGAAAATATAGAGCATATAGCTAGTCATTTTCTGCTCGGTATGGGAAGTGCGGATATGGTAGCAAATACAATCGCCTTTTTGTTAAGTGAAGCTTCGTGTTACACGACAGGTAGGGCATTTTTCGTAGATGGTGGAATGTTGGCTAATTCAATTTGATATTTTTACAGGAGGTGATGGCAATGACATTATTTATTGATGATGATAAAAAAGCATATTCAGCAAAGGATATACAAGAATCATTAAAGGCGGTTGGGGCTCACGATGGAGAAGTGATATTTTTACATTCAGATATTTCATTTGGGCGGTTAGCTTCAGGGCTTAAGCCTAAAGAATATTTGGGCGAGTTAAAAAATTGCTTTGATAATGTCGGTATTGAGAATTTAGTTGTGCCAACTTTTACTTATAGCTTTGCGAATAATGAAACTTTTGATGTAAGAAATTCTAAAACATATATGGGTGCATTCAATGAATATTTACGCAATACTATGGGGGGGGGGGGGTATTATCGCACTCTCGACCCGCTGCTTTCGCTTTGTGTGCCAAAATCATTGCAAAAAGATTATGAAAAATTAAGTGAACATTCACTTGGTATAGGCGGAGGAATTGATATGTTTAGGAAAAACAATAAGAATGGCGGCTATAAATTTTTATTTTTTGGAGCAAGACTACCGACTTCTTTTACATATATTCACTATGTGGAAAAGATAAAAAATGTCCCCTATAGATTTGATATGAAGTTTCAAGGTAAGGTGGTGGATTATAATGGTGTAGAGAATGAGGCAACACAATATATTCATACACATTGCTTTGGTGTTAAACAGGCTCAAGATGCACAATATTTTGAAGACTATCTTGTAGAAAATGGATTCTTAAAAAAATGTAGGCTTGGCAATCTAAGTGTGGCTTGTATAAGCGAGAGAGACGCATTTATGCAAATCTCAAAAAAGATTGATGGTGATATTAATTATTTTTTAGACACACCTTTTAAACCGCAAGATTTGATATGTCAATATGGCTATGACCCAAAAGTTGAGAGAATCACTCATTGCTAATCCCTAAAATAAAGGCACACAATGCAAAAAAATCTTATAGAATATTTAGAATCTACCGCTAGAGCATTTTCACATAAAGAAGCGATAGTAGATTCTACACATAGCATTACTTTTGTGGAGCTAAGAAGCAAGGCTTTGCAAATAGCCCTAGCTATACATAAGAAAAATCCACACTATTTTAAATCCCCTGTGTTTGTGTATCTACCAAAGTCATATAAAAGTATTGTGGCATTTATGGCTACGCTATATAGTGGGAATTTTTACACACCTAGCGATGTTGATTTTCCTTTTGCTAAGGTCTCTCTCGTGTTTACGCAATTAAAGCCTTCTATATTCATCACTGATAGTGTGTATAAGCAAAAGCTTATAGATAATGGCATAGATTCTGCGCTTATACTTGATATTGATAGCATTTGTCAAGGCGAAGAATGTAAGGGTAATAATAAAAAGATTTTACCCTTGCCACAAGAGATAGAGAATGTATTAGGGCGATGTGTAGATTCTGATGTAGCTTATACACTTTTTACTTCTGGCTCTACTGGCACACCAAAAGGAGTGGCGGTGGCTCATAAAAGCATTATAAACTATATTGAATGGTTTAGAGATGAGTTTGAGATTACAGAAAATGAACGCATAGGCAATCAAGCACCATTTTATTTTGATAATTCAACACTTGATATTTATCTCTCTTTATCTACGGGTGCGACACTTTATATTATTAAAAAATCTCTTTTTGCTTTTCCTGCAAAACTTATTGAATACCTTAATGCCCATAAAATCAATATGATATTTTGGGTGCCTAGTGCCTTAGGTGCGATAGCAAATGCAGATATTCTCTCTCGTATGACTTGTGAAAATTTGCGTAAGATCATATTCGCTGGGGAAGCGATGCCAAATAAGATTCTTAACTATTGGCGTAAATATATCCCACAAGCCATTTATGCAAATTTGTATGGACCAACGGAGGCAACTGTGGATTGCACTTTTTATATCGTGGATAGATTATTTGAAGATTCAGATCCTTTACCTATTGGCAAACCTTGTAGGAATTATGATGTATTTGTGCTTTCAGAATCTAATGAGATGATAAGCACACAAGGTGAGATTGGCGAACTCTGTGTAAGGGGGGTGGGTGTGGCATTAGGCTATTATGGAGATTTTGAGCGAAGTAAGGAAGTCTTTGTGCAAAATCCCTTAAACAATGTGTATGAAGAGAAAATCTATCGCACAGGCGACTTAGTATGCTACAACGAGTTTGGGGAGCTTATGTATTGTGGGAGAAAAGATTCACAAATCAAGCATTTGGGATATAGAATAGAGCTAGGCGAGATAGAATCTGCGGCATTTGGATTAAGTATAGTGCAAAATGCTTGTGCTTTATATGATGATATAGATAAAAAAATAGTGTTATTTGTGAGTATGGATAAATCTTGTGAGATTATGGAATCTGGCACACTGCATTCACTTATAACACGCGATTTAGCAAAGACATTAGCACAATATATGCTACCAAATGTAGTAATAAGCTTAGAATCTTTTCCATTAAATGATAATGGCAAAATCAACAGAAAGGAATTGAAAATGATGTATGAAACCACATATAAACGCAATAATAAGGCGTTGAATATAGCCTCTCATACTACAACTCATACTACGGGGGGGGGGGTAATACACCTCTATAAAGCCACTTACAAAGGGTTTTCTATCTCCCTTACATCTGCTAGGTTAGCGGCATAAGGGAGGTGAAAAGTGAAAATTTCAGTTATAGACTTTTTAACTCACACACTTAAGACACATAGTAGTAAGGTAGCCTTTGTAGATGAAGATTCAAGTCTAACTTTTTTAGAGCTTCACTTGCAATCAAATGTTATCGCAAATGCTATTTCAACAATGCTGCAAGCACAAACACAAAAGCCCATATTTGTGTATTTGCCAAAATCCACACTTTGTGTTAGCACACTCATTGCTGTGGCAAAAAGTGGGAATTTTTACACACCCGGTGATATACATTTCCCAATTGAAAAGATCAATGCGATTTTAAATGTATTAGAGCCTGAACTTGTGATTACAGATTCTAAACATATAGAAAAGATTAAAAATGCGGATATACATAATGCTAAGATTTTGAGCTTAGATTCCATTAATCTTACACAAAATATTGCTTATACAATGCCTAAAATCCCTGATACTGCACCGCTTTATTGTCTTTTTACTTCTGGCTCTACTGGTGTGCCAAAGGGAGTGCTTATCGCACATAGAAGTATGATTAAGTTTATACAAGCAATGAAAAAGGAATATAACATTACGCATAGTGATAATATTGCTAATCAAGCACCCTTTATCTTTGATGTGAGTGCGGCTGATATGTATAATACTATTGCGGCTGGGGCGTGTATGTATATTGTTAAAAAATCGCTTTTTGCTTTTCCGCTTAAATTAGTAGAGTTTTTAAATCATCATAAGATTACATTTATTTATTGGGTGCCTAGTGCGTTAAGTGCGATAGCAAATGCGGATATTCTCTCACGCGTTCCCTGCGAAAGTCTAAATAAGATTTGCTTTGGCGGAGAAGCTATGCCAAACAAGACTTTGAACTATTGGCGAAAGTATTGCAAACAAGCGGTGTTTGGAAATATTTATGGACCCACAGAAGTAACGGTGGCTTGTGCGTTTTATACTGCAAATAGAGAATTTGCTGATAGCGATTCTTTACCCATTGGCACACCGATAGAAAATTGCGAGGTGTTATTATTAGACGACAAACATAATGCGGTAAAAAATGGGGAAATAGGTGAGATATGTGTCAAGGGAACTTGCTTGGCATTGGGATACTATGGCGATTTTACAAAGACTGAAAGTGTGTTTGTCCAAAATCCGCTCAATACCTTTTGGCAAGAGAGAATCTATAAAACCGGGGATTTAGGCTATCTTAACGAGTTTGGGGAGCTTATGTATTGTGGGAGAAAAGATTCACAAATCAAGCATTTGGGATATAGAATAGAGCTAGGCGAGATAGAATCGGCTATGTATGGTATAGAGGGTATAAAAAATGCCTGTGTAATATATGATGAGATGGCAAGAAAGATTGTTGCGTTTATGGATTCAAAGAATGTGGGAGAAACTGAACTCATAAAGATATTAGCCAATAAATTAGCACATTATATGTTACCCAATGCTGTATTTACGCTAGATAGATTTCCATTAAATGATAATGGCAAGATTGATAGAAAAGCACTTAAGGCAATGTATATGGCTAATAATACTGCGGGGGGGGGGTAAATAATCCCTTTGTTGTTTCTACTTATATTTTTAATCCCACTTTTATTACTACTTTTAGTTTTGCTTCTGGCAGAAAAAGGAGTGCATCGTGACTCCTTTGCTTTTAATTCATTATTTTCAAAAAAGAGTGAAAGAATATGCTAATAGTATCGCCTTAAGTGTGGGTGATAAGCATTATACATTTAAGGAGATTGAGAATCTAGCCTACGAGATTTGTGGGGAGATTTTGCGTGTTGAAGAAAATGTGAATATGCCTGTTGCGGTGTTTTTAGATAAAGGGTTTTTTAGTGTTGCGGCAGATTTAGCTATATGGTATAGTGGAAATTGTTATATGAATTTAGATGTAAAAAATCCATCTAAACGCATAAAGGCTATAATCAATCATATTAAGCCAAGTGTGATTATCACAGAAACTAGATTTAAAGAGAAGCTTAAGAATTTAGATGTGTTTGTTATTAATATAGATAGATTAGATTCCATAACAAATTGTCATATTTGCAAGTGTGGGCAAGAGCTTTGCTCGTGCGAGCGTAGTGAAATATCTAACATAGAATCTAAAAGAGATATTTCATACTTGCGCACTCAATATGACAAAAATTTAAAATCTCAACCATTTGAATGTGTGCAGAATGTAGGGGTGCAAAATAGAAAGGATTTAGAATCTCACATAAGCAAACGACTAAATAGACTTATAGATACCGATCCTTGCTGTATTATAAACACCTCTGGTTCAACGGGTATCCCAAAAGGTGTAGCCCTTAGCCATAAAAACTTTTTTGACTTTATCCATTGGAGTTTAGATGAGTTTGTTGAGCTGCGTAACGATGTGGTGATAGGGTCTTTATCGCCTATTGTGTTTGATATTTTTAGCTTTGAAATTTGCTTAATGATAATGGGCGGAAGGCTTGTTGTGATACCCGAATCTTATGCAAGTTTTCCTATCAAAATTTTAGAGATTTTACACAATAATTGTGTGAATTTTATATTTTGGGTGCCAACAATAATGGTAAATATCGCCAATATGAATCTCTTAGATAAGATAGACTTAGCTTGTTTGAAGCTCGTTTGGTTTGCAGGAGAGGTGTTTCCCACAAAGCAATTTAACTATTGGCGAAAATATCTTTGTGAAGCGAAGTTTGTCAATATGTATGGACCCATAGAAATTACGCTTGATTGTGCGTATTTTGTAGTGGAGCGTGAGATTAAAGACGATGAGGTGCTACCTATTGGCAAGGCGTGCAGGAATACTGATATTCTACTTTTAGATGATGAGAACAACTTGGTTAAGAGCACATTTATACAAGGAGAGCTATGTGTGCTTGGGAGCGGTGTGGCGTTAGGCTATTATGGGGATTTTACAAAAACTGAAAGCGTGTTTATTCAAAATCCCTTAAATACGCATTACCCAGAGATTATTTATCGCACAGGCGACATAGCCGAATATAATGACTTTGGCGAACTAGTGTTTAAAGGGCGAAAGGATAATATTATTAAGAATTTTGGCTATCGCATAGATTTGGGCGAGATTGAGCATAGCATTATTAATGTGCTAAAAATTGTAAAAAATGGCTGTGTTGTGTACAATGAGGCATTAAAACATATTGTGCTGTTTTATGAGGCGGATTGTGAAATATCAAATATGGAGTTTAGAAAAGCAATTTCAAGTGTCTTGCCAAACTATATGATTCCAAATGTGTATAAACAGGTGGTGATTTTAGAGAGGAATACAAATGGTAAGATTGATAGATTATTTTATAAAAATTTAGTCAAAAAGGGCTTGTGAGAGAGGCTTTCAGCTGTGGGCTACCTGTGGAGTAGACAAGATTAATCATATATCCAAGGCTTATGGCTTCTTGGTAAATTTATAGACTATATTCCAAAGACCATCGTGTTTTAATCCATATTTTTCGTGAAACCTTTGAGATGCATAGTTTGTTTCATCTACCCACGCATAGAGATATTTGCCTCCATTTCGTATGTATTGTGCTAATGCACCTTTTAAAATACTGTGTATATGTTGAGGCTTAGAGAAATTAAAAATTTGGTTGATGTAAAAACTTTTTGGGTGTATTATAGCTTGAAGCAGGCTTGTAATGTTGCTTTGCGAATCTTTGAGGATGAAAAATTGTTTATTGTGTATAGAAGTTTTTAGCTCTTCTATATTTTGTAGATGTCCTGTTGTGCTATCAAAGATTTGTCTTAGTTTTGTGTATATTTGCTTAGAATCTTGCTCTGTTGCTATGCAAGATTCTATTTCCTCATCGTTCATCGGTACAAAACTAAAGGCCGGGGATTTTTTGCTAAAACAAAAGGCGGCGTTATTGCTTGATATGCGTTGTTGTTTGGCAATGGTGTAAAAGCCAAGATGAAATAGGTCATTTTCAAGTAAATGTGGATTTTTTGATGTGATTTCAATAGTAGCATTGTGATTTAGTGTGTTTGTGTGGGTATGAAAAAGATCTGTAAAGTCTAAAAAATCAAGGGTATAAAAATAAATCCTTTGCACCCTTTCTTCCTCATTGATAAAAAATAATGACCGAGTACTTTTAAAGCCTAAATATGGCTTATCTTTTAAGCTAAGAAGGCGGAGATTGGTTACCTCCCCCCCCCCCCCCGTAGTATGGGTGGTGGCAATGGCTTTTAGCTCGTTGATATTTTGAATAATTTCTTTTTTTGTCATTTCATCGCTCTCCAAAAGATGTATTGTAATTTGATAAGTACGATCAAGTATGGTTAAGATGTTGTCTTTAAGCTCTATTTTAAACTCTACTTGAGAATCTAATCCTTCTTTGGCTTGAGATTTGATTTGATACTTGCCTATTTTGTAGCATTTATTCGCATATACAAAATGTGGCCTTTGGACCACATCAAAGCCACCATAATCAAAGCATCGCAAAAATTTGGATATAAGATTCGTATCTAGGTTTTGGACCAACAGGGCATTTAGGGGCAGATTCTTAAACTTATATATAAAATCATTCTCAAATGCCACTTCCTTGCCCACAATCTTTTTGTGTAATAGCTCATTAATAAATTCCTTAAAGGCTAAAAATGCAAGCTCCATACCCTTGCGCGTAACACATAGGGCAGTTGAATCCTTAGATAGTAATATCTCTTTTTGACTAATAATTGCTCCCTTATCAATATCTTTTGTTACAAAATGCCAAGTAATACCTGTTTTTTCTTCATTGTTGAAAATGACCCAAGTAGGGATATTCATACCCCTGTAATGCGGTAAAAGTGCATAATGAAAATTGATAATCTCAATATATGGTTTGTCTATAATTTTTGGCGTGAAAATAAAGCGATTGTTTGCACTAATAATCAGCGTTTTTGCTCTATCTTGCGTAAGGTCTAAAATAAAATTTTCTATATCAAAACGACTTGTAAGGCATAAATACGGGAGACTGAGTTTTTGACACAATGTCCGAAGCATTGAAGATGGGCTAATGGCAGTTTCTAACACAGATAGTGTCGTCTTGTGTATTTTTGTGGCTGTATTTTTGGAATGTGAATCTTTTAGTAGAGTGTTTAGGTATTTTGTACAGTCGCAAGCGATTTTATTCCCACCTAAAAGCAAAATTTTTTTAAATCTCATAAATCCGCCTCCAAAATCTCGCAATACTCTAAATTGCCCAACTCAAAATCCATAGCACACCAAGATAATCCAGAGCCAAAGGCACAAAGAAGCGTTTTAAAAATCTTATTTTTTAACTCATCTTTGAAGTTGTGCAATGCTACCATTGGGATACACGCCCCACTAAGATTGCCGTAGTTTTCTACAAGATTCATAGGTATTTTTTCGGAATCTATACCTATTTTTTGTGAGAGTTTTTGCAACATAAATTTATTTGGCTGATGAAATAAAAATACATCAAAATCTTCCAGTATTTTATTTGTGTGGTGCAGTAGGCTTTGGACCAAGGGTGGCACTTCTTGTTGAACGAAAGAAAAAACGGCACTTCCTTCCATATGCAAATGATCCAATGCTCTTAAGTTGCCATCTCCTACATCATACATCTTGGCGGTTTCTGGGGTTGAGGGCATTTTAAATCCACCTGCTGGAATCCGAAGGGCATCTGCCCTTGAGCCATCCATATATAGTTCATAATAAATCTTTGTGTTAATCTGCTCGTTGTCTTTTGTGTTTTCTATCACTGTGATGGTTGTGCCATCTCCAATGAGTGGAAAATCGTTTCTGTCCTGCTTGGAAACTTTATGGCTTAACACATCACCATTTATTAACACAACCTTTTTGTCATTTAAGTGTTCTAAAAACATAAAACATTGCATAAGTCCAACTAAGAATCCACTGCAACCTTGTGTTATATCTAAACAAATCACCTCATTACTAAGATTGAGTGAGCCTTGCACAATATTTGAAATATGTGGCATAAAAAAATCAGGACATACGGTTACCACCACAATTGCACCTATCTCATCTTTTAGAATCCATTTATTTTTAAGCATATATTGTAGGCCAAAAATGGCAAAATCAGCTACACTGGAATCAGGCTTTGAGAGATGGTGTTTATTAAAGCCCATAATTTTTTTTAACATCATCGTTTGTTTGGGTGGAAAAGTATAGTTATTTACTTCATCATCGAAGTAACTCACAAAACTTGGCACAATCCCAAGCATAGATGTAATTTTTTTATTATGAAAATAGGTTTTCATTTTAAATGTTTCCACCACTTTTTTTAATCAAATCTGCCATACTTTTTATACTATTAAAGTTTTCTGGCAAAATATCTAGCCCATCTATACTTGCTCCAAACCTCTCCTCAAATATGCTTGACAAAGTGACCACATCAAAAGAATCTAAAAGTCCATCTTCTACGAAATCTAAACTATGTTCAAAATCGTGTTCCGGTCTTAACTCTTGTAAAATTGCTAAGATTTGCTTCATCTCTTGCTCCTTATAAAACTTTGTTTGAAACTACAAGTAAGTCTTGTTGCTAATTGGCATTATAGCAAATAATATCTGCCGTATCGAATAAACCTTCAGATTTTGGATATGGGCTTGACACCTTTATAGTTTGTAGATGTCAAGTGAATGGAAAGGATTGCGGGTGTAGGCAAGGGATTACTTTCCACTTTCGTACACAAAAGGCACACTTTTAATCCCCGCTTCCATAACCTTTTGATTCAGTCGCATTGTGTCTTTGATGTCAATATTGATATAGCTTGAGGGCACTTTGGAATTTGGCGTATAGACTTCTTGCAGGAGGGCGAGTCTTTGCTTATTATCTTTCATATCTGCTGCCCTTTCTCGTAGCATACTTGCCTTGATGGGTGAATCTTTACCCACAAAGCCCACCACAAGCATATAGACATTAGAATCTGCTAGGTGTTTATCAATATTTTTTAGCTCTTTTTGGCAGCTTGGGCAGCTGGGATCGGAGATAATGTAGGTGATTTTTTTGCTATTTTTATTTTTAGATTCTAAGATAATGTAGTCATCTTTGGGGATTTGTTTAAAAAGTTTATTGAGCTTTTCTTCATCTGGAGTGTCATTTTGGCTTTGCTTTACTAATGAACCTACTGCACCCATATCTTCGGCACTTGCAGAGAAAAAAACATTTGATACGCCAATAACCGCCTTGCCATCACTACTTGCAAAAATCGGCACTTGCATTTTGCCCACTTCAATCAGCACAAGTTTAATATTTGGCGTGGATTTGAGATTTTGAGTTTTTAGAATCTTCACATCTTGCTTGGCACTTTGCTTGATTGTATTTTGTAATGTCTGCTCAAAGTTCGCCCCAAAGCACAAATTAAAAGTAAGAAACACAAAAAAGAGAAGCTTTTTCATTTATATCCTTTGTGAAGTAAATTTGGGCTAAGATTCTATAATGTTTTCACAAATACAAAGGCAAACAATGACAAGCGCAAAGATTCTTAGTTCAAAGCATTATCCCTATACGCACAAAGCTTTTAAATCTTATAAAGCTCAAAAATCCTACCCCTATACGATGTATCGCAATATGTTTGTTTTGGGTCTTGGCTCAAATCTCACGCTAAAAAGTAAGGACAGCGTAGAGATTTTAGAATCTGTGTTTGCTTGGCTAGATTCACACTCACAAATCCGCATTTTGCACAGCTCTCCTATTTGGCGTAATCCACCCTTTGGCTTTGCCCTGCAAAATGACTTTTATAATGCGGTTTTGGTATGTGAGAGTAGTCTAAGTCTCGTGGAAATATATAGGCTAATGTTCTATGTGGAAAGACGCTTTGGACGCGGACGCAAGAGAGCATTTAAAAACGCTCCACGCACGCTAGATGTGGATTTGATTTTGTTTAATGCGTTATGTTTGAAATGGGAGCATTTGTATGTGCCACATAGATTCTACACACAAAGGAGTTCGGTAATGGTGCCACTTAGCTTTATAGAATCTTTGTGTTAGATTCTGCGTTGTCTTTTTGGCTAGAATCGGCGATTGCTTCACCTTGTGCTTCGGCACTTACTTTAAGTAAGCTTCTCGCACAAGTCTCGCAAAGCCCCGATTCTAGCTCAAAAATACTTTCGCAGTGGTGTTTTTGTGGGTATTGCAAATTCTAAAGCCTAGAATCTCACGCAGAAGCTAGAATCTAAAATACAAGCAGCTCGCGTTTTAGTCTATTTAATGAATCAATCTGGGCTTTAAGCTTATCAATCTCAACATCAATTTGTGCGAGTAAATCAAAGCTTAGATGTTCGGGCATATCCTGTGAGCCGCGTTTAATCATTATATAATCCACAAGTGAGATTTTAGCGATGTTAAGCAAGATATTAATATCATCGCGAATATCCTCTATGCTTTTGAAAATTTCATCTATTTTTTCCCACATTTTCACTCCTTTAGGTCTATTTATTTGAGCCCTGCACTGATTAGTGTATGCAAGTGTATCGCACCTTGAATATGTTTATGCTTATCTGTGATGACAAGCAGCTGAATCTTATTATCCTCCATCATTTTAAGTGCATCATAGGCTAGAATCTCTTGGTTATCGCACACCTTTGGATTTTGTGTAGCATACTCGCTTACCGGAGATTCTAGGCTAAAGTCTTGTTTCATCATCGCTCGTCTTAAATCTCCATCGCTCAAAATCCCCCAAATCACATTGTCCTTGGCAATAATGGCATTACCAAGTCGCTTTTGGCTTATGATGATAATGGCTTGAGAGAGAGGCATTTCTGGTGGGATAATAGGCAAGTCTTGCGTTTGCATTAAGTCTTTAAGCTTGACAAAAAGCTGTTTGCCCAAAGCTCCTCCGGGGTGAAAAGAGGCAAAATCCTGTGCTTTAAAATCCCTAGCTTTCATAAGGCATACTGCTAAAGCATCGCCAAGAGCGAGAGTAAGCGTTGTGGAGCTTGTGGGGGCGATATTTAGTGGGCAGGCTTCACGCATAATGCTTATGTCTAAAAAATAATCGCCTAAAACTGATAAGGGTGAGAGTTTGTCTCTGCTCATTGTGATGATAGTGTTACCAAAGCGTTTGATATGTGGAATAATGCTAAGGAGTTCTTCGCTTTTCCCACTATAGCTGATAGCAAGAAGAATATCATCTTTTTGTAGCATACCTAAATCCCCGTGCAGTGCTTCTGTGGGGTGCATAAACACGCTAGGTGTGCCTGTGCTTGAAAGGGTGGCGGATATTTTTGCACCAATAAGCCCACTTTTACCCACGCCGCATACAACAAGTTTTCCACGAGATTGGATAATCTTTTCTACAATAGCTTGAATCTCCGCTCCATCAATGCGTTTTGTCGCTTCAAGCAAGGCTTGAGATTCTATCTCTAGCACCTCTTTTGCAATCTCTGCGTAATTGAGACTTTTCATTATGCGTCCTTTAAGTATTTCAAGGATTTAGATGATATACATCATCGGCACAATCGTAGGATATTTTTTCACCTTTTTGAAAATATGTCGTTTGAATGTGTTATGCACTTCATTTTCAAGATTCTTCGCATTAAAGCCATCTGCCTTGAAGTTTTTCACAACAAATTCAAGTGTGTCATTCATCTCTTTTTCAAAGCCTTTGTCTTCTTTGTCTGCTACAAGCCCATAGCTTGTGATTTTTGTCTCTAGAATCTTGCGGTCTTTACTGATTTTAGCTGATATAATCACAATGCCATCACTTGCTAAAGCCTGTCTATCAAGCACGACATCATTTTCAATTTGGCGGTTGATTTGATTGTCAATGTAAGTTTTGCCATTTTTGACACTACGAACCTTTTTCATATAGTTTGGATTAACCTCTATTTGATCGCCATCTTCCATAAGGTAAATATTTTTCTCTAGCACACCACAGGCAATAGCAGTTTGCTTGTGTTTAGCAATATGATTGTATTCTCCATGCACTGGCAAAAAGAATTTTGGCTTCACAAGTCGTAGCATTAGCTTTTGTTCCTCTTGTGCGGCGTGTCCGCTTACGTGAATCTCGCTAAAGTCTTGGTAAGCGACTTTTGCTCCAGCTTTCATAAGAAAATTAAGCACCGCGGATACAGAGCCTTCATTGCCCGGAATAGCTTTAGCAGAGATAATCACCATATCGCTTGGTTTAATTTTGATATGCCTATGCTCATCTGTTGCCATACGATATAAAGCACTCATTGTTTCACCTTGAGAGCCTGTCGTTACGATAAGCACTTCTTCATCGGGGTATTTTTCCACTTCGTGTGCTTCAATAAATATATTTTGCGGCAAGTCAATGTAGCCTAGTTCCCTAGCAATTTCAAGATTCTTTTCCATTGATCGCCCAATCACCGCTACTTTGCGGTTGTATTTTAGCCCGTGTGTGATAGCTTGATACACACGATGAATATTTGAAGAGAATGTGCTCATAATCACGCGTCCTTGAGCTTGCTTGAATAATGTTTCAAATGTCGGTCCCACACTCGCTTCGCTTGGTGTAGTGCCACTGCGATGAGAATTTGTAGAATCGCTAAGCAAAAGCATAACGCCCTCTTCTCCATAATGGGCTAAGCGGTGTAAATCGGTGGGGAGATTATCCACAGGTGTGTGGTCTATTTTAAAATCACCCGTATGGATAATTACCCCTGCTTCTGTGCGGATAGCAAGAGCGGAAGCATCAATTACAGAATGTGTGATATTAATCCATTCTACTTCAAATGCCCCGATTTTGATAGGTTTGCGTTTTTCAACGATTTTAAAAAATGAGCGGAATTTTTTCAATCCGTGTTCATCAAACTTGCTCCCTATCATACCAAGTGGGAGTGGTGTGCCATAGATTGGGAATTGCAAGAGTTTAAAAAGATAAGGCACTGCTCCTATGTGGTCTTCGTGTGCGTGTGTGATGATAACTCCAGCAATTTTATCTTTGATAGCAAAAAGATAGCTAAAATCCGGCACGAGAATATCCACGCCGTGCATATCTTCATTAGGAAAGCTCATACCCACATCAATGACAATAGCTGAATCTTGTGTCTCAATCACGGTGATATTACCGCCAATTTCGCCAAGCCCACCAAGCGGAGTGATACGCACACTTGCCTTTGTGTTGAGGTTAAGTTTATTATGGGCATTGAGGCTTTGGCGTTGGATTCTCTCATTTGCTTCCACGCCTCGTTTTAAATCTTTGTGCAAACCTAAATTGCCCTTTTCATTCACATCTCTTACTTCGCGGATTCCATTTATGCTTTCATCAGTTTGCGCTTTGTTGTGTTGAGCGTGGGGATTTTTACCTTGCCATCGTCTCCTTTCAAAGTTTTTTTGCCCCTCATTTGGATTGCTGTGTGCATTGCCTTGAGTGTTTGTATAGGTTTTAGAATCCCGTGATTTATGGCGATTATGAAAAGCTTTTGCTTGATGATCGCTAGATTCTGCAGAATCTGAAGTCATATCATTGGCTTGTTCCTCTGGGCTTTTTTTCTTGAATCTATCAGTGAATGATTTAAGTCTGCTGACTTGATTGCTCTGCTCTGGTGTTTTTTTCTCGTCCATTGTTTTGTCCTCCATTATTTTTTTCTCTTGCATTGTTGTTTCCTTTTTGTAAAGTGTGCAAAATATGGTGAAAACTTTCTGTCTTTACTTCGTGAGCTCTTGCATTTGGCTTCACATTTGCAGATTCTAGGGCTGCTTGGACACTCTTTTTATCAAAAGATGAAGAGAGGTTTTTGGCAAGTGTTTTGCGTGGTGAGCAAAAAGCAAGTTTTAAAAAAGATTCTAAATTGCAGAGAGAGAAGCCCAAAAAATCTTGTGCTGGGTTTTTATGTATCACAAATACTGATGAGGTTACTTTGGGTATAGGGGAAAATGCTTCCTTTGGCACATCAAAAAGCAACTCTGCACTGCCTAAACTCTCAACTAAAACGCTTAAAGCACAAAATTCTTTTTCACCACTTGTGGCACAGAACTTTTGTGCGACTTCCTTTTGTGTCATTACAATAAAGCCACGGCAGAATCTATCACGCAAAAGACGCACGATAATATGTGTGGCAATGTAATAAGGAAGATTTGAGACGACCTTATACTCTTGGGTATGTAACCACGCTTGTTGTGATGGGAGATTCAAAATATCTTCATAAATGATATGCAATCGCCCACTCTCTATTTGCTTAGAAAATTTTTCATTAAGTAAAGAACATAAGTCTAAATCGACTTCATAGGCTATCAAGGGTTCTATTTTTAATAGCTCTTGCGTCAAATCACCCAAGCCAACCCCAATTTCAACACACTGAATGGGCAATGTGGGAATGGATTGGACGATTTTATTAAGGTAGTGAGAATCTTGCAAAAAATTTTGTCCGAAACGCTTCTTGGCGTGATGTGCAAGATTCTGCATTTGCTATGAGCCTTAACCTTTATTTGAAAGCCTCATTATAGCCAAAAATATGCAAATATTTTATTTTATTAAGGAGATTTGGCTATGATACGCACAAATGCTACATTTAAGATTTTATATAAGATGTGAATCTGCTACTTTGGAGTTAAAAAACCTATGAGCCTTGCAAAAAGAATTATCCCCTGTCTTGATGTTAAAGATGGACGCGTAGTAAAGGGCGTGAATTTTGTGGATTTAAAAGATGCGGGTGATCCTGTGGAAATTGCTAAAGCGTATAATGATGAGGGTGCTGATGAGTTAGTTTTGCTTGATATTTCTGCAAGTTATGAAAAACGAAAAACAATGCTTGATGTGGTGGAGAAAATCGCTCAAGTTGTATTTATACCTTTTAGTGTTGGTGGCGGGGTAGGCTCACTTGAAGACATATCGGCTTTACTTTATGCTGGGTGTGATAAGGTTAGCTTAAATAGTGCCGCGATTAAAAATCCTAACCTTATTGATACGGCTGCTAAAAAATTTGGCTCTCAATGTATCGTGGTCGCTATTGATGCAAAAAAATCGCCAAGTGGCTCGTGGAATGTCTATCTCAATGGTGGGCGGATAGATAGCGGAAAAAATCTGCTTGAATGGATAAAAGAAGCGTGTGATAGAGGGGCAGGGGAGATTCTGCTAACGAGTATGGACGCTGATGGCACAAAAAATGGATATGATAAAGCAATGATAGAATCTGTGGCACATAGTATTTCCGTGCCATTAATTGCAAGTGGTGGAGCGGGTAAAATGCAGGACTTTGCCGATGTGTTTGAATCTGGAGCAAGTGCGGCATTAGCTGCGAGTGTGTTTCATTACAAAGAAATTACCATAGCGGATTTGAAACAATATCTTTTTCAACATAAGATTCCCGTGAGAATATAAGGATAGAATATGATAGTGTGTGCTGGAAATGGAGAGGATTTTGCCTTTGCGAAGTCGGTGGGCGTTGGGCTAGTGGAGAGTGCCATAGGCTTAATGCAAATCTGTCAAAGGGAAAGTGTAGATTCTCTAGTATTTATTGGAAGTGCTGGGGCATATAGCAAGGAAGCAAAGCTTTTTGATTTATATATTGCTGATAGTGCAACGCAAATTGAACTAAGCTTTTTGCAGGATAAGGCTTACACACCATTAGATAATCATATCCAAAGTGGAATCTTGCAGGAGAATGTTTCATATGAAACATTTAAAAACAAAGTCATTGTCAATAGCTCAAACTACATTACCACAGATGAGAATCTTGCCCTGCGGTTTGCTAAAGCTGGAATCTTGCTAGAGAATATGGAGTTTTTTAGCGTGATGAAAATCGCTCAATATTTTAATATTCCTTGCGTGGGTGTGTTTTGTGTGAGTAATTACACACATCAAAATGCACATAATGAGTTTATAGCAAATCATCAAAAAGTCAAGGAGATTCTGTCTCATCATAGTGATCTGATACAGCAAATCTCTGCAAATCTCGCTCAGCATAAGGGGCTGTAATGGGGATTATGGGGATTGTAGAATCTAGTAAAAGCACAAACAACGCCTCTGCGGAAGTATCTTTAGGTAAATTTGCGGGTTGTGCAGATATGAAAACAAGGAGTTATCTAAGCGATAATGACGCAGTTTTCATATCAAACTCCCGCAAATTTATCAAAGAGACAACGCAGAATCCTAAGCCAAGTCTTTATGGTTATACACTTGATGAGCTAAAATCTCTGCTTTCTCCATCGTTTCGTGCTAAGCAAGTGTATCATTGGCTCTATCATCGTTATGAAAACAACATTGCTTTGATGGACAATATTTCCAAAAAGACGCAAGAGCATTTACAATCGCATTTTGTTGTCTCGCAAATTGAGCCTGTGCGGATTGAAAAAAGTAGCGATGGGAGCAAGAAGTATTTATTTCAAACAAAAGATGGACACACTTTTGAATCTGTGCTTATCCAAATGAAGCAAAAAAAGCTTGATGAAAATGGTGAGATTATAGAGAGTGAAAAATGGACAATGTGCCTTTCTAGTCAAATCGGTTGTAAGGTGGGCTGTGCGTTTTGCTTTACCGCAAAGGGTGGGTTTGTGCGGAATTTGAATGCGGGGGAGATTGTTGAGCAAGTGGTAATGATGAAAAGGGAGGCAAATATCGCTCCAAATAGGCGTGTAAATATTGTGTATATGGGAATGGGTGAGCCTTTAGATAATCTTGCTAATGTGGCTCAAGCTATTAAGATTTTAGCCCAATTAGATGGGCTAAGTATTTCTGCAAGACGACAGACGATTTCTACAAGTGGCATAGCTCCAAAGATTAAAAAGCTAGGAGAGCTGAATCTTGGTGTGCAGTTGGCTATCTCGCTTCACGCTGTGAGTGATGAGCTACGCTCAAAACTTATGCCCATCAATAAGGCATATAATATTGCTGAAGTTTTGAATGAGGTGAGAGCATTTCCTGTGGATAGCAGGAAGCGAGTGATGTTTGAATATCTGATGATAAAGGGTGTTAATGATGATGTAACAAGTGCAAAAAAGCTCCTTTCTTTGCTTAATGGTATAAAGGCAAAAGTGAATTTGATTCTGTTTAATCCGCACGAGGGAAGTGAATTTGAACGTCCATTGATGGAAGATGTAAAAGCGTTTGCTGATTTTTTAGTAAAAAAAGGTTTGCTTTGCACGATACGAGAATCTAAAGGGATTGATATTAGTGCAGCGTGCGGACAACTAAGGGAGAAAGTCAAGCGTGAAAATGGCGAAATAATACCAAAGCCTAAAAAAGCAAAAGTTTGAAGTGAATTTTGTGAGGTGCAAATGGGCTTTGAAAAATATACTGACACTTAGATTCTAAATGTTTCATATGAAACATTTAGAATCTAAGTGGGAGAGCAAGCCTGTTTTACTGACAAGATTCTGCATATGGATATGAATGATGCATCTTTGGTCATCGCCATATAATTGAAGCAAAAAATTTTGCAATATTTTAAGATTCCTTGAGGGTTTCTTGTTTTGTGGTGTGGGTATTTTGGTTTGGGAATTGGGCTAGTTAGGCTAAAAAAAGCAATTTAATTATAGGTTTATTTTTAGGATTTAAGCCATTTTTGCCCTTAAGATTCTATAATCCATACCTAGAATCTAAGTAAAATTTAGAATAACAAAGGAGAGAAATGGAGCTTGATATTATTTTGATGTTATTCTTGGGTGTCGTTGCTGTTATTGGCTTGGGAGCGTTTTGGTATCTAGCAAAGGAGCGGAAATGAGTGCGCCTCAAAAAATGCTTGTGCATATTTGTTGTTCTGTTGATAGTCATTATTTTTTGAGTGAGCTAAGGAAGATTTATCCAAGCCACGAAATGGTTGGGTATTTTTATAATCCAAATATTCACCCAAAAAGTGAATATGATTTGCGTTTGCTTGATGTGGAGCGAAGCTGCAAAATGCTAAATATTCCGCTTTTAGAAGGGGAATATGAAATAAAAAAATGGTTTGTTGATGTCAAAGGGCTTGAAAATGAGCCTGAAAAAGGTGAGCGATGTGTTAAGTGTTTTGATATGCGATTAGAAAAAACTGCCCAGCTCGCCCATAAAATGGATATAGAATCTTTCACTTCCACATTACTTTCAAGTCCATTGAAAGAGCAGCAGATTCTCTATGCGGAGGGTGATGAAATTGCCTCGCGGTATGGGCTAGATTTTATTAAGGTTGATGTGCGTAGCAATGGTGGCACACAGGCTCAAAGTGCATTGGCAAACAAAGACAGGCTTTATAAGCAGACATATTGCGGCTGTCAGTATGCACTTATAAAGCAGCGAGATTCACAAAAGCAAATCGCCCTTGAGCTGATGAGCAACATCGGTAGGCAAATTGCACCCGGGAGTAATGAGCAAAGAAAGCGTGTGTTTGAAATCCGTGATGAATGTGAGGCGCAAGGCAAGGAATATGCGCTGTATAAGCAGTCTAAAATTATTTGGCGAAACTTGCGGAGCGTGTGTATTGATGGAGATAGGGTGATAAGCTCGTATGTGATTACACACTCTCGTGCCAAAAATATGGTGAAAACCTCTGCTATCACCTATATTAAACAAAATGTGAAAGATATACGCTCTCAAATACAAAATATACGCATAGGTTATGCAAAACGCGATGATAGCGTGTTTATCAGTATCCAAACGCTGAATCTTTTATTGCAAACTAGCTATGCCACCACGCAAGAAATGGTGTGTAATCCACCACTTTATGAAGATGAACTTGCTTTGCGTGGGTTGTTGTGTGGAGCAGATAGTCTTAATCCTATCATAGTGATTGATTCTTGCATAGAGAGAAGTTTGAAGCTTTTTATTGATGCGTATTTTCAAGAAAGTAGCATTTTTGCTATCGCTACATATTAAAAAAATTTGGTAGAATAACAATAATTTTTCAAAAAGGAGCGTCAATGCAAACAAATAATCCAATAATGGATATTGAAAAAATCCGTCAGATTCTGCCTCATCGTTATCCTATGTTGCTTGTAGATAGAGTGGTAGAGCTTGTCCGCAACAGCAATGATAGTCAGCCAGATGGCTATATCAAAGCATATAAAAATGTAACAATCAATGAAGAGGTATTTTTGGGACATTTTCCAAGTAAGCCTATTTATCCGGGTGTTATGCAGATTGAAGGAATGGCTCAAGCGGGTGGGCTACTCGCATTTGTCAGTATGTTTGGCGACAATGTAGAAGAAGCTAAAAATAAGATTGTATATTTTATGACGATTGATAATGTGAAGTTTAGAATCCCCGTTGTTCCGGGCGATAGGCTTGTATATGAGCTGAAAGTGCTAAAGCATAAAGGGAGCGTGTGGCAGCTTGGAGCGAAAGCCTTTGTTGATGACAAGCTCGTGTCAGAGGCTGAACTCAAAGCAATGATTGCAGATTCTGAATCTTAAGAGGTGAAGAGATGAGCATAATTGGTAAAACAAGTATTGTAAAAGAGGGAGCAAAAATAGGCAAAAATGTCGTTATTGGTGAATTTTGCATTATTGATGAAAATGTTGTGATTGGTGATGACTGCGTGATAGGTAATTATGTGCATATTGCGGGTTGGACAACTTTAGGCAAGGGTAATAAGGTATTTAATAATGCTGCTGTTGGTGTGCCACCACAAGATTTAAAATATGCAGGGGAAAAAACGGAGCTGATTATCGGCGATGAGAATCTTATCCGTGAATTTACTACGCTCAATCCGGGCACAATTGGCGGACATAGCAAAACAATCATTGGAAACAAAAATCTTTTTATGGCGTATGTGCATATCGCACACGATTGTGTGATTGGCAATGAATGTATTTTGGCAAATAATGCCACACTTGGCGGACACGTTGAGCTTGGGGATTATGTCAATATCGGTGGGCTAACACCCATACATCAGTTTGTAAAAATTGGCTCTGGCTGTATGGTTGCAGGAGGCTCTGTCTTAACACAGGATTTGCCCCCATATTGCCTTGCAGAAGGAAATAGGGCATATATTAGAGGGCTAAATAAACATCGTATGCGTAAGATATTTTCTCGTGAAGAGATTGATGAGATTAGCCATTTGTATAAGATTCTGTTCTCACACACTGCTCCTATACGCGAGTTGGCTCAACAAGAGCTAGATAAGAATCCAAACCCAATAAGCCGCTCTATTTGTGAGTTTATCTTATCAAATACACGCGGTATCCCCTTAAATAAAGGAACACAAAGTGAGTGATATGAATGTAAAAGAATGTAGTTTTTGTAGAGCAAAAGAAAATACTAATAATCCTGTCATAGCCTCTGGTATTACACCTGATGTGTATATTTGCAAAAATTGTTTGATTACGGGCAATACAATTATCAATGAGTATATGGCTGAAAATGCTCAGGGTGATGAGAATGAAAGTTTTGATGTGGTTGCACCAAGTCCAAAGGAGCTAAAAGCAAAGCTTGATGAGTATGTAATAGGGCAGGATTCTGCTAAGAAAGTGTTTTCTGTGGCGGTGTATAATCATTATAAGCGTATCTTGCAGGGAGAAAAGCAAATAAGTAATGCCCTGCGTGATGTGGAGCTATCTAAGTCAAATATTTTGCTGATTGGTCCAACAGGAAGTGGAAAAACGCTAATGGCACAGACTTTAGCGAAGTTTTTAGATATTCCTATTGCCATTTCAGATGCCACAAGTCTCACAGAAGCTGGGTATGTGGGAGAAGATGTTGAGAATATTCTTACGCGTTTGCTTCAGGCAGCTGATGGCGATGTGAAAAAAGCGGAAAAAGGCATTGTGTTCATTGATGAGATTGACAAGATTTCAAGGCTTTCTGAAAATCGCTCTATCACGCGTGATGTTTCTGGCGAGGGTGTGCAGCAAGCATTGCTAAAGATTATAGAAGGTAGTGTAGTGAATATCCCACCAAAAGGTGGGAGAAAGCACCCAAATCAAGATTTTATACAAATTGATACAAAAGATATTTTATTTGTGTGTGGCGGGGCATTTGATGGCTTAGGCGATATTATTAAAAGGCGTTTGGGTGGTAATGTGCTTGGATTCCACGGAGAGAAAAAGGGTAAGAGTGAGGAGAATGCCTTGCTTGAGTATGTTGAGCCTGATGATTTGATAAGCTATGGGCTTATTCCAGAGCTTATTGGGCGATTACATATGATAAGCACACTTTCTCCCATCACCAAAGAAGCGATGATTGAGATTCTTACAAAGCCAAAAAATGCACTCATAAAGCAGTATCAAAAGATTTTTGAGCTTGATGGTGTAAATTTGAAGTTTGAAAAAGGGGCAATTGAAGCGATTGCTGAGCTTGCGATTAGCAGGAAAACCGGGGCTAGAGGGTTAAGGGCGATTATGGAAGAAGCAATGATTGATTTGATGTATGAGTTACCAGAGCTTGAGGGCTATGAGATTAGTATTTCAAAAGAGTGCATTACAGAAAAACAAGCCCCTCTTATGGTGAAAAAAAGAAAAAACTTGCAAAAAAGAGCTTAAATTAAGAAAAACAAAAGCTTAGGCAAAGGTGCAAGAGAGTATAATCGCCACAAAATTTTGCAAAATTTTAAGGAGTTTTTATGTTGATGGATAGACTCATTGGGACTTTTTCCAAAGACATTGCAATTGATTTAGGGACAGCAAACACTTTGGTTTTGGTTAAAGGAGAGGGTATTATCATCAATGAACCCTCTGTAGTCGCAGTGCAGGCGGATAGATTTAGCACAGGCAAGATTCTTGCTGTGGGAAAAGAGGCTAAGGATATGCTAGGTAAAACTCCTGATGGAATCCAAGCCATTCGCCCGATGAAAGATGGCGTTATTGCGGATTTTGATATGACAGAAAAGATGATTCGTTACTTCATTGAAAAAGCTCATAAAAGAAAAAGTCTTATCCGTCCTCGTATTATGGTGTGCGTCCCTTATGGCTTAACAGGTGTGGAGAAAAAGGCGGTAAAAGAATCTGCAATGAGTGCTGGAGCTAGAGAGGTGTTTTTGATAGAAGAGCCTATGGCGGCGGCTATTGGAGCGGGATTGCAGATTCAAGAATCTAAGGGAAATTTAGTTATTGACATCGGCGGTGGGACAACAGAAATTGGCGTTATCTCTCTAGGGGGCTTGGTAATCAGCAAGTCAATCAAGGTCGCTGGAGATAAGCTTGATATAGCAGTAATGGATTATGTAAGAAAGAAATTTAACCTTTTGATTGGAGAGCGGACAGGTGAAGAGATAAAGATTGAAATTGGCTCTGCCTCTCCTATGGAAAAACCGCTTGTAATGCAGGTGCGAGGACGCGACCAAGTGAGCGGGCTGCTTAATACCATTGAGCTTACAAGTGAAGATGTGAGAGAGGCGATGAAGGATCAGTTGCGAGAGATAAGCAATGCGCTCAAATCCGTCCTTGAATCTATGCCGCCAGATTTGGCAGGGGATATCGTGGAGAATGGTATCGTGCTAACCGGTGGTGGTGCGTTGATACGCGGACTTGATAAGTATCTATCCGACATCGTGCGATTGCCTGTATATGTGGGAGAAGAACCTCTGCTTTGTGTGGCAAAAGGCACAGGCAAGGCAATGGAAGATTTAGACCTGCTTAATCAACTTGCATTTGACTAAGGCGGAGTATGCGATATAAAATCCTTGTCTTTGGGATTATCTTTGTTGCTTCTATTTTGGTGCTTATGGAAGTGGATAAGGGGATTCAGGCAAAGATTTTGAGCGTGAGTGATTATATTAGGACTTTTTTTCTTAATACTAGCGATGGTATTGCAAATACATACAACAAGCATTTTGACCAAGCCGAGCAGATAGAATCCCTTAATGCCAAATTGCAAGATTATGATAAGCTCTTTCTTGAAAATCAGAATCTTAGAAACGAGCTTGCAAAATATCAAAAAATTGTGGGGCAAGATGGCTTTACATACGCAACAAGCGAGTTTCACCTAGCAAGAATCATCTCCTTTGCCGCACTTGCTGAAAAAGATAGGGTGTGGCTTGATACAAATCTATCTACATATCGCAAGGGCGAAGCATTGGAGAATAGAATCTTTGGTATCGTTAAAGATAATGTAGCCCTTGGTGTCGCTGTGGTGCAAAATGGACGCGTTGAAGGCTTTTTGAATGGCAATGAAAATTGCAACTATGATGTATATATTGGACAGAGTCGTGCTATGGGTATTGTTTCTGGAGCTTCTGGGGGAAATTTGATTGTGGATTATATCCCGGATTGGATTGAGATTCACAAAGGGGACAAGGTCTTTACAAGCGGACTTGATGGAATCTTTTTGGAAAATATCCCTGTGGGTGTAGTGGAGAATGTGCGTGAGAATTATGGCTATTTGAGTGCGGAAGTCAAGCCTTATGCAAGTTTGGGCGAGCTATCTTATGTGTGGATTATTGATAGAGAGACCCCGCAACTCAATGTTTTGCAAGATGAGATTCACAGCAATCAACCCCAAGATGATTCACCAAAAGAGCCGCTAGAAAATGTAGAATCTCCTATGCAGTAAGCAAGATTCTGCCCTGCTCTTTTGCCACTATTAAAGGCTAAATATGAAACAATCTTTAGATATAGACCTAGAAAAGCAAGTTAGCACGGATATGCCCCTTAAGGAAGACACGCTAGAATCCCCTTCACCCTTGCAAGATTCTGCTTCAAATCCTGTAGATGCTATTTTACATTCCACGCAAAGATGTCAAAAGGCTATGGAGTTTTTGCATATTGCCTTTGCTTCCTTGCAGCAGGATTCTAGTCAAGCTCATCTGGATTCTCTTATGCACGAGTTTAGCTCTCTCACACATACAGATATAACTATGCTTATGCAAAATTCAAGTGGCAAGATTCTGCTTTGTGATTTTATTGCACTTTTACGAGAGAGAATCTACACTTTGCTGACACAAGGTAGTTTGTGTGGGGTAAAATATCTCTCACTCTTGCTTTTTACACACACAAAATGCGAGTATATAGAGCAGGATATGCGTTTTGATGTGTTTATCACAATGGCACAAAAAAGCCTATTTATTGATACTCATAGCGATGTTGAGAATCTTTTATTTATTGAGCTATATATCGTAGGTAAGATTCTGCGGGATATGTGTGATTTTGAAAAGATTGTGAGCGAGTATATTTCGCTCATCTCTCTTGTGGATATAAACATTCCGCTTTCTTTGGAGCACGCAAATTTCATTGTAGGACATTTTGAAAGTTTAGGTGTAGATATATCTACCCTGCTTAATGCTCTAAAAAAACAGCTCAATAAGCAAATATATTTCGCCTATCCTAGCCCCCGTAGGCGGAGCATTTTGAATTGGCAGCTGCATTGTTTTTGGAATGTTTCACATTTTTTCAATCATCACGCGTGGCTTGAGCTTTATGAGCTATGGAAAGAGCTGTTTTATACTATGTTTGAAAATGGTGGCATAGAGGGCATTGATGAGGCGATGTATATGCAGTTTTTTATGTATCATATGTGCGGTAATAACTTTCACACGCAAGAGCAATGGGCTAGATTCTGCGAGGATATTGATAGGGTGGCAGTTAGGCATTATGAGAATTTTGCCAAAGCACAAGGCATTTATGGCGTGTCAAAAAGCAAGCAGAGTGAGAAAATCCGCATTGGAATCTTGCGTGATAGACTAGTGGCAAATTCACCCTACAAGGTTGAATTTAGCCTTTTAAGCAATCTTTTAAGCAATAAGGCTTTTACAGATAAATACGAGATTAGAATCTATGCGATGAAACTGCTTGAAAAAAGCGTAGATGATGAAAAAATCGTGCATTCTTATGAGAATCTTGGCATACCGGTTATTGATGTGGTATCAGGCTTTCATACGCAAGGTTTTTATAACTCTCATTTGCAAAAGGCTCTAGCTATTAAGGAAGCATTAAATACCGATAACATCAGCATTCTTATTAGCCCAAATAATGGCTATGGTATAAGTGATTTTATCCTAGCCTCTCGTAGTGCATCTATGCAGATATATTATTCCCACGGCAATTTTGTCTATGATATGCCTTGTGTTGATGCCAAAATGACACATATTTGTCAAAACAAGCGGCATATTACCCACGAGGGCTATGAGTTTTATGGTGTGCCTGTAAAAATGCTAGAGAGATTCTATAATCCCCCGCTTGATACACAAGCTAGAGAGAAAATCGCACAAATCCGCAGCGATTTTCCGCAAGGCAGTGTGATATTGGGGAGCATAGGGCGATTGACAAAGCTAAATTCTAAGGAGTATTGGCAATGTGTGGTAGAGATAATGCAACGCTATCCACAAAGCATTTATCTCGCTTGTGGTGGAGGGAATCAAAGCTTGATTAGCGAGTGTATCACGAGTTGTTTTACGCAGGAAGCACAAGCCCAAGAGTTTCTACAAAGGGTGTATTTCACAGGCTACATAGATAGTGGAATCTATGGGCATATTATTGATATATGGCTTGATAGTTTTCCATTAGAACAGGGAGAAAGTCGTATAGAGTATGTCGCAAAGGGTGGGTTAAGCATAATGATGAGCAAGATTCCACAAGAGCAACGCATTGAGGGCATTAAAGCTTCACTTAAAGCTTGGCAGGGTATCCCAAATAAAGATGGCTCATATAAAACCCAAGAAGAATGCGAACAAGCTTTTAAGCTTATAAAAGAATCTCAACTCCCACTCCTTGCATTTTCATCTAAAGAGTATGTGGAGAAGGCATCAGCACTTTTGGAGCGTTTTGTATCGGGAGACAAGGCATATCTTAGTGAGCTTAAAGATTTAGGGAAGCAAGCAAGGACAATAGGCGAAGAGATGAAAGAGTATGAAGGAATCTTGGCATTTATGGACGCCATTACACAAAGTTAAAGCAATAAATATGAAAAAGCACATTCTCATTCTAGCGGCGGCAAATATCTCAACCTGTCCGCGTCCTATGAGAATCTTAAAAGCACTCAAAGATGAGATAAAAGAGGGCAAATATGAAGTGAGCGTGATGGGGATTGATAATGAAGATGGCAGTGCTATGGCTAAGATTCCGCATATTGCAACTTTTAGCTATCCCTATTACAAAAAGCGTAATTTTTTTGGTGAGCTACGATTATGGCTTGATGTGATGTGTAGGCGGTGGGATAGGCTAAGTTTTATCAAAAATCGCCTTGTGGTCAAGGAGCATATCAAAACGCATAGATATGATGTGATTATCTGCCACGATTTGCTGCTTTTGCCAGTGCTATTTGCTGGGCTAGATTCTAAAAGCAACAGGCAGGAAGCAGAATCTACACGCGTTATCTTTGATGCAAGGGAGTTTTATCCATTGCAAAATACAAGCTCACTGCGTTGGCGGCTACTTTTTAAGGCATTTAACACCCATTTGTGTGAGAGCTATGCTAAAAGGGCGGATAAAATCTTTAGCGTATCGCCACGATTTTGTGAGCTGTATAAGGAGCAATTTGGCTTGAAAGCCGAGCTTTTGCTCTCGCTTCCCCCATATTATGAGCTTAGTCCCAAGCCCATAAATCCTCAAAAAATCAAGATTCTCTATCACGGAGCGTTAAATAAAAATCGCGATATTCATAAGATTATTTATCTTTGTCAAAAGCTTGATGAGCGGTTTTGTATAGATTTTATTTTTACAGGTGGGACAAAGCCTTATCGTAAAAAGATAGAATCTGCTATTTTGAGCCTACAAAAGCAAGGCTATAATGTCAGGGTATTACCCGCGGTGAGTTTGGAGCAAATAGTGCCATTTGGCAACGATTATGATATAGGTTTTATATATATCCCACAGCACAATCACAATCTCCTTGCCACAATCCCAAATAAATTTTTTGAATACATTCAGTCGCGTTTGGCTTTACTTTTCCCGCCTATTGAGAGTCTGCAAGACATTACTCAAAAATATGATAATGCTATTATCTCGCGTGATTTTAGCCTAGATTCTATGGCTCAAGCTTTAAATGCTTTAAGCATAGATGAGATTATGAGAAAGAAGCAAAGCTCACACACCGCCGCCTTAGAGCTAAATCTCAATCAAAATATACAAAAAATCCGCAATACACTCACTGAGCTTTTATCTTAAGAGCTAGATTCTCAATCACAAATTTTATACGCATTTTTATGCACAACATTTTACACAACACTATTTTTCAGTGTGCCAATAGATTCTATCTCGCATATCACTTCATCGCCCTTTTGTAAGAATCTTGGCGGGTTAAAGCCCATACCCACACCGCTTGGCGTCCCCATAGAGACAATACTCCCCGCTTGAAGCAGACAATAATGCGATAGCTCATACAACGCACTTGCCACATCGCATATCATTAGTGAAGTGTGAGAATCCTGCCTTAGCTCGTTATTGACATAGCTTTTTATGGCAAGATTTTGTGGATTTACATCTTTGGCATACAGCACACAAGGACCCATAGGCAGAGAGCCTTGCAGTGATTTGCCCATATACCACTGCTTGTGTTTTTGCTGAATGTCTCGGGCGGAAATGTCATTGATGATAGTGTAGCCAAAGATAGAATCTAGTGCTTCTTGTTTGGTTTTGGGCTGATAGAGGTGAGATTTTAAAATAACACCAAGCTCCACTTCATAATCAAGCTTTTGGGTTAAATGGCTATGAGCTGCAATAGGGGCATTATGTGGTGAGGCATAATTCACGCGTTTGCTAAAATACACCGCATTTTCACGCTTTTCATCAAAAGTCTCATTTTTAAAAGCCGCAGATTCTCTGGCGTGGTCAAGGTAGTTTATCCCTAGGCAAATCACATCTTGTTTTGGCATAGGAATGGGGGCTAAAAGTGTGATTTGTGGAATAGAAAACGCATAGGGGCAGGTGTGATATTCCCGCATAGAATCTAGCATTTCTTGCGTGTGAAACTGGATAAATGTCAGCATATCAGTGTAGATTCTAGGAATATCACTTACAAAGAGTTTTGAAAAAGGATAAACCCTATCGCCATTTTTACTATCTTCTACGAGTAGTCCAAGCTCACAAGGCTGGGTAAAAAGCGCAAAAGAATCTTTAGCATATAAATCGCAGACATACGGCACAAAGCTTACAAACTTCATTTTAAATCCTTTCCTTAACATTTTTAGAATCTCGTTTAGAATCTAGCATCAGCAAGTGGCATATTCTAACACAAAGGGGGCAAAAATTAGGATTTTTTGCTACAATCCTAGCTTTGTTTTTACTTTTCGTGTTTTTATTTTTTCAATAGGGAGCAGTCAATGGACTACAAAGAGACTTTAATTTTACCCCAAACCACCTTTCCAATGCGAGGGAATCTTCCTCAAAATGAGCCGCAAACCTACTCGCAGTGGAGAGAGAACAATCTCTATGAGCGATTAAAAAATGCCAATAAGGGTGCAAAAAGCTTTGTATTGCACGATGGACCACCTTATGCAAATGGACATCTCCATATAGGACACGCACTCAATAAGATTCTAAAAGATATTATTGTGAAGTATCATTATTTTAAGGGAGAGGATATTTTTTACACGCCCGGTTGGGATTGCCACGGACTACCTATTGAACAGCAAGTGGAGCAAAAAATCGGTAAAGAAAAAAAAGATAGTTTAGAGAAAACAAAATTGCGAGAATTATGCAGGAATCACGCACAAAAATTTATAGAGATTCAAAGTGATGAGTTTCAGGCTTTAGGTGTTTTGGGGGATTTTAAGAATCCTTATAAGACAATGGATTTTGCTTTTGAGGCACAGATTTACCGCATACTTATTGCTCTTGTTAAAGAGGGGCTTTTAGCAGAGCGGTCTAAGCCTATTTATTGGAGTTGGGCTTGTGAGAGTGCTTTGGCTGATGCGGAGGTTGAATACCAAGAGAAACAATCAGATTCTATTTTTGTATCTTTTAGCTTAAGTGAAGCGGCTTTAAACACACTTGGAATCCCACAGGGCAAACTTATCATTTGGACAACAACGCCTTGGACACTCCCGGCAAATGTGGCTATCTCACTGAACCCAAATGAATCGTATGTGCTTACCCTTGATGGCTATATCGTGGCAAAAGCCTTGCATAGCAAATGTAAAGAGAATCTAGGCATTGGCGAGATTGCACAGGAGTTTGAGGCAAAGGTATTTGAGAATCTTGAAGCGATTAATCCGCTTAATGGCAGGACTTCACTTGTGATTTTGGGCGAACACGTCAGTATGAGTGAGGGCAGTGGAGCGGTGCATACAGCCCCGGGACACGGCGAAGATGACTATTATATCGGGCTAAAATATAATCTACCGGTGATTATGCCTGTTGATGATAAGGGCAATTTTAGTCCGCTTGTGGAATCTATGGGGCTTGTGCCAAGGGAATATGTGGGCGAGTTTGTAGGAAAAAATATCTTTGAGACACACGAGAGTATTTTTAAGATTCTAGGCTCTAGCCTTTTGAAAAAAAGTGTGATTACGCATAGTTATCCGCATTGTTGGCGATCGCACAAGCCTGTTATCTATCGTGCGACAACGCAGTGGTTTATTCTACTTGATAAGCCTTTTTATGAGGGCAAAACGCTTAAAAGCTTGGCATTAAGTGAGCTTGAAAAGGTAAGATTCTATCCGCAAAATGGTAAAAACAGAATCTATTCTATGATTGAAAATCGCCCAGATTGGTGTATCTCTCGGCAAAGGGATTGGGGTGTGCCTATCGCGTTTTTGGTGGATAAAGACACTAATGCACCCTTGCTTGATAAAGAAGTGCTTGAGTTTATGGCGGAGATTTTTGAAAAAGAGGGTTGTGATGCGTGGTGGAGCTATGAGATAAAAGACTTACTCCCACAAAGTCATAAGCATTTAGCACAAAACTTAAGCAAAAGCAAACATATCCTTGATGTGTGGTTTGATAGTGGTAGCACTTGGAGTGCGGTATTAAAAAATAGCTATCAAAATAAAAATCTCTATGACGCAGGAGAACACCCAGCGGATATGTATCTTGAGGGAAGCGACCAGCATAGAGGGTGGTTTCAAAGCTCGTTGTTGCTTTCTTGTGCGGTGAGTAAAATCGCACCTTACAAGCAGATTCTAACCCACGGCTTTACTTTTGATAGAAATGGCGAAAAAATGAGTAAGAGTAAGGGGAATGTCATCGCCCCAAGCGAGATTATTAAAACACAAGGCAGCGAGATTCTGCGTCTATGGGTGGCTTTAAGTCAATATCAAAGCGACCAAAATATAAGCGATGAGATTTTAAAACAAGTAAGAGAGCAGTATCGCAAGATTCGTAATACTATCCGCTTCCTTCTTGCTAATGCGGATATTGAGGCAAATATGATGGTGGGCTTTGATGAGCTAGGAGAGATTGATAGGTGGATACTAAAAACTTGCGACAGCGTATTTGATGAGGCTTATAGCTACTTTGATACTTATGATTTTGCTAAGGCATTTCAAGTGGTGATGAATTTTTTAAGCAATGAACTTAGTGGAATCTACCTAGATTTGTGTAAGGATATTTTATATTGTGATAAAGCAGATTCTGTGCGTAGAAGAGCGATTTTAAGTGCGATGGTGCTACTAGCCCAAAGACTTTTGCATTTTATTGCACCTGTGCTGACATACACAGCAAATGAAGCCTTTAATCACGCAAGTTCAGCTATAAAGGGTGGTGGAAAGGATATTTTTGAACTCAAAAGATTTGCGTGTAAGGATAGATATAATGTGAATCTAGATGTGGATTTTGCCTTGCTTTTAAATGTGCGGGAGAGCTTTGGCGAGGCACTTGATAGCCTAAAAAAGCAAAAAAGCATTAAGTCTTCGCTTGAAGTTGAGATTGTGTATTGTGAAGATTCTATCTTGCCAAAAGATTTTGCCCTGCTTGATAAGTGGCTGATTGTTTCACGCGTATATGCGGACAAGACACTTAAACAGGCAGCCACAAATGCAGATGTGTTGGCTCATTTTAGCGTAGAAGGACATAGCTTTGCTATATGCAAGGCACAAAAAGGTCGCTGTGAGCGGTGTTGGCAGTTTATTGTAGAAGAAAATGGAGCATTATGTGAGCGTTGCTCTGCTGTGGTGGCGGCACTTTAAATCGTGCAAATACACTTTGAGAAGAGGGCTTGTGTATGGGGTTTGAATTGTTTGGCTTAAAGGTGTGGGATTTCAGTCAGCCATTTGGCTACTTTGAGGCTTTTAGTGGTATTTTTGTTGTGCTATTTTGTGCATTTGTGGGGTTTTTAATTTTGCGGCATTTTCGCCCTAAAAAATTTGAACAATAAAGCTCCCATAAGTGTTGTTTGGCAGCACGGCTATAAGCAAACCTAAGCTTGCAAGTGCAAGCCTCTTTTCTATAAAAAATAAATAAAACACAAAAAGTCTTAAGCAATGAAAAAAGCATAGGAAAGATGATATAGCACACAACGCCAAAAACACAGGCAAGATTCTATAAAAATTACAAAATTTCTTTTATATTTAGTATTACTATTTTAAATAAAGTATGATTATGGTAATATCTTTTTTATTTTTTACATAAAGGATATTACGATGAGGTCAAAAGTATTTTTCATCATCAATTTAGTATGTGTATCTTATGTGGGCTTGGTGGCTAATGAAGTATCTGTGAATCTTGGCAAAAGCATAGTGAGTGCTTCGCGTGTGGATACGCCTATTAATGAGGCACCGGGCAATGTCAGCGTGGTAACACAAAAAGAGATTAATCTCCGCCCAAATTACAAATTTAGCGATACATTGCGTGGCTTTGAGGGACTACAACAAAGTAAATCACGCGGTATGGATACTTTTGATGGCGTGAAAATTCGCGGATTAAGCGGTGCTGCGGTAATGGTTGATGGCATTATGCTGAATGACATAAACAACAATACAAAAATGCTAACAGCTATGAATGCCGAGGATATTATGCAAGTTGAGGTGGTGCGAGGGGCATTTTCAAATATTTATGGCAGTGGTGCGGTTGCTGGAGCGATTAATTTTATTACAAGTATGCCTACTGCTTTTGAGACAAGGGCGAGTTTTGGCTATGGCAGTGCATTGGGAAGTGATTTTGCCCCAAAGAATACATTTCGTGGGTATGTGAGCATAGGCGATGCGTTTTTAGATAAAAGACTGCGGCTTAAGGCGTCTTTTGGCACAACACATTCACAAGGTTACGCGGCAGATTCTGTTGTGGTGAGCGATGTAAATGGTTATCAAGGTGGAAAACCAACACTAGATTCTAATAGTGGAGCCATAAGGTATAACATCGGCGATATGGGAAATCAGGCATATCAAACCTATGATAGCACATTGAGAGCTGAATATGATATAGGCGATGTGGGGACATTAAGTGGCTATGTGCGATGGAATATGTATAGCTATGACCATAAAAATCAACGCACATTTTTAAGCCAAAATGGCACACCAAGCTATGGCAATAATGCAGATGTGGATAATGATAATAGCAAACCAGCCCCCATTCTCTATGGGCGACATATCGGCAAGGAAATGTATCATCAGTTAGTAAGTGCAGTGGGCTATAAACATTATTTTGTTAATGATAGTCATATAGAGCTTAAGTTCTCTCGTATTGATGGGTGGGATAAGTTTAATAACCCAGATGGTGGCAAGAATCCTACAAGTGCAAATACAAGTATAAATGGCGGTGCAGGGTCGCAAACAAATCATCGTTATGAGACAAACAACCTTGATTTGCTCTATCTTGCAAATGTAAGTGAAAATCATAGAATCCTAAGCGGTGTGCAGTATCGGCATAATATTTACACGCAAACGCTAGATTACATAGCAAATTGGAAAGATTTTAATTCCGCTTTTCAAGGCAAGGCAGATTCAGGCTATGCTCAAGGGGGTAAAAGTGCAAATGTGGGTGTATTTAGCGAGTGGCAGGGGAATTTTTTTGAGAATCTTAGCACAAATATTGGTGTGAGGTATGATTTTTGGCAAGGCTATGATGTGTATAAGGATACTGATTTGTATGCGACAAATACAAAGCAAAGCTTTAGCCCTAAAATCTCATTAAATTACGCCTTCAGCCAAAGCACAAGGCTTAAATCATCATTTGGTCAAGCCTTTAAGGCTCCTACTTTTTCGCAGATGTTTAGTAACCGAGCATTGAGCGATGGCACTCCAATCAAGGGAAACCCAAACCTAAAGCCTGAAAATGTCATAAGTTTTGATGTGGGCTTTGAGCAGGATATCCCCACACTTTTTGGTGATGATACAGGGCAGGGCGGATTCAAGCTCTATTATTTTAATAACACAACAACAAATGCCATTATGCAATACTCTAGGGATTATGCTGATACTTCGTTGCGTGGAATGTATGATAATCTTGGTAAAAATCGCATTCAAGGAGTGGAAAGCTCTCTTATCTTACCTTTTGGCTATGGATTGAGTGTGCATTTGACCTATACTTTTATGGATTCTAAGATTCTAAAAAGTATAGAATCTAACACAGAAGGCAATAAAGTCGCCGGGATTCCAGCACATATGGCGTATGGAGCGATTAATTATGATAAGGGGGCATTTTATGGGTCTTTTGGCGTAGAGTATGCAAGTAAGCCCTATAAAAATGCGATGAATACGCTAACGCCTAGTGGTGTATATGGAGCGACAGATAGCTACACGATTGCGGATTTGCGTTTGGGGTGGCGGATAAATAAGAATCTTGATATAAGCTCAAATATTACAAATCTTTTTAACCATACCTATTATAGTTATTATCGTGCAAGTGGTAGGGCATTTTTTATCTCACTTTCAGGGAGATTCTAAGGGGTTGGTGCAGGATTAATCCTAGTGTTGAGAACAAAGGCTTAGAGGGTTTTAGTCGTGGAGCTGTGATCTTATGGTATCTGTGAGACTAAGCTCGGAGTTGATAATCCAATTATCTTGCTCATAATTTACAAGGTGAAGCTGCGTCTCCACAATCGCCGTGCCAAAGTGGATTCTCACAAGGGCGGTTGCAGTAGGCATAGTCGGGCTAGAATCTTGTGTGTTTTGTGTGTGGGGAGCTGTTTGTGTAGGGTCATCTTGTTTAATGCTTAGAATCTCTACTTTCTTATATCCTTTAAGCATTGCTGCTTGTGCGGATTCTGAGGCGACAAAGAGATTGGCAAGGTTGCTATTACCCATAGATTTAAGGGCAAAGCCATAGCTAGAATAGCGGAGATATTTGTCTAAATCCCCGCCAAACAGCCCCTGCATATAGCCTTCAATGGCTTGTTCTTGTGGAGTTTTTTGCCCTTCGCACCCAAGGAAGGTAAAACATAGTAAGCTTATAAATAAAGAGCATAGGGCTTGTTTTGTGGCATTGCGGAGTTTGTGAATTGAGATAAAGCGAATCATCAAGCAGGACTTTTAGCTATATCTTTTTAAGAAAGCAGGTTTTTAGCACAACCACGCCACATTTATCAACCCTAGCTTCAATCTCATCATCTTTGTTTGTGAGCCTGATATTTTTAATTGTCGTGCCGCGTTTAATGGTGCTTGAAGCCCCTTTGATTTTTAAATCTTTAATAACGCTGACATTGTCTCCAGCATTGAGCTGTGTGCCATTAGAATCTTTTGCCATTTGTTCCCTTTAGAATCTTGTGAAATACGATAAAACAAAGCAGTATTATAAGCGTTTTTGTGCATATTTGCAAGGAAAAAATAAGAATGCGTGGCATAACCCTTGCTTAAATAACGATAGTAGCGTATGATAAAAGCTAATGTGTTTAAACGCAAGGACGATACTTGTATATCTAAAACAAAGGAGGAGGATATGGCACTTACACCTATTGGCAATGTTACCTATATCAATCAAAACTCCCAAGTTGGCTCTATGCAGCACGCAAATGCAATGCAAAAGGTGGATTTTGCACTTAATGCAAATATGCAGGAGTTTGTAGATAAGCTTAAAGCCGTGCAAGAAGTCGCTCCAGCACCGGAGACAAAGGCTATTGACCCTGATGATAAGCAGGAGAAAAAAAACGAGCAAGAAGCTCACAAAGATTCAGCCCAGCCTAATGAGGAGGAGAGTCTGGCTGTGGTAGAAGATGAGAGCATTGCTTGTGTGAGTGATGAGGTGCATTTGCTTGATATTAGGGCGTGAAAAAAAGGGCGTAAATACTTAGATGTTGTGTTTTTGGCTGTGGTTTAAGGTAGTTTGGGCTTTAGTGTCAGGCATATAAAGATATAAATCCATACACAACGCCAAAGATTCCAATCATTACTAGCACCATATCGCTAAGCAAGGCTATGGAGGTTTCAAATCGCTCTAATTGTATCTTTTGGGAGATGTAGCTTAGAGTGAGTAATAGGCTAAAATCAAGGGCTATCCACGATAATGTAAGGACTGCAAGGCTGAGATACAGAGAGTGTGTTATACCCAAAAACTGCGGAAAAAATGCGATAAAAAATAAAATATCTTTGGGGTTTGATAGGCTTAGGAATAAGCCTTGTAAGAAAGGGCTATATTTGTTTTGCGTTGTCTTTTTGGTGCTTTTAAGGGGGTTTGCTTTTCGTGCTTGCTCACTACCGCTTAGGTAGCTTCTCGCACTCAAAGCTTCACAACCCTGAAAATCTCCTAAAGATATTTCCGCAGCGGTGCTGTTTGCATTCTTTTGTGAAGTTTTGTGTGCATCTCTGTTAGAATCTGCGTGTTGAAGTGAATCTCTATCGCACTTCCTTTGTTTGAAATATCCCAAAAGTGAGCTAGAGCCAAGATAGAGTAGAAAGGCACAGCCCACAATACTCATAATCCCAAGCATAGATTCTGAAACTTTTGCTACACCTAAAATCACCGCAATACTTGCAGCAATAAGAATGAGTGAGCCTAGATTTGTCCCACAAATAGTTTTTAAGGCTTGTGTGCTTTTTGTCTTAGAATCTTGCCCTTTGAGTGTATTTTTTAGCACAAGGGCAACAACGGGACCGGGTGTGGCAATGAGTGTAATAACAGCACCCAAATACGCACCAAACAAGGTAAAATCTAGCATTTTAGTTGCTAAAACTATTTCTTAGCAATTCGTTCAATCACTGCATTAAAGCTCTTGCTTGGTCGCATAATAGCTTCTGTCTTGCTATCATCAAATTTATAATATCCACCTAGATCTACTTTTACGCCCTGTGTGGAGTTAAACTCCGCTCGAATAGAATCTTGCTTAGATTCTAGCTCATTAGCAATGGGCGTAAAAAACGCTGCAATGTTAGAATCTGTGCTTTGGTTTGCCAACGCTCTAGCAAAATACATCGCCAAGTAAAAATGACTTGTGCGGTTGTCATCTTCGCCTACTTTGCGTGAAGGGGCTTTATTATTATCAAGCCATTGTGAAGTAGCAGAATCTAGTGCGTCTGCTAACACCTTTGCCTTAGGGCTATTTTGCTTTTGTGCGTAAAACTCTAGGCTTGCTTGCAGGGCTAGAAACTCGCCCAAGCTATCCCAACGCAAATGATTTTCTTCTACAAGTTGCTCTACTTGCTTTGGCGCACTGCCCCCAGCTCCGGTTTCAAACATCGCCCCGCCATTTAGCATAGGCACGACAGATAGCATTTTCGCACTTGTGCCAAGCTCTAAAATGGGGAAAAGATCAGTCAAATAATCACGCAAAACATTGCCTGTGATAGAGATGGCATTTTTCCCAGCACGGATAAGTCGCAGGGATTCTAAACACGCTTCTTTTGGGGCTAAAATCGCTATGTCTTTGCCCTTTTCTTGTAGTCGCTTCTTAACTAAATCAATCATAATTTTATTACTAGCCCTTTTTTCATCAAGCCAGAAAATCGCCTTATCCCCTGTCAAATCCGCCCTTTCAATCCCTAAATCAATCCAGTTTTGCACCGCATCAAATTTCGCTTGATTGGCACGATAAATATCACCCTTTTTCACGCTATGAGCAAGCAGCACTTTATCATTAGAATCTACGATAACAAACTCTCCATCACTTGGGGCTACAAAGGTTTTATCGTGTGAGCCATACTCTTGGGCTTTTTTCGCCATTAAGCCTACATTGCTGACACTGCCTAAAGTTGCGGGGTTAAGCTCTCCATTTGTGCGTAAATCTTCAATCACAGCTTCATAAATAGTCGCATAAGTCTTATCAGGAATCACAGCGTTTGCATCGCATTCCTTGCCATCTTTATCCCATAATCTCGCACCATTTTTCAGCATAGCAGGCATTGAGGCATCTACAATTACATCACTTGGGATATGCAGATTAGTAATGCCTTTGTCGGAATTTACCATAGAGATTTTGGCACTTTTTTGCAAAATCTCATTGTATTTAGCTAGAATCTCCGCTTTTTTCGGGCTAGATTCTATCTTTGTGAGCAATTCACTCACGCCATTATTGGCATTCACACCTAGTGCTTCTAGCTCGTCTTTAAACTCCGCAAAAAGCTCTTTAAAATACGCCTTCACCGCATAGCCAAAAAGGATAGGATCACTTACTTTCATCATCGTAGCTTTTAAATGCAGTGAAAAGAGTATATCTTGCTTTTTGCAGGATTCAATTTGGGCTGTGTAAAACTCGCTTAGCTTTTGTGCGTCCATAAAGGTGGCGTCCAAAATCTCATTTGCTTCTAGCTTTAGCCCATCTTTTAGCACCTTTTGCCCGTTAGAATCTTTGAAAATAATCTTTGCCGTTGTGGGAGATTCTATCAAAACCGCCTTTTCATTATCAAAGAAATCGCCCTCTTTCATATAGCTGACACAGCTTTTTGAGTTTTTATCAAAAGGCGTTACTCGGTAAGGGTTTTTCTGTGCGTAGGACTTTACCGCATTGGTGCTGCGGCGATCGGAATTGCCTTGCCTTAAAACAGGATTGACTGCTGATCCTAGCACTTTTTGGTATTTCTCTTTCACTGCTTTTTCTTGCTCATCTTTTGGCTCATCGGGAAAATCCGGCACATTATAGCCCTTTGTTTGTAATTCTTTAATAGCGTTTTTAAGTTGAGGGATTGAAGCGGAGATATTTGGGGTTTTGATAAGGTTGGCATTTGGTGTCTTGACAAGCTCACCGAGTTTGCTCAAAGCATCTTCTACGCGTTGATTTGGGGCTAGATTCTCGGGGAATTGAGCTAAGATTCTAGCACTTAGAGAAATGTCCGAAGTCTCTACTTGAATATCTGCGTGGTTTAAAAAAGCCTTTGCAATAGGCAAAAACGAGTAGGTCGCTAGAGCTGGAGATTCATCTGTGAGTGTGTAAGTGATTTTCATCGTGTGTCCTTTTGTTGTGAAATTAAAAGTGTGTTTAGTATAGCAAAAATCATCATTTTTGGAATAATAGACAAGATTTTTTTAAACTTTTGCATTCATAAGGGCGGATAGGTAGCACTTTATGATGATGTGGGTTGTCATTCTTGATGTTATGCTTTGGTTAGGGCTTGGCTAGAGTTTGGCACAAAAGAGTTAGAATCTAAGCTTTTTTTTTATACAATTTTTGCCAAAAAATATATACTAGGCATTTAAAGGCATTAATTTAATATGGGCATAAGCAAACATTCAATTGAAACACTCAAGCAGACTTTAGATATTCTTGATGTGATTGGCTCGGTTGTGGAGCTAAAAAAGAGTGGAAGCAACTATGTAGCGTGCTGTCCATTCCACGATGAGAAAACGCCTAGCTTTGTAGTTAGCCCAGTGAAAGGATTCTACCATTGCTATGGCTGTGGTGTGGGCGGAGATGCGATAAAATTCCTTATGGAATACGAAAAACTTAGCTTTGTGGAGAGTGTGGAGAAAATCGCAGCGATTATGAATTTCACGCTTGAGTATGAAACAAGCTATGAGAAAAAGCCCGATTTTATCCTGCTTGATGAGGTTATGCGGTTTTATCAAAAGAATCTTTTAAATCATAAGCCATCTTTAGACTATCTTGCCTCTCGCTGTGTGGCAAACTCAAGCATTGAAAAATTTGCTTTGGGCTATTGTGGGGCGAGTTTTGAGACAATTAAATTTTTAAATGCTAAGGGATTGAACAAGGCTGAAGCGTTGGAATATGGCGTGATTGGCAAAGATTCTACTCGGGAATATGCACGATTTAGTGATAGAATCATTTTTCCCATTCATTCTCCTAGTGGCAAGATTGTGGGCTTTGGCGGACGCACGATGAGTGGGGCAAATGCGAAATATATAAACTCCCCACAAAGCAAGATTTTCAACAAATCAAAACTGCTCTATGGCTACTATATTGCTAAAGACAAGATTTATAAGCAAAAGAAAATCATTGTGTGTGAGGGGTATCTTGATGTGATTATGCTACATCAAGCGGGGTTTGATTATGCGGTGGCGACACTTGGCACGGCTTTGACTAAGGATCACTTACCGCTTTTGGCTAAGGGAGAGCCAAAAGTGATTTTAAGCTATGATGGCGATAAGGCAGGGATTAATGCGGCTTTTAAGGCAGCTAAGATTCTAGCCGCAAGTGGCAAAGATGGAGGTGTTGTGATTTTTGCTAACGGAATGGACCCTGCTGATATGGTAGCAAATAAGCAAATAAATGAGCTTGGTGATATGTTTGCTAATCCTGTGCCATTTGTGGATTTTATACTTCAACATATAGCTAAAAACTATGACCTAAATAATCCCTTGCAAAAAGAAAAGGCATTAGCCGAATCTACGCAGTTTCTTCATACGCTTAGCCCTGTTTTGCAAGAGGAGTATAAGCCCACACTCGCACACCTGCTTTCTTTACCCATACATTTGATTGGCTCAAAACGCCTTCCACAACACAACCCACTTACATTTACTACCCCAACGCAAGAAATCGCTGAATCTGTGCTGATTAAGACTTTGCTTGAAAAGCCTGAATGGATTGATTTTGTATTAGAATACATTGACATATCTTTATTTGTTTATAAAAGGGCTGAATTTGCTAAGCTTGTGGCAAATGAACATCAAGATTCTGCATTGATTGCCCTAATGATTAATGAGAGAATAAAGCCCATAAATGATTTACCTTCGCTTAAAGAACATTTGCGATTATTCATCACTCAAGCTTATACGCAGATTCTATCTCAAATACCGCATTACACCGGTATGAATCTGCAAGAAAAAAGCATATTGATGAAAGAGATTAAAACCAAAATCTTGCAATTAAAAAAAGGAGAATTATTACCCTATGTTAGCTCTAGCACTTTTTAGTGGAGGCTGTGATAGCCTCATTTCTATGAAATTACTCAAAGACCAAGGCATTGATGTGATTGCATTGCATTTTAACATCGGCTTTGGCGGCAATAAAGATAAGTTAGAATATTTTCAAAATGCCACGGCACAGATTGATGTGGAATTGCAAGTCCTTGATATAAGACAGCAGTTTTTTAATGATGTGCTTTTTAAGCCAAAATATGGCTATGGCAAGTATTTTAACCCCTGCATTGACTGCCACGCCAATATGTTTGCCAATGCGTTTGATTATCTGCTGAAAGTTAATGCGGATTTTGTGATTAGCGGAGAAGTGTTGGGGCAGCGTCCAAAATCTCAGCGTAAAGAAGCCCTAGATCAGGTGCGAGGGCTTGTGCGAAAGATAGGGCTAGATTCTAAATTTGATAGAATCTTAAGTCGTGATGGGAGCGATAGCAGTAAGCCTAAAACTCTTGATGAATTACTTTTGCGTCCTATGAGTGCCAAGCTTTTAGAGCCAAGCTTTCCAGAGAGAATGGGTTGGGTAGATAGGGAGAGATTGCTTGATGTGAGCGGACGAGGACGCACAAGGCAGTTAGAGATGATTAAGGAGTATGGATTCAAATATTTTGAAAAGCCCGGGGGTGGTTGTTTGCTAACACAAGATTCTGTGGCGTTAAAGATTAAGGATTTAATCTCACATCGTCAAATGCACTTTGAAGATATAGAGATGGTGAAGGTTGGGCGGTATCTCGTGCTTGAAGATGGTGCGAGGTGCGTTATTGCAAGAAATGAGGAGGAGAATGCCAAACTCGCTACACCAAATCCACAAATGGAGCAAATTGTCCTGCTTGATTGTGTGGGACCACTTGGGATTGTGGAGAGTGGGGCAAGTGCGGAGGATAAGATTTTGGCTGGACGCATTGCATTGAGCTATGCTAAAACAGAAATTGATAAATCCTATCAGGTCAAAATTGGCTCCGTGGTGCATACGCTCACACCACTTGAGCGGCAAAAAGCACAAGGATATTTGCTGCTTAGTTCTTAGGAAATTTGTTTGTGGATTCTGAAGTTTGAATTTTATTGTGATTTTATGGTGCTACACTAGAGTTTATAGAATCTATGATATATAAATTTAGTTTAATAGACTAAAGTTTTTTTATAAAAATGATATAAAGTATTGACTTGTTTAATAAGTTAATATAAAATTCTCGCACTTCAAAAATTGAGTGCTAAATTTTTGATAATTTTATAATGACAAGGAGTTTGATATGAAGTTTAAACCTCTAGGTGAAAGGGTGCTTGTAGAGCGTCTTGAGGAAGATACAAAAACAAGTTCAGGTATTATCATTCCAGATAATGCAAAGGAAAAGCCACTTATGGGTATTGTAAAAGCAGTAAGTGCCAAGGTCAAAGATGACAAGACATTGAAAGAAAACGATAAAGTTGTATTTGGCAAGTATAAAGGCACTGAAATCAAGCTAGATTCTAAAGAATATATAGTTTTAGAGCTAGAAGACATTTTGGGTGTTATTGAAAAATAAATTTTAATGTAAGGAGTAAAAAATGGCAAGTAAAGAAATTCACTTCGCAGATTCAGCGAGAAACAAACTCTATGAAGGCATCAAGCAATTAAGCGATGCGGTTAAGGTAACTATGGGACCAAAGGGACGCAATGTTCTTATCCAAAAAAGTTATGGTGCGCCTACAATTACAAAAGATGGTGTATCTGTGGCAAAAGAAGTGGAACTTGCTGACCCTATTGCAAATATGGGCGCACAGCTTGTGAAAGAGGTAGCGAGTAAAACTGCTGATGCAGCAGGTGATGGGACAACTACGGCAACCGTTCTTGCATATAGTATTTACAAAGAGGGTCTAAGAAACATTACAGCAGGCGCTAATCCTATTGCTGTTAAACGCGGTATGGATAAAGCTGTGGCAGCCATTATTGAGGAGCTTAAAAAATCAAGCAAAAAAGTTGGTGGAAAAAGCGATATTGCACAGGTTGCGACAATCTCTGCAAATTCTGATGAAAATATCGGCTCACTTATCGCAGAAGCTATGGAAAAAGTCGGTAAAGATGGTGTTATCACGGTTGAAGAAGCTAAAGGTATTAATGATGAGCTAAGTGTTGTTGAGGGTATGCAATTTGATAGAGGCTATCTCTCGGCGTATTTTGTAACAAATACGGATAAGATGACTGCTCAACTTGAAAATGCCTATGTGCTTTTAACGGATAAAAAAATCTCAAATATGAAAGAGATTCTACCTTTGCTTGAAGCAACTATGCAAAGTGGCAAACCACTTCTTATCATTGCTGAAGATATTGAGGGCGAAGCACTTACAACTTTAGTGGTGAATAAGCTCCGCGGTGTGCTGAATGTATCAGCAGTTAAGGCTCCCGGCTTTGGCGATAGAAGAAAAGCAATGCTCCAAGATATTGCTATTCTTACAGGTGGGCAAGTGATTAGTGAAGAGCTTGGTAAGACACTAGAAGCAGCTACTATTGCTGATTTGGGAAGTGCAGCAAGAATTGTGATTGATAAAGATAATACGACAATCGTTGATGGCAAGGGCAAGGCAAAAGATGTCAAAGATAGAATCGCACAAATCAAAATGGAGATTGAAAACACAACAAGTGATTATGACAGAGAAAAGCTCCAAGAGCGTTTAGCAAAACTAAGCGGCGGTGTAGCTGTGATTAAAGTGGGTGCAGCAAGTGAAGTAGAGATGAAAGAGAAAAAAGATCGCGTAGATGACGCACTCTCTGCGACAAAAGCGGCTGTTGATGAGGGTATTGTTATTGGTGGTGGCTCTGCTCTTATTCGTGCTTCACAAAAGGTAAAGCTAAAGCTTGAAGGTGATGAGGCGATTGGGTATGATATTATCAAACGCGCGATCAAGGCTCCATTGGCACAAATCGCTACAAATGCGGGATATGATGCGGGCGTTGTGGTAAATGAAGTAGAGAAAAATACTAAAGATGGCTTTGGATTTAATGCTGCAAGTGGTGAGTATGTAGATATGTTTAAAGAGGGTATCATTGACCCACTTAAAGTTACTCGTGTAGCATTGCAAAATGCCGTTTCTGTATCAAGCTTACTCTTAACAACGGAAGCCACAATCAATGAAATTAAAGAAGATAAACCAGCTCCTGCAATGCCGGATATGGGTGGAATGGGAGGTATGGGTGGAATGATGTAATCCCCTCACCCCACATTCCTTAACCGCACTTAGATTCTGTTTCCATTTGCGAAACAGAATCTTTTGTTATACATTTAAGAGGAGCTTTTATGCAACTAAAATCCACATTAAAACAACTTGTTAAAAATAACCCGCTCTATAAAGACTTTATCCGTCCTATGCGTATTAGATTCAAAGAAAAAGCTTTAGCTAAACTTGATGATGAAAGCTACTTTATAAAAAGACATAAAAAAATATTTGGTTATACACCAGACTTTAAAAATCCACAAACTTTTAATGAAAAAATCATTCACAGAATCTTATTTGATAGGAATCCAATATACACAGCCCTAGCAGATAAGCTTAAGGCTAGAATCTATATTGCCACCACATTACAACACTTTGATACAGCCCATAATACGCAAGATAATATTACTTATGCTGCAGGGGGGGGGGCAACCTTATAGCCTAAATCAAAACAATATAGAATCTCATAGCAAAGATTCACAAGAAATACAGAATCTAGCTTCCGCACAAAACACACCTAAAAAGTCTATACCTAATCAAGCAGTTAAGATTCTAAACTCACTTCTTAGCAAAGATTCTTTACTTTTCCAACCCATAGACACACTTACACAAGAACTCTTTAATACAAACTCTTGCCCCTACTTACCAAAACTCTATGGAATCTATAAAAGTGTAGATGAGATTGATTTCTCCAAACTTCCACAAAGCTTTGTATTAAAGACAAATCACGATTGTGGTGGTGTAGTCTTAGTGAAAGATAAAGTTGCTTTTTTAAAAGATTCTAAAAGCTTTAGTGAAGCTATGGATAAGCTCACAAAGCATTTAAGCACGAATTATTACCATACCTCACGAGAGTGGCATTACAAAGACATAGAGCCTAGAATCTTTGCCGAAGAAATGTTGGGAGTGCAAGAAGTGGGAGGCATAGAGGGTCAAACGCTTTTACCAAACATTAACACTACATCAATCAGTATTGATGCGATAGTGTATAGATTTTTTAGTTTTGGTGAGACAAAATACATACAAGCAAGCGATATGGATATTTATGGCACAAGATATTTTTATGATAAGAACTGGAATTTTCAGTTATTTAGTTATAACAACAAGGTACTATCAGATGAAATGCCAAAGCCAAAAATGCTAGAAAAGTCTGTAATGATAGCCAACGCATTATCACGCATATTTGGATTTGTTAGAGTTGATTTGTATATAATGTCAAAACAAGTAATCGTTGGGGAATTGACCTTTACACCAGAGAGCGGCACAGGTAGATTTACCCCGCCAGAATGGGATAGAAAACTTGGGGATTTGTGGAACTAATCCTTTCACCCTGTGTTGCGTAAGCCTTGAGCTATGCCTACGATAGTGGCGTGAATCTGCTCCATCAATCGCTCTTGTGCTTGTGGATAATGACAAGTTTGATATTTTTTGATAAGTTCAATTTGTGTGAGATTAAGCACACTTAAATAAGGTTTGCGTAGTAAAATAGATTCCCTAGTCTCACTTTCAGAATCAAGCAGGGCATTCTCCCCTCTAAGATAGAGCAAATGCTCTAGTGTAAGTTGATATTGCGTGTAGATAAGCTCCCAGATTCTATCCCTTATAGTCCTATCCGGCACAAACTCATTATAAAGCCTAGCAATCTCTACATCTACTTTCAAAAAAGCTTGAGAGATATTATCAATCGTGGTTTTAAAAAACAAGGAGTTGGCATAGCAGTCTTTGAGTGCATTTTTATCACCACTAGCTAATGCACTACCTAGCCCATACCACGCCGGGAGAATAGAGCGATTTTGCGTCCAAGCAAATACCCAAGGAATAGCACGCAAATCCTCAACACTTTGTGTGTCTTTTCTTTTACTAGGACGAGAGCCTAGGTTTAGATTCTGTATAAACTCAATAGGTGTGGCGTGTTTGAAATATGTCATAAAGCCTTTGTCATCATACACAAGCTTACGATACGCTACACAGGAGGCTTGTGAGATGGGCTCAAGCAAACTCATCATTTGCGAATCTATCTCGCACGCTCCATTTATGCAAAATTTATCATTGACGCTTTTTTTCAGCAAAGCACTTATTGTGCTTGAAAGATTTTTCTTAGCGATGTTTTTGTTCAGGTATTTTGCACTTATCATTTCGCCTTGCTCAGTTGTTTTAAGCACGCCGCATACACTTTGAGGCACAGCAGATAGCAGGGCTTCCTCAAGACTCCCACCCCCGCGGCTCACACTCCCACCGCGTCCGTGGAAAAAGCTAATAGTGAGTGGCAGTTCATTTTGGAGTTTGATTAAATCTGCGATGGCGTGGTAGAGATTGTAGTTACTCGCAAAGATTCCTCCATCTTTACTTGAATCCGAATAGCCCACCATAATTTCTTGTATATTGTCATTATCAAGGATATATTGCTGATAATGCGTGTTGGCATAAAGCGTTTTGATAGTGTGTTTGGCGTGCTGCAAGTCATCAATAGTTTCAAAAAGCGGAGCAATGGAGATTTTTGCTCTGCCTTTTTTAGATTCTTTTTTCTTGCCCGGCTTCCACAAGCCACTTTGTTTGGCAAACCACAGCACACATAGCAAATCGCTAGGCTCTGTGCTCATAGAGATAATAAAGCTTTGTAAAATGGATTCTGAAATATGCTTCTTTGCCCACGCAATTCTTAAAAACGCCCCCACAAACCGCCTTGTAGAATCTGAAAGCTCTTCTAGTATCGTATTTAAATCAAGCTTTTTGGCATTCAAAGCAAGGTTTAGAATCTCACATTTTTTCTGCTCGCTCATATCTTTAAAATCACTATCGCACAGCCCAATCAGGCAAAAAATCTCACTTGTTGCACTCAAAATCACATCGCGATGTTCTCTAAAATCAAGTCTTAAAAGATGAAACCCACCCAAAAGCACAAGATTGCGAAATGCCATCAAACCACTTGCTGAAAGGGAATCTAGAGAGTGTATAAGCATATCAATATCATTTAAAAGCTCTTTGGAATTATTGTAAGTAAAATCAATAGAATCTGTTGTATTAATTGCAATAAGGCGATTTTGAAGCTTCTTTTTGATAAGGTAGAGTTTCGCACGGAAAGGCTCTTTGGCATAGAGTGTGGATTCTGTATGTGGAAGCTGCTCTTTTTCTTCTTGTAGTGATTGTATAAGTGCGGGACTAGGTTCTTGCAAATCACTTGAAAGGGATAGCTCACGGATAAGTTTTTCACATTTATTGATATACATTTCTATGATTGCTTTGTGTGCAGTTTTCATAACTTTTGTCATAATCTCATTGCTGACATAAGGATTCCCATCTCTATCGCCACCTACCCAGCTGCCTAGAATGATAGGAGAGTGTTTTAAGTTTGTGCCTATAAGGGCTTGAATGTCGCTAAGCACTTGTGTGGCAGATTCTGCAATGGAGCTTTGAATAATATAAAGGAGGTTGTCTAACTCAAAGAGAATCTCCATTTTCTCACTTCTCACTAAATGTGTATGCCATAGGAGTTTTAGGCGGTATAAAAGCTGAAAATGTGCCTCTTGGTCATTAGAGCTAAAAATATCTCTAATATTTTTACTCATTTGATGATGGGCTTCAAGGAATGTGCGGCGGCGAGATTCTGTTGGGTGGGCGGTAAAAACAGGATAGAAGGCGATATTTTGTAAAACTTCTATAATGTCTTGCTTGTCATAGCCTTCATTCTTTAAATCTAGTAGAGTTTGAGGGAGGGCATTAAGTGTGGCAGAATCGCTTAAGTTTAGCTCCTCAATGATGTTTAAAAGCATATGATAGAGTGTGAAAGCCTTGATAATGGAGAGTGTTTTATCTTGGCTAGAAATGTGAGAAAGCGTCTGTGTGAGCGTAGCAGAATCAGCGTTTTGTAGGCTGTGTTTGATAGTGATAAACGCATCTTTTAAATCCTTATCAACACTTTCAAGAAGCTGCAAAATCATATTTGATACAAAGTCCATTTGGCTAGATTGTAATGCGGCAGAATGTGCGTGATGAGCTATAATAGAATCTTGTGATATGGTATGTGTCGTGCTAGAGTGTTGCATATTTACCCCCTTGTGAATTTTGGCTTTGCTTACTTACTGCGGGATTAATTATAACTAAGTTTGTTTTAACTACAATTGAGCCTTAAACTTTAAAGGTGGCTTACCACGAAAGGATCGATTATGGCATTACAAGTATATTACGATAAAGATTGCGATTTAGGACTTATCCAAAAGAAAAAGGTAGCTGTCATTGGCTTTGGGAGTCAGGGACACGCACACGCGGAGAACTTACGAGATTCAGGTGTTGAAGTTATCATCGGGCTGTATAAAGGTGGGTCTAGCTGGGCTAAGGCTGAAGCAAAGGGCTTTAGGGTGCTAGAAGTTGGTGCGGCAACAAAAGAAGCTGATGTGATTATGATTCTAATCCCAGATGAATTGCAAGCTGATGTATTCACACAAGATATTAAGCCAAATTTAAGTGAAGATAAAATCATCGCTTTTGGACACGGCTTTAATATCCACTTTGGGCAGATTCAAGCCCCAAAAGGTGTAGGCGTGATAATGGTAGCCCCTAAAGCTCCCGGACACACGGTTAGAAGTGAGTTTGTAAAAGGTGGCGGAATCCCTGATCTAATCGCAGTGGAGCAAGATACTAGCAGGGGCGATGCAAAGGCTATTGCATTAAGCTATGCAAGTGCTATTGGCGGCGGACGCAGCGGGATTATAGAAACAACTTTCAAAGATGAGACAGAAACCGATCTCTTTGGCGAACAAGCTGTGCTTTGCGGTGGGGTGAGTAGCCTTGTAAAAGCGGGATTTGAAACCTTAGTAGAAGCGGGATATCCTGAAGAGATGGCGTATTTTGAGTGTTTGCACGAGCTAAAATTGATTGTGGATTTAATCTATGAGGGAGGATTAGCAAATATGCGATACTCTATCTCAAATACCGCAGAATACGGCGATATGGTAAGCGGTCCAAGAGTGATAAATGCAGAATCTAAAAAAGCTATGAAAGAGATTCTAAAAGACATACAAGAAGGTCGCTTTGCTAAAGATTTTATTTTAGAGCGAAAGGCAGGGTATGCTAGAATGAATGCAGAGAGAAAGAATCTAAACGCTCACAAGATTGAAAAAGTCGGCGGCAGACTAAGGGCTATGATGCCCTGGATTGGTGCAAATAAACTTGTGGATAAGGAGAAGAACTAGGCATAGCCTTTTAATCCTTGTTTGTCTCTCTTGTGGCTTTGCATTGTGGAATCTCCGCAATGCAGTAGCTCTCATAGCTTTTTTCTACTTTGCTTTTTAGTGCTGTCTGTGTGGATATTGGTAACTTATTTTGTCTTCTTGATATAAAGCTACAAATAGTAAAGCGTTTTTTTTTTTTTTTGTTAGAATCCCGCCAAAATTTTAGTAAGGATTCTAATGAAAAAGTATGCGATAGCCCTTTGTATAGGTGTCTTACCGCTTGTGCTAAGTGCTAGTGATCAAATCAATAAGTTAAAAAAGTCTTGGCAGATTATTAACTATGATGAAAATAGTGGCTTTGATGGGAGTGGGATAAATCTTGGGATTATAGATTCTGTCTTTAACGACTCGCATAAAAGCTTGCAAGGCAAAGATAATGCACTTATCAACAATGACTTTGATATGGGGCGAACTGACCGAGATGGTATGCGACACGGCACGCATGTGGCTGGTATTGCCATTGGCAAAAAATTTGGAGAGAGAGATCCCCACGGCATTGCCTATAATGGCAGATATTATGGGCTTGGCAAAAATAATCCGGGCTACACTTACACCGGCAATTTATATGAAGATATAAAAAATTGGGATGTCAAAATTATCAACAATAGCTGGGAAGCCCCAAGTTATTTTCCGCTTATCAATGTAACCACAGATAATGGCGGCTACCAGCTTATCCAAAAAGATACAAGCAGTATCAATGCAGATTATTATTTCAATACACTTTTAGAACATAAGCTCAATCGTGGCAAGCAACACGATGCACTACACCTTATCCGCTTATCTAAGGAAAAAGATATTCTTAATATTTGGGGTGCTGGGAATGATGGCAGGATTAGCCCAAGTGCTGCGGCTGCGGCGGCAAGCTATGATGAGGAGTTGCGTGCTTGGCTTGTGGTGGGAGCGTTAAACGCTGATGGCATTGAAGTCAAAAATGAAAATGGCAAAAGAGTATTAACAATTAAAAGCGGAATGTGTGGTAGCTATGATTGCAGTGCCTCAGCAACTTTTAGTAATGCCTTTAAAGGTGCGGCACTCTATGCTATCACAGCTCCGGGAGTGGATATAGACTCTGCAAATGCGTATTATGGCAAGACAGATAGCCTTCCGGGAGCTGATCAAAGACCTATGTGTAGCGGTGGGGAGCAAGAAGAGTTTTGCGGTATGAGTGGGACATCGCAAGCTACGCCTATGGTAAGCGGGGCGGCAATGCTCGTGCAGCAGAAATTTGGCTTTTTAGGTGGAGCACAAATCGCTGATGTGCTGCTTACTACGGCGAATAATGATTTTAAAGCTCCAAAGCTTACGCTCAAATACTTTGGCACAGGGGTGCTGGCTAATATCATCTATATTGATGGGGAGATACCAACAACCCCCGATGGTAAAATTGATAAGGATAAGGTCAAGCAAGATTTAAGAGATATAGGTTATAAAGATGAGACCTTTCTCAATAAAATCTTAAATAATGCCATCAATGTAGATGGTAGCCCTGAAGGCATTATCAAGCTTAGCAAAGAAGAAGTTTTTGGGCAGGGGATCTTAGATGTGCAAAAAGCCTTAAAAGGCTTAGCACGACTTGATGTCAATCGTATGAATAAAAATAGCGTAGAGCATTTTGAGGGAGAGAATCAAGCCTTTTATACCATTGATACAAAGGGGCTAAGCGGTGAGTTTAGCAATGATATAGACCAGCGATTATGGGAAGATAAATGGCACACAGAGGGTGCGTGGAACTCGCCTAAAGAAGAGCTACAACACATTAAAAAAGCAGGTTTAATAAAAACAGGAGCTGGCAAGCTAACCTTGAGTGGGACAAACACCTATGAAGGTGCGACACGCGTCCTGCAAGGTGTGCTAGAGCTAAGTAAAAGCGGCAAGCTAGTAAAGAGCAATGCCTATGCGGAAAATGCTGGAGTCTTGCTCCTAAGTGGCGGTGCGATAGAGAAAAACGCCTATGCCAAAGACTCTGGGATCGTGCATATTGAAAATAGCGCGACAATTAAAGGCACGACCTATGCGGAAAATGGCGGAGTGATCCAGCTAGGCTCTGTCATAGGTGGCACAAATACCAATGGTGCGACTCTCTCTACTTCTGGTGTAAAGCTCACAAATGGTGGAGTCTTAGCCGGCTCTGGCACCATAGCCGCAGGAAGTGATATACAAGCAAGCACAAGCAAGGTGGAGAATCTAGGCGGTGTGGTGATGGCAGGATTTGGAGCTGCGCCTATCACAAGCCTTTCACAAAACACCCTTACAATCAATGGCTCTTATACACAGGATTCTAGCGCGAAGCTGCAAATCGCATTTAGTGGGAGTCTTAATTCTAAGCTAGAAGCGACAAGCTACACCATACAAGGTGGCACACTAGAATTTGTCCCCATATATAGCGGCGAGGGGAGCTTGCTTACCGCGGGCAAAACAATACAGCTAAATCTAGGTAGCCTTAAAGATTATACAAATAAATTCAACACCATTTTGCCAAAAAGCAACAATGTGCTAGATTTTATCTATGATCATAATAATCAAACCCTAAGCACCACATTGAGAGCTGATGCGTTTAAGCCAAGTGGGGATTCTACGATGGGAGAGGTGATTAAAGATATTTTCCAAGACCCCAATCTCTCAAAAGATTATCAAGACTATTTTGGAGCTATCACTAATGCTTCTAGCTCTTTATATCAAGCAAGTTTAGATTCTCTAGCGCAAAATGCCCCACTAGATTCTGTGCAAGATAGCTTTAATACTCAACAATCACTAAGCTTTAATGCACTCTCTTTTGCTCTTGCTCCTGTGCAGGATACACCAACTTACAATGCCCTAAGAGCCTACAAACGCTCTGTAAAAGTTGCGAGTGTAGATAATGCCTTAAGCGGCAAGATTCTCTCTGATATTCTCTCATCAATGCAGGAATCTAAACATCAAATGATAATGAATGCAAACTACACTTTGTTTTCTCACAAAAGCCATAAGACTTCTACTTCAGGCACAAGCTTTCATTATAAAAATCGCATAAGTAGTTCTTTGCTTTTGGGCGGATTTTTGGACTATGCCTATGCTAGTGCAAATCATACCTATACCCAACTCAACAGCCATACTTTTACACTAGGTGGAAGTGGAATCTATGATCTAAAGCATTTTTCAATCCTTGGCACAGCAAGTGTGGGTATGGGGCTAAACGCTACAAATAGAACTATCATTGGCGGACATACACTTAATGCGGACTATAACACAACGATTTTTTACCTGCAAGGTGGGGTGAGCAAAGACTTTCAGGTTAGCAAAGTTACCCTAAAACCTATGGCTCTACTCTCTTATAGTGGCGTTATGCAAGGTGCGTATGAGGAGAGTGGAGGCGTGTTTGCTCGTAAGAATTCTGCAAATATGTATAATACTTTTGGCACATCTTTGGGCTTACATATAGGCTATACTTTGCCTTTAGAATCTTTGCGTTTTAATTTTTCTGGATTTGGTTTTTATAATGTAAGATTTGTAGATTCTGTGGAAGCAAAATCATCTTTCAGTGATTTTACTAACTCATCTTTTACCCAAAAAGCAATACTTGATACTCACAGCTTTTATGGTGGAGTAAATGCTCAAATGCAATATAAAGACTATTTTGGACGCTTTGGCTTGAGCAGTGAAGTGGGTGGGGCTTATACACTTTTTAATGTTAATGCAAGTGTGGGAATGAATTTTTAGCAAGATAGCTTGAGGCAAAAGACTTATTGATTCTGTTTGTCTGGGCAAGTGCGTTAGAATCTACTGAAAAATTTAGATTCTAAGCTGTTTTTCTTTGGCTGTCTCACACCAATGGCATAACCTTTTTAGCGATATACTCTAGCTCTTCTTGCATATTAGCGCACTGGATTATAAGTAAATCTAGCCCTGCTTCTTTATAGGCTCTAATCTTTTGTGCCACGCTTGTTGGTGTGCCAATTAGGTTGGGACGCAAACCACGATTAGACACGCTATATTCTTGCTTGCTGATTTCTACATCAAGCTGTGAATTACCTGTAAAATTCTTATAAGAGTTCTCATAATCGGCGTAATTTTTAATGGTAGTAATCCTTTTTAGCTCTTGTTGTGCTTCTTCTTCACTATCACGGACAATCATATACACTGCCATACCAAAGCCCTTAAATGGCTCTAATCCTGCGTTTTTCTTCCGCTCTTTCATATCCGCGATTTTCACTCTTGCTTCTTCAAGTGTGCCGCCGTGCAAGAGATAAAAATCCGCAAATTGTGTGATGGCATTCCTGCCTATCTCACTCTCTCCCCCTGCATACACAAGCGGAATCTTGGGCGGTTTTGGCTCATTATAAGAATGCTCAAAGCTAAAATATTTACCCTTATGATGAAATGGACTTTGCTTCCAAAATCCCCGCAACACATCGGTGTATTCCTGTGTGAGTGTATATCTATCATCGTGTGCATCAAAGTTTATGCCATACTGCCTAGCCTCTTCTTCCCACCACGCTGATACCATATTGATAGAAAATCGCCCATTGCAAATCTGTGAAATGGTAGCAATCTGCTTTGCTGTGAGTGCTACTTGATGATACTGCGGACGCAAAGCCGCTAGAATCTCAATCTTTTTGGTAACCGCTGCCAAGCCATTAGCAATAGCCCACGCATCAAGGGCAGGGGCTTTTTCACCCTTAATGTCATTTAAATACAGCTCTGGCACAAGGGTAAGCGTATAGCCTAGATTCTCCGCCTTTATCGCTAAATCGCGGATATACTCCCAAGAACACTGCGTGCTATCATCATCTACATTCCTAAGCCAACTGCCAAATACCGGACTCCAATACCCAAACTTCATTTTACGCTCCTTTATTGTTTGTCAAACTGCTCTTTTAAAAAACTCACAAGCCTATCCGCTGCTGCCACGCCGCCACTCTCTCTAACCTTAGATTCTAGTGTAGAGTTGTAGTTTGTGTTTGTGTTTATATCATAGACCACAATATCCCCACTCACACTTTCAATAAACTCAATCCCCGCCACAGCGATATGATGCACTGCTAAAAACTGCTCTAAACATCGCACGATAGGGCTTGTAGAATCTATCTCTTTACGCAAGCTAAACTTATCCCCAACGCCCACTTCACACGCCGCCCCAGCAAGAGCAGGTCGCTTTGTAGATTCTGCTTTAGAATTTGCCGACTTAGAATCCCTACTAGAATCCACTTTAGAATCTAAAGAATCTATTTGACACGCATCAGCAGGGCATAGCTCAAAAGCCCCATTGCTTGTATCCACTCGCACCGCATAATGAAACTTCCCGCCGATAAACTCACATCGCGTGATAAAAGCTTCCCTAGATTCTACATACTCTTGCAATAGCGTAATGCCATCAATGGGTAGCGAAAACTCAGCTGATTCCACATAGTCCCTAAACTCTTCTATATTTTCAAAAAGCCTTACACCTAAGCCCTTGCCACCTTGATTATGCTTTGTGATAAAGGGCTTGTTACCTAGATTCTTAGCAAAGTTCCTTGCCGCATTGATTAAATCAGTTTTCCCAAATACCGCAAGTGTTTGTGGTGTTTTAAAATCCACGCCTTGAGACTTAAAAAAGGATTCTAAAAGCAGGGCTTGTCTAACCTTGCTGACTTCAAGCTCTAGCACGGAGCTGCCATTTATCACGCAACGCCCATAGCTTTCTAGCCACGCTAACAACGCACGACCATATTCCTTAGAAAAGGCATTATCACGCGTATGACTTGAGGCACTAAGCCTACTCCAAAACACCCCTTGTGGCGGGATAGAATCTAAGCTAATCCCCCCTTGTGTCAAAAGGATTTCATTAAATCTAACCCCAGCCCTATCAAATGCTTCTTTAAAAGGCGGTATCCACTCGGGATTCTCGTGGATTATGTAAATGCCCTGCGGCAGTGAATCATATAACATAGTCTTGCTCCTTATTGTGTTTAAATCGCCCTGTGTTCGCATAATCATTGATTGTGCTTTTTGCCCCGCCCACACGATAACGTGAAGCGATATGACTAGAATCTAGCCTATCGCCCTTGCCAAAGAGCTTGTACCGAAGTGAGCCTTGTGTGTATTCTCTCTTATATACACCACGATTTTGAAGCTCTGGCACGATAAATCGCACGACATCTTCAAAGCTCCCCGGCGTTGTCGCATAAGCTAGATTAAAGCCATCAGCATCGCTATATGCGATCACTTCTTGTAAAATATCACAAACTTGCGTAGGTGAGCCTACAAACTTTGGTCCTTGACAGCCTAGCCCTGTGAGCTTTAGCAAATCTTTTAGTCGCCACTCTTTGCCAGATTCTGTTGTGGAGTTACTCAGGGCTTCTACTTGTGCGACTATGGCGTTTGATTTGATATTGCTTAATGGATCTTCTAAGTCATAGCGGCTTAAATCCACGCCGAGCCACCCGGAATTTATCACTAAAGAGCCTTCCTTGCTAGAGTAAGATAATAAATCGTTATACTTAGCCTGTGCTAGAGATTCACTCTCATCGGTGATGATGGTAGCTAGAATGTAGATTTTGGCACTATATGGATCTCTCCCCGCTTGGATTAGCGCATCTCGCACCTGTTTCACAGCGATTCTAGCGTATTCCTTTGTAGGAGGGGCTATGAAAATAGCCTCTGCGTGAGTAGCGGCAAACTGCCTACCACGCGTAGAATTCCCCGCTTGGAATAGCACAGGGGTTCTTTGGATACTTGGCTCACACAGATGAATACCCGGGACATCAAAGTATTTGCCGTGATGTCCTATGTGATGAATCTTGTTTGGGTCAGCAAAGTCCCCACTCTCCCTATCTAAAATCACCGCAGAATCTTCCCAGCTCCCCTCTAGTAGTTTATAAATCACCTCCATATACTCTTCAGCCAAATCATAGCGTTCATTGTGCGGCAGCTCACTTGAGCCCATATTTTTATTTGCACTTGGCAGATAGCCTGTAACGATATTCCAGCCAATCCTGCCCTTTGTGAGATGATCTAGTGTGCTAAGTCGCCTAGCAAAGGGATAGGGATGCTCAAAAGGCACACCAGCAGTAACCCCAAAGCCTATGTGTTTAGTAACTGCTGCACCAATCACGGCAAGCTGTGTAGGGTCATTGACCGGCACTTGCAGGGCAGTCTTTAACGCGCCAAAATCATTGCCCCCATAAATATCATACACGCCCAGCACATCAGCGATAAATATCGCATCAAACAGCCCTTTTTCAGCGATTTGTGCGATATTTTGCCAATATTCAATGTCTTTATATTTTAGGGCTTGATCGTTTGGATACCGCCACAGCCCCGGACTTAAATGAGAGATACAATTCATCTCAAAGGCGTTGAAGCTAATGTGTTTGTCTAGTCTCATTTTCTTTCTCCATTTTATGATTGTGTTTTAGAATCTTGTGTTGCAACTAGCCGTTATCATACACACATATTCTTAAAAATACAATATGTAATCATAAAAATATGTAGTTTAAAGTTACTTTTTTACTCAAAATTATAGATAAGGGTATAAAAAAATAAAAGAATGAGAGATGTTGTGTATGTTGAGAATAGATGATGACAAAAAAGTTTGAGATAGTCTCGTATTTGAAGAAAAAGTAAGTGGAGAAGTGATGGGTAGAATCTCACAAGGAGATCCCACGAAATTTATTTTTTAAGCAAACCACCAGCCATTGAAGCTGCTCCGCCTGTTTTGTCATCAAGCTTATTTAGTGCTTTGTCTGTTTGCTTGTTAAGCTCAGCTTTTGCTGCCTCTTCAGCTTCCTTTTTCTTTTCTTCTGCTATTTCTTTTGCACTTTTTCCACTCATTAGATCGCCAGCTGCACCGAGAGCCTGTCCTTTGATGTCAAATGCACTTGCCATAGAAGCACTAAAAACAATACCCATTGCTACAAGAAACAATTTCTTCATATCTGTCCTTTAGGAAAATTTAAGCAGAAACCTGCTTTATTCATTCTACAAAAAAAAAAAAAAACGGATCGGTAAATATTTGATTGAATATGTGAAGAAAATGTCTTTGTTGGGGTATTTTAGCTTAGGCTTGTGTGCAGCCACGCATTATACGCATTTTCTGCCTTTGCTTCAAAAGATACTATCTCCGGGACTTCATAGCTATGATGAGAGCGGATTAAAGATTGTATTTTTTCATAACATTCTGGCAAGGTTTTTAAAATCAGTAAATATTCCTTCTCCTTGCAAAGTTTCCTTTTACCTTTTGAATCTTTCCAAGCATAATGACTTTTTATTTTAAAATATTGCCCACAGGCAATAAGGCGAGATTCTAAAAGAATCTTAATGAGATTTTTTGCTTCCTTTTTTGTGGGCGTTGTGGTATGAATAATAAGCATAAACTTCCTTTATAAAAATATAAAGTATTATAGCCTACTCTTTAAAAATCGCACCACTTGCAACAGCCCTTAAAGTCTTATATGAGATAAACACTACCGCAAAAAATGCCATTACAAGCCCCAAAATCCCTAAAAGTCCATAAAAACATTTAAATTCATTCATATATAAATCAAAGCTTGCTATCCCAAAGGCACACAGCGGAAAGGTAAAAGCCCACCACGATGGTGCGAAGTTTAGCTTAGTAAAGATATTGCCCAGACTTAAAAGCAGTAGCACGAAAAATAACGCCACATTAAAGCCTATAAGGCTCAAAGCATTATGCACGCCAAAAAGGCTATGAAAATCCACGACAAAAATGCTAGGTGGAGCGATAAAAATAAAAAGTGTGGGGATAAACTTAGATTCTAAACTCTGCTCAAAGATGAGCCGCTGCATTATCATCGCACTTAAGAGAATCCAAAAAAAGCAACCGATAGAAAAGAAAAAGAGTAATAATTCCTTTGGTGCGTTGATTAAACCACCACTTAAAGGCACGATTAAGTTGCCCACAATCGGTATAAACCACGCAGGGGATAGCAAAGCACTCTTCATACTCTCTTTAAACCAAAAGCTCATTACATATAAACTAAGCACAAGTTGCAAAGCACTTGCTACAAAAAAAAGCCCTAAAATCCCTTGCCATAGTAAATCTACCCCACTACTCAAATCACTCCAAAATGCCACGATGATAAGCATACTAATGGGGATACTTGATAAGAAGTTGATTTTGACTTGATGTTTTAAATCCGCCTTAAATGCGTTAAAATGATAGAATATTTTTGCAGAGTAGCACACAAGCAAAAGGGCAAAGATAACTACCGCTAACACAGCAAAGCTATATGCTCCCCACCATAAAAATGGTGCGACTACCCCTTGCCACGATGAGCTAGAATCTAGGCTGGATTCTAGTGCGTTTGCTCCGCTATTAAGTGTTGTGCTATTAAAGGACGCATTTGTAAGTGCCACGCTCCCAAAAACCACACTTGCTTTTTTCAATACAAGGCTTAAGCCACCTATCCCCATAACTGAAGCAAATAATGCGATAGGCAAATTTGCAATGGGCGAGATGGCAACAGGAGAGTTGGCGAGTTTAGATTCTGCTGACATAGCATTGTGTGGCTCTTTAATATTAGATTCTACTTTGCTTTGGCTTGTAGAATCTGGGCTAGATTCTGTATTTACATTTTGCATAGCTTAGTCCTTATTTTGTTTAGATTCTGGATTCTTGTCATATTGAGCATTACGAAAAAGGCGAAATATCTCTTGTAAATTCTAAATCTTTAGATACTTCGCCTAAAGGCTTAGTATGACAAGCGGTTGTTTTAGAATCTAGATTATTTTCTACTACTTTATCCTTAGCCATTTTAACACCCTCTTGCCATAAACTATGTCTTTCTGCAATGTAGTGGGAATCTACCTTGCCACTAAACATTGCCCTTAAAAGTGGGCGATTTGCCTTGAAAATGAATGCCGCTAAATGCCCGATGATTCCAAGTATGATGAGAAACATTCCAAGATTATGCAGTTGTGCGCTCCATAGATATAAACTATCGCTTATATTCCACCCAGCAAGATTTTTCGCTGTTTTTACCAAACCAGTAATAATTAAAAGCAAAAGCACAAGCCCTATGAAAAAATACGCTAGTCTTTGTTCGGGTAGATATTTCTCACTCTTTGGTTCAACGCCGCCAAATAGCATAGCCTTAATGATTTTTAGACTTTTTGCCCCATCGCCTTTTTTGGGGAATATATCAAACTCCGCTCTTGCGATATGAAAATATAAGTGAAATGCCACAAAAAATATCAGCCCAAACGCCCCTACATAATGTAGCATTAAGCTTATGTGATAGTCCCCACTCCACGACATTAGAGGCAGTTCATTAATCATATATCGCTTTGATACAGGCATTTGGAAAATCCCACTTGCAATCAAAATAAATGTGCTAAATGCCACACCCCAATGCACGATACGATTTTGCAAACTTTGACGCAATATCATAGGCTTTTTTGCCTTTATTAGAGTAGATTCTGTTTTCATATTCTATCCTTTCTACTTTGTTGTATTCTTTGTGTTCTTTTTGGACTTTGCCACAGCGATTGCCCCAGCGACTACGCCTACAAGCGGTGCGGCTAACACACCTTTAATAAGTGCAGAATCTTCACTCACAAAGTTTTTTACCACCACATTCATATGTGGTCGTCCCATTTTTTGACTTTTAGAATCTAGCACACCATCTTCTTTGCCATACTTTCTAGCAATAGCTTCATCAATCTTTGTAAAATCAACTGATGAGATATAAAATGTGCTTGTGCCACCATTTTGTGTATCTCCATAAATGAATTTACCTTCATTTTTCGCTTCTTCTACAAGTGCTAGAATCTTCGCCTTATCATCAAAGATAATAGCTTCTTTTGGACATTGTGTCTCACAGGCAGGTTTTTTGCCACTTGCGAGTAAATCCGCACACATATCGCATTTAAACATCGCACCACCACCAGCAAGTTTTGGAGCGATTTTAAGATAGATTCCAACTCCAGCTTGTCTCTGCGGTATCCCCCACGGGCAGACATCGCGACACTTTGCCCCACCAAAGCAGTAATGCTCATCAATATTTACAGCATTATTATCATCTTTGCCAATAATCCCAAAAGGACAGATCTTTTGACAAGTAGGATCATCGCAATGCATACAGCGACGTGGGACAAACACTTTTTTAGAATCTATTTCTAGTTCTTCGACAAAAGTCCAATTATACGGGCTTAGGCGTGATATATCATCTCTATTTTTAGAGTAATCCTCATAGATTTTACGCGGGAAATATTGCGGAATGTCTTTGATAGGTTCAGGGAATCTAGCGGCATTTTTCTCTTTACACGCACTCACACATTGTGGCATTTCATAGCCTTTGCAGCCATCGCATTTATCAAGGTTTATAATACTTGCTTTGCCTTTAGTTTTGCTAAACTCACTTGAATCTATAAGCGATCTTTTTTCTTCTTTGCCCTCTTTTGTAGAATCGCTAGATTCAGCATTTGCTCCAGCTACTAGCATAGGGGTTAGGGCTAGGGATTTTAAAAAGTTGCGTCTTTGCATTGAACTAACCTTTTTGAGATATAATTTTACGGCATTGTATGCAAGTTTGAACGCTTTGTGTGTAACTTTATCACAAAAGGGAAATATGCAACCATTATCTAAAGATACCTTAACGCAGATAAATACCACAATATGTGGCGATGAGAAAAGCTTTGAAGTGCTGCAGAAACAGGGCATTGTAAAAGCCTACACAAAGGGATATAGAATCTACCCAGATAGCGATGAATTACTAGGCTTTTTGTATGTTTTAAGCGGCAAAATCCGCTTTTTTAGCGTATCAAGCAATGCTAAGGAAATCACCATTTTTACCATAAGCGATAAGGAAAGCTGTATCATCTCTACAAGCTGTATTTTATCGCACATTAAGGCTGATGTAGTGCTTGAATTTATGGCAGATTCTAGCGTGTTTATCCTGCCAAATAAGGTATTTGAGACACTCACACAGAGTAATGAATCTATTATGCGTTTCAATCTCTCTTTAGTCTCTAAACGCCTAAAACAAGCCTTTGACACCATCAATGATGTAACCTTTAAAAGTCTCAAAAATCGCGTAGTAAAATTTCTATTAAGCAATGCTAAAAATAACCGCGTAGAAGCAAGTCAAGAAAGCATAGCAAATAATATTGGCAGTGCTAGAGAAGCAGTTACAAGAGTGATAAAAGAGCTAAAAATACAAGGGCTAATTGAGACAAATCGCAATGAGATTTTACTTAAAGCTGGGATTTATGAGCTAGGCGAAGATATAGAATCTTAGCTTTCTCAAAGTGGGGTTAAAGGGGTAGATTCTATTGCCATATTGAAACCCACTAAATTCACATTTCAAACCCCACTCAAAACAAGCTATTCATAGAATCTACAATGATATGCTACTATTCCACTACAAATATAAAGGACAAAAAACACAAAGGATAAGAATGGCAAAGGTAAAACAAACACAAAAGCTAGAAGCCGCCCTTTTTAGTGCCGCTGATAAACTTCGTAAAAACATAGACGCCGCAGAGTATAAACACATTGTGCTTGGACTTGTGTTTTTAAAATACATTAGCGATAGTTTTGAATCTCTACACAAAGAGTTGCTTGCACGCGATGAAGATGCAGAAGACAAAGATGAATATATCGCAAAAAATATCTTTTTTGTGCCACAAGATTCTAGATGGAGTTCTCTTTTAAGCAAGGCAAAAAGCCCACAAATTGGCAAAGATTTAGACTATGCCCTAGACTTGATAGAAAAGGATAATCCGCAGTTAAAAGGTGTGCTGCCTAAAGTCTATGCTAAAGATAACTTAGATAGTGCGACTTTGGGCGATTTGATAAACTTAATAGATTCTATCTCACTAAATCAAGAAAATACAAGCGATATTTTAGGGCATATTTTTGAATACTTTTTAGGTGAGTTTGCCTTGAGTGAGGGCAAAAAAGGCGGGCAATTCTACACGCCAAAAAGCGTTGTGGAGCTATTGGTAGCTATGCTAGAGCCTTATAATGGCAGAGTGTTTGACCCTTGCTGTGGAAGTGGGGGAATGTTTGTCCAAAGTGAGCGATTTGTGCGAGAGCATCAGGGTAAAATCAGCGATATTTCAATCTATGGGCAAGAGAGTAATCAAACCACTTGGCGACTAGCAAAGATGAATCTTGCCTTGCGAAAAATAGATTCTAGCTCACTCAAATGGAATAGCGAGGGAAGTTTTCTTAATGACGCACACAAGGATTTAAAGGCAGATTTCATCATCGCAAACCCACCTTTTAACGCCACAGATTGGGGCAGCCAAGCACTAGAAAATGATGTGCGTTGGCAGTATGGCACACCCCCTAGCACAAATGCCAATTATGCGTGGATAAGCCACTTTATCCACCATTTAGCTCCAAAAGGTCGGGCGGGATTTGTCCTTGCGAAAGGCTCTCTTACAAGCAACACAAGCACAGAGGGGCAAATCCGCAAAAACTTAATAGAATCTAACTTAATAGAATGTATTGTCAATCTCCCTGCAAAACTCTTTTTAAATACGCAGATTCCAGCGTGTCTGTGGTTTATCAAACGCAATAAATCCCATAACAACACGCTTTTTATTGACACACGAAGTCTAGGCGAACTCATCAATCGTAAAAATAGGATTCTAACTCAAAGTGATATTGCTAAAATCGCAGAGACTTATCATAAATGGCAAAAGGCACAAGAGCAACCAAAACTAGAGCAAAAAGATGGGGATTACAGCGATATTCTAGGCTTTTGTAAAAGTGTAAGCAAAGAAGAGATAGCAAATCTAGGCTATGTCCTTACACCCGGTCGCTATGTGGGCTTGGCAGAAGATGATGAAGACTTTGACTTTGAAAGAGAATTTACACGCTTAAAAGCCGAGCTAGAATCTCAAATCAAAGAAGAGAGAATCTTAAGTGAAAAGATTCTAAACAATTTAGAGATTATAGGTGGGAAATGATTGTGAATCTAAAAGAACAGCATTGTGAGAATTTTCTACAATCTCTCCATAAAGAGCAATGGCAGGAAGTCCGGCTTGGGGAAGTTGCGGAGATAATTAGTGGCGGAACACCAAAAACATCAATACCAGAATATTGGAATGGAGAAATCCCTTGGCTAACTCCAAAAGATTTGGCAGGTTACAATCATATTTATATTTCAAAGGGCGAAAGATTTATCACTGAATTGGGGCTTAAAAACTCTTCTGCAACCTTAATGCCAAAAGGGACAATTTTACTAAGTTCAAGAGCACCTATTGGCTATGTTGCAATAGCACAAAATGACATTTGCACAAATCAAGGTTTTAAAAGTTTGGTTGTTGAGCCAAAACAAGCTTGTAATTTATTCGTGTATTATTGGATAAAAAATAATGTAGAATATTTGCAATCTTTGGGAACAGGGACAACCTTTGAGGAAATTTCTAAAGGCGTAGTGCAAGATATAACAATCCCACTCCCACCACTTACAATACAACAAAAAATAGCAGAGATTCTAAGTAGTTTTGATGATAAGATAGATTTACTCCATAGACAAAACAAAACTTTAGAATCTCTAGCCCTTACCCTTTTTCGCCATTATTTTATAGACAATCCAAACCGCAATGAATGGGAAGAAGTAAGCTTGAATTCCTTGTGTGAAATCACTTCAAGCAAAAGAATTTTTTATAGCGAATATGTAGAATATGGAATCCCCTTTTATAGAAGTAAAGAAATTATAGAATTTAGTAAGGGCAATAATCCACAAAATGAATTATTTATTGATGAAAATAAATACAACGATATAGCAAATAAATTTGGAGTGCCACAAGCAAATGATATTCTGCTCACTTCAGTTGGGACTTTGGGGATTCCCTATCTTGTGCCAAAGGATAAAAAGTTTTATTTTAAAGATGGTAATCTAACTTGGTTTAAAAATTTTAAAAACATTACAAGCTTATTTTTGTTTTATTGGTTTAAATCTCCACAAGGAAAAGAAAAGTTAGATTCCATTGCTATTGGTAGCACTCAACAGGCTTTAACTATCGCAGCATTAAAAGCAGTTAATATACACCTTCCGCATACAGATATTATAAGAATACTGAACGAACAATTAAATGGTATTCAAAATAAGATTGAAAATAACTCAAAGCAGATTCAGAATCTCCAAGCAATGCGGGATATGCTATTAAAGGTAATATTTGCTTAAGAAGCTACACTGCGTTTGCTTTGAGCTTTCAATTTGTCATTTTGAGCGTAGCGAAAAATCTATTTTAGATTCTGCATTTTTAGATACTTCGGCTAACGCCTCAGTATGACAAGGGAATAGGCTCAGTATGACAAAATTCGTTTTTTAAGTCTCTTTTTCTTTTGTCATTTTTGCAAGTGTGAAAAATCTATTTTAGAATCTTTTTAGATTCTGTTTTAGATACTTCGCCTAAAGGCTCAGTATGACAAGTGGGGTAGTTTCTGTATTGTGGGATACTTCATCTCCAAGCAATGCGTGATGTGCTATTAAAAGCAATATTTGTTTAGGTGTTTTTGTGGGCTAAGGAATGCTTCTTATATGATGTTGTAGGTGGGCTGTGAATAGATACTTCGGCTCACGCCTCAGTATGACAAAGGGGAAAGGCTCAGTATGACAAGCAGGGTAGTTTCTGTATTGTGAGATACTTCGCCTACCTAAAGGCTTAGTTATGGCAAGTAGCCATTTTGTCATTTTGAGCTTTTGAAAAAAGCGAAAAATCTAAGATTATGGAATCTAAAAAGATTCTAAAAGAGATTTTTTGTTTGCTACGCAAACTCAAAATGACAAATAAGGGAAAAAGCTAAAATGACAAGGAAAGGGACTGCTCAAAATGACAGGTATAGAAATTTTTCAAACGATAAAGTTAAAATACAAAATGGGTTAAACATAAAGTAAGCTAGGGATACATACAATTACGCTTGCAAATACACCTGCAATAATGATTTTAAAATACATAAGATTCTAAGGAGAGAGAGTGGCGGAGGTTATCACTATTACTTCAGGCAAGGGCGGCGTGGGGAAATCCACCGCTACGGCAAATTTAGCTGTGGGACTAGCCCAAGAGATAGAAAAAGAGAATAAAAAGGTTGTGGCGGTTGATTTTGATATAGGGCTTAGGAATCTTGATATGCTTCTAGGGCTTGAAAACCGCATTGTGTATGATGTGATTGATGTAATGGAGGGTAAGTGCAATCTCTCTCAAGCGCTCATTAGCCATAAGAAAACAAAAAATCTTTACTTTCTTCCTGCCTCGCAAACAAAGGATAAAACGATACTTGATAAGGATAAAGTTGGTGCGTTGATTGATGAGCTAAGGCAGAAGTTTGATTATGTGCTGATAGATTCTCCAGCAGGGATTGAAGGGGGATTTGAACACGCTATTTTGTGGGCGGATAGAGCGTTAATCGTAGTAACGCCAGAGGTTAGCTCCGTGCGAGATAGCGATAGGGTGATAGGCATTATTGATGCCAAAAGTCATAAGGCACAAAATAATGAAGAGGTGCAAAAACATATCATCATTAACCGCATTAAACCGGAGCTTGTGAAAAAGGGTGAGATGTTAAGTGTAGAAGATGTGCTTGGGATTTTGGCATTGCCACTTATTGGGCTTGTGCCTGAAGATAGTAAGATTGTTAGTGCGACAAATAATGGTGAGCCTGTCATTTACACACAAGCCCCAAGTGCTAAGGCATATACAAATATTGCAAAGCGGATTCTAGGGGCAGATGTGCCTTTTATATCTATGGAGAGTGAAGGAATGCTAGGAGCGTTAAAAAGGATATTTAAATGAGTGTATTTGGTATGTTTGGTGGCTCTAAAAAAAGTGCAACAAACGCAAGAGAGCGACTTAAGCTTGTCCTATCGCACGAACGCACGGCAAATATTCCCTACCTTGAGGATATGCAAAGGGAGATTTTGCAAGTGGTGCAAAAATACACACAATCAACCGACATACATTTTAGCACAAATAGTAATAGCCATATATCCACGCTTGAAGTGCAAATTACGCTAGGTAATGCATAGTGAAAGGGAATGTGTGGTGAAGTTCCGCTTTTTGCTTTGTGGGATTTTTACGCTTTTTACGCTTTCTGCATTATGCAAGGCGGATTCTATTTCAAACCTTGCAGAATCTAAGAGCGATTCTAAGGTTATCACTCACCCTTTGATTCAGGGCTTTAGCCAAATATTTCTTGGACTGCATACGGATAATTTTATTCAGCTTGATGAAATGGAGCAAAATAAGCCTACACAAGAAAATAACATAGAAACTGCGGATTCCAAGGACTTTAATCAAAACGATACGCAAAGCTTAATGATTGACAATAAGACCACATTACAGAATCCAAATACGCAGATTCCCCAAAATCTCATATCTAGCCCAAAGCCAAAGGTGCTGCTCATAATGGACGACCTCTCAAAGCTCTCTCAAATTAAAAGTCTCGAATCTTTGCCCCTTAACATCACGCCCTCCATTTTTCCTAAAACGCGTAGTAATGGCATAACGCCAAAACTTGCCCAGCGTGTTATTCAAAATGGCAAAAGCTTTATGATTCACCTGCCCCTAGAGGCACAAAATTTTACCCAAAAAGAGCTAGAGCCGCTTAAGGTTGGCATTGATAAACAGAGTTTAAAAGAGCAGATTCTGCAGATTAAGCAGGATTTTCCACATCTTGTGTATCTCAACAATCACACGGGCTCAAGATTCACCAAAAGTAAGGCGGATATGAAAAATCTTTTAGAAGTTTTTGATGAGCTTGATTTGAAGTTTATTGATAGCGTTACGATTCCTAATCCCGCAAGTGAGATTCTAGCTAAAGAGCAAAAGCGGCTCATAATGCAAAGGGATATATTTTTAGATAATCAAACAAATATCGCTTATACCAAAAAACAGCTTACCTTGCTTATCAAAAAAGCGAAAAAAAAGGGCTATGCTATTGCGATTTGCCACCCACACCCTAGCACTTTTAAAGCTCTAGCACAAATGCAAAAAGAGCTTAATGCCAATTTGGAACTTGTCTCGCCTAGTGAGTTAGAGAGCTTTTTGCGTGAAAATAAGATTCGCTCCTATGTGCGTTCGCCATTTTTCTAAGAGCGTGAGACTTGGGGCATAAAGTGAAAGTGGATATAGAATCTAAACCCTTAGAGCCTATTCCTGCAAATTTAAATGTGCTAAAAAATCCACCAAAAAAGCTTTTTTATAAAGGTGGGGCTTTAGAGTCTTTATTACAAGCGGAGCATAAAATTGCCATTGTTGGCACAAGAAAGCCAAATCCTTACACAAAATCCTATGTCGCTAAACTCGCTTCAAAAATCGCAGAGCTTCAAGGTGTGGTGGTGAGCGGAGGGGCGATAGGTGTAGATATTATCGCTCATACTCACGCTTTCCCACGCACGATAATGTTCTCCCCCTCAAGCCTAGATATTTGCTATCCGCGTTCAAATAAGGCTATGATTGAAAAAATGATGCAAGAATGTGCGGTTATCAGCGAGTATGAAAGCCCCTATATGCCCCATAGATTCAGCTTCCTAGAACGCAATAGGCTTGTGATTGCCCTAAGTGATGTGGTGATTATCCCTCAAGCTGATAAGCAAAGTGGCTCTATGCAAAGTGCAAGGATTGCCTATGAGCTTAACAAGCCCCTTTTTGTTCTGCCTCATCGTTTGGGCGAGAGTGAGGGGACACAAGAGCTTTTGGCTACACATAGGGCAAAGTGTATTTATGATATGAATGTTTTTTTGGAGGGGATTTTTGGCGTGAAGATTCAAAGGAGCGATGAGATTTTAGAATTTTGTATGAAGAATCCTAGTTTTGAAGAAGCGTATTTAAAATTTGGCGAGAAGATTTATGAATATGAGCTTGAGGGGAAAATCGTGCGGGAAGCTGGAAGCATACGGGTGGTTTAATGCAAAATCAAAAAAACATTCTAGCTTGTGATGTGGGACTAAAAAGGATAGGCTTAGCGGTTGCTAGGCTTGGCATTATCCTGCCCATAGAGCCTATTTTGCGTAAAAATCGCAATCAAGCCTCTGGCGAGTTAAGCGAGATTTTAAAATCGCGTGAGATTGATATTCTAGTCGTTGGGTTGCCAAGTGGCGGGGAGGCTGGGCATAGTGATACGCGTAATAGAATCTTGCATTTTGTGGGGCTTGTTGAGTTTGGCGGAGAGATAGCGTATGTTAATGAGGACTACACAAGCCTAGAAGCCTTGCAATCAAGCGTGTATATGGGGAGAGAAAATCGCAAAAAAGCTCAAAAAGATGGACGGCTAGATTCTTTGAGTGCGACTTTGATTTTGGAGCGATTCTTAGAATCTCAAAATACCTAATATATGTATATATAGCTAATAAGCATACTTTTGTTTGTAAAAAGTATGTTAGAATTTTTGGCTGTTTTTACACTTTACATTGAGATGAAAGGCAGATTATGGCTTTGAAAACTCCTATAAAGACGACAAATAAGATTTTAGACATTGCGCTCAAACTCTTTAGCACTTATGGTTTTGAAAATGTCAAAATGCAAGATATTATTGATAAATTGGCATTGTGTGGTTACACAAAGGGGGCGATTTATCATCATTTTAAAAATAAAGAGGATATTTTGTGTGCGATTTTGGGGCGATATGATGAGCAGAGTGAAAAGATTTGGGAGATTGAACGCTCTCAAATCAATGGACGCGATAAACTTAAAGCCCTTATTTTGCTTCATCTTAAGCATATTTTGACACATAAAGAGATTATCCGCAGCTCTCTATCCTTGCTTGGTTCTTTGCAGACTTTAGCCTACAAGCAAAAGCATACGCAAACACATCTTATGCCCATTGTAGAATCTATGATAGAAGAAGGCAATAGCGATGGTTCATTGAGTGTAGCCTATCCAAGGGCGGCGAGTGAAATGCTCGTGTGGGGTGTGTATATATGGCTTGATAGTGCGTTATATCCTCTTAGCCAAATGGAATATACTTATAAAGTGCGACATTTACGGATAATGTGCGAGGGCGTGGGCTTAAGCGTGATTGATGAGGAGATAAGTGCGGAGTTTCTTGCGGTGTGGCGAGAGATAAGATAATGGAGATAAAGTAAGAGCGTGTGTTGCGTGTGAAGTATTTTTGAGTATCTAGCATCATTTAATCGTGTTGATTAAGATAAAATAGAATCTTCAAAAGGAAGTAAATGTTTGGCGAAGCATCTCTATTTTTCTACATTCTCGCATTTATAGGCTTTTGTATGTTGTGCTATGGAGTGCTACTTTATATCATAGCTTTATTCTTATAAGAATTCGCGTTTATATCAATGGCTTTTGTGCTTGGGTGTCAAAGCAAAGTATGTTTAGGCTGTGTGTTAGGCAATAGCATAGCGTTGCTTGTTTTTAGGATACTCAATGAAAGGGTAGATTCTGTCCTTAATATATTTTGAGTGTCTCACAAGCTTTTTTCTTTTGTTGCCTTATATTGTGTGTTGGTGTATTATACGCCATAAGACAAGGGGCAAAATAAGTAGAATCATAAGCGTTTGTTTTAGGTCAAGTATCCTAATGTGTATTTGCTTTGTGGGCGACTTGTTTTTGGAATTTGATGTATCTTTAAGACTTTTGCGTTAGTTTTTCTTATCTTTAATTCTCCTGCACTCTCACAATCAAGCTTTGCTTTAACCCTATGGATTCTATAATGTGTTGCTCTAAGGCTCGTTGCTCCCCATTATCCACTTCGTGGTCATAGCCTAGAATATGCAAAAAGCCGTGGATAAAAAGCAAACTTATCTCATCTGCAATATTGTGAGCGTAATTCTCACTCATCTCTTTGGCAAGCTCGGTGTTGATGATAATACTGCCTAAAAGGCGTTCAAATGGGGCGGTGCCATCTAAGGGCTGAAAGTCAAAATCACACTCTAAAGGAAAGCTTAACACATCTGTGGTGATGTCTTTACCACGATGAGCAAGGTTAATCTCTCGCATTGCTTGAGATTCTACAAAAATCACTTCAAGAGTGCAATGTGAAAAGTCCCCCTGAATGAGCCTAAGATTACATATCTTAGATAAAAGTGTTTCTAGGAGATTTTTATAAGGGCTATTCTCATCTATATCAAGTTGGGGCATAAGGCTAGATTCTGCAAATTGTGTAGGCAAGGCTCACTCCTTATTGTGTTTGACTATATTGCATTTTGGGTGTGGATTATACATTGTTATGAGTTTTATCTCAAGCTTAGAATCTCCTATTTTAGAATCTTTTAGCTTGATAAAAACTCACAAAGTGCTATAATGCAAACTCATTTTTTTGAAAGGCAAGGAATAGCTATGGTGGATTATGGGATTAACTTTTGGGGGAATAATGATTTTATTATCAATGATGGCAAAGTCAAGGTCAATTATAAGCACAAACCGGCTTTGATTGATATTGTTCAAGATGCAAGGGAGCGAGGGTATAAGGGACCTTTGCTTTTGCGGTTTCCACATTTGATTAAAAATCAAGTTGATAAGGTGTTTAAGGCTTTTGAGGGGGCGATTAAGGAGTATTCATACAAAGGCAAGTTTAAGGCTGTTTTTCCGCTGAAAGTTAATCAAATGCCAAATTTTGTTTTGCCCCTTGTGGAGCAGAGCCAAGATAAATGCTATGGACTAGAGGCAGGAAGCAAATCAGAGCTTATTTTGGCTATGGCTTATACGAATAAGAACTCGCCCATCACGGTTAATGGATTTAAAGATAAAGAGATGATTTCTCTAGGCTTTTCAGCGGCGAATATGGGACACGATATTACATTAACGATTGAAGGGCTAAATGAGCTAGAGACGATTATTGAAGTGGCGCGTGAGCTAGGAGAGCCATATCCAAACATAGGACTTAGAATCCGCCTCCACAGCACAGGTGTTGGAATCTGGGCAAAAAGTGGAGGGATAAACTCAAAGTTTGGTCTCACAAGCACGGAGCTGTTAGAAGCTATTAATATGCTTGAAAAAGAGCAGTTGTTGCATAAATTTACGATGATTCACTTTCACATCGGCAGTCAAATCAGCGATATTTCACCGCTTAAAAAAGCCATACGAGAAGCGGGCAATATCTATGCAGAGCTAAGAAAAAAAGGTGCAAAAAACTTGCAGTGTGTTAATATCGGCGGTGGCTTAGCGGTGGAATATACTCAACACGAGGGTAAAAATAATCGCAACTACACATTAAGTGAGTTTAGCGGTGATGTGGTGTTTTCACTGCGTGAGATTGCTAAAAACAAAAAAGAGCCAGAGCCAGATATTTTTATAGAATCTGGTCGTTTTATCGCTGCAAGCCACGCCGTGCTTGTCGCTCCGGTGTTAGAGCTTTTCTCTCAAGAATATGATGAAAAGGCATTAAGACTTAAAAAGAGCAATCCGCCACTCATAGAGGAGCTTTTTGACTTGTATAATAGCGTGGTTGAAAAAAATGCGATTGAATACTTGCACGATAGCCTTGATCATATGGAATCTTTGCTCACACTTTTTGATTTGGGTTATATTGATTTGCAAGATAGGAGCAATACCGAGGTTTTGGTGCATTTGATTATCAAAAAAGTGATTAAGCTTTTAAAGCATAAGAATTATAATGAGATTTTGCAGATTCAAGAGCAAGTCCAAGAGCGGTATTTGCTTAATTGCAGCTTTTTTCAAAGTTTGCCTGATTATTGGGGCTTGGCACAAAACTTTCCTGTTATGCCGCTTGATAGGCTTAATCGCCGTCCAAACCGCAGTGCTAGTTTGTGGGATATTACTTGCGATAGTGATGGCGAGATTGCTTTTAATGCGAGTTCGCCATTGTTTTTACACGATGTAGATGTAACAAAAGAAGAGTATTTTTTGGGCTTTTTCCTTGTGGGTGCGTATCAGGAGGTGCTAGGAATGCGACATAATCTTTTTACTCACCCAACGGAGTTTAGCGTTGAGTTTGATGATGATTTGAATAAGGGCTATGAGCTAACTAATCTCATTGAGGCACAAACGATTTTAGATGTGTTAGATGATTTAGATTATGATACAAAGGACATTGAGCGGCGGCTCAAACAGCATATTGAGGAAAATCAGCAGCTTGATAGTGAGGGGAAAAAGGAAATGCTTGGGCGATTGTATGTAATGCTTAGTGAAAATGGCTACCTTCGCACAATTACGACAAAAATGGAGTAAATTGGCAAATGGAACAAATCAGCCTATGGCGTGTGATAAAAGAAGATTTTTGCATAGTAAGGAAAAAAGACCCCGCGATAAATAGTAGCATAGAGCTGTTTTTTAACTACCCCGGACTTATCGCATTGGTGCATTATCGCATTGCCCATCGTTTGCATAAGGCTGGATTCAAGGTTGTAGCTAGAATCATTATGGGGCTTACAGGTTTTATCACAAATGTAGATATTCACCCAGCAGCACAGATTGGTCGGCGTGTGTTTATTGACCACGCTATTGGCGTGGTGATAGGTGAGACGGCGGAAGTGGGCAATGATGTGATGATTTATCAAGGTGTAACGCTTGGTGGAACAAGCCTTGATAAAGTCAAAAGACACCCTACTATTGAAGATGGCGTGGTGATTGGAGCGGGAGCGAAGATTCTAGGGAATATACGCATTGGGGAGAATGCTAAGATTGGGGCGAACTCTGTGGTGATAAAAGATGTGCCTAAAGACTGCACGGCAGTTGGGATTCCCGCACGGGTGATAGTCAAAGGCAGGGCAAAAGAGGCAAGTGCGATAAATAAGCTGCCTGATATTGATAGGGCGTTGTTTGAGTATCTTTTAAAACGCATACAGATTCTAGAATCTACGCTAGATTCTGCGGATTCTACTATGGGTGAAGATGTTGCATTGTTGAGTGAAGAACATCAAAAAGAAAGGGAAGAATTAGATAGAATCTATGCCGCCTTCTTGCGTAGTTTAAAGGGATAGAGCCTAGCAGCGTGATAGCTAATGCTGAAGACAAAAGAGCGTGGAAGAGTAGCTCTTAAAAATCGTGTAAATCTTTAATGCTATAGATTCTAAGTGGCATTAGAATCTAAATCGTGCGAAGTGATGATAAAACAAATGCGTATCAATAAGTGTATGCTTGTAAAAAGCAAGTGATAGCATTGAAGTTTTTAATGATGTGGGAAAAAGAAAGTCTAGCTTTGAGCGTAGAATCTGTAAGGATTATTCTAGATTCTACTTATTTTGTTACGATAAAACAAAAATATCAAACGGATAGTTTTTGCCACTTGCTTTAAGGTCCAAATACGCATCAATGGCTGTGTATTCTCCCTTAGCGTGGGATTTATGCCGTTCTTTTGCCTTGTCAATCATTTCTAATTCAAACAGCACATAGAACAATGCCATTTCAGCCTTTTCATCATTATCTGCACATTCTTCAAAGAATCTAATCCACTCATCAGGGCTTAATATGCCTTTGCTTTCCTTGGCGTATTGGATATACTCAAACGCCTCGCACCCTACATTTTTAAAGCTCTCGCTCAAATGTTTGGTCTCAATCGTGTTTGGATATTTTAAATACACTTGCAATAATTCCTGCACCAAAGCCTTATCAAGCGTAAGGTTGGGTAGCTGTGCGACAAGCTTGTTTAAATCTTTTGAATCGCCATTTTTTAGAATCTCAAGTATGGCATAGCTTTGAAGCTCGTTGGGATAATCCTCATCTAAAAGGTTGAAGCCATTTTTGTAATTAGCTTTGATTTTATTTTTGAGATTTTGGAGATTAAACTTATTATCTTTGCTCAAGTGATATTTTTTTAAATCCACCACTTTGCCACTCATCACATCTTTGTAAGTTTCAAAAAGGCTATCAATTTTTCGGTTAAAACTCTCCATAGAATCAAGTCTAGGCTTGAGATAGAATCTTTGTAAGATTTTTGATAAATCACCAAAGGCTTTGCGTTTATATACGCGATCTTTAATGGACTGATTGAGAGCTTGCTCGTTGATTTGTGTAAGGAGCTTGTCATAGTCATTTTTACGATGATAGTCTTCTAGCATTTCCTTTGCCCACGCTGAAGCAAAGAAAATTAAAGTCATTATAAAAAACACAAGCACAATTCCTAGAATCCAAACCGCCACGGGCAATGTTAATTGTGCCGTGCTAAAGGGCAAGCTATAAGTATAGCTTTGAGATTCTAAACTATACACATATAGCCCCATAATAAACATAAACACAAACGAGAAAACAACATAATACTTCAGCTTCATCTATCGCTCCTTTTTTTGAGATTTTTCATAAAGCTCACGGCAGTTAATGCAGTATTTTGCGTGAGGTTTGACTTTGAGACGCTCCACATCAATTTCATCATCGCACATTTCACAGATTCCAAAAATTCCATCTTTAATTTTTTGCAAAGAGTTGCGAATATCACGCATTTCATTATGGTATAAGTCAATCATACCCATTTCTAGATTCCCTTGCAGACCTGCCCCTACAATATCGCCCTCATCTTTATGATGTGTATCTTGAATATTTTTAATCCGCGTATTTTTATGGTTGATACTTTCACTGAGCTTATTAAGACGCTCATTAAGAAGCGTTTCAAAAAATTGATAATCAATCATAGAGTCTCCTAAGCATTTATTTGTGATATGGATGAGAATGCAAAATGCTCAATCCGCGATAGATTTGCTCACATAGCACAAGCTTGGCGATTTTATGACTAAGGGTAAGTGTGCTTAGGCTAATGCTTTGACACAAATTCAAAAATTCTTTTTCAAAGCCATACGCCCCACCGATAAAAAATTGAATGAGATGCTGAGTTTCTAAAAGGCGTGAAAAACTTTGTGAATCATAGCTTTTTCCTTGTGGGTGCAAAGCAAGATTGAGTGCGTTTGGTTTGATGTGAGGTAAAAGGGCTTGCGTGTAGGCATTTTGTGCGTGATTGGCTGAAATTTTTTGTGCCTTAAGCACGGCTTGAGGCATAAGCTCAAAACTTTCCACACGAACACCAAATTGCTTACATTGCATACACAGCTCTTCTTGCACCGCTTGATATTGTGTGTCTTTTTTAGCTATAGAATAGATGTTGATTTGCATAGCTTGGATTGAGCATTTTGCTTAAATCGCTCAAAGTTTTTTTCAAATCTTTACGATGCACGACCATATCAATAAGCCCGTGTTCTAAAAGAAACTCTGCAGTTTGGAATCCCTCTGGCAAGTCTGCGCCGATGGTTTGCTTAATCACTCTAGGACCAGCAAAGCCTATGATGGCTCCGGGCTCTGCAATGATAATATCGCCTAAAAATGCAAAACTCGCACTCACGCCCCCAAATGTTGGGTCAAGCAGCACAGAGATAAAAGGGAGTTTTGCTTCAGCGAGTTTGTTTAGTGCTGCGGAGGTCTTTGCCATTTGCATAAGTGAAAATGTAGATTCTTGCATTCTAGCCCCACCGCTAGTTGAAAGAATGACTAAGGTTTGTTTTTTGGCAACAGCCCTATCAATGGCACGGACGATTTTTTCACCCTCCACAGAGCCAAGAGAGCCACCCATAAAGGCAAAGTCAAAAAGCACAATTTGCATTTCAACGCCGTTTAAAAGTGCTTCTCCTGCAATGACTGAACTCGCTCTGCCTGTTTTTTCTTCCCCTTCGGCAATTCTCTTCTTATAACTCTTTTTATCTACAAACTCTAAAGGGTCAATAGGACGCAAATCTTTATCAATTTCAATAAAAGTATCCTTATCGCACAGCATTTCCAAACGCTCTTGTGTTGAGATTCTAAAATGATAGCTACATTTAGGGCAGATGTGAGATTGCGAGAAGACCTCTTTATAATACATTAAGGCACTACAACCGGGGCATTTGAGCCAATGATTGGGTGCATCATTTGTTTGCTTTTCTTTTTGTTCCTCTTTTTTCCCTTTAAAAAAATCGCCAAGACCCATATTTATCCTTTAGAGTTGTCTAAAAAATTGAGAATCATATCAAAAATATGTTTATCTTTGCTTATAAGTGTCCAATTCTTTGAAGAAATGTGATGTAAATTTTCACATAAAAACAATCCTGCCTTATTGTCAAATCTTCTCATCTCTCCCATAAACAGCATAAAATTGACTTCATATGCCTTTGCCATAGAAATTGCACTTGCCCCTAGTGAGCGGAATTTTAAGCCATTATCATATAAAAGCTTGGCAATGTGGTGATTGCTATATGCTTTTTCAAAGATTCCACACTTGCTTAAGGGTGTAGAATCTAGTGGCACAAATGCTTTATCCTGCTTAGATTCATATTCGTGTAGATAGAATCTAAAACATTGAGAATCTTGCCCTATCACACCTTTTATCACACATTCTTTTGAGCAAAAATTAATAATAAGAGCTTCTTTGCATTTGCCATCTCTATCACATAGGGCTAAACTTGCCCCATAGTAGGGAATATGTGAGAGAAAGTTATCACTGCCATCAAGTGGGTCAAGCACGATATAATCGCTCCCTCCCCCTTGTATAAACCCGCTCTCTTCAGATTCTATACTTGCTAATTCTAGCAAATGTTCTTTGTAGATTCTCTCACTCAATAAATCCGCCCCAATACTAACATCGCCTCCAGCACCGATTTTATGCTTTTCATAAAGCGATGAGTGTCCTTGCTCTAATGCAGCAATAATCACAGAGGAAGCCTTGAGTGCTTGGTGTAAAAATATACTCATATCCGCCCTTATTTTTTAGAAACTCAAGCTAGAATTATGCGTTGAATTTTCTTAAATTAAGGAATCTAGAAGTGCAGGGCTATATTCTCCAAATGCAAAAAACACGCACAGAAGATATGATTGTTAAGATTCTCACGCAAAATGATATAAAGACATTGTATAGATTCTATGGGGCGAGGCATAGCATTATAAATATTGGGCGAAAGATTGATTTTGAGGAACAAACCCAGCTAGGCTTCCTCCCTAAGCTCAAGCACATTGTGCATCTTGGATATAAGTGGGAGAGCCAACAGCAAAGGTATTATGTTTGGCAGCATTTTATCAAGCTACTTTATAGGCATTTGGTAGATGTGTATGAGGTTGATAGCTTTTATTTTGAGCTGCTTAATTCCGGTGCGAGTAAGCTCACCCTTCAAAATCCCAAACGCGTGGTGCTAGAGATGTATGCGACTTTGCTTCAACACGAGGGCAGGGCATTTGCAGTTTTAGAAAACCAAATGCAATGCTTTGTGTGTCAGCAAGACTTAAAAGAGCGTGTAGCACTTGGCAGAGCATTTTTATTTGCCCACAGAGAATGTGTAGGTGGTAGGATATTTGAGCTAGATAGAATCATTGCATTTTTGCAAACTCAAAGCACGATTTTGCTTGAAGATGATGAAGTGGATTATTTATGGGAAATTTTAGGACTAGGATTCTAAAATTTATCTTTAATTAAACTTAATTAAGAATATACAAGAATAATTGACTTATAATTGCTGGGCGTTTAACGCACATATTACCATAAAGGAGTTACTTATGTCATACGCAAGTAATGTTCTCAACAAATTAAAAGAGCAATATCCTTCACAGACACTTTTTCATCAAGCTGTGGCGGAAGTTTTTGAGTCCCTTGAGCCGGCACTTCAAAAGGATAAGAGATATGAATCTTATGCTATACTTGAGCGTTTGACGATTCCTGATAGAGAGATTCACTTTCGCGTAAGCTGGGTTGATGACAATGGCAAGATTCAGACAAATCGTGCCTATCGCATTGAGTTTAACTCAGCTATTGGACCATACAAAGGCGGGCTAAGATTCCACCCAAGCGTAAATGATGGCGTGATTAAGTTTTTGGGCTTTGAGCAGATTTTAAAAAATTCTCTCACAACACTTGCAATGGGCGGTGGTAAAGGTGGAAGCGACTTTGATCCAAAGGGCAAAAGTGAAGGTGAGATTATGCGTTTTTGCCAAAGCTTTATGAATGAGCTTTATCGTCATATTGGTGCGACTACTGATGTCCCAGCCGGTGATATTGGCGTAGGTGGGCGAGAGATAGGCTATCTCTTTGGGCAGTATAGGAAGCTTACAAATTGTTTTGAGGGTGTATTTACCGGCAAAGCTATTCCGTGGGGTGGAAGCCTTGTAAGGACAGAGGCAACGGGCTATGGCTGCGTGTATTTTGCAGAAGAAATGCTAAAAGCACGGGGTGAGAGTTTAGAAGGTAAAATTTGCAGTGTGTCCGGAGCAGGAAATGTGGCAATTTACACGATTGAAAAGCTCTATCAGCTTGGGGCAAAGCCTGTAACAGCTAGTGATTCTAGAGGTATGATTTATGATAAAGAGGGCATTGATTTGGCACTGCTCAAAGAGATTAAAGAGGTGCGAAGAGAATCTTTGAGTGAGTATGCCAAAGAGCGAAAACAAGCGGTTTATACGCCTGTGAGTGAATATCCAAAAGATAGTAATCCTGTGTGGGCGCTGCCTTGTTTTGCGGCATTCCCAAGTGCGACACAAAATGAGCTTAATGGCAATGATGCCAAAACACTTCTTGCTAATGGTTGTAAATGCGTGAGTGAGGGGGCAAATATGCCCTCAACCATTGATGCAGCTCATCAGTTTATTAATGCGAAGATTTGCTATGGACCGGGCAAGGCTGCAAATGCCGGTGGTGTGGCAGTCAGTGGGCTAGAAATGGCACAAAATGCAAGTATGAATCCGTGGAGTTTTGAAGTAGTAGATAAGCGACTGCATAGCATTATGGAGAGCATTTTTGCAAGTGCGAGTGAGACGGCAAAAGAGTTTGGTGATCCTACAAACCTTGTGCTTGGGGCAAATATCGCAGGATTTAGAAAGGTCGCTGGAGCGATGATTGATCAGGGTGTGATTTAATCTTGCTTGTGGATTCTAGAATCTTTGTTGTCTCTTTTTAATGGGAATGATGTAGTGTTTTAGATTCTAGAATCTTTAAAATCTAGAATCTACGCAATATGTAGATATGGAGAAAGCGATGTTAGCTAAGAAGCCCACGCAGAACAAGTTTGATTTTAAAAAAGTTTTCAAAGAGTGCTATGCACCCAAAACTACCCCATCACTTGTTTGTGTGCCTAGACTTTCTTTCATAAGTGTGCGAGGCTGTGGGAATCCCAACAAAGCAGATGGTGCATATCAATCAGCGTTACAATGTCTATATGCTCTCTCTTATACGATTAAGATGAGCAAAAAGACAAAGGCGTTAAGCAACTATGTGGAATATGTCGTGCCTCCACTTGAAGGGTTATGGTGGGGTAGAGACAATGGTGGTGATAAAGAGCAATTCAAATGGCAAGCAATGATAGCTCAACCAGATTTTGTAAGCCAAGAGATTTTTGAATACGCCAGATGGGAAGTTGCGGTGAAAAAGGGCATAGATTCTACAAATGCAAGTCTTATTCATTTTGAAGAGGGACTATGTGTGCAAATGCTTCATATAGGCTCATACGATGATGAGCCACAGAGTCTTGCAAAAATAGAAGATTTTATGATGCGTAGTGCCTTGCAAAATGATATTGGCAGTGTGCAGGGCGATTTTACGCGGACACATCACGAGATATATTTGAGTAATCCAAACAAAACACTACCACACAAGCTAAAGACGATTCTGCGTATTCCTGTAAAGCCTAGATAACAAAAGAGTAGCTTGTATCCATACGCTATTTGCCAAAATTACTAAGCTACATTTAATTTCTCTAGTGCCTTGCAATGAGAGAAAACACTACTTTTTGCAACATAGCACTTACAATCTTTTTAATTATCTAACGCAAAGCATATACAATTCGTTTTTTTTTTTTTTTTGTATCCTTGCTTTTTTTAAACTCAATCAAGCAATAAAAGGGGCAAAAATGAATTGTATTAAACACAATGATGTGGTAGCCGTTGGTTCTTGTGGTAAATGTAATGCAGGGCTTTGCACGGAGTGCATAAATGACGCTGTGCGAGATGATGACAATAAGCCGATGTGTCAAAAATGCACACTAGATGTGGTAATAGACCCACATATTGCATTTTTGCAAACGGCATTGGGTCAAATCACTCAAAAACGCATTGTTTGGTCTATCATACTTGTAATCGGGGCGGCTTTAGGTGTGCTTGGCTATTTCTCTGATTCTGTTATGTATATCATCATTGGTATTTTGGTATGGAGCTGTGCCGGATTTAGCGATAGAATGTTGGCAAGAGCTAATCAATCAGCAGAAGATGCTCACTATAACGCATTAGCTCGTCATAGAATGGAAAGTGATGGTGCTTACTTGCTTGGTTCTATGATAGGCAAGATTATTGTTTGGCTACTTAGGGGAATCTTTTTTCCAATCGTGTATTTAATTTTTATGCTAACAGGTGTTAAAAAGCTCAAAAAAGAACTTGCAGATATGCAAGAAGCTAGAGAGATACTCGTAAGCAAAATGTAAGAAAGCAACATTGCACTAGATTCTAATTTTGCTTAGAATCTAGCAATCCCAATGCCTTTTTGCAGAGTGATGAAAGCGGTTTGGTTTCTAGCTCTTTAAATGAAAAGAAATGTAGCTTTGCGTGTGGCAGGGATTGCGTTAATAGATTTAAGTGTTTAGAATCTAGCTTATATACATTTGCAGTGATAGCGTATTTTGTGTAATGGTGCTTGAAACTCCCGCATTTATAGAATCTGTGCTGATTTGCAAGTGCTTCTAGCTTAAGTTGTGGGAGATTGTATAAGCCTTGATGCAAGCCACCTTTATCCCCTTTTTCATATACAAAAGCAATTTTGCCTTGAGAATCTTTATATAACAAAAGATGAAGTGTAAGCGGGGTTAAAGAAGAAGTTTTTGGAGTTGGATAGATGGTTGGATTTATCTTGCCATTGCAGAGATTTTGCACGGGGCAGATAAGGCAGCTAGGTGATTTTGGCGTGCAAATCATCGCACCTAAATCAAGCAAGGCTTGATTGTAATCAAAACTATGCTTTGTATCTAAAAGTAAAAAAGAAAGTTCATCTAAGACTTTTAAAGAGGGGTTGGATAAAGCAAAGATTCTACACAAAACTCGCCTGATATTCCCATCTACAAAGCTCACACTTTGATGAAAACCAAAGCATAAAATCGCCCCTGAAGTATATGCTCCTATTCCGGGTAATTTAAGTAAATCTTCGCGTGTGTTAGGCAAAGTAGCATTATACTTTTCACAGCAAATAATAGCAGCTTTTTGCATATTTCTTGGGCGAGTGTAGTAGCCTAAGCCCTCCCATTGTTTGAGTATAGAATCTAATGGGGCTTTAGCTAGACTTTCAAGCGTAGGAAAGGCGTCCAAAAATGGGGTAAAGTAGTGTTCTGCTACCCTTTTTACTTGTGTTTGTTGTAGCATTATCTCACTCACATATACGCCATAGGGGGCATTTTTGCCTTTTAGGGTTCGCCAAGGAAGAGATTTTCTGCCATTTAACGCATACCACTCTAAGAGTTGTGCCTGCCATTGTTTAGCGATATGCTTTGCCTTGAGTGCAAAATCTTGTGTCATAAGGTGTGTTAGATCATTTGCATTTTGTGTGAAAAATCTAACCCAACGCCTTTAATCCCACACTAGAAGCGATAATCACACATACACAAAAAAGCTTCAAAAATGACTTATCCTCTTTAAAAAACACAATCCCCACAAGCACACCACCAGCCGCACCAATACCCGTCCATATCGCATACGCCACGCCCATAGAAATCTCTTGCATAGCAATAGATAGGCAGGTAAAGCTCCCTGCAAAAATCAGCGCAAGACATAGGATATATATCTTATTTTTGGTATCAATGAGCTTTTTCATTGTCCATACACCAGCTATTTCAAACACCCCAGCAATAAAAAGTAAAATCCAATGTAGCATTATTTATCCTTTGTAGAATGTGTGGAATCTTTTGTATCAGCAGATTCTATAAATAAAGATTCTAGCTCTTGGGGCAAATGGTCGTGTATGTCTTGTGCGGTTTTACTCTCTTTCACACTGCATTTTAGCCCCAACACTCCAAGCATAAGCGTTGAAATAAGAGCGATTTTTATGAAAGATGCTTCCTCTCCAAATAGCACAATTTCAGCGATCACCACGCCACCCGTGCCAATGCCAACAAACACGCTATACACAATGCTAACTTCAAGCCTTTTCATCGCCAACACCGCACAGGTAAAAGAAAAAGCAATGCCAACACCAGTCAAAGCTTTTAGCGGCAATGTATCAGCATACTTTAGCCCACTCACCCACGCCACTTCACAAATCCCGCCGATGAGGATTAAAAGCCACGCTAGATTCTTGCTTATGACAAATCTTTCTCTCTTTAACACATTGCTCATTTCTACCCCTTAAACTCCCAAAATATACCCGTAATTCTAGCCTTTGCGTATTAATCATTTTTAATCATAATCATTTGCAAGAATACTAATCCACAAGGCTACATAATGGATACGCAACAAAACAAAACATACAACCGCCTAACTTATGGCACGAGCGTGCGAAAAAGTAGGCTAGATTCACTAAATCACGCAGAATCTAAGCATTCCACAACAAAAAAGCAAGACAAGCATAAAGCACAGATTCTAGCCCTAAAACACGCCCTTAAGACAGATTCTAAAAAAGCCGCACAAAAAGAGCAGTTTGTCCTTAAAGTCTCAATGTATAGTGCGTTAATTTTGGCGATTTTTGGCATTAGCTTTGGAATCTTTGTCAAATCTATGGCGGTGATTTTTGATGGCTTTGTAGCTCTCATTAGCGTTGGGCTTGGGGCATTAAGCGTGATTACTTCTCGCTATATTTATAAAGAAGATGATGATATTTTTCAATATGGCTATGTCCGCTTTGAGCCTATGGTAAATCTTTTTAAATCCCTTGTGTTAGTCTTTGTATGCGTGTATGCCTTTATCAATGCTTTGCAGAGTATCATTCACGGCGGCTATGCGGTGGAGCTTGGCGGGGCGGTGGCGTATAGTTTGTGTGCGTTTGTGTTTTGTGCGATTTTGTTTGTTTATACGCTTTTTTACACGCGACTTTTAGAATCTGATTTGATTAAAGTGGATAATACGGAGTGGAAGATTGACTGCGTGCTGTATTTGGGTGCGTTGAGTGCGTTTGGTGTGATTTATTTTATGCTTAGTCCAGAGAGTGCTTTAGCGATGTATATTGACCCTTTGCTTTTAGGGGTGCTATCCTTAATGCTGTGTATTTCGCCTATCCGCATAGCTATTGCGAATTTTAAAGATTTAATTATGGTTGCCCCAAGTGAGATTGATACTAAAATCACGCAGATTATGGAATCTTTGAGCAAAGATTTTGGCTTTAGTGATTATGATACGCACGTGGCAAAATCAGGGCGATTCTATATGGTGGAAGTCAATATCTTAATAGATAAAAATTGCAAGATTAGCTCGGTAGCGGAGTTTGATTGCGTGCGTGATAGGATTGAAAACTCCCTTGATATTCCAAGCTATAAGATTTGGCTCTCTGTAAGCTTTACGGGGAATGCGAAGTGGTTGTAGGATAGATTCTATATTTGCAAATACTTTGCTTTGGCTTTACCCAAAAGCTTAAAAGACAAGTTTAGATTTTTACATTATGAGATTGCATTATTACGCTCCGTTATAAATTTTAGATACTTCGCCTAAAGGCTCAGTATGACAAGCAGTAAAGATTCTGTATGACAAGAATAATCAGTATAGCAAAAAGTTAGCATAATAGGTTGTTTTACTCTGCAATTATTCTTTATCTGCTAGCTCTTGTGCGATAAGCTCAGCTTGTTTGATGGCATTATCTACACCTAGCTGTATGCTATTTGGCGGATAGCCGTATTTCTTTAGCACCTTTTTTACCGCAAGTCTTAGCTCTGCTCTCACACTCTCACGCAAAGTCCAATCAAGTGTGGCATTCTCTTTAATCGTAAAAAATACCGCTTTGCTTAGCTCACGCAGTTTTTCTACGCCCATAATCTCTTCTACTTCCTTAAACTCGCTCAATGCTTCATAAAAGGCATATTCATAATCGCTTAAATCCATATCCTGCTTTTTCTTATCACTTGCGATGAGTTCTTGACTTAGCTCTATTAGCTCTTCAATGACTTTTGCGGCGTCTATGAGTTTATTTTGATATTGCATTAGAATCTGATGAAGTTTTTCATATAAACCTTTGCTTTTTAGCTCTTTTGGGAGTCGTGCTTGTAACTCATCATTTAAAAGTTTGCGTAAAGTCTCTAGTGCGATATGCGGATATTTATAATGTCTCATACCCTCTAAAAACTCATTTGAAAGAATAGAGATATTTTCTGTTTTGATTTGGCTTTTATCTAGGATATCTATCATACCCTCACTTACTAGCTCTTTGTCAATGACTTGCTTAATAAGGCTTTGTTTGAGTGCGTTGTCAGCTTGGGCTTTGGAGTATTCACTCTTTTTAATGCGATTTTTTAATAACTCAAAAAAGGCAATTTCTTTTGAAAGCTTTTGTATCTCATCATTTGGTAGCACCATAATGTAGGCTTTCACTAGCTTTACCACCTCATCTAAAAATCGCTTTTTTAGCTCTTCATCACTTAGAATCTTATCTGTGATTTGTGAGAGTAAATCAAGCTTACCCCTTGTGTCTGCTTGAAAATACCCCATATACTCAAAGCCGTGCAACATTTGCTTTAATACTTCGTGCTTCTCATAGACGACATCTACTAGCTTTTGCTTATCTACAAGGAAGTTTTGGGTTTTACCCTGTGTGTAAAACTGCAAGGCTTTTTGGAGTTCTGCCATAATGCCTATATAATCTACGATTAAGCCAGAGGGCTTGTCCTTATATACGCGATTTACCCTTGCGATTGCTTGCATAAGGGTGTGTCCTTTCATAGGTTTGTCAATGTAGAGTGTATGCAAGGGCGGTGCGTCAAAGCCTGTTAGCCACATATCACACACGATAATAAACTCTAAGCAATCATTTATATCATTTGCCCGATTTGCGATATATCTTTGCTCTTCTTTGCTTGTGTGAAACTTTGATAGCTTTGCACCATCACTTGCACTTGAAGTGATGATAACCTTTGCCCTGCCTGTTGTGTAATCATCACTATGCAAACTTGGATCAAGCTCTACTAGCTCATTATATAAATCCACGGCGATTTCTCTACTAGAACACGCTATCATTGCTTTACCTTTAAGCTTTTCTTTTCTCGCGTTGAAATGCTCTAAAATGTCTTTGGCAATGTTTTTTAATCGCTCCTTTGCACCGATAATATCTTGTAGCTTTAGGAGACTGCCTTGCGTATTGTCTGTATCAAAAGATTCTATAAGCTTTTTGCCCTCTTCGCTTAGATGAAGTTTTGCTAAACGACTTTCATAATATAAAGGCAGGGTTGCACCATCATCTACGGCTTTTTGAAAATCATAAATATCAATATAGTCTCCAAACACATTTCGCGTATTTGCATTATCTTTTTCTATGGGTGTGCCACTAAAGCCTATATAAGTAGCATTAGGCAGGGCATCACGCACATTTTGTGCGTAACCATAGGCAAGGGATTCACTACGCAATCTTGCACTAAAGCCATATTGTGTGCGGTGGGCTTCATCGGCAATGACGATAATATCTCCCCTTTGACTTAAAAGCTCAAAGCGTTCATTTTCATCTCTAAATTTTTGCATTGTGCTAAAGATTATCCCGCCTTTTCTTTGCGTGAATTTCTCTTTTAAATCCTTTGTGCTTTCACATCGCAAAGGCGTTGTTTGTAAAAGTGTGCTTGACTTTATAAAGGTATTAAAGAGTTGATTATCTAAATCTGTCCTATCTGTGAGTAATAATAGCGTGGGGTTGTTTAGCTCTTTTAGGGCTTTAGCACAGAAAAACACCATTGATAGACTTTTGCCGCTGCCTTGAGTGTGCCATACTACACCGCCTTTTTTGTTTGTTTCACTGCTTTGCATAGCCCTTTTGACACTCTCTATTGCCTTATTTACAGCATAGTATTGATGATATGCGGCAATCTTTTTATTGAGTTTAGATTCTTTATAGCCTTGTGTATCTTGTATGTAGCTTTGCTCATAAGTGATAAAATAGCGTAAGAAATCAAGTAAAACGCAAGGCTTTAACACTTCACAAATATCCACAATACGCGTATTTTCACTTAGCATATCCCCTTGTCTCTGCCATTTTAGAAAGCGTGTAAAGTCCGCATTCAAACTGCCAAGTTTAGAATCTACCCCATCGCTTATAATACACAACGCATTTGGGATAAATAGCTCTTTTGCCTTTTCTTTATAGGTTTCTATTTGTAAGTATGCTTTGTGTAAATCTGCGTTTCTATCAAGGGGATTTTTTAACTCACATAGCACTAAAGGCACTCCATTAACAAATACCAAAACATCACATCGCACAGAATCTTTTGTGCTAAATACAAACTGATTGAGCGCTAAAAAGGTGTTATTTTCTACATTCTCAAAGTCTAGTAACTCTAGGTTAATGCCCCTTTGCTCGCTATTTACCATTGCTTCTAATGTAATGCCACCTATCAAATAATCGTGCATTTTCGCATTAGCACTCATTAAGTCTTCTTCATCGCTTAAAGCTAAAATCTTTTTATACGCTTCAAGGGCTAAATACTCTTTTTGCTCCAAGCTTAAAAAGTCATAATTGCTTTTAGATTCAAAGTTTATACGCATAATAGAATCTAAAAATATCTCTTTTACAATCCATTCATCTTTTTTCCTTGCGACTTCTTTTGCATTTTTGCATTCATAGCCAAAACTCTCCAAAGTCTCCAATAATAGCTCTTCTATGCCTTCTTCGTTAAATTTTGACATTGTTTAATCCTCTCTTATAGTATTGCTTGTGCCTGTGTGTCTATATGGCGTTTTAGAATCTCATTTGCTTGTAAATAGTCAATCACATCAACACAAAAAGGCAAATTAGATTCATCAAAATCACTCATAACCCCAGCTATAAGCCCCAGCGTAATCTCCCCTTGCAACGCAATATCCACATCACTTGTAGGCTTAAAACTCCCCAAAGCCCTAGAACCAAAAATATAGGCTTTTGTTATCCCCTTATGTTTGCGTAGTATTGTTTGTATGATAGAGATTTGACTATCGCTTAATCCGCACATATAAGTTTCTCCAGCTTTTCATACACTTCACATACCAAAGGATAAAAATCATTGAGAATATATGCGATATTATCATCTAGCCCTTGCTCTGTGTATGTATGACTTGTGATATTGCGGATTTCTAAGGCTTGAAGCCACTTTTCACATTCACTCAAAAGCCCATATTCAAACGCCTTTCTTATACTATCTTTGGGACTTTTTATCATAAAACCCTCTGTTTCTAAGAAGTCTTTTATAATCTTCCAACTCAGTTCAATTAACACCTCAAATCTCTGTATAATCCCCTCTTTTTCTAAGGTTGAAAAGATTCTGTTTTGATTGTCTTTAATCTCTTTAAGATTTAAAAATGCCTTTTGAAAATGTGAAAACCTCTGCCTTATCCTCTGCATTTATCCCCTTTTTGTTGATTTATTTTATTTTACCTTTTCTTTGTTGTTTTATTGCTTTGAATTTATCATTTGTTATTTTGAGTTGTCTTTTTTGATTTTTAGCTTTTCCTTGTCATTTTAGCTTTTTCCCTTATTTGTCATTTTGAGTTTGCGTAGCAAACGAAAAATCCCTTTCCTTGTCATTTTGAGCCTTCCGCCTCCCCTTTGTCATTTTGAGCGTAGCGAAAAATCTCTTTTAGATTCTGTTGTGGATTCTGTATTATGGGATACTTCGCTACGCTCAGTATGACAAGTAGGGTTAGATACTTCGCCTAAAGGCTCAGTATGACAAGGGGATTGAGTATGACAAACCAAAGACACCTTATTGTCATTTTGAGTCCTTTTCCCCTTTGTCATTTTGAGCCGTAGGCGAAAAATCTTTTCTTTTCATATCTTATCCCCTTTTGTTGCAAATGCGGTATCTAAACCTAAACATTCGCTTAGGTCTTTATATTGTGGATTGATAGATTCTATAAGATTATTTTTAAATTCTCTTTTTTTGCCTTTTAGATATTTTTCTCGTTCAATAGCTTGTGAAATATTCTCAAATGCTTCAAAATATACAAGCCTTGTGCAGTTGTATTTTTGACTAAAACCTTGCATAAGCTTGTATTTATGCTCGTAAATGCGTTTTGCTAAATTGCTTGTAACGCCTATGTATAGCGTGGAATTTGTAGCATTACTCATCATATAAATGTATGCTGGATATTTTGCTAGGCTTAGTTGATTTTGTGTTAATGTGATTTGTGGGCTTTGTGTCATTTTAAATTATCCTTTTTTGTTGTTTTATATTGTTCCTTGTTTATCATTTTGCAACTCTTCCTCTTTTTTGTCATTTTGAGCCTTTCCCCCTTGTCATTTTGAGCCTTCCGCCTCCCCCTTGTCATTTTGAGCGTTAGCGAAAAATCTCTTTTGGATTCTATCATAGATTGTAAAAATAGATTTTTCGCCTACGGCTCAAAATGACAAATTGAAAGCTCAAAGCAAACGCAGTGTGGCTTCTTAAGCAAATATTGCCTTTAATAGCACATCACGCATTGCTTGAAGATTCTGAATCTGCTTTGCATTATTTTCAATCTTATTTTCAAACTTTGAAGTAATTCCACTAAATTTAAGTATATCATCTTGATTTGCCTTTATAAATTCAGCATCATATAATCCATCAATGGTAATTTGCGGTTGAGCTGAACCCGAAACAAATGTATCAAAATTATATGACAAGCAATAATATTTCAAATATTCAAATGTTATCTCTTTATCTTTTGTTCTTTCTAATACTAAGGAATTGTTGGTTATAAATGATTTTCTTTCCGAAATATTCACCTTGCCAGAAGCTTCACCCCTGCAAGAAATCAACACCTGCGGTTCATCATAAAGATATTGGTCAAAATACCCTATTTTTCCATTTCCGCCAAACACGGCATAGCCTTGTGGTAATAAATTTTTGGTTGGTAAGTTTTTACCATAAACTATTTTTACATAATCGCCAAGTTTGCCTAGCTCCCATTCATCACGCTTTGGATTGTCTATAAAATAATGGCGAAAAAGGGTAAGAGCTAGAGATTCTAAAGTTTTGTTTTGTCTATGGAGTAAATCTATCTTATCATCAAAACTACTTAGAATCTCTGCTATTTTTTGTTGTATTGTAAGTGGTGGGAGTGGGATTGTGAGATTTTCTATATCAAATGGTCTAATCGCAGGATAAGCACTTGTTGAAGCTTCAGCAATCATATCTAGCAACTCTATGATTTCATTGAGAGTTAAATAATAATATAAAAATTTAGAATCTAATATTGCATTATTTGTAGTAATAACACAAAATCCTGTTGAAACAATAAGATTTTCTGGTGGATTTTTGATAAATCCAAAATGTCGCTGTATAGGTCTTACAAGAGAATATATAATATCATTATTCTGCACGATTCTTTTAGCTCTACTTGGCAATTTTGCAGAATCAAAAAGCTGTAAGGATTCTATTTTATTATTTGCGATTGAACCTGTATCAAGATATTGAATAGTCTTGTGTGGATATGATTTATCAATATTTTTTTGATTCATCTCTGCAACTTCCCCAAGCCTTACTTCCTGCCATTGCTCTTTATGGAGGGATTGTAGAAAGGGTTGTAAAGAGAGAGATTCTAAGGGTAAATCTAAGCTAGATTCTGTATTACAAGATTCCATTATTACACTCCGTTATATTTGTTGTTTGATACCATCTTCCTTGTCATTTTTGGATTATCTGTTTTCTTGTCATTTTGAGCGTTAGCGAAAAATCTCTTTTAGAATCTATACTAGATTCTATGTTTTGAGATACTTCGCTACGCTCAGTATGACAAGGTGGAGAGTCGGTATGACAATGGGAATCAGTATGACAAGAATAATCAGTATGGCAGGGGGACAAGGCTTTTGTATGACAAGTGGAAGATTCAAAAGATTTCATTACTCGCTCCGCTGTGCTTGTGGATAAAAGATTTCATTATTATACTTCATTATGTTTGTTATTTTGGGTTCTGTTATTTTATAGCTTTTTTTCTTTGTCATTTTTGCAAGTGTGGGTGAAATCCTTGCGGATTGCACGAGCGAATGCGAAAAATCTCTTTTAGACTCTGCATTATGAGATACTTCGCTACGCTCAGTATGACAAGGGACAAGGCTTAAATACAGCAGAGGATACACAATAAGCTATTCTCAACCCTACCCCCTGCTTTTCCCTGCGATGATAAAACGCAAAGCATTTAGCTTAATAAACCCTGCGGCGTCCTTTTGATTATACACAGAATCTTCCTCAAAGGTGCTGTATGCGGCGTTAAAGAGTGAGTTTTTAGACTCCCTTCCTACCACAATCACATTGCCTTTATAGAGCTTTAAAGACACCACACCGCTCACACGCTCTTGTGTCTTATCTATCAAAGCTTGAAGTGCCTCTCGCTCCGGGCTAAACCAATAGCCATTATAGATTAACTCCGCATAGCGAGGCATAATAGAATCTTTTAGGTGTGCTTCCTCTCTATCAAGACATAAAGATTCTATTGCACGATGAGCCTTTAAATATATCGTGCCACCGGGCGTTTCATAGCAACCGCGAGACTTCATACCTACATAGCGATTTTCTACTAAATCAAGCCGCCCTATGCCGTGTTTGCCCCCTAGCTCATTGAGCTTCGCCCAAAATCTTGCCGGGCTTAGTCTCTCTCCATTAATCGCCACTCCATCGCCTTTTTCAAACTCAATCTTGACAGATTCAGGCTCATTTGGTGCATTCATCGGTGAAACACTCCAACGCCACATATCCTCTTCAGGCTCGGCATTTGGATCTTCTAGAATCTGCCCTTCATAGCTGATATGAAGCAGGTTTGCGTCCATTGAATAGGGCGATTTATTTGGCTTTTTATCAATGCTAATACCAGCAGACTCCGCATAGGCTAGAAGTTTTTCACGGCTGTTTAAGTCCCACTCACGCCAAGGGGCGATGACTTTTATATCAGGGTTTAACGCATACGCTCCAAGCTCAAATCGCACTTGATCATTGCCCTTACCCGTTGCTCCGTGTGCTACTGCGTCCGCTCCAACGGCTTTTGCTATCTCTACAAGTCGTTTTGCTATCAAAGGTCGCGCAATGCTTGTGCCTAGCAGATATTCGCCCTCATAAATGGTATTTGCGCGAAACATAGGAAATACAAAATCCTTGATAAATTCCTCTCTCAAGTCCTCAATGAAAATATTCTCACTCTTAATGCCAAGCTTCAACGCCTTAGCCCTTGCGGGTTCTACTTCCTCTCCCTGCCCAATGTCTGCGGTGAAAGTTACCACCTCGCAGTTGTAGTTATCCCCAAGCCACTTTAAAATCACGCTTGTATCAAGCCCACCGCTGTATGCCAAAACGACTTTTTTAATTGCCATCATTTACTCCTTGTAGAATCTAAACCACGCATTATAATAAAAAATTTGCATTTTGTGTGAAAAAAGAATGCGTATTCATAAAGGGAAGTATAGCCAAAAAGCATAAAATGAGTAAAAACGCAAAAAATAAATTATTATTTTACTTTTTGACATTGAAAGTGGAGAGATTTTAGGACAAAAGCGATAATATTAACTCTCAAAAATTAGGCTTTATACATTTTGGGTTGTGATGATAATTTCAAGCGGAGGTGGAAAATGGCAGAACATAAGGCTTCTGTAAAAGCTCCAAAGATTCTTATTCTTGGTGGTGGGTATGGGGGTTTGCGTGCGGCTATCACATTGCAAGAGCAACTTAAAAAAGAGGCTGATATTACACTTATTAGCAAACACGACTATCACTACCAAACTACGCTTTTGCATAAGGTCGCCATTGGCACATTAAGTGCGAGAAAAGCAAGAATCTATTTCCGCAAGATACTGAATCTAAAAAAAGTGCATTTTGTCAAAGATAAGATTCTCTCTTTTGACCCAGAAAATCAACGCGTTTTTGGTAATGGTGGGGCGTATGAGTATGATTATTTGGTTATTGCACTTGGCTTTAAGCCTGATGATTTTGGTATTAAAGGTGTGGCGGAATACACTCACAAGCTATCATCACTTAATGCTGCTTTAAAACTTGATAAACTCATAGAGTATAGATTCAAGGAATATTGCCATACAAAAAATGATGATGATTTGAGCGTGATTGTATGTGGCACGGGCTTTACAGGCATTGAGTTTGCTGCTGAGCTTGGCTCTAGGCTTGATGAGCTGTGCTTGATTGGTGGGATTCCACGAGAAGTGCCAAAGGTTACTTGCATTGGGCGGAGTGATAGAATCCTGCCGATGTTTAGTAAAAAGGCAAGTGCGTTAGCAAAGAAAAAGCTTGAAGCTTTCGGTGTTGATGTCATTTGTAATGGTGAGGTTGTGGAATGCAGAGAAGATGGCGTTGTGATTAAGCAAGATGGGAAAGAGCGACACATAAAAGGCAATACGATTTTATGGAGTGCAGGGGTAAAAGGCAATGATAGCCTTGAGCATTCAAGCTTTGAGACGACAAAAGGGCGGATTAGGGTTGATGAATTTTTGCGATGTCCGCAGTATAAGAATGTTTATGTGGTGGGGGATTGTGCTTTGTATGCTTTTAGAGATGCTATCCACGCGCCAACCGCACAGCTTGCCGCACAGATGGGGGATTATGTAGGAAAAAGTCTCATAAAGATTTTGAACAATCAAAAGCAAACAACGGCTTTTAAATTTAAGCACAGAGGCACGGTGTGTTCTATCGGGCATACTGATGGCGTGGGGATTATTTATAAAAGGAGCATTGCCGGGGAGTTTGCGGCATTTTTGAAAAACTTTATTGAGAATAAGTGGCTTTATGGCATTGGTGGAGCAAAGCTTGTATTTAAAAATGGGCAGTTCCGCTACCGCACGAGCAATTAGCAGAAGAGATTTTGGATTCTAAAAAAGCAGAATCTGCTAGTTTGAAATCTAGCAATTCTAAGATTGTAAGTGAAAAATGTGGGGATTTGGAAAAATCACAAGGGGCTTAGACTTAACATAAATCAATGCAGGGCTTAGCCCTAAGCCAAAATACTCAAAAAAGACAATACCCAAAGAGCATTATCTTACCGCGGCACATTGAGTGGTAGAGCCTTCTTGAGCGGTGCAGGAAAAGCTTTGTCCATTGCAAGTGGCGATATAATGTTGCCCTCCCATAAAATCAAGATTGCTATTTTTGATAGTTATATTTTGTGGTTGGCAGCCTATGACGCTTGATGTGCGTTTTTTAAGCGTATTTTGTGTCATACAGCCGCCCAAAAGCATCGCTGTTGCTATTGTGATAATGTAAAGTCTCATTGTTTGCCTCCTTAAGTTTATGTATAGCTCACATTGTATCAAAAAAAAAAAAAAAATGAAATTTTCAAGTAGCGCCCAAAATGCACGAGCGGATAAAATATTATTTTGAATATGTTAGAATCCGCCACTTTACAAGCTAGGCAAAATGAATTTGGCAAAAGGAAACATAATGATAAGCTATAAAGATTCTGGTGTTGATATTGATGAGGGCAATGCACTTGTAGATGGGCTAAAGCCTTTGGTGAAATCAACCTTTGATAGCAATGTGATTGGTGGGATTGGCTCATTTGCTGGGGCGTATGCCCTGCCGAGTGGATATAAGAATCCTGTGATTTTAGGCGCAACTGATGGGGTTGGCACAAAGCTTCGTCTTGCTATTGATGCCAAAAGACTGCAAGATGTGGGGATTGACCTTGTGGCGATGTGTGTGAATGATTTGATTTGCAACTTTGCTACGCCTATGTTTTTTTTGGACTACTACGCCACAGGCAAACTTAATAAGACAAATGCCCTAGAAGTGATTGGCGGTATTGCTAAGGGCTGCAAAATCGCACAATGTGCTTTAATCGGTGGGGAGAGTGCGGAAATGCCCGGAATGTATAGCAAAGATGATTTTGATTTAGCTGGATTTGCTGTGGGGATAGCAGAGCGTGAAGAAGTGGAATCTCAAAAGGTGCAAAATGGCGATGTGCTACTTGCCCTACCAAGTAGCGGGATTCATAGTAATGGCTATTCTCTCGTGCGGAAGGTGCTTTTTGATAAGCTGGGTATGTCTTTTGATGAAGAGTTTGAGGGCAAGGCGTTAATTGATACGCTTTTGGAACCCACAAAGATTTATGTGCCGCTTTTTAAGGAGATTTATACTTCTACTTTGCGTTTGGCTTTGCACGGATTGGCACATATTACAGGGGGTGGGATTGTGGAAAATCTCCCTAGAATCTTCCCGCAGAATCTAGGAGCAAAAATCTCTCTTAATGCCATAAAAACGCCCCCTATATTTGATTTGCTTAGTCGGTATGTGGAGAAAGAGGAGATGTATCGCACTTTCAATATGGGAGTTGGAATGATTCTTGCTGTGGAGCAAAGCAAAGCAGATGAAATCCTGCGTTTCGCTCAAGCTTTTGAGGCTTACATCATTGGTGAAGTTTGCGAGGGTAGCGGGGTTAAGCTTATTTAAAAATATACATTAAAGGTTTATATTGAATACACGGACTTTTTTTAAACTTTACTCACTTCCTTTTTTGATTATTGTGCTTGGTGTGGGTCTATATGTGGCTGTGGTTATGCTTATGGATAAGAAGAATTTGATTATCAGCAAACGCCCCCAAACTCACACTTCCCACATTGCTGGAGTAGATTCTCAACTCACATCACAAGGTGTAATACAAGTAGCCCAAAGCACTGAATCTAGTAAAGAAAACAGCAATGAGGGCAAGAGCGATGAAGGCAAACAAGTAGAGGCAGATTCTCTACCGCATAAGACTTCACCACAAGAGACGCAGGACATAGTTGCAACAACTCCTTCAAGTGTGGAATCTCCTTCACAAGCCACAAGCCCAAACCCCGCAACTAAGCAGGATTCTAACAATACCCAAGATTCAGGCAATGGCATAGATATTGCCCAAAATACAGTCAATATTCCATCTACTCCATCAAACTTGGTAGATACAAAGCCTAGCACAGCTCCCGCAGTATCAATTCAAGATTCAAAACAAAAATATGGCTATGCAAAATATCGCATTAATATTCGCCAAGCCCCAAACTCTGAATCTGCCATCATCTCTCGTGCAGCAGTGGGCGAGGCGTTGGAGATTCTAAGTGATGGACAAGATGGCTGGAGCAAGGTAAAAAGTCGCTTTGGCGTTGAGGGCTATGTCGCTTCGCGTCTTTTAACGCAAAATCTCACTTCACAAGATGGCGAGCCTTATATCGTGGTGGCTAATGCACTTAATGTGCGCTCAAAAGCGGATTCTCAAGGGGCAGTGATAGGCAGACTAAGTCATAATATGCGTATTTATGTGCTTGAAACACAAGGAGAGTGGGCGAAGATTCAGCTACCAAATAAGCAATATGGCTATATCTCGCTTAATCATATCAGCAAAAGCGTGTATTAATGCTGCGATTTTTTGCTGTTTATGGCAACCCTATCGCACATTCCAAATCCCCCATTTTACACAATCATACTTTTTCACACTATAGGATAGGTGGCTACTATGGGCGACTGCTTTTAGAAAATGGCAAAGATTTGTGTGAAAGTTTTAAGGTTCATCATTTAAGTGGAGCAAATATCACGATTCCTTTCAAAGAGGAGGCTTATAAGCAGTGTGATTGTGTGCGAGGGATTGCTCAAGAGATTGGAGCGTGTAACACTTGGGTGCGTGAAAATGGAAAAATCATCGGCTACAATACAGATGCACAGGGCTTTTATGAATCTGTGAAAGATTTTAAGATGTCAAATGCGTTGGTTTTAGGGGCTGGTGGCTCGGCTAAGGCAGTAGCGATGATTCTAAAAATGCATAATATTGACACTACGATTATAAATCGTTCCGCGGGGAAGCTGGAGTTTTTCTCAAAAAAGGGCTTTACTTGTTTTATGAGTGATGAATTTAGGGCAAATGAGGTGTATGATATTGTGATTAACACTACAAGTGCTGGGTTAAATGATGAATCTTTGCCCTTTGCAAAGCAAGGATTGCAGGAGATTTTCACACATTCTTCTTATGCTTTTGATTTGATTTATGGGAAGCAAACGCCATTTTTGGCTCTAGCTTCTCAATGTGGCTTAGAGTGCAAAGATGGCAGGGAAATGCTTATTTATCAAGCGGCACTAGCATTTGCCCTTTTTGTCAAGGAATACTCTCTTGTCCCAAGTGAGATTGCAAAGATAATGAGCGAGGTATTATAAAGGCTAGTTTTATGCTATAATCGCCAAGTTTTTTTGATAGGAAGGATTGCAAATGACCATTGATGATACACTTCTAAATAAATTAGAGCGATTGAGTATGCTTAAGCTAGATGAGAATAAGCGTGAATCTACCAAAGAGCAGCTAAGCGAGATTCTAGGATTTGTTGAAAATATTGCTTCTGTTGAAGTGGCAGATGACTGCTTTGTAGAAGAGCTTAAAACTCCGCTAAGAGCTGATGAAGTGCGTGATAGTGGCATTGCCAAAGATGTGCTAAATCACGCACCAAAGACACAAGATAACTTTTTTATCGTTCCAAAAATTATTGAATGAGTATTGAGCTAGATAAAGTAAAGATTCCACAAGATTGGAAAAATCTCCTTAAAGATGAGCTTTTAAGCCCATATTTTGCCGAGATTAAAAGGCAGTATATGGAGGCTTTGGGACATAATGAGCTTATCTATCCCTTGCCAAAAGATATTTTTGCCGCCTTTTGTCTCACACCCCTTGATAGTTTAAAGGTTATTATACTTGGGCAAGACCCCTACCACGGCTATGCTATGGTGAATGGAGCGTGTATTCCACAAGCTATGGGGCTAAGCTTTAGTGTGCCCCATGGAGTGCCTATCCCACCTTCGCTAAAGAATATTTATAAAGAACTTGCACAGACTTTGCATATCACACCGCCTTTACACGGGGATTTAAGCTCTTGGGCAAGGCAGGGGGTTTTATTGCTGAATGCCATTTTGAGTGTTAAGGCTCATTCTCCCGCTTCGCATAAGCATTTTGGTTGGGAAAACTTTACCGATGGCGTGATTAGGGCATTATCGCAAAACAAGCAGAATCTTGTCTTTATGCTATGGGGGAATTATGCTAAGAAAAAAGCAGCATTGATTGATAGCACAAAGCATAAGATTATTACCGCTCCGCACCCTAGCCCATTGGCACAAGGTTTTGTGGGGAGTAATGTCTTTGTAAATGCTAATGCGTATTTGCAAGAGGTTGGTAAAAGCCCCATTGATTGGGGCAAGTTTGATTAGATATGTTTGATAAGCTTGACTAAAGAGCTAGGCTTGTGCCATAACATTACACAAGCAGATGAGTTTTACTCCGACTTGTGTTGCATATCTTCTTCTACTGCTTGTAGGGCTAAATCACTTAGAATCTTAGCTACTTCTCTGCGTTCATGCACCACAGCATATACGCCTTGTGATTGAAGTATGGAGGCAAAAGCAGAGCTTTTAGTTTTAAGTATCACTTTGCATAGAGGCGAGAGAGAATGAATATCTTGGTATGCTCTTTGTGCGGTTTCAATAGAATCTATGGCAATAATCACCGCCGCACATTGGCTAATGCCAAGCTGCTCTAAAATATGTCGCCGTGTAATATCGCCATAAATGACAGGCTCTCCTTTTTTGTTTGCCTCTTCCACTTTTTTGTAGTTTTTATCTACAGCGACATAACGCACATTGCAACCTTTAAAATACTCTAAAATTGCCTTGCCAAGCTCTCCATAGCCACACACGACAATATGCCCTTCAATATCAACCCCTTTCCTTTCATCTCCTTCTTCTTGTGAATCTTGCTCGTTTTCCACTATTTTCTTCTGCAAAAAGCTCAAGGGTCGCATATATCGCAAGAAAATATCTGTAACCTTATCAAGCCTATCAAGAATAAAAGGTGTGGCAATCATTGAGAAAATCACCATAAGCGTAAGGAATTGATAAATCTCTTCAGGTGTAATACCTGCAAAAAACTCCTCGCCAAAGATAGCACCCAAGATTCCACCATCAAGCGTGAGATTGAGAATCTTATGCTGACTTGCAAGGAGAAAAATCGCAAAGCTAAATTCCCCAATTTGTGCTAATGAAAGGGCTACACGCATACCCACACGCTCACCTCTAAAAAAGCACAAAAAGAGATACATCAATAGCGTTTTTGCTCCCATCATCAGTGCGACTAAAATAATAATCACAATAAAATATTCAAGCAAAAAGAATAAATCTACCTGCATTCCCACCGTGATAAAAAACACGCCCAAAAGTATGTCGCGAAAATGCACCAAAACCGAAGAGACTTGATATTTATAAGGTGTATTTGAGATAATCATACCTGCCAAAAATGCTCCAAGTGTGAGCGAGAATCCAAATGCCTTGCTGATATATGCCGCTCCTAGCACGATTAAAAATACCGCTCCTACAAAGATTTCATCGGTTTTCATTGTTGCTGAAAAGCGTAAAAATACTTTAGCTAAGATTCTACCGGGCAAAACAAGCACGATAAGCACAATAATGGCTGAAAAAAGTGTCGTTAAAAGCAGGGCAACAACCTCCGAATCTTTATCACTTAGAAGTTTAATCATTAGCAAAATAGGAATAACCGCAATATCTTGAAAGATAAGAATCCCCACAGAAGACATTCCATAAGGTGTTTTTGTTTGTGAGCTTTCATTGAGAAACTTCAGCACAATCGCCGTTGAACTCAGGCTCACCGCACTTGCTACAATGATAGAGGTAGAGAAGTTAAAACCCAAAAAGTAAAAGCATACAACAAAGAAAAATGCAATGGAGATTCCAATTTGCAAACCACCAAACACAAGCACTTCTTGCTTCATTGCTGTAATGCTTTTAAAGCTAAAATCAAGCCCAATCATAAACATCAAAAAGACAATACCAAATTCAGCAATACTATTAAGACTTTCAGAATCTTCAAGCCTAAAATCAAAAATATATGCCGTTAGCACACCTGTAATAATATAACCAATGATTGTTGGGATTTTGAGCCAGCTTAGCACAATGCCCGAAATAACCGCCATTGCCAAAACACAAAGTATAACAAAATAGGGATCTATAATACACCTCACTTGATGAAAATCAAACAACTATTTTTAATTATATATAATGAAAGTAGTTTAAGTGTAACATTGATGTTAATTAGTTGTAATATATAATAATTTTTTGTGATTTATGTTGCATATAGTGATAATTGAGCTGTGGGATAGGGCAATGATTTTTGTTTTTGTAGGTATTGTTTTTGTTGTGCTAAATGCGATGAAAGTGTATGTGTATATGCGGTTTTTTCGCCATAACGTGCTTTTGCCAAGGTGGCTTGGCATTGCTATTTTAGTTTTTTTGGCTTTGGGTGAGATAGCACTGCTTGTGTTTAAAGATGTGCAATTTAGTCATTGGCAATATTTTGCCATTAGCTCGTGCTTAGTCTTAACGCTCACGCTTTTTATGGCGTGTGTGGCGGTGGATATGATAAGGCTAGGCGTGAATCTTAGCCTTAGATTTTATAGCAAGATTCAAAATGTAGAATCTAAACAAACTAGCCCCTTAGCTACACGGCAAGATTTAAAGCACAATGACATAAACACGAGCAGACGCACATTTTTGAGTAAATGCAAAGACTATGGCGTGGCAGGATTATTTTTACTCTTTAGTTTCACAGGCTTTTATGCTGCACTTGCTTTGCCGCCTATTAGGGAAGTTCGCGTGAAGATTCCACATCTAAAAACTAAAAAAAGCATTGCAATGATAAGTGATGTGCATATCGGCAAGAATCTAGGCAGGGCATTTTTAGAAGGGATTGTGAAAAAAATCAATGCGTTGGAAGCGGATATTGTGGTGATTGTGGGGGATTTAGCAGATGATAAGATTGAATATATTAAAGATGATTTAAAACCTTTGAAGTGGCTAAAAAGCAAAGAGGGCGTGTATTATGTCGCTGGGAATCACGAGTATTATCACGGGGTAGATTCTATTTTAGAATATTTGCAAACGCTCAACCTTAACATTTTGCATAACACCAACATTGAGCTTGAGAGCTTCAATCTTGCTGGAGTGAGTGATTTGGCAGGGGTTAGATTTAAGCACTTAGAGCCAGATTTAGAATCTGCCAAAAAAGGCTTAAATCCGCAAAAGCCTAGCATTTTACTCTCCCATCAGCCAAAGTTTGTATATGAAAATGATGTGAGTGATTTTGACTTAGTCTTATGTGGGCATACTCACGCTGGGCAGGTATTCCCTCTCTCTTTGCTTGTGTGGCTCGATCAGCATTATGTCTATGGGCTATATGATATTACACATAAAGATGTAGAATCTAAGAAAGTTATTAAGGATTCTATGCGTTTCAAGCCTCGCCAAACGCAGCTTTATGTCAGCAGTGGAGTGGGGTTTTGGGGACCGGCTATTCGTTTTTTAGCTCCTAGTGAAATCGTGCTATTTAGGCTAGAGTAAGGCTTTATATGCAAATTTTAAATAAGGATTCATAAATGGAAGTGGAATTAAGTGTATGGTTTTTGGTGATTTTGGGCGTTGTGAGTGGGGCGGCAGCTGGGTTTTTTGGCATAGGGGGCGGAGTGATTATCGTGCCTGTGCTTTTGCTTTGTGGTGTGGATATGGAATCTGCCATTGGCATATCCATTATGCAAATGATATTCTCTTCAAGCGTGGGTTCAATCATTAATATCTATAAAAAAAAGCTAGATGTGCGAGATGGCGTATTTGTAGGCTTAGGTGGGCTTATGGGTGCGGCATTTAGCGGAATAATCGTGGCTTCTCTCTCTTCTTTTACCTTGCTTTTGGCTTTTTTGTTACTCTCATTAGTGAGTTTTTACAAATATGTCTTTGATGTGAAAACAAATGCCAATCCCACGCCGCCTATCACAGATCCTACAAAACAAAAGGCTGTGATGATTCTAGCTGGGCTTGTTACGGGGATTTTCGCGGTGAGCTTGGGCGTGGGCGGTGGGCTGATACTTGCCCCCATTTTGGCATATTATTTGGGGTTTAACTCAAAAAAAGTCGTGCCTATCTCGCTTTTTTTCATTATCTTTGCTTCAATTTCTGGGAGCATATCTCTTGGCTCACACGGACTGATTGACTTTCACTCTGGGCTTATTGTGGGGCTAAGCTCAAGCGTTGGTGTGGGATTTGGAATCTACCTTATAAGCAAGGTTACTTTGAGTAATCACCGCTACGCACTCATTGGAATCTACGCCTTTTCTATCTTGCTGACATTATGGAAAGTGTTTGAAAATTTTGTGGAATAAGGCGACACAGATTCTAAAAATTAATAAATTGATAATGGTTATTAATTTGTATTTAAGCTTTTGTATATTAAAATGAGACTTGTTTTTAAAATTGCTAACAAAATCATAGTTGGGTTTTAGAATCTTAACGATGTGTCTTAGGCATAAAGTGTTTGCAAGGGATTTAAAAAATACCAATAAGAACACTGCGGAAGTATTTTTGAGTGATTTTAGTGGTTTTCAAGCGAAAGGCGAATGGAGTTTGCTAAACGCAAATGACCGAGCCTTGAGCGAAGATGCAGTTGCAAAGCAACAAATCCACACTTGCAAATCCGCTAAAAGCACCAAAGAGACAACGCAGATTCAGAATCTAGCGTGATTTGGTAGGGCTGGGTGGGTTAGCAAAGCATCTTTTCCTTCCTTATTTGTTGTTTGATTGCATAAATAGGCTATCTTATCTCCTTAAGGTAGCCTCTGTGCAACCCTCTTTAATTTATCATCAAAGGAGTTTTTTATGAGTTTTGAAAGTATTTTAGCCCATATGAATGAGCATCATCAAAGCGAACTTATCGCGTTGTGTAAAAAATATGGCAATCCACAAGCTGAAGTGCAAAATGCCAAGCTTGTAGGGGTGGATTTTGTCGGGTTAGATATTGTTTATAATGATAATGTGTCCTTGCGAGTGGAGTTTCCACAAAAGGCAGATGAAAAGAGTCTTAAAGATTCTATTATCTCTTTGTGTCAAGGGGCAAAAGCTCCGGATTTAGGCGGTATAGCCGATGAGATAGAATCTTTTAAAAAAGAGTTTGGCTCAATTATCATTGCAAGTATTGATAAGCAGGGCAATGTCATATCCTCATATTCTCCGCTTATGCAGGTTGATGGGCAGCTTTATATTTACATTAGCGAAGTAGCAGAGCATTTTGAAAGCATATCGGCAAATCCAAGCAAGATAGAGGTAATGTTTTTAGAAGATGAGAGTAAAGCAAAGTCTGTGATTTTGCGTAAGCGTCTCAAATATCGTGCTAATGCGGTGTTTATTGAGCGAGATTCTAGCGAGTTTGACAAAGCACTTAATAGCCTAGAATCTGCTATGGGCGGAGCTGGTGGCATAAAGACCATACGCAAAATGAGTGATTTTCATCTTATCAGGTTAGAGCTTGGGCTTGGGCGGTTTGTCAAGGGCTTTGGTGCGGCGTATGATATTCTGCCAAGCGGTGAGATTAAGCATATTGGCGGGAGTGGGAATCCACATCAGGTAAATCCGCATAATCCGCACGGGCAGGGCAACCCACACGCTATGAATCCGCATAGCCCACACAATCCACACAAAGCTTAAATGTTTTTAGTATATAGAATCTAGCTTGAGCTTTTGGCTAGATTCTTTTTGTGCGTCTTATCCTTGTAAGATTCTAGTTCCTGCTCATTTGTAAGAGCCTAGAATCTCAAACTTCAAAATCTTAAAATCTTAAAATCCCCTTGCTTTTTGCCCTACTTTATGAGGCAAAATCCCCATTATGTTTATTAGTAGTTTGTTTTTTTTTTTTTTTGTAGGGTTGCATTCTGCGTTTTGTGCAGAATATTTCACAAGGAGTTGTTATGGCAGATGCAAAAGGTATCGCAGCAAATGCGATTGTCCAAAAGGCAGGGAAAAGGAAATCACCTATACTTGGGTTTTTCTTAAGTTTCTTTTTTGGATTTTGGGGTATAGATAGATTCTATAAAGGCGAGATAGGACTAGGTTTGCTTAAGCTTTTCACGCTTGGTGGGCTAGGGATTTGGTATGTTATTGATTGGTTTGTTGTGCCTATGGGGATTAACTCAAACAATAAGCATATAGAAACACTTGAGCTTATGGCTGTAGCTACGGCTAATTCTTAATCTACCTTAAGATAGCTTCACTAGGAAGCTTTCAGCTTTCTAGTGGGTAAAGGCAGTGTGTTTGTGTGGTGAGATGTGGCTTTATAAAAGAGCTTTAAATTATGTAAGAGAATGGGGGAATACAATCAATATGAAAAGATTAGTGTTTGTATTAGGGCTGTGCGTATGTATGGCGTATGGTGATGAGTATGATAAGCAAAAAGCGGAATTTATGAGTAAAAATTTTGAGCGTAAGCTTAAGGAGCTAGTAAAAGAAAGTGGGCTAAAAAGCGAGAGTGCAAAGCTTTTATATCAAGCGGCGATAGTTCCTGCTTTGTATGAGAGTGGGCTAAAGGGGAATGACGCAAATGGTGGCTGGTCAATATATACCATATCTTTAAATTATAAAGGAAGCAATGGCAGGTATTATTTTTGGAATCAATACGAGAGATTAGCCCAAAGGGTAAGTGAAGTATGTGGAGCAAATATAGGCAGTGAAGAAAATGGCATTAATGAAAGCTACACTCCCGCCCAGCAAAAATGTATAAAATCCCTTGCTACCTTAGAGCTAGAGATGAATAAAGACATTTTCAAATGGAATCTAGAGCAGATGAAAAATAAGGAAGACAACTTGGCTAATTTAGAAAATAATGGATGGGACAAAGGGTGTGATGTGGATTATACATCCATATACCAGCTTACTGATACTTTGTGGAGTAATTTTCAAAAAGAAGCAAAGCTCGGTGCATTCAAAGACTTTAATAAGCCCGGAATGGAGCAATTCTACAAAGGATTGTTTTATTTATGGATAACAAATGCTTCTAGGTCTTATTGGAAGGGTCTTGCTTTTGGTTCTAATTGGGGGAGTAATAAGTTTAAATCTATAAGCGATTTTTTTGAATCGCGTGATGAGGAGCTAGAGCGTAACTTTTCATTCCTATATGATTCTGTGGAAGTCAATCAAAAAAAGCTCCAAGCAAGGCTTGATGCAATTCCTGATCGTGCAGAACAAGCTGATGAATGCTATAAAACTTATCTTAGCACAAAGGAATACCAAGAGGCAAGAGCCATAGGCATACAAAAAAATGCAAGAGCCAAAGAGCTAAGGTATAGAATGAGTAGAGCAGGAGCATTAGAAAAAGATATGTTTGAGAAGTTGGCTAGGTATGTTCGTGATAATGCAGCAAGCTATCTTACCTTTGATAAATGTATAGGGCTAAGTGATAAAGACAAAGATGATGAGAATGAATATACACAAGATTCTAAAGAATCTTTATTCAGTGGGCGATATGCTGAACTTTTTGATGAGAAATATTATGAAAAGAAGTCAAATGATTGGTATGACCCAAAAGTAAAACCTGAAATATATGAAAACGCCTTGTATAAAGAACTCACTTGGTGTGCTATAAAAGATAAATACAATGATGTGAGTAACGAAAACAGCTATAAGCGTCTCTATGCAGGTTCTTATGTTGAAGATGCTGAAAAAAATGCTACTGCAGGACGGATTGTAGCTGTTGCTGAGGAACTTTTTGCTAGAAAATGGAAAGCAATGGTTGAAAAATATCCCTATGTGGATTATGAAAGTGCTATTGAAAATCCTTGGTATAAAGATAAAGCAAAAAGAAAAACTTTTGATGATGATGTCAATAAAAACATTACATCAATACTTGAAAACTACAAGACTGAGCATTATGACTGCATTTTTAAAATACATATATTTAAAAATGGATTGGAAAAGTGTCGGCAAAAGTTGCGTGAAAAAACGCTTAAAAACCTTCAAGCAAAACTTAAATAAGGAGTGAAAAATGGATATACAAGAGCTTGTCAAAAAACATATAAAATTTACAAGTCAAGGGGATTTTATAAGAAGCGTGAGAACCCTTAAGGCTAGATATAATCTTAGCAATAAAGAAGCAGAAGTCTTTGCTGATAGCGATGAAATGGAGTATATTAAACTTATGAAAAGTAAATTTACCAGCAAAAAATCTAGTGCTAAAAGACAAGGCGTAAAGTTTGGATTTAAAGATTTTGAGGAATTTTATTATTGGTATGAAGCTCAAGGGGATAGGTGCTATTATTGCAACACAGAGTTTGCATTGCTAAAAAAAGTGTTTGCTAAGGAACTTTTAGATTCAAAAAAGTTTAATAGCACACCACATATAGAGCGTAAAGATTCTAATGCTGGGTATAGTGTTGATAATTGTGTGCTTGCCTGCTCTTTATGCAATAATGCTAAAAGTGATATGATGAATGGTGAAAATTTCAAAAACTATTTTGGCGAGGCGATAGGGAAGTTTGTCGCTGATTTATATAAGGGTGTCATCACAAAGAGATAAGATTTTGGATTCTTTTTTCTTTAAAGGGTGGAACTGCGTGCGATTTACTAAATAAGAACACTGCGGAAGTATTTTTAGACAATTTTGTGGGTTGTGTAGCTTTGAGTGCGAGAAGCTACCTTAAGGGGTAGTGCCAAAGCACGAAAAGCAAACTCCCGCAAAAGTGTCTAAAAAGACAACGCAGAGTCTAGAATCTCCACGCTATTACGCTATAATGTGGGGCTTTTAGTAATTTGCCTTAAGGTTTGCCTATGCCCCCACTCTTATCGCCTTTATCCATTCGCTTGAAAGAAAATCTTTTGCCCTTAATGGTTTCTAAGAATCTGCTTGGCTTTTCAGGCGGAGCGGATTCTACGGCATTATTTTTTTTGCTTTTAGAATATGAGATTCCCTTTGACATAGCCATTGTGCATTATCACACACGCAAGGAAGCTGATGATGAGCTATCTTACGCACAGCACCTAGCTAAGATTCACAATAAACGCTGCTTTATCTCCCACGCACCGCAATTTTCTCAAAACTTTGAATCTCAAGCAAGAGCGTTTAGATTCTCCTTTTTTGATGAGATTATACAAACACATAAATATACGACCTTGCTTTTGGCTCATCAGCTTAATGACCGCTTTGAATGGTTGCTTATGCAGCTCACGCGTGGGGCTGGGCTGGAAAATCTGCTGGGTTTTGAATCTTGGCGGAATGCTAAAATAAGCTACCCTATCGTGCGACCTTTAGAATCTATAAGCAAAGATGAGATTTATGCCTATTGCAAAGAGCGAGGGCTAAAGTATTTTGAAGATTCTAGTAATGCGGATTTGGCTTTTAAGAGGAATGCTTTTCGGGTGAGATTTGCTAATGAGCTGACAAGGGAGTATGGCAGGGGGATTGCTAAAAGCCTAGAGTATCTTAAGCAGGACAAACAACGCCTCAATACGCTAAGTGTAAAACAGCTAAGGCTAGAGCGTTTGGCGGAGCTTACGCAAGATTCTAAGGATTGTATATGTAGTCAGGGCGGAGTGATTTTTAAACTAGAATCTGCTTTTGCGTGTGAAAGCGTGGAGATGGAACAAAATAGGCTTTTACAAGGCTGTGATAAGATAGCAAAGCTGTGCGGCTATGTGCTAAGCCTTGCTCAACGCAAAGAGATTCTTAAGAGTGGATTTTGCTGCAAGATTCATTATTTGATTATCGCAAAAAATAAATATGGGGTGTTTGTGGCGGTAGATATTTTTGATATGTATAAAAATGTAACAATACCGCCGATGTCAAGGGAATTTAAAGTTTTTTGTCAAAAAATACAAGCCCCACCCAAGCTTAGAAAATTACTCTTTGCGGAATTTTGCTTGTTAGAATCCCATAAAATAGGTGAGTGTAGAGAGAATCTTGCATTTGCAAAGGGAAAGGAAAAAGAAAGATTTTTTGTAGAATTTAAAGAAAAAATAGGCAACTTTTTTACTCTTTGAAAGCGTTTTGTTATTTTTGTATTAACTTTTTAAGGTAGCTATAACTTCAAAGGCATTAGAATAAGTCTCGTATTTTCAAAAACAAGGACAAGGAGATTGCATGCAGACAAATACGCTCGAGTATGATTACTCAATTGCTAAGTTATTTGTTTTTTCTGCGATGGCATTTGGCTTTGTGGGGCTACTCATCGGGGTGGTTATCGCATTTCAAATGGCATTCCCAGATTTGAACTATCTAGCTTCGGAATACGGGACTTTTGGGCGACTTAGACCGCTTCACACTAATGGTATTATCTATGGTTTTACTCTTAGTGGGATTTGGGCTTCGTGGTATTATTTGGGACAAAGAGTGCTAAAGATTACTTATAAAGAGCATCCATTTTTGCGTGCGATTGGTTTAGCACATTTTTGGATTTATATCGTGCTTATGGCTCTTGCTGTTATCTCGCTTTTTGCTGGTTTAACACAATCAAAAGAATACTCTGAACTTATTTGGCCTCTTGATCTTATCGTGGTTGTTGTGTGGGTATTGTGGGGCGTTAGCCTTTTTGGAAGTATGGGTGTAAGGCGTGAGCAAACGATTTATATCTCATTGTGGTATTTTATAGCTACATTTGTGGGTATTTCCGCACTTTATATTTTCAACAATCTTGCTGTTCCTACTTATTTTGTAGCAGGTGTGGGGAGTGTGCTACATTCAATATCATTCTATGCAGGAACAAATGACGCGATGGTGCAATGGTGGTGGGGGCATAATGCCGTTGCATTCGTCTTTACTTCGGGTATTATCGGGTTAATCTATTACTTCCTTCCTAAAGAATCTGGGCAACCTATATTCTCTTATAAGCTTACACTCTTCTCATTCTGGGGACTTATGTTTATTTATATTTGGGCGGGTGGGCATCACCTTATTTACTCAACTACGCCTGATTGGATTCAGACTCTTGGATCTGTTTTCTCTGTTATTCTCATTTTGCCTTCTTGGGGAACAGCGATTAATATGCTTCTTACAATGCGAGGGCAATGGCATCAAATCAAAGAATCGCCGATGATTAAATTCTTAATCCTTGCTTCTACTTGGTATATGCTCACCACACTAGAAGGACCCATTCAGTCTATCCGCTCGGTAAATGGCTTGGCACACTTTACAGATTGGATTATTGGACACGTGCATGATGCGGCTCTTGGCTGGGTAGGATTTATGGTTATTGCTGCGTGCTTCCATATGGTGCCTAGAATCTTTAAGCGTGAGATTTACTCTAAAAAGCTTATGGACGCACAATTCTGGATTATGACAACAGGGATTATCTTGTATTTCTCAAGTATGTGGATTGCAGGTATTACCCAAGGTATGATGTGGAGAGATGTAGATGAGAATGGAAGCCTTGTGTATAGCTTTATTGACACGGTTACTGCACTATTCCCTTATTATCTTATCCGTGCAATTGGTGGCTTGATGTATTTGACAGGTTTCATTATGTTTATTTATAACATTATGATGACAATCTCATCAGGCAGAGTGCTTGATAAAGAGCCACAAAATGCCACACCAATGGCAGCATAAAGGAGTGAAAGATGTTTAGTTTTTTAGAAAAAAATCCATTCTTTTTCACGGTTGCATTTTTGCTCGTGTTTTCCATTGCTGGGCTTGTTGAGATTCTGCCCGGTTTTGCCAAAAAGGCTCAACCTATTGAAGGGCTAAAGCCTTATTCATTGCTTGAAACAGCAGGAAGACAAGTCTATATCTCCGAGGGTTGTTATAACTGCCACTCACAGCTTATTCGTCCATTTAAAGCAGAGACGGATAGATATGGTGCGTATAGCTTGAGTGGGGAATATGCCTATGATAGACCTTTCTTGTGGGGTTCAAAACGCACAGGACCAGATTTGCATAGGGTTGGCGATAGCCGTAATGCAGCTGATTGGCACGATGGACATATGAGAGAGCCAAAATCTCGTGTGCCCGGTTCAATTATGCCAGCGTATGAGCATCTTTATACAAAGAATGCCGATTTTGAAACCGCATTTGCTGAAGCCTATACACAAAAGGTTGTGTTTGGTGTGCCTTATGATGTTGAGGGTGGTGTGCAGATCGGTGCTGAGGGCTACCAAAAGGGCAATGCTGAATCTTTAGCAAAAGCGAAAGAAATCTTTATGCAAGAAGCAAAAGCTGTTGTTGATGATATGATAAGCCAAGATGTGAAAGATGCTTTTGAAAAAGGTGAGGTCAAGCAGATTGTAGCACTTATTGCTTATATGAATAGTCTTGGGCAATCTCGCCGAGCAGCGACACAGGTATCACAGGCAGGGCAGTAATGATACCAGAGGCTCTTATGCGTTTTATCATTGAGTATCAAAAAGAGATTTATCTCATTGTTACGCTTTTACTTGTGGCGTTTCTATATGGGTATGTGTATCACTTGTATTCTTCACAACGCAAGGGAGTGAAGGACTATGAGAAATATGCCAATCTCGCATTGAAAGATAATCTTGATGATGAGCTTGTTGAGCCAAGGGAAGTTATCCATAAACAACAAAATCAATAAAGGGGAAAGCAATGAATTGGTCAGATAATATAACGACACTCGGGCTACTAGGTGCTTTTGTTATCTTGATACTCACTATTTTTGTGATGGGTGTGTATCTTAAAAAAATTAAAGATAGCAAAGCTGATGGAGAACTCACACACGAGAGCTGGGACGGCATAGGTGAGCAGACAAACAACCTTCCTATCGGCTGGGCGGCTTGCTTTTTAGGCGTGATTATTTGGGGCTTTTGGTATTTGTTCTTAGGCTATCCATTAAACGCGTATTCGCAAATTGGGGAATATAATCAAGAAGTCCAAGCGTATAATCAAAAATATGCGGCTACTTGGGATAATCTTGATGAAGATGGAATGACAAAAATGGGGCAGGGAATCTTCTTGGTGCAATGCTCTCAATGCCACGGCGTTACCGCTGAAGGTATGAATGGCAAGGCAAAAGACCTTACAAAATGGGGCAAAGAAGAAGGCATTATTGAAGTAATTAAAGAAGGGAGCAAAGGCTTAGAGTATATGGCAGGTGAAATGGCACCTGTTGAGCTAAGTGATGAAGAGGCAAAAGCAGTGGCAGCTTATGTTATGCAGGACATTTCAGGTGTAAAAAGCACAAAATATCCTCTTGAGGTAGCCAAAGGTAAAGAAGTATTTGCAATGCAATGTGCAGCTTGCCACGGCGATGAGGGCAAGGGTAATGGTGGTGGTCTTGATGGCTTTGCACCAGATTTAAGCAAATATGGGACAACAGAGTTTTTAACAGAAGTGTTGCAAAAGGGCAAAAAAGGAATGATTGGTGTAATGCCTTCATTTAATTATGCAAACTTTGCAACAAGCCAAAAAGAAGCATTGAATGTGTTTATCCGTTCTTTGGAATCTCAAGCGGACTAAGGAGTAGCGTATGAATGGTTTATTTGGTATTAATGGTTTGACAGGATATTTTGTTGCGGTTGTGCTTTTGCTTAGTGTTGTTGGTGTGCTTGGCACTTGTGCTATTCTTACACAAAAGGAAGTAGCGACAACTTATTACAAAATTGAAGATGCAAGTGCGATTAAGCAAATTAGCACAGATAACGCCAAACATCATATAAATGCACAATAAGGAGAATCTATGAAACTCACACCCATTGAAAAGCTCCTTGGAGCGTTGATTGTAATCACTATTGTTATGACGATAGTCATTCCTTTTGTCCCTAATTTATTCCTACACTTGGTTTAAAATGCCTTTTTTTCTAAAGAAGTTAGTGTATTCTAGCTTCTTATGGGCTTTAATGCTTTATGCAGATATGCCAACTGCGTTAGAAAATCGCAATTCTTATGTGCTTGATAATCCTCATCAGCTTTTGATACCAAAGAGTGTCGCATTTGTCCAAACTCTCTCACAAGAATTGCAACTAAAAACAGGTTATCATCTTTATGTCGCTGTTGTAGATTCTGTGCCTATGGAAGATGTATCTTTAGAATCTTTGCAGGATTCTACTTTGCAAATCACTCAAAAGCAAAGGCGTTTAGCCTACAAAAATATGCTTTTGCAGAATCTCCCCAAGCCCTACACACTCATTGTTTTTATGAAAGAAGATGAGAAAATTGACATTATTAGTTCCGAGCCTAAAAAATATTTTGATGAAGAAAAAGTGTATTATGAATATATGGTGCCACTTTTGCCAAAGCAAAAAGATGAAGTTCTAACCCCACAGCTCATTTCGGCGATTGTGCTTAATGGCTACGCTCAAGCTGCGGATATGATAGCACATCATTTTGATGTGAGTTTGGAAAATAATATGCCTGTTGATGAAAGCGGTGGGCGGGAGTTTGTGCGATTTAGTATGTATGCAATGTTGCTTGTGATGTTTGGTATTATTGGTGTGATTTATCTCACACGCAAAAGATAGGAAGGAGAATCTATGCAAGAGAAAAACTATTGGCCCCTAGGCATTATTGGCGTGTTGTTGTTTGGTGTGTTTATGGTGAGCGTATCTATCACCATCGCGTTAAAAAATCCCATTCAAGATGAAAGCACTTATTTTGATACAAAACGCAATGTTGATGAGCGTATTAATGAGATTATTGCAAATCAAAATCTTTTCAACACTCTTTTTTCTTACACAATATGGCTCAATGCTGATAAGATTCAAAACCTTGACTTCACTTTCCCTTATCACGCACCCTCTCATCGCCCTGATATTCAAAGGGGTGAGATTCCTAAAATCCCAGCAAATAATGTCCGCCTAAATTTCAAGCTAGATAAGCCCTCAATGAATCTAAAAAGCATTACTCTCTTTTTAGATTCTCCCATTCAAGCAGGAAAGCTGCTTAATTTAGGTGAGTTTAGCACAAGTGATTCTCACATATTTGTCAGCCAAGAGTTAAATAATCTCCCAAATGGGCGTTGGAAGTTTATCCTTGAATTGAGTTTTACTTCAGATTCTCAAGACACGCCAAAGAAGGCTTATTTAGAATCTGAAGTGTTTGTTGGCGATATAGCCAAAGATACAAGCTCTCAAGATTCTAGCTCATATCCCAAAAATAGATAAAAGCTAATGTCTCAACCTCTCAAGGCTAAAGTTGGCACACATCGTGCATTTTTGTTGCTTGATGCGGTGATGGGGATTTTTGTCTGTGCGTGTGGTTTTGCTCTTGCCTTTGGGTTTTTATCTACTCAAAATCTCCCCAAGCCTAGCATTTACACAAGCTATAAAACACTCCTTTTGTCCCCAAACATATCTAGTGCCACACTCCGCACACGCTCAAATCCAGAGTTTATTTATGATGGCAAAATCCATAGCACCACAGAATCTAATTTGACATTTTTTGTGCCAACTCACATTCGCTAATGCTTAAAACTTCTAAACATTCCGCTTTCTCGCTTTTTGAAGTGAGTGTGAGCATTGTGATTTTGGGTGCGATTGGGCTTGTTTGTAACTCTATGCTTTTAGATATAAGCAAACACATCGCCTATACACAAGCCAAAAATGACACAACATCTCGCATTGCTTTATTAAAGATTGAAAATCTTTTGGAAAATGCCATTATAGAATCTTTGCAAGATTCAAAAGGACAAGCCCTAAAAGGCATAAGCACGGGACTTTCTTTTTATAGTGTAGATGAGAGTTTGCTCCTTGGTGGGGGCAACAAAAATGCTTCTACTTCTTTGCAGGGCGATACTTTGCTTCCCCATATATCTTTGGAGGTGTTACACTCTCATAACGATACACTTTATTTTTCTACACTGAGAGGGTGGCAAAGTGGAATGAACGCATATCTTATCACAAAGCCGCAGAGTGATTTTACCCCTTATGTTATCAAGGATAGAGCAAATAATACACTCACGCTTAGTAAGCCACCAGCTCAACCCCCTAGTCTTATATTGCCTATCACTCATCATAGCTTAAGGTTTGATAATGGGATATTGTGGTTAGATTCTGCACCAATTATTGACAATGTGCTTTCATTTGAGGTTTTGCCCATAAGCCTAAATCAAGGTATTTTGCTTGAGCTAAAGCTTTGTGTAAAAACGCCTAGCAAGGCTCATTGTGAAAAAAGCGGCGTTTGGTTAGATTCTATCGTGGAATACTTGTAGGCATAGAGTGATGAGACATAGCGGATTTTATATGTTTTATGCGGTGCTGTTTATCGTCTCTGTTGGTTTGGCTTGTGCGTTTTATCTTCAGCAAAGCTATCATACTTCACAAACAATCTCGCGTGTATATGCTAAGACACAGCTAAGGCTTCACGCTCAAAGTGCAAAGCAAATGGCTCTAATGTGTTTAAAGCAAAAAGATATGACACAATGTGCTAATCAAGAGTTTGAGTTTTCACCCTATCACTTCCGCACACATCTTACACGCCTTGATAATGGCAACATTTTGCTTGACATTCACGGCAAAGTTATCCACCCAGCAAGTAATAATCTCGTGCGTATCACAAGGCGTCATATCCTTGTGCCTTAGTGGCTGTGTTAGAAAAGAATTGTGTTTATTGCATTAATGCTTATGATTGCTAAGTCTTTGTGTTTAAAAATTCAACATTGCAAGTTAAATATTTTATTGTTAATGTATCGTTTCTCTTTTGCGGTAGATGAGGATTCCAAGGCTTAGGAAAAGTAAAAAGGGCAGTAATTCACACATTGTTTTTAACGCACCAAGAAAGTCTATGCCATAGTTTGCCACCTGCACATAAAGCTTCAAATAATGGCTAATAGGCAAAATGATATGCCAAAAACTCGCAAAATTCCCCATAGAATTTACCGGAAAAGTAAGCCCCGCAAACGCAAAACTAGGCGCACAATAAATCGCCGCTACCGCCAAAGCCCGTGTATGGTCTCGCAAGAGGGCGTAAGCAAAAACACCTACACTAGAATAAGCCAAAATTGTTAGCAAAGCCCCGATGTAGAGTGTGATATAACTCCCACGAAAACTAAAGCCAAGGAAATGAAAAAATAGCATCATCACACCCCACCACAATGAGAATATTCCCGCATAGGCAAAGACTTTGGTAAGGATATATAATCGTGCGTGGATTCCATCTGGCATTTGGGATTTTTTGCCTTTGACAAAGCCAACATCAGCTTCATCTCTAGCTAGAGAGTTAATCACACATAAAATCACAAGCATAATAAGTGAGCAGGGCAGAATCCCTGTGAGCAGGAATTGTGCGTAGCTGTTATTAATGTTATAAAGTGGGGTGATTTGCATAAGGATAGGAGAGCTTTTTGCCAAAGCCGCATCAATATTATGCGTTTGGATAAGGTTTTTGCCAAGCTTTGCTTTGACATTGCTTGTTAAAATAAGCTGCTTAAAAGCCCCTTCAATAGACTTTGCCACGAGCATAAGCTGGGCGTTATAATAGATGGGAATTTCAGTCAAAATACCTTTTTTGCTATGAGATTCTAAACCTTTTGGAAAAACAACAATCGCATAAATCTGTGTGCTACTCATATCATCTTTGGCTTCACTTAGGCTAGAGTAGCTCCGTGTAACACTTATAGCAGGAATGGCAGAGAGATTGCGTGTAAGCTCCTGACTTAAAGGCGTTTTGTCTAAATCCACCACACCAATGGGAGCGGAACGCACAAAGCTTTGAGAAAATACCGCCCATATAAAAAGCCCCAAAAGCAAGGGTGCAAGGGTGCAAAGAAAGAGTGAAAATTTATCATTTAAAAAGCCATAAAATTCCCGCTTAAAGAAGTTTAAAAATGGCGTGAGATACTCTTTCATTATGATATATCCTTGCTTAATTGAGCGTTTTTCTCACATTGCAAAAGCCATACAAACACCTCCACAACAGCATTATACATTTCAGGTGGGATATGTGAATCTAGCGGGATTTGTAGTAGTGATTGCACAAGCATAGGGTTGCAAAATAATGGCACATCAAATTCTTTTGCTTTAGCGATAATCTTTAAGGCAAGGTCATTTTGCCCTTTTGCCACCACACGCGGAGCATTATCAGATTCTGCATTATAGGCTAGGGCTACGGCTTTTTTATCTCTCACTTGCATTCCTAATAATTAAGATTCATCATATCAATATCACGCCAAGAAAGAGTGGTGTTTTTACCTTTTTTGCTCATTATATTCCGCAGGGTGCTTACCACACTACGCGTAATGACATCAGATTCTATATTGACTTTTCTACCGACTTTATATTCCCCAAAAAGTGTATTTTTCAGCGTATGTGGGATAATAGTAAGCTTAAAGCCCTTTTGATTTGAATCTACAATCGTTAGGCTTATACCATCAACACATACCGATCCTTTAGGTATCATAAACTCAAGCATCGCTTCATCTGCTTGGATAAAAAAATCACTTGAATCTGCATTGTGTGTAATGTGGCTAATCACGCCTACACCATCAATATGCCCTTGCACAATATGTCCATCAAATCTATCCCCAAGGCTTAAAGCTGGTTCCAAATGCACCTTTGCATTGGGAGTAAAATGTTCAATAGCGATATGCTCTTGCGTATGCTTACTTAGCTCCATTTTCACGCCCCCTTGAAAAAAATCAATAGCTGTTAAGCACACTCCATTAATCGCAATAGAATCTCCAAGCTTTGCTTGATAATCTGTATAAATCTCAAGTGTGTTATTCGCAAAGCTTTTTACCCTTGCAATTTCACGCACCAATCCACTAAACATTAAGCTCCTTATTGTTTGTAAAGATATTTATGCTAGAATCTCGCCTTTTATTCTAACATAAATCTAGCACAAATAAACAAATTAAAGGATTGTGGATAAAGGGTTATAATGAGTATTCCATATATGATAGACACGCATTGCCATTTAGATTCTACAAGCTTTGATGCAGATTTAGATTCTGTGATTCAAAGGGCATTTTCGCATAATGTCAAAAAAATCATTATTCCCGGAGCGGATATTCACACCTTGCCAAAAGCTAGGGAAATAGCTCATAAATATGAGGGTGTGTATTTTGCCGCTGGGGTGCATCCAAATGATATTGCTGATTTTGATTTGCCCACATTGCAAGAATATGCCAAAGATAAAAAGTGTATCGCTATTGGGGAATGTGGGCTGGATTATTACCGCTTAGCAGAATCTATTGAATCTAGTGAAGTGGGGCAGAATCTTGAAGAGATAAAGCTAAGGCAAAAAGAAGTCTTTATCGCTCAAATAGAACTTGCCCTAAGCTTAGATAAGCCCCTTATCGTGCATATCAGGGAGGCAAGTAATGATAGCTTTGAGATTTTGCAAAGCTATAAAGAAGCTAGAGGTGTGTTGCATTGCTATAATGCGGATAGAATCTTGCTTGGCTTAAGCCAAAGATTCTATTATGGCATTGGTGGGGTTTGCACTTTTAAGAATGCAAGGCGACTGATTGAAGCCCTGCCGCTTATCCCAAAGGAACGCATTGTGCTTGAGACTGACGCACCCTACCTTACTCCGCACCCACATCGTGGGGAACGCAATGAGCCTTATTATATTCCGCTGATTATGGCAAAACTCGCAAATGTGCTTGAGATGAGCCAAGATGAAGTGATTGCCACAAGCACGAGTAATGCGGAGAATCTTTTTAGAGAACTGAAGGAGTATAAATGCGATTTGTAAAGATTCTTATTTTGTGTGCAATGCTCCCTTATGTAGCCTGTGCCACAGAAGATGACTTTTATACAATGACTTATAATAAAAATACAAATATTTTAAACTCATTTGGTGTGCATACAAGCTTTATGACAGCCATTGCCGATGATGAAAAGGCTCAAAGGATTAGAGATAGATGGCAGTATTTTGTGCAGAGATTTGCTCAAAGCTATGAGTTTATCCCAACACTTAGAAATATGATTGCCAAAGAGCAGATTCCACAGGAGTTTCTTTTTTTAGCTATGGCTGAATCTGAATTTACACTCAATGCCAAAAGCTCAAAAAAAGCCATAGGGATTTGGCAGATTATGCCAGCAACAGCAAGGGGCTTGGGGCTAGAGATAAATGAATACATTGATGAGCGTAAAGATCCTATTAAAAGCACACAAGCAGCGACAAAATACCTTAAATATCTCTATGAATCCACTGGGGAATGGTATCTTGCAGCAATGGCGTATAATTGCGGTTTGGGGCGGTTAAAAAGGGGCATTGAAGAGGCTGGAGGGGATTCTCGCATTGAAACTCTCCTTGATGATGAAGCTCAATATATCCCTGCGGAAACGCGTAACTATATCCGCACAATTCTAGCGATGAGCCTACTTTTTAATGATGTGGATTTTTTAAAAGCTCAAAATGCGGATTACTTGCTTAATCGCGGTGCGACAGATAGCATTGCAAGTGTTGATGTAAAAGGTGGTATATCGCTAAGTGCTATTGCTAAGAGTGCAAAGATTCCATTAAGTGAGTTGCAAAAGTATAATCGCCACTTTACACGCTCTTTTCTCCCGCCGGGCAACAAACGCTATAATGTCTATCTTCCCTATGATAGGCTCCGCACATTTAAGCAAAATTTTAATGAAAAGCATCACGCCCAATCTGTGTTTGTTACACATATTGTGCAAAAGGGCGAGAGCCTTAGCACCATTGCAAGAAACTATAAGATTCCACTAAGTGAGCTTAAAGCGCTCAATAATATCAAGGGCTCACATATAAGCATTAATCAAGAGCTGACTATCCCTAAGCTTAAGGGCAAAACTGCTACAATTGCTGCAAAAGATAAATAGCTACGCGATAAGGTAGCCAATGATAAATAAAAGGAGAAGTATGAAATTTTCTTATGTTGTATGGGTTTATATCTTTGCTGGATTGTGTCTTTTGGGCTGCGTGGAGAAAAATGCAGAGTGGAGTGAGAGTGGCACAAAGGCTAAAGGCTTCAATGATAGTTTTGATGATTTAGATGCTTTTAATCAAGGCATAACGCCAAATATTGGTGGTAACTCTATGCGAGAATCTCCGGCTATCCAAGAAGCGACAATGCGTCCTTATCAAGTTGCTGGGAAGTGGTATTACCCCGAGAAAGTGAGCCTTGGTGATAAATTTGATGGATATGCAAGCTGGTATGGTCCGGACTTTCACGCGAAAAAAACTTCTAATGGTGAAACTTACAATATGCACGCTCACACCGCCGCACACAAGACTTTCCCTATGAATACGGTTGTAAAAGTGCTTAATGTTGAAAACGGCAAAAGCACGATTGTGCGAATTAATGATAGAGGTCCTTTTGTGGAAGGGCGGATTATTGATTTAAGCAATGCTGCAGCTCAAGATATTGATATGGTAAAAGTTGGCACAGCAAAGGTGAGATTAGAGGTCATCGGCTTTGGTGGTGTGATTAACAAAGACAATAAACAAGAAGCACAAAATGTGCAAAGTGATGATGTGCTAAGCAATGAGTTTAAGGTAGATAACACACCAAAATCGGTAAGTGGTGGGGCATTTGCTATCCAAGTGGGAGCATTTAGACGCAAAGAGGGCGCACAAGTTACCCAAGAGCGATTTTCACATATGCCACCTTATCAAAGCACGATTCAGGAATTTGAGCTAGATGGCGCACCTATTTATCGTGTATTTTTGCGAGGATTCCAAAGCGAACAGGAAGCGAGAGATTTTTTAAAGAAAAACACACAGATTCAGGGGGGATTTTTTATCCGTGATTAGAATCTAGCATATTGATACTTGAAAGGAGCAGGGGCTATGGAGATGCAAACACAATGTATAGAATTGGCACGAAAGACAAAAGAGACAGATATTACTTTATCTTTGAATCTTAATGGCAGTGGGAATGTGGAGATTCAAAGTGGCATAGGCTTTTTTAATCATATGCTTGAATCTTTAGGCAAACATAGCCTTATGGATATAAAGCTTACTTGCAAGGGCGATTTAGATGTTGATGGACATCATAGTATAGAAGATTGTGGCATACTCTTAGGCAAGGCTTTAAATCAAGCGATTTATCCGGTGGTGGGTATTGAGCGATTTGGCAATGCAAGTGTGGTAATGGACGAAGCGTGTGTGGAGTGCGATATTGATGTAAGCAATCGCGGATTCTTGCTTTTTGATACTCACGCTTATAAGTTGCCCTTTAAAGGAATGGTTGGGGGCTTTGATGTGGAACTCACAGAAGAGTTTTTTAGGGCATTATGCTTGAATGCTGGACTAAGTGTGCATATCGTGCTAAAGCGAGGTAAAAATCTGCACCATATCATAGAGGCGATGTTTAAGGCTTTTGCAGTGAGTTTTAGACGCGCTATGAATACAAATCCTAGAATCTCCATACCTTCAACAAAGGGGACATTATGATAAAGCTGCTTGTATTTGATGTTGATGGCACACTAAGTGATGGCAAGGTCTATTATTCACAATCAGGTGAAGAGCTAAAAAGCTTTGATATACGCGATGGACTAGCCATCAATGTGTGGAATAGACGCTTAAATTATCAAAGTGCCATTATCACAGGGCGAGAATCTCAAATGGTGAGAAAACGAGCACACGAGCTAGGGATTGAACATATTTTTATGGGGATAGAAAACAAGGGCGAAGTGCTTATGGAGCTTCTTGCTAAGCTTAATCTTAAGGCAAGTGAAGTGGCGTGTATAGGTGATGATTTGAATGATTTGAGTATGTTTAGAATCTGCCAAAAAGCCTATATGCCAAAAAATGGAGCAAAGGCATTAAAAAAATATGCCTATAAAGTTTTAAAATCTCGCGGTGGCGATGGAGCTGTGCGTGAGATGATAGAAGATGTATTAAAGCTTAATGGGGACAAAAAGCTTGAAAAATATTTCTTATAGAATCTATGGATTTTTTTTCGCACTTTTATGCTTTAGCTTAAGCAGTATGGTGCTTTTTACACAAGATAACGATTTGCACAAAGCCATTGGCAAGGAAGTGCCAAATCTTGAGATGACAAATTTTACACTCTATATGCTTACTCCTGAATATTGTCAAGCTATATCGGAAGGAACTTTGGCAATGCGGTTTGAGAATAGAGAGGAATTATATGAGCTATTTATCCATCAAACGAATAATAAACTCAATGAATACCTCTATGCTCCTTATGTGCTAAGCAAAGATAGAATCTATACCTTTTCTCAAGGGGCGGATTATCTACGGCTAGATGGGCTAAGCTTTTGGAGTAAATGGGGCGTGTATGATTACAATAAACGCATTTTTCAAGGCAAGGAGGACTTTATTCTGCGTAATAACACCACAACAGCCACAGGGCAGAATATTTTTTATGATTCTGTTACAGAGGAAGTTAAGGCAGATACTTTCAAAGCAGATATTATCATAGGGAATAAATTATGAGCAGATATATATTAAAATTTATGCTTACGCTCTTTTTGTGCGTGTATGCGTGGGGGGAAGAGGAGCTTTTGCAAGTGAGTGCAAAAAACTTCCAAAGCGATATGAAAAAAGGCATTACAGAGCTTAATGGCGAAGTTGTCGTAACAAAGGGCGGGGATACGCTATGGGCGGATAAAGTTATTATAGAAACAGATAAGAAAAATCGCCCACAAAAATATACAGCCATAGGCAATGTAAAATTCCATACCAAAATGCCTGACAAAGAGATGAAAGGCAAGGCAAAAAAAGCGATTTATGATGTAGGCAAAGATGAATATCAGCTCATTGATAATGCAATGATTGAAGAAATAGGTAAAAAAAACACCATCAAAGGCAATGTCATTGTGTTTAATCCAAAAACCCAAGAAGCCTCAATCAAAGGATCAAATCAAAAGCCCGGCGTGATTACCTTTATCATTGAAGACAAAAAGCAAGAATGATGACACAGAATCTAAAAGAGGCAAGGAGGCAAGATTCACCTCAACATCTTACGCAAAATGGAATACAGATTCTAGAATCTACTTTTATCACAAGTGCCACAAACCCTAAAAATGCCCCTTCACCCTATACTTCTGAAATTGTATTTCTAGGACGCAGCAATGTAGGCAAAAGCTCACTTATTAATGCCCTGCTTAATGCCCCATTAGCTAAAAGCTCTTCAACTCCGGGAAAAACGCAACTTATTAATTTTTTCTCTTCACTATGGCTTAAAGATAGTCAAAAAATACCGCTAAGTTTTGTGGATTTGCCCGGATTTGGCTATGCAAAAGTGAGTAAAAGCATAAAAAAAGAATGGGAGAAGAATCTGCTTGATTTTTTGCTTTCACGGCAATCTATCAAGCTGTTTTTGCATTTGGTGGATTCTCGCCATATAGATTTAGATATTGACAGAAGTGTGGGGGAATTCTTACAAGAGATTTGCAAGGGCGATCAAGGGATTTTAAGAATCTATACAAAAGCTGATAAGCTCAAGCAAAATGCTCTAAGCTCCTTGCAGCACAAACTCAATCAAAAAAATCTCACAGATTCAAAAACGCAAAGCTATGTGTGTAGCATCACTGCTCAAAGCCATAAGATGACTTCAATTCCCGCTCTGCGTGAGAGAATCTTAGACTTTACTTTGGGGGTAGAAAATGGAGTTTGAATTTATAAAGCCTACACTAGCTGACATTAAAGAAATGCGTGAAATTGTAAGCCAAGAGGTAAAAAATGGTGTAATTTTGGAAAGAAGCGAAGATGAAATGGCAAACACAATCCGCTCCTACATCGTAGCAAAAGATAAGCAAAGTGGGGAGATTGCGGGATTTTGTGCGTTATATGTATATTCAGTGAGTTTGGCTGAAGTGCGGTCTTTGGTGGTTAAAGATTCTTTTCGTGGCTTTGGGCTTGGGAGTGATCTAGTAGCAAGAGCGTTGCAAGAGGGAAAAGAACTTGGGATTCAAGAAGTGCTTGTTTTGACATATAAAGCGAAGTTGTTCCAAAGGCTAGGTTTTGCTATAATAGAAAAATCACTTTTACCAAATCACAAAATATGGGCGGATTGTATCAAATGCAAACATTTTCCAATATGCGACGAAGTGGCTCTTATAAACAAACTCTCTTAGGCGTTGCTCTTTTTATTGGGCTATATGCTTATCAGAGCCTAGCAAGTATGACAATATGGCTTCCACCGCTTATTGGCGTGTGTTTGGGGCTATTTATGAAATTTGATAAAGAGGATAGATTCTATTCTTTTATGGCATTACTCTTTGGTGTAGCTCTTATAGAATCTGAAAACAATCTACCTATGGGTATGCTTTTAGGACTATTTGTATTCCTTGCGCTTTTGGTTGTCCCAAGTATTCAAACATTTCTTAATACACCAAAACTTGCCAAAGCAAGCTATGTTGCCCTAGCCTATTTGGGATTATATATCGTGGCTATGATTCTTGATATAGCCACAGGGAGCAGCATTACACCACCTTTTTTTATTATGCTGTATTATGTAGCGATTGAAATTGTAATAGTGATGTTTCTATGATGAGTTTGCGTTATAAATTTCTTATCATCTTTTTTGTTATTGTGTGGCTTATTATCTGTATGCGTTTATTTGTGATTAATATCATTAATCACGAGTATTATGAAAAATTTGCTGAAAAAAATGCCATACGCACGGAAGTATTGCTGCCTATGCGAGGGCTTATCCTTGATAGAAACAACGAGCCTTTGGCGATTAATGAAATAGGCTTTTCCATCTCACTTATTCCAAAGATTCGCAATAAGCAAGTCATAGAATCTGCGGTAGATAAAATTGTCTCTTTTCTCCCAAATCTTAATAAAGAAGAACTCATAGAAACATACAAAAAAAATAATCACGCTTATAATCACGCTCCAGTTGAGCTAGTAAGCTTTGTGCCGTATGCTCAAATGCTTAATATCTATGCGTATTTGAAACGCTCTTCAACTATCATTATCAAAGCTAATAGCAAGCGTCTTTATCCTAATGAAAGTGCGGCTTCACACGTGATTGGCTATGTGGCAAAGGCAAATGATAATGATATACAAAAAAATCCCCTTTCACAATACAGCAAAGTCATAGGCAAAGATGGCATTGAAAAAACCTACAATACATATTTGCAAGGTGAAGCAGGATATAGAAAATCACAAATCAACTCTTTGTATAAGCAAGTGCAGCTTTTGCAAGAAGATGATGTGCTAAAACGCAATGATTTGCGTCTCTCACTTGATTTAAAACTGCAAGAAAGCATTGATAGAGATTTTAGCTTTCACTCTGGAGCGGTGATTGTGATGAATGTCCATAATGGCGAGATTCTAGCTGCTGGGAGCTATCCGGAGTATAATATCAATCTCTTTGTTGATGGGATTAGTCATAAAAATTGGCAAGAGCTTACAGAAAATATACATAAACCTCTCATCAACAAGCTTGTTTATGGACGCTATCCGCCCGGCTCGGTTATTAAAATGGGTATGGTTTTGGCATTCTTAGAGTTTGCTGGGATTACAGAGCATAGTGTCATTCAAACACCGCCCTACATAGAGTTTGGTAATCGTAAATTCCGCGACTGGAAGGCTTCAGGACACGGAAGCTCTGATGCAATAAAGGCGATTAGAGAATCTGTTGATGTGTATTTTTACACGCTTTCTCAAAAAGCAGGTATTGAAAATATGGTAAGTGTGCTAAGCCAAATGGGTATAGGCGAACTCACCGGTATTGATATTCCAAATGAAGTTGCAGGGATTCTGCCTAGTCCGGAGTGGAAGCTCCGCCGATACGGGGAGCAATGGTATGGTGGCGATACGATTACCACTTCTATCGGGCAGGGCTATTTTCTCTCAACCCCTATGCAAATCGCAAGATACACCGCCCTTATTGCATCGGGCAAGCTTGTAACACCACATTTTGCAAAAGATTTTAATGCTGAACCTGCCATCTTTGAATCTAAAGATGTCTTAAGTGAATTTCAAAAATCCAAACTTGATGTGATAAGAAAGGGAATGTATCAAGTGTGTTCAGTCCCGGGTGGAACGGCGTATTTTCGCACACAAGGGACAAAAGTAAGCCTTGCGTGTAAAACTGGAACCGCTCAAGTTGTCGGGATTCCACAAGATATTCAAAAGCGTGTGAGAGAAGCAGATATGGAGTATTTTCACCGCTCTCATTCGTGGATTACTGCGTTTTTGCCTTATGAGAATCCACAATATGCGGTAACAATTCTTATTGAACACGGCGGAAGTGGGGGGAATGGAGGACCATTGCTTGTAAAAATTGCCAACAAGCTTAAAGAGTTAGGCTATGTTAAATAAGGCGGACAAAAAGGAGAAGTTATGCTAGAGAATAAAGTTATTTTAATCACAGGTGGGACGGGGAGCTTTGGGAAAAAGTTTGTTGAAAAAGTTTTAAAAGAGCATAATCCTAAAAAGATTATTGTATATAGTCGCGATGAATTGAAGCAATATGAAATGGCACAGATTTTTAACGATAAAAGAATGCGGTATTTTATCGGCGATGTGCGGGATAAAAGCCGCCTTGAAGTGGCGTTAAATGGTGTGGATATTTGTATCCACGCTGCGGCGTTAAAGCACGTGCCAATCGCAGAATACAATCCTATGGAGTGCATTAAAACCAATATTGATGGAGCAAGTAATGTGATAAGTGCGTGCCTAAGCAATAATGTCAAACACATCATCGCTTTAAGCACGGATAAGGCGGCAAATCCCATTAATCTCTATGGTGCGACAAAGCTGTGTTCAGACAAACTCTTTGTAACAGCAAACAACATTAAGGGAAGTAAAGATTCTAAATTTAGCGTTGTGCGTTATGGCAATGTAATAGGCTCTCGTGGCTCTGTTGTGCCATTTTTTCAAAAGCTTATGCGTGAAGGAGCAAAAGAGCTGCCTATCACTGATGAGCGTATGAGTAGGTTTTTTATCACGCTAGAATCTGGCGTGGAGTTTGTGCTACAAAGTTTAGAGCGAATGCACGGGGGAGAGATTTTTATCCCTAAGATTCCAAGTGTGAAAATTACACAATTAGCCCACGCCATAGCACCAAATCTAACACATAAAATCATCGGCATACGCCCCGGAGAAAAGCTCCACGAAGTAATGGTGCCAAAAGATGATTCTCATTTGTGTATTGAATTTGATAAATTTTTTATCATCGCACCAACGATTAATTTTCAAACCCCTATTGATTATCACACAACACGCAAAGGCGAGAAGGGCAAAGAGGTAGAATCTGGCTTTGAGTATAGCAGCGAGAGTAATTCTTGGTGGCTTGACAATGATGAAATTCTCAAAATGATTCAAAAATGATAAAATTTTAAGCAACTTATTAGAAAATACAAAATACAATTTCGCGTTTTTAAATTCTCATTAAAGGGGTCAAAATGATTAAGACAGAAATTGTAAAAATGCTCAATGAACAAATCGCAAAAGAAATGTATGCGGCAAACTTGTATTTAAGTATGAGTTCTTGGTGCTATGAAAACAGCTTTGATGGTGCGGGGCTATTCCTTTTCCAACACGCTGATGAAGAAAGTGGACACGCCAAAAGACTTATCACTTATTTAAATGAAACAGATTCTAAAGTGAGTATTGCTCAAGTCGCCGCTCCTGAATCTAGCTTTAGCGGATTGCTTGATGTGTTTGAAAAAACTTACGCACACGAGCAAAAAATTACGCAATCCATTAATGAGCTTGTGGATTTTACTTTGCAAAGCAAGGACTATGCGACTTTCAACTTCTTGCAATGGTATGTGAGTGAGCAGCACGAGGAAGAAGCACTCTTTAGAGGCATTGTTGATAAAATTAAGCTCATTGGTTCAAATGGCGATGGTCCTTACCTTGCAGATAGATTTATCAAAGAACTCTCAAAATAACTAAAAAATAAGCTCTCTTGTGCTAGATTCTCTAGCACACAAAGGAGAGTGAATGCAACATATTTTCCACAACAAAAATATTCTTATTCTTATAAGTGGCTCAATCGCCGTGTATAAAATGCTTGAGTGTATCTCACAGCTTAAAAAATACAATGCTAATATCAAGGTTGTAATGAGTGAAGAATCTTGCAAATTTGTTACGCCTTTAAGCTTTGAGGCAATGAGCGGGAATCTTGTCTTAACTGAACACAATCAATCGTGGTATAATCAATCAAGTGCTGCAAATGGGGCAAATCACATTACTTATGCAAAATGGGCGGATATTGTCCTTGTAGCACCTGCGAGTGCAAATACCATTGCTAAAATCGCTTGTGGCATAGCGGACAATGTCTTACTCACTACACTTTTAGCCACAAGTGCCAAAAAATTTATTACTCCTGCGATGAATACAACTATGCTAGAATCTCCACAAACCCAACGCAACATTGCAACACTTAAAAATCTTGGCTTTGAGTGTATAGAATCTCGCTCAAGCCTCTTAGCGTGTGGGGAAGTGGGAGATGGGGCATTAGCGGAGATTGATGAGATTATTTTTAGGCTAGCTCGTGGGCTACATACAAATGTATTTTGGCAGGATAGGGAGGTTATCATTACAGGTGGTGGCTCAAAAGAGAGTATTGATGAAGTGCGATTTATCTCAAATCATAGTAGTGGCAAACAAGCAAGTGCATTAGCTATTGTATTCTATACGCTTGGGGCAAAAGTGAGTTTGCTTTCAAGTGTTTTTCCTACCACTTTGCCAAAGCATATTACACAGATTAAAGCTCAAAGTGTTGGGGATTTTAGCCATAAGATTCACGAGCTGATACACAATGCAGAATCCAAACCCTTTGTTTTTATGGCTGCAGCCTTGGCAGATTATGCACCAAAGCCACAAAAAAATAAGCTTAAAAAAGAGCAGGTGGGCGATATGCTCACATTGCAATGTTTCAAAACACAAGATGTTCTTGCCTCAATTCCGCCAGAATCTGCGTATAAAATAGGCTTTAAAGCAGAGATTGATGAGAGCAATGCCAAGCATTATGCAAAAGCTATGCTAGATTCTAAACAATGTGATATGGTGTGCCTTAATGTCATAGGGGCGCAAAACCCTTTTGGTGCAGATAATAACACGATAAACATTTTTACACACGATTTTACTCAAAGTCTCAATGGTTCAAAACTTGAAGTCGCCTTTGGCATAGCTAAAGCTTGTGAAAGTCTCAAAATACCGCCAAAGATGAGCTAATGATACAAAAAATTGCCAATCTCACAAAAGCCCTAAAAGCCTCTAGCCCCACGACATACAATGCTGCTTTGCCTATGCTGATTAAAGTTCTAGCTCAAACAAAAGGAGATACCTATCTCTTGCAAGTAGGATCTAAGCAGATTCAAAGTAAAAGCCATAAAGAGCTTGTTATCGGGCAGAAGTATTGGGGTGAAATGGGCAAAAGCTCTCTAGGGCATATCACTTTAAAAAATCTTATCTTGCAGCCTCATATTTTAGAATCTTTTAGCAAAGCCCCTTTGCAGTTTAGTTTGCAGGATTTACAGGAATTAGGGGAGCAAAAGGACATATTTGAAGGATTCAAAGACTTTTTAAGTCAAAAACTCGCCCTTGCTCAAAGCAGGGAGGAATTTTTATTTTTAAGCAATCTTTTGCTTGGACTAAAAAGCGGGGTGTTAAGCCTTACTATCACTGAAAAGAATGAGATTTTACAAATGAAAAGATTAGGGGCAAATACTATGCGTTTTAGTGCGATAATGCCTTCCCTTGGTATTATTGAAGGTGAGATTAGCATTACAAAAGGTGGCAATGCCTTAAGCCTTAAAGTGATGTATGAAAGCACAAAAGCTTTGCTGGAAAAAAATCTTTCACTCCTTAAAGGCTTTAAGTTAAGTAAAATCACGCTAGATTCTAGCCTTAAGCCTTTGTATGAGTTTAAAGAAAGTTTGCTTGATGTGCGAGGCTAAAACAACCAAAAGGAGTGTAAATGACAATGCGATATAGGGATTTTGAAGGCTTTATGCTTGAGGCAAAGGAATATTTGAAGAATAGAATCTGTATCAATCTTTACTCTTATATCATTATAAAAATCTTACTCTGTATGATGTTATGGGTATGTATAGGGAGTGCAGCAGATTCTACGCAAAGAAGCTTACACCAAGAACAATATGCTTTTTTTCCAGATGAAAGCACAGAAGCTATTCTTTTGCAAAAAACAAAAGCTCTTATCCCAAGATTTTTGCACTCCCAGCAAGAATCTTATATCTTTGCCAAAGATTTTAGCCAAGAGCAAAAGCAATGGTATAAGGAAGTTTTGCGTCTGCTTGATGAAGGGAAATTTGAGTTGGAAAAAAATGATGCCAAAAAGGGCTTGAATGCGTTGAGTTTAGCGTGTGAAAAGGGCTTAGAAGTGGCTTGCCTTGAGAAAATTAAGACACAATATAAGTTTATTGAATATGCAAGGATCTATGCAAAGACGGCAGAAGATTTTACAGGTCCAAGTGTATTTGAAGATAAGGATTATATAAAACATCTAAACAAGTTACAGGCTCGTTGTATGGCTAGAAAAACATATATAGATAGTGGCTTTTCTTGTGTGGCTTTAAATAAGTTTTTTAGAGAAAAGGACTTTGAGCGATTTAATGATAAATATAAAGATTTAGTCAAAGAGGTTGAAAAACTTCAGCCCTCTAGTTTGCCACAATTTAGTGTGCGGAAATATCTTAATACTAGGGCTTGTGAGCTAGGTGAGCCTACGGGCTGTGTGAGTTTGTATTATAGCTTTATGGATTTGAAAAAGAGTGAGCATAAAATTATTGCAGATAATAACGATGTATTGGCGGCGATTTTTGAGCAACGCACAGATACGATTGATGGCACAACTTTTTCAAAGTGCTTGTTTGCAGGGATTTGGCCTATATTGTGCGATGTTTGCAGATGAGTTTTACGGAGCAAGGACTTGGTTTAAGTTTGCGATAATGGGGATTAGCAACTACTATGATAATTCACAGCAAGAAGCCTCGCAGAAAAAAGTCTGTGAGTTTTTGCAGAATGGTTGCTTACTGCAAAGTGCAAATGCCTGTTATTACGCTAATGCCTATCAATGTAGTCAAGCAGATGTAGGCAAATCTAAAAAGCCAAAATCAAAAAAGGGCTTACCCTACTTTCCGCAAAATAGAGATGAGCTTGTGGAGCTTATCAATGACAAACGCGTGGATCTTGCAAAGATTGACACGAGTGCCATTACAGATATGAGCTTTTTATTTGCAAATCACTTGAGAAATCACTACTATCCTGTATTTGATGATCCTGAAGGTAGGGGTAGCTGGGCGGAAGAATGGCTACCCGGAGAGCTGTGTGGAGGGTATCAAGATCATCGGGAAATTTTTCGTATAGATTGGCTATATGATGAAGGGAAAATAAATGAGATTCGGCGTAACAATTTTAAGCAATGGGATATTATAATGTTTCAATGCTACAAAGAAAATGGCGGTAAAAGAAAAAATCTAGCAGGTATAGAATCTTGGGATACAAGTAATGTCAAGGATATGAAATTTATGTTTTATCGGCGTGAAGATTTCAACCTAGATATTACCAAGTGGGATACAAGTAAGGTAGAGAATATGGCAGGAATGTTTGACGGAGCGACAAACTTTAGTCAAAATATTAATCTATGGGATACAAGTAGCTTAAAATATAATGCAGGTATGACTTATAAAGCCAAAGAGCTAGAAAAGATTATAGAACAAAATGCAGAGAAATGGGACAAAAGTGGGGTGATAGAGCACCAACAAGTCATCATAGATGAACCCAACTATTAAGCCAAAGGAGTGTAAATGACAACACAATATAGGGACTTTGAAAGCTTTATTGCTGAAGCAAAGGAAACATTTAAGGATAGAATCTACACAGATTATCTCCGCCGCTTTGCTTATGGGATTGATGCTTCTTGCTATGCGTATGTGCCACGCGTTGTGGTAAGGGCGGTGAATGAAAATGAAATCATCACGCTTTTTACACTTAGTCAAAAGCACAACACCCCGCTTACCTTTAGAGCCGCGGGGACTAGTCTAAGCGGACAGGCGTGTAGTGACTCTGTGCTGGTGTTAGCTAATGCGTTTTGGCAGGATATTGAGATTATAGGCAATGCGGAGAGCATAAAATGTAGCTGTGGGGTGATTGGCGTAGAAGCAAATGAAGCACTAAAGCCTTATGGTAAAAAGATAGGACCAGACCCCGCCACTATCAATAATGCAATGATTGGTGGAATCTTCTCAAACAATTCTAGCGGTATGTGCTGTGGAGTGAAGCAAAATAGCTATAACACCATACAATCCGCGCGATTTATCCTGCATAATGGCACGATCCTTGATACAAGCAAGAATGCCAAGCCAAATGAAAGCATAGAATCCTTTTTGCAAAAACATAAAAATAAGGCAGATGCACTTCTAGCCCTAAGGGAAGAGATTTTGCAAGATACAGAGCTTTGCGAGCTTATCAAGCGAAAGTTTGCTATCAAAAATACAACCGGTTATAGTATCAATGCCCTGCTAGATTTTAGCGAGATAAAAGACATTATAAATCATCTTTTTATCGGTGCGGAGGGGACTTTGGGCTTTGTCTCTTCTGTAGAATATGAATGCGTAGAAGACTATGCTTACAAAGCGTGTGCCCTGCTTTTCTACAAAGATTTAGCTCTTGGGGCAAAGGCGGTGGAGATTCTAGCAAGGAATGAAAGCCTTGTGAGTGCAGCGGAGATTATGGACTATGCGTGTTTAGATTCTGCTAAAAGCTTGGAAAACGCACCGCTTGAGCTAGGGCAAATAGAAAGTGGGGCTTGTGCGATTTTAGTGCAATTAGAATCTAGCACACAAAAGGAGCTAGATTCTAAAATCGCTCACATAAGTAAAGAGCTAGAATCTGTGCCAAGCCTTTTTGGTGTGCATTTTAGCAGTGATGAAAAGCTTATGGCATCGTGGTGGAAAATCCGCAAAGCCCTTTTGCCCCTTGCGGCTGGGAATCGCCCAAGCGGAAGCATTGTCATCACTGAAGATATTTGCTTCCCTATCCACACTTTCGCACAAGGCATAGATTCTATTACCAAGCTTTTTAACCAATTTAATTTTGAAGGCATTATCTTTGGACACGCTTTAAGTGGGAATGTGCATTTTATCATCACGCCTAATCTCAATGATGAAAAGGAGAGTCAAGCGTTTGCGGAATTTATGGAAGCGATGGTAGATTCTGTGATTGCCCTGCAAGGCAGCACAAAGGCGGAACACGGCACAGGGCGTATGATAGCGCCATTTGTGGAAAAGGAGTGGGGTGAGAAGGCATATGCCATAAATCGCAGGATAAAAGAGATTTTTGACCCACACGCCCTTATCAATCCTGATGTCATCATCAGCGATAATCCCCAAATCCACACGCAAAATCTCAAGCAAAGCAGCGAGGTAGAAGACTTTATCAATCAATGTATGGAATGTGGATTTTGCGAGAAAGTCTGCCCTAGCAGGGAGCTAACTTTGACACCAAGACAGAGAATAGCCGTGCGAAAGGAAATCGCAAGACTAGAGGCTTTGCTTAATGGGGCGGATTCTATGGTTTCTAAAAGCGTTATAGAATCTAGTGCGAAGGCAGTAAGCACACAGAAAATAGGGCAGGGCAAAACAATCGCCGATTTAAGAGACAACGCACAAAAACTAAAAGAGTTAAAACGAGATTATCAATATTTTGGCATCGAAACCTGTGCCACCTGCTCTATGTGCTCCCTCTCCTGTCCGCTAGAAATTGATAGTGCTAAAATCGCACAAAAGCTAAGCCCTAGCACAAAAAGTGCAATCTCTCGCTTCATAGCAACTCAAAGTGCCAAGCACTTTAGCCCCACACTTAGCCTTGCTAAAGGGGGCTTACATATTGCAAACTTTGGCTTTGCAATCTTTGGCAAAAACACGCTAAACACCCTAAGCAAAAAGATGAGATTCCTGCCCTATATCCCACGCTCACTACCTAGGGCAAATGCCTACAAGCTAGAATCCAAACTAGTTTTTACAAGCAACGCACAATCTAGCCAAGTATCTGTCATATACTTTAGCACCTGTATCAATCGCTCCTTTGCTCCACAATCAAGCTTGAAAGATACAAGAGCTTTGCAAGAAGTCTTTGAATCTTTGTGTAAAAAGGCTGGTGTGAGCGTAGTATATCCGCATAATCTTAACAATCTTTGCTGTGGCAAGGCGTATAAAGACTATCCGCAAAGTGCAGAAGCCAAACGCAAAGAAGTGTATAGGGCATTAGATTCTAGTGTGGAAGAGCTACGGAGCAAGGGTGCAGAGCAAATCCACATCGTATGCGATCATAGCGCGTGTAGCTATGAGCTAAAAAGCGGATTACAAGAGCTAGATTCTACTCTCACTATTTTAGATATGCCCGAATTTATAGAATCCACTCTTTTGCCAAGGCTTACTATCACGCCTTTAGTTGAGGATATTGCCCTTTATGCGATGTGTGCGACAAGAAAAGGCAAATGGGATAAATCCTTAGAATCCATTGCCAAAACCTGCACGAGCGGCGAAGTCATCGTGCATTCTAAAACACAATGCTGTGGCTTTGCAGGGAATAAGGGCTTTATCTGCAGTGAGCTAAATGCTTCGGCATTGCGGGAGTTAAGTGAGTTTTACGCAAACAAACAAAAAGGGGATTCTAGAGGGGATTCAGCTTGCGGGCTAGAATCGCGGATTGCTTCATCTCGCGGCGTTGATAGACCTTTAGTCTTATCTGCCTTGCGAGATTCGCAAAACAAGGAATACCGCTCGGCGTTAGCCGATGTTTCTTTAGAAAACCACGATTCTAGCTCCACAATCTTAGAATCCCAAATGGAAAGTGAAAAAATAGATTCTAACTTAGAATCTACAAAACAATCCTCCACGCAAAACAAAGCACAAAAACACAAAAGACTACGCCTTGGCTTTTCAAGCTCTAGCACTTGTGAGATAGGACTAAATGACAAAACAAATATTATTTGGCAAAATCTTATTTATCTTGTGGATTCTGTGAGCAAGTGAGGGTGCAACCCTCAAAATCATTGGGTGCTTTCTCGTATGTTGCGTATTTATCTATAAAATCATTAAGCTCAAGGTATAAACCATATAAATCAAGGACTGGGACTGAATAATCTCTCCACCACTCGCAATTTAATGAAGCTATGAGAGGGTGCGAGAGGCAAACTAATCTCATAAACTCCACATCACTCATAAAGACTCCTTGAGATTCTAGCTTGGTTTTAATGCGGCTACTCCAATAGGTAGTGTAGTCTATCCACTGCTTAGATTTTATATCATAATAATGGGTATCTTCACAGCCCCACCACCACCATTTTTGTGCATCGCACATATATTCCCATAATTCTTGCTCTTCTAGCTCCTCTCGTGTAGCTAGAATCTCTTGTTGCTCTTGCTCCTTTGCGTTTGCCATTTGGGCTTTTAGCTCTAGCATAGCTTCTTGGCTTAGTGGGGTTTGATTAGAATCTTGCTTGATAGATTTTGCTTCCTGCTTCATATTGTGGGGTTTATCCTGTGTCTCAAGGCAAATGCTTTGTGAATTCTCATCTAGCACAGCCTTAAATGTAAAATCATCAGGCAAAATCTTTAAAATCTCGCTCAATGTATGCTTATCCATAGCTTCCCCCTTGATGTGTGGATTTAAAAAGAAAATCGCTTATAGGTCGCGTTTTGTTTTCATATCGTGTTGTTTGACATATTCTTCCCTATCTTCATCACTCAAGTATGTATCATATTCCTGTGGCACAGGCTCTTCACGCTTGCCTTTTGTATCTTTTATAATATCATCTAGTAGCTTTTTAAAATCATCATTTATCCTGCCTAGCTCATCAAGCATTGAAATATCAATATCTTCCCGCCTTTTAGCTGGAAAAAGAATCTCCCAATCCTCATTGTCTGTGCCAAAGTTAATAACGCCAATGCCAAATCGTGCATTAAGCTTTCTTAGCTCATCTTTGACAAAATCATCTATGGGATTAAATACCGCCAAGTAGCCATAGTTTGCCCAGCTAGAGTTTGACACCGCTTGAAAATATATCTTTTTTACATCAGCAGGTTTTATTTCTACTTTTAGTTCAAATGAGTAAAGCTCTATTTTTGGGTGGTTAAATGTATAAAATGATAATAAGGGAACAGTGGCTGAAAGGTAAAATGTGTTTAAGATAGAGTCTAATTTTTAAAATTGACAAAAAATAGGCAATTGGACTTTATTAGGTAATGTCCTTAAAAAAATTTGATTTTGAAATTTGCTATGCCTGAAAGCTAAATACAACGCTTAAATTCGGATGTTTTTCAAAAGTCCTAATGAAAGACAATAAGTCAAGGAGGAACTAAGTTCCTTTATAATTTCAAACTCATACCGATTATAAGAACCGAATTGAAGTCAATAAGCATGTAAAAATAAAAATCAAAATAGCAATTTGAGGCAGATTTTATCTATAAAAATACAAAAATATAGAGAAGAACAGAAGAAAAAGCGACAGGGGAGTTTGAGAAAAATATTTTATATTAACTTATCATCTAGTTTTTTATAAATTCCCAATAAAAGTTTAAAAATATTTTTTTTAATTTTATTACATCTTGTAAAGTTAATTTATAACTGCTATTACCATGAACAATCTCATTTCTTGCTAAAAGCAAATCATTAATGTCTTTATAATACCCACGTGTAAAAAGTTGTTTTTGTGTCACCCTTGATTTTGTTAGTATATTATCAATTTGAATTAAAGTAGTTTCATCAACAAATCTTAGCATTTCTTGTTTTTCATTCTCTCTTAAGAACTCTTTGCTATCATAATATGGAACAATACTAAAATGTTCCATATTAAGCTCATCAATGATATTTTAAAACCTAGGGAGTTAAATAATTTAATTACAATTTCAGGAGAAGGATTACTTTTTGTATCATTAAACTTTTTATAATCTAATTTTATTATACTATTGCTATTTATCGCAAAATGATATTCTTCTAAAGTTTTTGTTAACTTATTAATATCACTTAATGTATCAATATTTTTTCCGATAATATTTCTTACATAAGTTATTGTTTCTAAATTAGAGCAAGCCAATGATTTATTATTTATATCTTCTATATAACATTTTATAAGTTCCTTTAAAATTCCTTCAAAATGACTACATAACAATATTATACTTGCCCTGATATTTGCATCTATCATTTTCAAATTTTTTTCAGAAGGAAGTACATTGGGAATGCAACTAATAAAAAAATAATTTCTTTAAGTCGTCCTTTAAAATTAATTTTCAACCAATCTTCCTCCGTTATTAATTAAAATTTCTTTTATATAATCAATTCTTGTATGGACACGATCTACAATATTTGTTGTTCTTTCTATAGTTTTAATAAAATCTTCATTATTCATTATGTCTTGAATTTGATGCAAAATATTTTCAACTGCATTATCAGGCAATTCTGTAATATCAACTTTGGAAAATGCAACCATTTCAGCATCAAATAAAGCTTTATTTGTTACTGAATACCAATTCCCCTTATCTGGAATATAACGTTTAAAAGCGTTAACCCCTAGAACCCTATAAAGGTTTTTTATTGTTTGTTCAAACAAATTTTCATATTGCTCAATTTGTATTGCTGTTAAATTTCTGTGATTACGCATAAAATTATTTAAAAACTCACTAACAGAACCTTTGTAATTATCCATATCTAATGAATATGCAAAAAATCTTAATACATATTCAACATCTATCATATTTTTACTATTTGCAATCTTTAATTTCAACATTTTTTTAAAATTTTCATTTTTTGCAAGTTTTTTAATCAAATCATTGAAATTTCCCCTAAATGTACAATTTCTGATTTCTTGTGGTTGCAATTTTTCGCTTCCTGTATTTAAATGTTCGAAAACGTGTCAAATTTTATCTGAGAATCAGAATCATTTAATATTACACTGCATCTCAAATATTGCTTTTTAATTTTCCTTGATCTTTTTTGTCTAAACCATCAAAACTTTTACCATTTAAATCGCTTCTAACTTGTAAACTTTCAAGAATAATTCATTCTTTTTCTGTATCGGGTGATATAAAATTTTTAATGGTATTTAGGCGTTGTTGTCCATCTATAACAGTATATGTAACATCTTCTTCTGCCAGAAAAATATTTGGAATTGGGATACTTAATAACAAAGATTCAATAAATCTAGAAGCTTTTTCTTTGTGCCATCTGTATTCTCTTTGGTATGGTGGTTCAAGATATATATCTCCATTTTTAATTTGTTCAATTACTGTTTGCACACTCATATCATATGGTTGCGTAATTAATTTTCTATCTTTTTCCTCATATGGATAATTGTCCTCGTATGTCTCTATCATTTGTTCAATATCTTTCATATTTACTCCATTTTTTAATTTATTTAGTTCTGCAAAAAGCAATACTGTTCGGGAATTTTATATTTGGAATCCAAAAAGCCCTATTGTTCCAACCTTTATCTTTTTGTCCTTTTATTCTATATAATGTTAAAACAGTTGAATCTGAATATTTTTTTCCTAAATTTCTATCATTTGGCGATAACAATGTTCCGGTTCCTTTTCTTATGTCACGTTCTCTTCTTGCAATCAACTTACTACTTTGGCAATTTGTCTTTTTGAGAGCTTGTAGGCAAAATATATAGTTTTTATTGTCCCACTCTTCCGGACACTCACTTTCTAAATGTTGTAATAAATCTATTAGAAAATCTATTTTTACATCATATGAATCTTGTTCTTCACTATAGTTTTCTAGCAACTTGTCAAGTTCATTTGTTTTGTCATCTTTTGGATAATTAGGAAAATAGTTTGCACCACCAGCAATGTCAATAAGAGTATCACTTCTCACAACACATTTTCTAGTGGCTCTAGTTCCTTTTGATACAAGTAAATTTATATCATCTATATCATTGTTTGCTACTTGCTCTATAAGTGCCTGATTTGAAATATTTAAATCTCTAAATAATTTCCATAATAATGGTGGAATAAATATTCTCAGCAAGCCTTTATCTCTATTATACCCGAACATTCTACAATGTTGCCAATATGTATCCGCTTGTGGTATTTTAGCAGTTCTTGAATAATAGACAATTTGTAACCATTCAAATGTAACTCCTCTACCTAAACTATTGCCACCAATTATAATATTTAACCCTTTATCATAAGTTATATTTTGGTTGCTTTTTGAATTCATTGTAAAAATTTTGATTATATTTTCATCATTTTCAGATGATATTGTTTCATTTAATATTTCATTGCTTATATATTCTTTAATTTCATCAAAAGATTTGATATCTGGTTTGCTACTATGTAAATCCAACCATGCTTCTTTTAACTGTGTATCAATCTGTTCTTCTTCATCAGTTATTAAAAGTGTATTAAAAAACTCTCCAATTTTTTGTTCAACGACTTTATGATCTCTTATTCTTATACTTGGATGGATTAAAAAATTACAGACTTCTCCTCCTGTCAACATTATGTGTGCACCCGCAACAAGAAAACAGAAAATAGCTTTCTGCATACCTTCAGAAATATATTCTTCGTCGTTTTTTATATCTTCAATTTCTTTTTCATCAGTAAGTCTTATAACAAAAGATTCTGGATCGCTAAAAAAGAATTCTCCACCCATATATCCTTTACCGGGTTTAAAATAATACGCAAACGATGGCTTCAAACCTGAGTGTTTTTTTGTTTGTAGAATAATAGATTGTGGAGTTCCTGTAACTTGCAAATAAATGCTACTTGCAGCCAAGTTCCGAAGTCCAACCAAGTGTCTGTATATTGAACTTTGTTCATTTTTATTCACCTTTGTATTCATAGAAGAAGCATCACCTTCATCATCAATAATAAATATAGGTGCACCTTCACAATATTTTGAAGAAGATATATTATTCTTCCATGTTTTTAAAACTTGTGAATTTTTCTTTAATATAACTATTGTTGGTTTCCTTAATTTTGTTTCAAAAAAGCGAGTCTCATCATTTTCATTACAAACTTCAAAATCAACTAGATCTCTTATGGCCCTTTTAAATGTTTGTTCTTGCAAATAAACGTTATCTGTTGTTAACAATACAAAAAGCCTAAACCCTGCATCCGCAGCAGCAGAAATTATACCAAACATCTGACCGGTTTTTCCACTTTGAACATTGCCTAACAACAAACCCGTAATATGTTCCCTAAAGGAAAATGTCCCAATATAATTAGGAACTATATTATCAACAGTTGTTTTAACAGATTGTTTTATTTATTCATTATTAAGTTGTTTTAAATAGCTATCTAAATATTTCATTTATTTTCTCCATGTGAAAAATCTAAATACCAAATTTTAGGATCATTTGTTCCTGACATTTTAATATAATTACGTCCATAATCCTCCAATACAGCCTCTGTTAAGGGTTCTCCAACTTTTAATGAACCATAGTTTTCAAGTCGCCCTTTTATCCATTTACCTAAAATTTTTAAATCATCACAAGATCTAAAATTTTTACTATTTGTTCCACTAATTTTACAATTAAATTTCCAATTATCATCAGTATAAACAGTGATAATACTCTCTGTAATTGGATATCCAGCTTTAGGATAAGCAGGATCATCTGTAATATTTTTAGGAACAATTAATTCTACCTCGTACCAATGTCTTGGTTGAATAAAACCTCTCTTATTTTCTCTCCCTTTACCAAAATATGCATTAGTATTGCTGTTGGGCGCTACTTCATAAGGTTTTATTGGAATTTTAAAAACAATATTGGTTCTTTTAGATATTATTTGGGATAATTCATATGAGGAACAATGTTTAACATTTTCATGCCCCTCCAATAGTAAATTATTTTCGATAAATGATTCAGGTTGCCACTCAGAAATAGGAATACAGGTTCTCTCTATCAAATTTGAAATAAATGTACCCATTTCTGTTATAATCGCTATATTATCCAATAATATATCTGCCTCATAATTCATATGATTATCTAGAATACTATTCAAATTAGAAGAACCAATAATGCCTGCAAAGACTTTTTCTTTTTTATGAAATGTACATAATTTACCATGAAACTTAAATGCATTGGTAATATAAACTGTTCCCAAGTTATTTTGCACTAAAAAATTATTTAAATACTTAGCAGCCTGATACTGAATTTTTGTCATTCCTTCAAAAAAATGCATACCGATTACAAGAATTATAGTTTTTTGATTTGCTTCTGCAATACTTTTTAATTCCGTTAATGCCTCTGTTGATATGTAACCTGTTGCAATACATACTTTATCGGTTTTTTCAAAAGCCGATTTAAAGCATTTCGAAAATGTTCTTTTATTCGAAAATCTCATAGGTGGTAAATTAGAAAATAATAATTCAGACATAAACCCACCCTATACTTTTGTTAGTAAATCTTTTCGGTTTCTTCTGTACTCTAATCGGTCTTTAACAGACATAGTACTTAATTCATCTTTTAATTTATTTAAATCAATGATATTATAGTCTTCCTCAAATAAAGGCATTAACGCTCTAGCAACAGCTTCAACACCTTTAGGTGGTACCGCATTTCCAATCTGTCTTCTCACTTCAGCATTTGAGCCTTCAAAAATAAAGTTATCAGGAAAAGATTGTAAACGAGCCCTCTCTCTATTTGTTAATGGTCTAGGTTCAGGATAATGGTATCCCCAAGTACCACCACCACCAGCAGCAATAATGGTTCTTGATGGTTCATCTAGCTTTATCCTTCTATAAACATGACTAATCATTCCTTTAACATATAAAGGGCTATCTTTAGGAATTGATGTAAAATTACCGCCTTCAGGAATAAGTTTTAACATTTCAACAGTTTTAGGAGCAATATTCATTTTTTCATTATTATATGGAATTTTTTCAACACCTTTTAATGCTTCTCCTGCTGTCACATAGGGATATTTTTTCCCAGGACCATACATTGGAGAAGGATGAAAAAATTCAAACCCCTTATCAACTCTTATACCTACAATTAGAACACGCTCTCTAAACTGTGGAACACCGTATTCCGCAAAGTTATATAACTGAATTTTCACAATATAGCCTGGTGCAATATTCTCAAAATCTTTAACAATTTGTTCAATTGCCTGTTTATTATTAGCACTCAATAATCCTTTTACATTCTCAGCAACAAAAGCCTTTGGTTTTTTAGCATCTATAAAGCGCAAAAAACTTTTATATAAATTCCCTCTTTTTCCTTGAAGTCCTGGTTGTTTCCAAATAACAGAAAAATCTTGACATGGAAAACCTCCTAATATTAAATCACAATCCGGTATAGTTGTGTCGGTATAAGGGTCTATGTTTTCGATATTTGCTTGACTTATTATATTTCCAAAATTTTTTCTAAAAGTTTTAATCGCCCATTCATTTATATCATTTGCCCAAACTGTTTGATAGCCTTGTCTTTCAAATCCTAAATCCAATCCCCCACACCCGGAAAATAACGAAATCACTTTAGGCTTTTCTTTTGAATCTTTCATTTACAGCCCCCTATGAGCAAAGTTTATCACGAAAAATGTATTATATCAAAAAGCAACAACAATGTATAGTTTTGTAAATCTTGTAAATTCTCAAATTATTATTTTATTATTGTTTCTCTTTTGACACAATTTATTGATACTAAATCCTTTCAGAGCGATAGATGTTAAAAAGAAGGGATTTACAATGTGGATTTAACATTTGGAACAAAGATTCTAAACCATAAGACAGGTGAAATCGGATTATTAATTAAAACTTGGAAAAACAAGTATGCCGATGCAGAAATTGATTCTGCAATTTGTGTTGATAAGCACGGTAAACGCTACGATATCAAGCTTGATGAGATTTTACCGTTAGATGAAACTGATGATTTTGAAAAACCATAGAAATAACTTATCCTGATTTTAGAAAAAAGTTTGTAAAAGAGATAAGTATAGCTTTTGAAAGTTATCGAAGAACACAACTAAATAAATATTCTTATAACTTCAAAGACGACAATTCAATGGAATACAACTTTTATTTTCAATTACAGTGGAATTTCAATCATTTTGGGAATTCAGTCTGGTATCTGGTGTATAGAAAAGCTATGAGAAAAAAATGAAAACATATTGCTTAGAAGATAAAGAATTTCAATTTTTGTACGCTAAAAGCAAAAGAATTTACCATTCATTAGTTGTAATAGATCAGTTTTGCAGTAACTATGATGAAATAGAAGAAATAGCGAATATATCGGGTATAATTAATTTCATAAAAATGAAGTAGATATGCTATATTCAAAAACGATTAATTGTGAGCTTGATTAAACCCCGTTCAAAAAGTGTTCAAAAGGCTCTGTATTGAATTACAAGGATTTATTTATAAAATAAAATAGCCTGCTTAAATTTGATTCAAACGAGGCTATTTGACAGAGGGTTTTATACATCTTGTAATCTTGATATCCTGCGAACTTTATGTTCCGGAATTTGGTATTTTTCTCTTATGTCATATTCATAATTTGTATAAATGTCATAGAGTTTGTAGTTAAAAAATGATTTATCGCTATTTAGAAAAGGTATTCTTTTTGTATCATTAAACCTATTGCAGGTATATAAGCCCTGTCGGCTCCTTGAAAAATGTATTCTAAAAGTATATAAGTCCTAACAATTTCCGCAAATTTTGGAGTTATCTCCATATATTCTTTAACAACTGCTTTCATTATTGATTTAATGTAATCTTGAAATGCTTCTTGTTTCTTCACTCTGGCATTATATATATTTGCAGGTTTTTCTTTTTGTTCTCTACACCTTTAATTAAATCTTGATTAAGCTCTATTTCTTCTTCAATTTTCTTAAGTCTTTTGTTAATTTTAGAAACAGCTTTCCATTCCGCAAGTAAAGCAGGACACTCCTCTTTTAATTTCACAATTTCATCTTGCAGGATTTTAATTTTATCTTGTGCTTGCTCCCTTCTTTCATCCATTGTTTTTATTTCGCCAAAAATTTTCTACATTCTGAAAATACTCTTTCCATTTTTTCCTCTGCATCTGTTATATAAGATCCTTTCTTTTACTTTAAATTTCTGTAATTAACACCAAGCTCATAAAATATGAAAATTTCAAAATCTCTATTACATCTTTCTCTATTTATGAGTCTTGTAATGTATGACCCCGACATTTTTAACTTCTTAGATAAAGCTTTTTTGAGTAATTCTTTTATATACCAGTGCTCTTTTAATATTTTCCATTCTTTTCTTAAGAACCATCAGCAAGCTCCTTGATTAAATACTATTCTGTTTAAACTGAATTCGTTTCTCGGGGCAAGTCTTTTAACTTGAAAACTAAAGCTGTTATTTGTAAAACCTTTATTGTTTGCATAGCTTAGCACTTGTTTTAATAATGCCACTGTATTTTTAAATCTTCTTTTTCTTCGCAATATCTAAAAAAGTCTTTTATAACAGAATCATCAATTTTCTTCGGGTCTTTTGGTTTTGAAGTACGGTAAAATATGGCTCTTTAATAATGAGCGATAAGTTTGTATGGTACTTGGAGTGCAAAATTTTGCAGCATATTTTTCAAGAAAATTGTTTTTAATTTCATAAAAAGAAAATTTTTCGCTTAGTTTATTATGTGGAAAAAATCCGTAATTTTAGGATTGTCGGATCTCTCTCTTTGTCTAAATTTATCATATTCGCTTCCTTCGATAAAAGGTTTTATACGTGTTGTTTTAGGCGGTTCAAGGTTTTCAAAATCTTTGAAAAAAGATAGCCTTGTGTATCTTCTTTAATCACATTTTCTGTAATCAATTGTTTAAGAAGTTGGTTTAATTCTTCTTTTGGCATTTCTGCAAGCATAAAAATTTCATTGCAAGTAAAGCTTTTAATTTTCTTGCAAGATAAATAAGTTTTTCCATGTGTTCTCCTTTCTATTTCAATAAAAACCGCATATCTTTTAAGGTTATAATGGATAAATCATTTGCTTTGGCATAATTTTCGGCTTTATCTATAATTTTAACTATCTATAGAAATCTGTTTTTCCGTATTTTGTATGTGTTCTATAGCAGAATTATCAAGTTTAATCTCTGATAGCTCATTGATAAGTTTTTTTGTATCTTCAATCGAAAATTTTTGAAACTGTAATATCTCGGATAATCTGTCATATAAATGCTTATAGTGTTTTATTTTTTATCCTCATAACTCATACCTATTAGAATAATAGGTGTATGTGTTCTGCCATGGATATCTCGGAGCATTTCGATTGTTGATTTTTCTTGGGTCAAATAATCAATTTCATCAACAATAATCGTGTTTTTTAATCAACTCATGTGCTATTTGTTCAAAGATATCCGCTGTTCTGTAAAAAGGACTGTCGCCGAGTTCTTTTACTATTTATTCTAACAACCACTTTGTTGACATAAATTGTTTTGCACTCACATATATCGCATCATTTTGGTGATTTGATATCCACCAAATAACAACTCGAGTTTTTTCAAGACCTGGTTCTCCATATATTAATGCCATCCCCGGCACACCTTGTACCCTGTTTTGCAGGTTATTTATGGTGCTGATAAAATTTTTCACACTCTTTGTACTAACAAATCGGTATGAGTTTGAAATTATAAAGGAACTTAGTTCCTCCTTGACTTATTGTCTTTCATTAGGACTTTTGAAAAACATCCGAATTTAAGCGTTGTATTTAGCTTTCAGGCATAGCAAATTTCAAAATCAAATTTTTTTAAGGACATTACCTAATAAAGTCCAATTGCCTATTTTTTGTCAATTTTAAAAATTAGACTCTATCTTAAACACATTTTACCTTTCAGCCACTGTTCCCTTATTATCATTGTCCTATTAATTTAGAGCATTGCTATAAAATCGCTAAAGCCCTTGAGATTGATTTAAAAGATATATTTTCACTACTTTAACTCCGCCCAGTTTGTGCCAATGGCAATACCGCATTTGAGTGGCACTTCAAGCTTATAAATACTATTCATAATATGAGCCACTTCGTTAGCATAGCTTTCTGCCTTATCGCTTGGAGCTTCAAAAATCAGCTCATCATGCACCTGCAAAAGCATTTTTAAATCACTCTTTGCATACCGCTTGTGAATCTCACACATTGATAGCTTGATTAAGTCCGCCGCACTGCCTTGAAAGATGGAGTTTATCCCCTCACGCAAGAAGTTTGCCTTCATAAAATCAGTAGCCCTTTTAAAATCAAAATAGCGTCTATGCCCCAAAAGCGTTTGAGAATAGCCATTTTCAAGCAAAAACTCCTCCTGTGCGTTCAAAAAGTCCTTAATCGTGGGGAAGAGTGCAAAATAGCTTTGAATGTATTCCTTAGCCTGTTTGAGTGGAATCTGCAGGGTTTGAGAGAGCTTTTTACTTCCCATACCATAGATAAGCCCAAAGTTAATACTCTTAGCAATAAAGCGTTTTTGCGTGGCTTCCTGCTCCCCAAAAAGCCTAGCAGCGGTTTCAAAGTGAATATCCTTATCCTGCATAAAAGATTCTACAAGTGAGGGGTCTTTGCAAAAATGTGCCAAAAGTCGCAATTCAATTTGTGAATAATCAATGCTAATAAGGCTATGTCCTTCTTTGCTGATGAATGCTTGGCGGATTTTACGCCCTTCTTCTGTGCGGACAGGGATATTTTGGAGATTTGGAGATTTTGAGCTAAGGCGTCCTGTGGCGGTGCCATTTTGTAAAAATGAAGTGTGGATTCTACGCTGTGCATTTGCCTTGCCAAGTCGCAAAAGTGGCTCAATATAGGTGCTTTTTAGCTTATTGCTCTCTCTATAATCTAAAATCAGCTCAATCACAGGGTGGCTATCAATAATAGCTAGAAGCGTTTTCTCATCGGTGCTTAAGCCCCCTTTCACACTTCGCCCGGGCTTTAAGCCAAGATTGTCAAATAAGATATGAGCAAGTTGTTGAGGGGAGTTAAGATTAAAAGTCTCTCCGCATAAATCGTAAATTTTTTGAGTAAGCTCGGCAATATGCTCACTTGATTTTTCCTTGAGAATCTCCAAAAACTCTATATCTACTTGAATCCCCTCTAGTTCCATATCCATAAGCACTTTGATGAAAGGATATTCAAGATTCTCTGCAAGATCTAGTATCCCGCCCCATTCTCGCTTATAAAATTCATCTTCCAAGCGATGATAAAGCTTGAAAGTCGCAGCAGCATCTTCAGCAGCGTATTGTGTGGCTGTAGCGATATTCACTTGTGAGAAATTCTCCCCCTTTGGCACAATACTATCAAAGCTAATCATTGCGTGATTAAACCACTTAAGCATTTGCTTATCAAGTCCCACAGGTGCAATGCTATCATAAAGCCAGCTCAAAATCATACTATCATAAATCTTGCCTGTATGCTCTAAGGAAAGTGTGCGGTAAATAAGGCTTAGGTCAAATTTGAGATTATGCCCGATAAGCGGGTGAGTAAAGATTCTGCTAATGGCACTTTTGGCTTCTTGCAAATTTAGTTGATTGCCTACGCCCAAATATCTATGCCCCACAGGCACATAATAGGCATTGTTCCCATCAAAGCAAAATGAAAACCCCACAAGTTGTGCCTCTTGCAAATCAAGACTATCACTCTCGCAGTCAAAGCCCACCCTAACGCCTTGAGGCATAGAATCTAGCACAGATTCTACAGATGCCAAAGTATCAAGCAAATGCGGGGTAAAGCTAAAGGCTTGATTATCTTGGCTATCTTTTACGGGGACTTGCAGTGAGCCAATGGAGCGTTGGGCTGATTTTTTTTGCGTGTAGCGTTCGTGCGGAGATTGAATCTTAGAGATAATGTTTTTAAGCTCGTATTCTTTTAGCTCATCAAGAATCTTAAGCATAGGGTTAGATTCTGGCATTAGGCATTTGCTTAGGTCAATATTATCAAGCAAGTCATCATAGAGCGTTACAAGTTTTTTGCTTAAAAAGGCATTGTCTTTGCCCTCTTTAATGAGCTTGGCAATTCGTGGTGTGGTTACAGATTCTATCTCATCAGCTCGTGCATACAGCGATTCTATACTGCCAAAACATTGGATAAGTTTTTGAGCAGATTTTGCCCCTATGCCTTTTACACCCATTACATTATCACTGCTATCACCCACAAGGCTTTGATAATCAATAAAATTTTTGGGATAAACGCCATATTTTTGAAGGCATTGAGCTTGTCTAATGTCTTTTTTGCCGATAGGATCATAGATATAAGTATTTTCATCAATAAGCTGATATAAATCTTTATCGTGGCTTATGATTCTTACCGCGATATTTTGTGCGTTGGCAACTTTGTTGATTGAGGCGATGACATCATCGGCTTCATAGCCTTCAATGCTAATATTTAAAAACCCCATTTTTTCAATCCATTTAATTGCGATGGGGAGCTGCAAACGCAATTCTTCTGGAGGCGATTGGCGATTGGCTTTATACTCACTATAAATATCTCTCCTTTTGTTTTTACCCCCACCTTCTAAAGCAAAAACAATATGAGTGCAAGAGGGGTCTTTATACAAGGACTGCAAAAGGTTGCAAAACCCTACAAGTAGCCCTGTGGGGAATCCTTGTGAATTTTTAAGCGGAGGGAGAGCATAGAAACTACGAAAGAAAAATCCAAAAGTATCAATAACACTAAGAGTATTCATACAAACGCCTTTTGTGAAATAATGAAAATTTTAGCTAAAAATAATAAATTGAATGATTGGGGCTTTTAGGGTAAAATTTGGCTTTTTTATGTTTGGACAAAGGAGTAATATGAAAACAATTATTGCTGGGAATTTTAAAGCAAATCTAACGAGAAAGCAGGTAATGACTTATACGCAAGGATTGGAGAAGTTTTTAGAATCTCAATGTGCAGATTCTATTCAAAACCATAGGTTACAAGTGGATATTTTCCCCTCTCACACGGCGTTGCTTGATAATACCTTTGCATATTTTCATATCGGCACACAAAATGGCTACTTTGCTACATCTGGAGGTTTCACAGGTGAAATTGGACTTTTACAATTACAAGAATTTGGGATTAATCGTATTTTGATTGGGCATAGTGAGCGTAGGAACTTACTTGGTGAAGGTAGCGAGTGCATTGCCAAAAAATTTAGATTCTACGCGGAAGCGGGATTTGAGATTTATTATTGCATAGGAGAAGATTTACATACGCGTCAAAAGGGTGAGGGTGCATTGAAGGATTTTCTACACGCCCAACTTACAAGCATTGATGTAAGCTATTCAAAGCTTATTGTTGCGTATGAGCCTATTTGGGCGATTGGCACGGGTGTGAGTGCGAGTATGGAGCAGATTGAACAAACACATAGCATTTTGGCACAAATGACACAAGCTCCATTGCTGTATGGTGGGAGTGTGAATGCGGATAATGCGGGAGAAATTCTAAAGATTCAAAATGTCAATGGTGTGCTTGTAGGCTCGGCAAGTTTAGAAGTGGATAGCTTTGCTAAGATTATTCAAGCTGCGTTGTAGAAAAGCTTGGTGTAGATTCTAGTTAAGAAATAACCAACTACAGAATCTAAGGCAGAGAAGTTTTAGGCAGTAAGATTAAATCACCCACAGAGGCTAAACCCTTGCAAGTGATTTAAGGCAATTACTTAGCTATTTTTTTGATAGCTTTTTCTATGCCCACAGATACGCTACAAAGCCCCACAGATTCTTTCATTTCTTTGCTTGTAGGTTTTGCTTTTTCTTTAAGTGTTTCGATGGCATCTTTTGCCTGAAGTTTTTCTTGAGCATTGCCACCAAGGAAAAGTTTTTCCTCTTGTGAAAGTCTCTTTGTCATCTCTTTAGCCACACAAGCATTAAGGTCTTCTAGCTCTTTTTCATTCAACACTTTTTTGTATAGCTCATCAATACCCGGTTTTGTATAAGTATAAATGCTTCCTGCAGCATTTTCTTCTAGCTTTGCTTGAGGCGTAGGACCATTTGAAAAGCACCCTGCTAACAATACCGCACCACCAATGATAGGTAAAATCACCTTTTTCATTTGACTCTCCTTGTTTTTTTTGATTTGCTTCTTTGGTTTCAAAAGCGTTGCTTATGATAATTGTTTTTCTTTAAAAGTCTTGTAAAAGCCTAAAAAATATTAATGCAAAAGAAGTATAATTTGCACTTTTGAAACATTTTGTAAAATTTGTGTAAAGGGGTTGAGTATGTCTAGAATCTTAGAGGGCAAAAAAGGGCTTATTGTTGGTGTAGCAAATAATCGTTCTATCGCTTATGGCATAGCTAAGGCGTGTAGAGAGCAAGGAGCAGAGCTTGCTTTTACATTTTTGAATGAAGCATTAGAGAAGCGTGTGCGTCCCATTGCTGAAGAACTAGGAGCAAAGGAGCGTGTATATGAGCTTGATGTGGGTAAAAAAGAGCATTTTACTAATCTTGCTTCAAGTCTTAAAAAAGATTTTGGCTCTTTTGATTTTGTGGTGCATTCTGTGGCTTTTGCTCCAAAAGATGCGTTAGAGGGAGATTTTATCCAAACGAGCAAAGAGGCTTTTAATGTCGCGATGGAAGTATCTGTATATTCTCTCATCGAGCTTTCTCGCACACTTGTGCCATTGCTTAATGATGGGGCATCTATCTTGACTTTGACTTATCTAGGTAGCGTAAAGTATGTAACAAATTATAATGTTATGGGTGTGGCAAAAGCAGCTTTAGAATCTAGTGTGCGTTATCTTGCTTATGATTTGGGCAAACAAGGTGTGCGTGTGAATGCCATCTCCGCTGGTCCCATTAAAACACTTGCGGCAAGTGGGATAAGTGATTTTAACATTATGCTTAAATGGAATGAGGCTAATGCACCATTGCGTGAAAATGTCAGTATAGAGCAAGTGGGGAATTCTGCAATGTATCTTTTAAGCGATCTCGCAAGTGGCGTTACAGGTGAAGTGCATTATGTTGATGCGGGATATAACATTATGGGTATGTGTGCCACAGAAGAGATTGATGGCAAAGTTACACCACGATGGGATATACTCACAGCTAACACCCGCAAATAAAAGGTAAGCATTGCAATTTTCTACAAATTATCTTCATCTTATCTCTCTTGGTTGCACGAAGAATCTTGTAGATTCTGAAGTAATGCTTGGGAGATTAAAAAGCTATCAGCTCACTCCCAATCTTGAGGAAGCCGACATCATCATTGTTAATACTTGTGGATTTATAGAATCTGCCAAGCAAGAGAGCATACAAACAATCCTTAATGCCTTAGAGTTACGCAAAAGTGGTGCTGTGCTTGTTGTGAGTGGGTGTCTAAGTGAGCGGTATGCCAAAGAGCTTAAAGAGGAGATTCCAGAGATTGATATTATTACAGGCGTTGGGGATTATGACAAGATTGATGTGATGGTAAAAGAGCTAAAATCCTTGCAGTCCAACGAAGTGTTTTTAGCCAATGAATCTCACGAACGCGTGATTATAGGATCAAATTTTCACGCCTATGTCAAACTAAGTGAGGGGTGCAATCAATCTTGCAGTTTTTGTGCAATTCCCTCATTTAAGGGCAAACTCCACTCTCGCACATTAGATTCTACACTCAAAGAAGTGCAGAATCTCTGTGCAAAAGGCTTTAGAGATTTTAGCTTTATTGCACAAGATTCTAGCTCGTATTTGCGTGATTTAGGACAAAAAGATGGGCTAATCCAGCTTATAAAAGCTGTTGATAAACTGCAATTACCTATAAGCTGCAGAATCTTGTATCTCTATCCCACCACCACGACTTTTGAGCTTATAGAAACCATAGGCAATTCCACTTGCTTTTTGCCCTATTTTGATATGCCAATTCAACACATTGCTGATTCAATGCTTAAGCTTATGCGACGCGGAGCAAACAAGGCTAAACACATAGAATTGCTAGAATCTATGCGTAAGATTCCACATAGCTTTATCCGCACAAGCTTTGTAATAGGACACCCGGGCGAATGTGAAAAGGAATTTATGGAGCTATGCGAGTTTGTGGAGGCTTTTAACTTTGATAGGGTAAATCTTTTTGCCTATTCTCCGCAAGTTGGGACACCTGCTTATGATATGCCTCAAAGTGTGAGTTCTAAAATAACAAATATGCGTATTAATAAACTCAATCGCATTATCAAATCACAATTTGCCGCTCATAACAAAGCACTGCTTGGGCAGGAAGTTGTGGCGATTTGTGAGGGTAAAAGTGAGATGAGCGAATATTTTTACAAAGCCCGTTTAAAGCTATGGGGCAAGGACATTGATGGGGAGATTCTCATTAATGATAGTGAGATTTGTGATAGCTTGGGGCAGATGCTTCCATTGCAGGAGGGATATTATCGCATTCTTATTACGCAGAAAAAACAAAACTTCCTTTTTGCCAAGGCATTAGAGCGGTTATAACTTTAGGACTTGGTAAAACTTACACATTTTGGCAAAACTTTTTTGACTTTACTGAGATTCCCTTTAGAGTTTAAGTCATACAATATTATATTTGCATAGAGTTTCCCCATCTCATATCAAGGAGTTATCTATGCTATCCTTGTTTCGTCATTTGAGTATCAAAACACAGATTTTCGCTCTTGTCGCTATTCCTATTATTGCTCTTATATGTTTTGTCTTCGTGCAATTTTCCCAAACTTTGAATGCTATTTCATCAGCTGAAACTTTAAAAGAGCAAATTAGAATCTCCGAGCAGCTCTCCGCCCTTGTTCATGAGATGCAAAAAGAACGCGGTATGAGTGCTGGATTTCTCGCAAGTAGAGGCAAGAAGTTTGCAAACGAGCTACAAGCACAACGACTTCTCACAGATAAGGCACATAAAAATCTTAGCGACTTATTCGCACAAAGCAAAGATTTACCACAAAGCTATCAAGACCAACTTAATCAGGGTTTAGAATCTGTCTCCAAAATCACACAAATACGCACAATGGCTGATGATTCTATATCAGGTGATAGCAATGTAGCTCCACAAGTCATAGGGTATTACACCACAACAATAGCCTTTTTGCTTGATAGCGTTTTAGAATCTACAAAGCTTATCCACGATGCGACTTTGGCAAAATCAATGGTAGCTTATGTGAATTTTTTATATGCAAAAGAACGAGCGGGATTAGAGCGAGCCACGGCAAATGGAATCTTTGCAAGTAATGCTGTGCCAAATAATACAAACTATAACAAATTTGTTTCCCTTATTGCCGAACAAGAGGCGTTTATGAAGCTTTTTGTTTCACTTGCTTCACAAGAGAGTTTAAATTTTTATTTTAATGCTATTAAAAATCCAAGCTTTGCCAAAGTGCAAGCAATGCGAGATATACTTCACACAAAGCGGCATAGCGGGGATTTTGGCGTTGAGGCAAAAGAATGGTTTGACACCATTACAATAAAGATTGATACACTCAAAGAAGTTGAAGATTTTATCTCTCATCGTCTTGATACTTTTGTAGATTCTCATCTTAGTAATCTCTATGGCGAGTTAAAAACTTGGCTTATTGTGAGTGGGATTTTAATTATTTTGGCACTGATTTTGTGTGTGCTTGTATTAAGAAGCATTCTCACGCGACTTAATAATGTCAATACAAAACTTTCCTACATCACAGAACATCGCGATTTGAAAGAACAAGTAAAAGTTTTGGCAAATGATGAGATTTCTACAATGGCGCGTTCTGTGAATGCTTTTATTCGTTATATTCACGATATGTTTGTAGGGTTTGCTAAACAGGCTAAGAACAATCTCTCTATTACGCAAACTCTTGTTGATGTTTCAAGCAAACTTGATAGTAACACAAAGCATATTGCTCAAATTTCAGCGGATAATACAAGCTTAGGAGAAAAAAGTCGCAACATTATAGAACAAAACATCACCCTTTCTAATGCGGCAAAAGAGGCTCTAGAATCTGTGCTAGAGAATGTAGAGCATACACGCGAGATTATAGAATCAACCAATCAGGAGATTTACAATGATGCCCTAAAAGAAAGTCAAAACGCCGATAAGATTCTCTCTCTTGCCAATGAAGCAAAAAATATTCAGGGCGTGCTTGTTGTGATTACTGATATTGCTGACCAAACAAATCTTTTAGCCCTCAATGCCGCCATTGAAGCCGCACGAGCAGGGGAACACGGACGGGGCTTTGCCGTTGTGGCTGATGAGGTGAGAAAACTAGCCGAACGCACACAGCATTCTATTACGGAGACAAGTGGCATTATTCAATCTATTTTACAATCTATTGATGAAATCTCCACAGATATGGAAAATAGCTCCAAATCAATGCAACACCTCTCCGAACAATCAAAGGTTATGCATAACAATATAGAAGCACTGATACATCTCGTGCAAGAAGCTATGGAAAAATCACTCTCAAGTTTAGAGGGGGCAAAAAAGGTCAATGCCAATACAAGTGCGATACTAGATAATGGAGCAAAAATAGCAGGGTGCGTTGATGAGATTGTAGATATTAATGAAAAAATGCAGGAAAGCTCCAAGAATTTAGGCACACAAACAAAAGAACTTAACGAGATGATAGGGACTTTTAAGTTTTAACATAAAATTGTGTCAATTTGGAAATGGCGATATGCCATTTTAGTAAAAAGATAAAAAAATCTTGCATAAACTCGCAAAAAAATGTCTCATTTTTACACATTTTACAAAAGCTATTTTATCAATAATGTATATTTTTAACACACTTAGTTTATGATTGAGTTTTACAACATTTTTAGAATCTTGGGAGGAGAAAATGGGTTTTATTGACACGATTAAAGCTCAAGCACGAGCAAATAAAAAGAAAATCGTTTTGCCTGAAGTGTCTGATTTGCGGACAATTGAGGCGGCAGTAAAGGTCTTAAGCGAGGGCTTTGCGGATATTGTCCTTGTTGGACAAAAAGATGAGATTCTCACTCAAGCTAAGAATCTAAGCCAAGCACATCTGCCACTTATAGAAGCTCTTAATAATGCTACTTTTCTTAACGCCAAAGATGGTGCATTGCTTGATGAATTGACTGCTTTGCTTGTGAAGCTCCGCGCTCATAAGGGAATGACTGAATCTCAAGCAAGAGAGCTGCTTACAAATGATAGCCTCTATTTTGGTGCAGCACTTGTAAAAAGCGGCAGGGCTGATGGTATGGTTGCAGGGGCAATACACGCAACGGCTGATGTTTTGCGTGCGGCATTGCAGATTGTTGGCACGGCAGCAGATTCAAAACTCGTTTCAAGCTTTTTTGTTATGGATATTCCACATTGTGATTATGGTTTAAATGGGACATTTGTATTTTCTGATTGTGGCTTGTGTCAAAATCCAACTGCCGAGGAACTCGCACATATTGCTATCTCAAGTGCAAAGAGTTTTGAATCTGTAATGCACAATGAAGCGATGGTAGCGATGCTTAGCCATTCTACCTATGGGAGTGCCAAGCACCCAGATGTAGATAAAGTGGTGGAAGCTACAAAAATAGCCAAAAGCCTAGCTCCTACACTTAAGATTGATGGAGAGTTGCAGCTTGATGCGGCGATTGTGCCAAGTGTGGGAGAATCTAAGGCAAAGGGTTCAAGTGTCGCGGGAAAAGCAAATGTGCTTGTTTTTCCTGATTTAGATGCGGGGAATATCGGCTACAAGCTCGTGCAGAGATTTGCTCGTGCGGAGGCGTATGGACCTATCACGCAGGGTATGGCTGCACCTATTAATGATTTATCACGCGGTTGCAGTGCTGATGATATAGTGGGTGTCGTGGCTCTAACCGCACTTCAAGCTAAGTAATTTTTGCAGTAATTTAAAAATTTAAGGAGAGAAAAAAATGAATGTTTTAGTGATTAATTGTGGAAGTTCATCTTTAAAATTTCAGCTTTTTGATGCCGATACGGAAAAGGTTTTAGCAAGTGGAATCTGCGATAGAATAGGTATTGAAGGCAGTGTGCTAAACTACAAAGATTCTGAAGGTAAAAAGACTGAAAAAAAAGAGCCTATGCCAAATCATACAAAAGCTATTGAAATGGTGCTAGAAGCTTTGACTGATAAGCAAAATGGTGCTATTAGCTCACTTGCTGATATTCGTGCTGTGGGGCATCGTGTGGTGCACGGGGGAGAATTTTTTAAAGAATCTGTGCTTATTAATGATACGGTTCTAACTCATATTAAAGAATGTGCAGACTTAGCCCCATTGCATAATCCAGCTAATCTTATGGGGATTGATGTATGTCGGCAAAAAATGCCAAACACACCTATGGTGGCTGTTTTTGACACAGCATTTCATCAAACTATGCCCCCACAAGCTTATATCTATGGTGTGCCTTATGAGTGGTATGAAAAACATAAGGTGCGGAGATATGGATTCCACGGGACAAGTCATAAGTATGTATCACAAAAGACGGCAGAGTTTTTGGGACTAGATTATCACAACTCTAAAATCATCGTTTGTCATTTGGGGAATGGCTCATCAATTTCAGCGGTTAAAAATGGCAAATGTGTGGATACAAGTATGGGGCTTACTCCGCTGGAGGGGCTGATTATGGGGACTCGCAGTGGGGATTTAGACCCTGCCATTTTGGAATATATCTCAAAACGAGAGGATTTAGATATACAAAGCATTTTAAATATGTTAAATAAAAAATCCGGTGTGCTTGGAATCTCGGGCGTTTCGAGTGATTTTAGAGATTTGCTTGATGCGGATTTGGGAGGTAATGAAAGGGCAAAACTCGCGCGTCTAGCCTTTGCCTATCGTGTGATGAAGTATGTTGGGGCATATTGTGCGGCGATGAATGGCGTTGATGCGGTGAGCTTTTGTGCGGGTGTGGGTGAAAATGCGAAATTTATCCGCGGTATGATTGTTAAGCATCTTGAGTTTTTGGGCGTGGAGCTTGATGAGGAAGCAAATAATATATGCGGACAAGAGGCGATTATTTCAACGCCAGATTCTAAGGTAAAAGTGTGTGTGATTCCCACAAATGAAGAACTCGTGATTGCACGGGACACTAAGGCTATCGCTTCACAACTATAATGCTAAAATTTTTAAGGGGGTAATATGCGTGCTGTATTGAAAGCAAAGAAAATGCTTTTTGTATGTGTGGATATACAGGAGCGACTTTTAGAGCTTATGGCTCATAAAGAGAGCGTGGTGAAAAATGCTAATATCTTACTTAGCTCTACACAGATATTACAAGCACCACTTTTGATTACAGAGCAGTATCCAAAGGGGCTAGGCAAAACTCATAGCGCGATAAATCTCCCTGAAAATGCACCTATTTTAGAGAAGACAAGTTTTGGAATCTTTGGCGATGAAGATATAAAAAATCATATCGCTAAAAGCAAATGTAAAACTCTAGTCTTTTTTGGCATTGAAAGTCATATTTGTATGCTTCAAAGCATTGTGGAGGCAAGAAATCTTGGCTATGAATGTTTCTTTGTAGCAGATGCCTCTAGCTCACGCAATGCGCTTAATCATAATCTTGCTTTAGAGTTTTTCCGCACTATTGGTGTGAATGTCTTACCCACAGAGGCGATTTTATTTAGAATGCTAGGAGATTCTAAACACGAACACTTCAAGGCAATATCAAATCTTGTGAAATAAATTCTGGAATCTGCGTATATTTTCCCCATACATTTTGAATGTATGGGGAAAAAGTCGATACTAGGTTGAGTGTTTAGGTCATCTTGGGAATTTTATTTGCTTATTTTGCCGATAGTTATGGAATCTTGCATAGATGTCAAATGGTGTCAAATCTTGGCGGCTACATCTTGTGTGAGGGCAGATTCTAAAGGAGTGAGGCACAAGGGCGATGAATGTAACACTACTGCAAAAATATATTCAAATCACGGTTGAAGAAGATAATGATTTTTTACACAAAGCCCTTGCGTATGCTGAAAAATACTTCTCAAAAAGCTACCGCCTCTCTCGCACTATTCTTATCCTTGATGATGGTGAGCGGTTTAAAAAAGATTATCTTGTAAATTGGGCATATCACGCCTTTGGACAAGATGAAAAGCACCAAAAGCTTCATCATTTGCTAGATTCTAAAGGGGAGCTTGGCGAGTATAAAGAGCGTGAGAATCCCACACCAGAATCTCTAGAATCCCACGAGCTACAACAACCCATAGAAGAGCCACTGCAGGATTTAAAGTATCTGCTTGATTTTACCTATTTGCCCATACGCATTAAGATTGTAGGGAAAAACTCGCTGATTGAGCGGGTGAAAATCTCTCTGCGATTGCTGAATACAAAACGCGTAATGCTTAAAATGGATAAGGCAAATTCCGTAGCAAGGCGGTATATCGCACAAATGTTTGAAGAATACTATGTGGGCTGCGATAGAGATGAGATTTATTTAGATGCTACAAAGCCCTATTTTTGGGAAAGCATTATGAATCTTATTAGCTTTAAGGTAATTCATAATGTCATTTTGGACTTTGATTATGATAGCTTTAAAAATCGTGGAGGCTTAGGAAGCTTTGAGAGTTCATTTTTAACAGATGAGGAGAGAATCCTGCGTGGGTGCTATATGACGCTAGAGTGCCATTATCAAGATGATTTTGCCCTAGTGAAAAAAAACTATCTCAAGCTTGCTAAAGAGTATCACCCTGATAATGTCTTTGGGCAAGATTCACAGATTGTGGAAAGCTATAATGATAGGTTTAGGAAGATTCAAGAAGCGTATGAAAAGATTAAAACCTATCTTAAAGCTTCATAAATTTGTGATATGAGTTACCTTATCCCGCTAGAATCCCCAGCTCCTAGCATAGAAAGGCATTCTGTGATTTTGTTAAAATTGTCCTGCTTAATGCCCTTCCATACAAAAAACCAATCCGCAATCACCCAAATAGAGGGTGCAAGTAAGGCTAAAAATCCTAAAAAGAATGCTACGAGAAAATGACTATCTCCATTAATGTTACTACTCATAACTGCCCCGGCTAAGATAAACACTACAAAGAAAACAATACCCAAAACCCCAAGGATAATTTTCAAGATTCCAAGTCCAATATCGCCCTTATAGAATCTATCCGCTCCAAAATGCCCCAAAAACAAGCCCAGCACCAAGCCAATCACAGGATCTTTAAGTGGTAAAAAGCCAAGGGAAGAAAGCTTATCATTTGGGAGCTTATCGAGCTGCTGCTGGAGTGAGAAGGCTGTCTCTGCTGGAATCTTATTTATCCATTGTTGAGCGAGCATAAATGCGTAATGTTCCATAGTTAAATCCTTTATTTGCGATAAAGTAAGAAAGCAAAATTATAGTCTAAGTTATTAAATCGCTTTAACTGCCTAAAAGCCCTGCGTTTGAAGCAGTCTTATCTCATACTCTGTTGGCGGATAGGCTTTATCCCAAGATTCCATTAGGCTTTGCTCCTCTTGTGTAAGTGTGATTTTATACCGCCTTGCCATATACAAATAGATTCTAGCGATTATGCCCTTCACCTCATCGCGTGGATAGAATCTTTTGTTTTTAAAGTCCGTGTAGGCTTGGCATTTGCCATACTGCCCTTGTGGGACATTTTTAGATTCAGCATAAGCAAAGTTGTTTCTATCGCCATTTATCTCGCCAATAGCGGGGACGAGATTTCTTTTCTCTGCTTCCATTTTTTTAAAATTTTCATCATTAGCACACGCTTTTCTGCCACCCTTTTGCCAACATTCAAGCTTCCCACCAAAGCGATGGGCTGGCATAATGTGTTCAAACTCAATGCGTTTTGCTCTCACATTTGCCTTGCCCTTGCTTGTAAAAGGCTTCCTTGGGGCATAGCCTTGCATCGTCTCCTTGGCGATTTTGGTAGATTCTGAGGTGAAATTCTTTTTAATATGATGGGTATTGGATTCTAGAATCTTTAGCGTATTTGGGTCAAAATCAACCCCACAATAAAATTCTATGTGAAAATTGTATTGCTTGTAGGCATTTTGAAGTTGTTTTTTGCTTTGCGTAAAGCTTGGGGATTTAAGCTCAACACTCGCACAACCTGCAAAAATAATAAAAAGTGAAAAGAAAACAAAGTGGGCAAACAAAATGTAAGATTTGGATTTTGACACAACGAGCTTCTTTGTATTTTTTACCTAGATTGTAGCAGCAATAAGTAAAGCCTTTTGATATTTGGCAAAATTATAGTTTTCAAGGAATGCTTTTTGCTGAATCTTACTTCAAAGCACAGAATGTGCGTGTTTGATAAAGGAGTATCGCAATGGAAAGGAAGTCATCAAAAGCCAAGTTTTATCTTATCGGTTTTGCACTTTTGCTTCTTGCCACACTTTGTGGGGTGTATTACTATATGGTGGAGTTCTCCAAGCATTCTTTAGAGGAAGTGAGCCAAAGTATAGAATCTAAGCTTTTAACACAGGAGAATATCGCCAAACAATCCGAGCTAGATTCTAAAGATTCACAAATCAAACTCTTAAAAGCCCAAACCGATAATCTTAAAAAACAGCAAAACAATACATCTTTGAATCTACGCTATTCTATCAAGCCAAAGGATAAGATTGTAGCCCATTGTGTGAATATGAAAATAGGACGCTATGCTATGCCTCAAAATTGTCGCAACGAGCTTAGAGAGGGTATAGTTGAGATTCTTAAGCAGGATAATACAATCGTAGCTTTTGAGATTTCAGGCATTGTAGATACGCGTCCTTATGCGGGACTTAGCCCAGAGCTAAAGCAAGAGGGGTTGGCGAGCTTTCGTGCAAAAGAGGCGATTATGGTGGCTACTCAACAAATGCCAAGTGTGGCAGCATTTGAGGGTTTAAGTCAGCAAAAACCAAATCAAAGAGGCTTTGTCGTCCGTGCGTTTTATGTAGAAAATTAAGTGCGTATTTGCTACAATAAGCACAAACTCAACGCCCAATAATGAGGAAGTGCAATGAATACACAAAACAAGCCTATAAGCAAAGTTGGCGTTGTGCTGCGACCTTCAAGTCCGGAGTTAAAGTCTATCTTTTTGCAAACGCGTGAAATGCTTGAGGATTCAGGCATTGAAGTGATGTTAGATAGCATAAGTGGGGGAATGATAGAGCTTTTGGGACGAGATTTTCATCAAATCGCCCAGCAATGTGATGGCTTTATTAGCCTTGGGGGCGATGGGACACTTATCTCAATGCTAAGAAGAGCTTTTTCTTACAATCTGCCTTGTATGGGGATAAACACCGGGCGACTAGGCTTTTTAACAGCTTTTATGCCAAATCAGTTGCGAGAGTTTATCCCACATTTGCAAAATGGCAGCTATGCTTTAGAATCTCATCTTGTTTTGCAAGCCCTTGTGTTTGAGGATAAAGATTCTACTACGCCACTACATAGTATTTTAGCCATTAATGAGTTTCTTATTAACAAGCACGAGTTAAGCGGTATGGTGCAAATTGATGCACATATTGATGAGATGTATTTTAACTCTTATCGTTGCGATGGCTTGATTATTGGCACACCTACGGGCTCTACGGCGTATAATATCAGTGCAGGCGGCTCTGTTATTTATCCATATTGTCGCAATATTTTACTTACCCCAATAGCCCCTCACTCACTCACGCAACGCCCTTTGGTGTTGAGTGATGAATTTGTGTTAGAATTTTATGTCAAACAGAGAGCAAAACTTATTATTGACGGACAAGAAATGCTAGATATATTGCCACATTACAAGGTGCAGATTCGTGCATTGCCTCAAAGTGCTATGTTGATTTATCCGCCAAATAGAGATTATTTTAGCGTTTTGAAAGAGAAGTTTAGCTGGGGTGAGGAGCATTAGCCTTGCCTTACACAGCACACAAAAGGAATAAAGTATGATTAATAGAATCTTAATCCATAATTCCCCTGCATTTAAAGAGGTGGAATTGTATCTGCAAGGGGGCTTTAATGTCTTTAGCGGGGCGAGTGGAAGCGGGAAGTCTGTTTTTATGGAATCTTTGACTGCTATTTTTGGGATTAAGGAGAGCAATGCTGATTTGATAGAAGCAAACATTGATGTTTCACGCATTAAGTTTGATTGGGATAGTTATGGTATTCCCAATGATTCTGAAAATGAGATTGTGCTAAGCATTTTAAAAAAGGACAAAACACGCTATTTTCTTAATCACACTTCAAGCTCGAAAAAAAGGCTTAATGACATAGTCTCGGGCTTTGCTAAGCATATCAGCACTAAGGGAGGCGATGAGCTAAGTAGTAAAAATCTCTTAAGGATTTTGGATAATTTTATTATTAAACAACACAAGGCACATTTAGATTTGCTCCAAAATTACGAGCGGGATTTCACACTTTTACAAGATGCTCAAAAGCAACTCAAAGAGCTAGAATCTAAGGAGGCAAATATCGCCACACTTAAAGAATTTGCTACTTTTGAGATACAAAAAATAGAATCTATCCAGCCAAAAGAGGGCGAATACGAAGAGCTTTTAGCCTTAAAAAAAATGCTCTCCAAACAAGAGCGGATTAAAGAGCAGATGTATAAGGTGCGAGAAGCTTTGAATGCGACACAAAGCTTTGAAGAGTTTTTAAGTCTCATTGATGAGAAATGTCCTGCTTTGCTTGAAGGGCTAAGTGAGTTTGAAGCCATTGTAGAGATGCAAGAGGAGCGTTTAGGCGAGATAGAAGGGCTAAATCCTGAATCTATGCTTGATAAAATAGCAGCTCTTGCTGAACTCAATCGCCGATTTGGCGGGGTAAAAGAGGCTTTAGCCTATGTGGAAGAGCAAAAGCAAAAGTTAAAAGAATATGAGAATCTGCATTTTGACAAACAGGAACTAGAAAAGCAAGTTAAGATTCTAAGTGAATCTTGCAAGAATGGGGCTAAGGAGCTATATGTAAATCGCTCAAACTTCCTTGAACAGCTTAATGCTAAAATCACGCAGCTTTGTGTAAAATTGCGTCTTAAGCCTAGTGTATTAGTGTTGCAAGAGGTGGCGATGCATAGTAAGGGTAATTGTGAGCTAGGTCTAAAATTAGGCGAAGCTGATGTGTCTGTGCTATCTTCTGGAGAATATAATCGTTTGCGTTTGGCGATGATGTGTATTGATACTGAGCTGACACCTAGAAGCGGAATCTTAGTGCTTGATGAGATTGATGCGAATTTGAGCGGGGAAGAAAGCGAGGGGGTAGCACAGATTCTAAAAATGCTATCAAAAGATTATCAAATTTTTGCTATCTCCCATCAAACACATATGCCCTCTCTTGCGGATACGCACTATCTTGTAGAAAAATCCCAAGATTCTAGTATTATTACAAAGCTTGATTTTGAAGGTAGGGTAAAAGAAATTGCGCGTATGATAAGTGGAGCAAATATCACAAATGAGGCTATGGAGTTTGCAAGGAAGCATTTGAACGCATTGAAGGACTAGCTTTGAATCTAGCATTACTCAAAGGTGTAGAGCGGTATTTGCAGGGTATGCAAAGTGTAGTTATGGCTAAACGCAAAGATTCTAATCTTTTTATATTTGTATTTAGGGATACAAATGGAGCAAAGCAAAGCCTGTATTTTGATATGAGTAAATCGCATAGTCATATTTTTATCGCCCCAAAAGAGATTTTACAAACGCGGGAGTTTAATGCCCCTTTTGATACCAAGCTTATGCAATGCGCTACAAATGCGGAGATTCAAAAAGTGCAAGTTGATGGAGAAAATAGAATCTTACAATTTTTTCTCGCTCAAAAAGACAAGTATAAAAAACAGCATTTTTGGCTAATGTGCGAATTTACAGGTAAGCACACAAATGTAATTATTTGTGATGAAAACCGCATTGTCATTGAAGCTTTACGGCATATTCCACAAAGCAAATCGTGGCGTGAAGTGAGGGTTGGCTCACGCCTAGAATCTTTGCCACAAAGACAAGCAGAGCAAACACAGGCACTTGATGAGGTTGCAACGCAAGAGGGGCTTATTTTGGCTTACACGCAACATTATCTTCTAAAGCAAGAGCAAAAAAAGCAAAATGCTATTACAAGCCTCTATGCCAAGCAAGAGAGATTAAAGCAGATCCTAGAATCTTTGCCACAATATGAAAATCTCATAGAATCTGCAAGGCTATATGCACGATATGGGGAGCTGCTTTTTTCACATTTACATACATTGCCGCCGTATCAATACCACGACACAGAGATTGAAATAAAGGATTTTAATGGTAAAAATGTGCTTGTGCCGCTGCCACAAAATGTGCGGGATTTTACAGAAGCGGGGAATTGGTATTACACACAAAGTAAAAAGATTCACAAAAAGGCTAAGCATTTGCATTTGCAACGGGAAAATTTGGAGAATAAAATCAATTTTTTATGCGATGAGATTGCGTTTGTGGAGCGGTTTGGCGATGTTGAGTTGTTTGCTAAGAATCCTATTAAAACAAAGCAAAAGGCGGAAAAAGCAGAGTTTGAAAGCTTTTTTATTGATGGGTATAAAATCAGCATAGGACGCAATGCAAAAGAAAATCAAAAGCTTTTAGAATCTGCTAGGGCGGAGGATTTGTGGTTTCATATCAAAGATGTGCCAAGCTCTCATTTGATTATCCATTGTGGCAAGAAAATGCCACCAATTGCTATTTTGCATAAAAGTGCTGAAATTTTAGTGGGGCTATATGCTGCACGCAAGGGGGTTGGGGATTTTGTAGTGGATTACACCAAAAGACGATTTGTGAAACTCTCTCAAAACGCACAAGTAACTTACGCCAAGCATACAAGCATTATTTGCAAGGCTGATAATACTGAATGTAAAGTGGTGGGGTAAATCAGCCCTAGCATAGAAGTCAAGCTAGATTGCTTTGCTTATCACTAGGACTTTTGCGTGTTTTGCTTGTTGTTAGGTTTAATTTATATAAACAAGAAGCTAGAAATGTGAGATTCTAGAATCAATCAAATAAGCAAGATAAGTCAGCCTTAAAGTGATTGATATGTTGGGAGCTTATAAAAAGTAAGAATGAGATATAAATAAGATATAGATATAAGAATCTCTTATGTTTTTAGTAAGATACATAACAAATAAAAGCAGGAGAGATATAAACACAAGAGTCTAGATTCTACTCTTTCTTAGAATCTATATTAGATTTGTTGTGTTTTGTCAAGTTGTAAATTTAGATTCTAGAATCCCATATCCTATCACGAGTTTTTAAAAAAATAGGGGGGATTATCTTAACTCCTCCCCCATATTTACTCCCCTAAAACCTCTTCTTATTCACATCATCTAATATATCTTTAGCTACTCTAT
>CAUWMC010000003.1:0-117552 GCA_963559865.1 uncultured Helicobacter sp.
ATTTTATTTAAAACGCACCCAAACACTTTCCCCATAAATTACATTCTTTCCAAACCAATTTTTTACCAAAAACCCAAAAAAAAACCCCCCCCCCCCCCCCCCCCCGAATCCGAAAACAAAAAACAAAAAGATTCTAGTAAGCCCCTCACTCTCTCGCATCGCATAAACTTAGACAAAAAACCACTCTAGAATCGGGCAAGAGTGATGAATAAACATTTATAGCCTCTTTGAAACTTGTGCCTGTGGTGATGATGTCATCTACAAGCACGACAAATGGGTAGGATACATCTCTGCTTAAGTAGAATCCTTTAGGATTGCTTTGACGAAAGGCGAGGCTTTCTCCGGCGTATTTGATGGCATTTCTTGCTTTTAGCACCCCATATACGCCTTTAAATGCCCCTTTAGATTCTCTCTCAAATGCCCTTACAATAATGCCTGTATGAGAATATGCCCCATAAGGATAATCATCTAGCCCAACAAGCCTTATTGCCTCGCCAAAATCCCTACAAGCAATCTCAGTGAAAAAATGCTTTGCCGCCCTTTGAGCCAAAAGCTTTAAAATACGCGACCCAATAAGCTGATATTTACTCTGCATAAGCAAACTCACATCGCTATACGCATAAAAGCTATACACTGACACAGAATCTGTGAGCTTTCTTATAGAAAGTCTAAGCGGTATAGAATCTAAACAAGTCCTACATATCACACGCCAATGCCACCGCCCACACACAAGACATTTCATTTTCTTACAACCTTCTTGTTAAGATTCTGCTTATAAAGATTCTGCCCTACCCTCTCATATCAATGCAGCCTTAGCACAATGTAATTTAGCAAGAATCTTCCTTAAAAACCAAATAGCACAGACATATAAACAACACAAAGTATAGATGTCTAGGATATACACACCCCTATCCTTATCTGTAAGCTGCTTATACACGCCAAATTCATAAGCCTCTAAGCCAAGCATAAGACTCACCCAAAGTGGCAAGACAAGGTAAAACACCCACGCAAAAAGGGCTAAGATTCTTAGCATTAACAAAGCCCTTTGCTTGTTTGTGGTTTTTTTATAAAAAAGATTTATAAGATACACTAGCCCCATAAACCCAAAGTGTAAAATCCCATACACTACGCAAACAAAGCCAAGATTCACACCAAACATAAGCACAATAAATACAAGCTCCAAAGCCAACTCCTTTTAGGGATAGACTAGTGATGATGGGCTAGATTCTATGGCGTTAATATGTCTTACTATCTTTTGGCAAATCGCTTCCCTATCCAAACTCGCATCTAGCTCAACATAGGGCAGACCTAACATTTTTGTCGCTTCAAGCAATCGCTCCTGAATCTCAAGCATATAGCCTATGCCCCTGCTTTCAATGCTATCATTACTTTTAGATTCTAATCTCGTTTTGAGTGTGGCCTTATCTAGTTTTAATATCACCACAAGATGAGGCAAGATTCCACGCAAGATAAGTTTATTTAGCATAATAGCTTTATCCATATCTATATGTTTTGCATAAGCGATACTGGAGATTAAACTTCTGTCCGAGATGATAAGCCCCTTTTCATTTGGCTTTAATACTTCCTTGTAATGCTGCGCCCTATCAGCGAGAAAAAGCATAAACTCCGCATATTCATCAAGCACAAAGCCCTGCTTTTGGGGTGCAAAAAGGATTAAATCTCGCAAAGATTCACCTATCACACTTCCGCCGGGTTCTTTTGTAAAAATAGCTTGTGGAAAATACTTATTTAGCAGCTCTAGCTGTGTGCTTTTGCCACAAGTATCAACACCCTCAATCACAACATACATTTTCTAATCCTTTTTCACTTTAGAATCTAATATCTTTTGCTGATAGAGTGATTGGATAAAAGGCACAGTCGCGCTTGGCACAAGATGAGAAAATCTACCATTATGCTCAATGATAGATCTCACCACAGATGAGCTAATAAAAGCATTTTGCAAAGTCGGCATAAAATAAATTGTCTCAAGCATATCATTTAATGATGCATTCGCATAGCCCATTTGTAATTCATACTCAAAATCACTCACCGCCCTAAGTCCCCTTATAATCACCCTAGCCCCTTTCTCCCTAGCAAAATCGGCTAAAAGATTTTCAAAGCTCTCAACCTTCACATTTGGCAAACCGCTCGTGCTAAGCTTTAGAATCTCAAGTCGCTCTTGTAAGCAAAACATCGGCTTTTTGGCATTTGAAGCCGCTATGGCAACAATCACTCTATCAAAAATCTCAATGGAGCGTTTGATAATATCTAAATGCCCATTTGTAATAGGATCAAAAGTCCCGGGATAAATGGCAAGCTCTCTCATACATCTCCTTAATGTGTGTCAATTTTCCAACGCTTATAAAGACTATTGCTAATCTTTAGGCTATCAAGCCACTTACCGATAAAAAAATACTCCATAGATTCTAAATCGCTTATCTTAGCATAATACCCTGCATTTGGCGGAGAGATAATCACGCCCAAATTCGCAAGCCTACTCATTTGCTCTAAGGCAATGGGGCTAAAGGGCATTTCACGCGGAGCTAAAAGCAAGGTGCGTCTTTCCTTTAGCATCACCGCCGCACAACGCGAAATCAAATCATCGCATAAGCCCTGTGCCACTTTTGCTAAAAGATTCATACTTGTTGGGATTATTGCCATAGCATCTATGCCAAAGCTCCCTGATGACACTCCGCTATCTAGCTCATCTTCATCATAGATTCTAAACTCTCGGCTTTGCCTTACTCTATCAAGTATGGATTCAATCTCCTCTCCCACTTCATTAAATGCCACAGCTTTTGCCCCCTCACTCACAATGACAAATAACTCTATATTTTGAGGGATACATTCTATAAACTTCACACCCAAATGCACTCCACTTGCTCCACCTATGGCAACTACAAGTTTTTTTATATTCATTTTTTACCCCTTTTTTATCCTTGTGCCTCTCTTTTTAACCGCAATATCATATGATCTCACCCTTATTCTCACTCACAATTCTAATCCGCAGAATCTTGCCGCTATCGGGGTTTTGTGCGTTTATAATCTCATTATACGCCCCACTTTGCTTTGCCACAAGTATAATCTCAATGCTCACCCCCTCTTGTTTGTTAAAAACACTCACCATATCGCCTTTTTTGACCAAGATTCTAGGTTTAAGCTTATCTTTAGTGATAGGCATTTGTGTGCGGATATAGCTTTTTGCACTATATTTTTGTATATCTTCTATACTTACAAACTCCGCTCCCACGCGTTCAAATTTAATAGAATCTTCCCGCACATTGTGCAAATTTAGATTCTCACTAGAATGGATATTTTGTGTGCTTTTTACCACCTTTAAACGAGCTTGTATCTCATAGACAAAAGAGAGCTTTTTAATTTGTTCGGTATTTGGTGTGCGGTATCGCATAATAAATGTTCCGCTGTTTTTTTTTATAGCAAAATTTGGCATACTAAAATCAATCAAAGTATAATCTTTAGGTAGATTCCCCAAAGGACGCACCAAAATCTTATCAATCTGCAAATCCTTGCCATAATGCTGAATATACATCTTTTGAATAAATTCTAGTGCATCATTTTCTTTCATACTTGAGACAAACTCAAACTCCACCACATCACTTTCAAATGAGTTTATCTCATAGCCAAAGCGTTGAAAAATAAGCTTAATATCCACACTTTTTAATCTCAATGTGAATCTATCAGGCGGAAAGGAAGCGATTTTAAACTTTCTATCCATTTGCGGAAATAAATCCGTAGAATAAATATCATTTTGACTGACAGAATAGCTTTTTTGTAAATGCAGCGTTGAGCTAGGCACAGATTTTAAAATCTCAATCTCATCTGCCAAAGCCCCCATTGTAGCAAAAGAGGCAAAAAGCCAAAAGAGCAAAAAACTAAGCGTCTTTTTTAATAATACCTTTTTCATTCTCCTAGCCCCACTTATTACTTCATCTAACTTTTGCTTTCATCTAGCTTTTGCACAAAGCTTCTTAAAATCACGCGTCTTAAGCCACCAAAATTAATCTTAAGCTTACACTGCTCTCCTTTACCCTCTACTTGCTCCACATTCCCAACACCAAATATTTTATGCACCACCTGTGAGCCTACTTCTATTTCATCATTTTTAGATTCTAAAGTATTTAAACTAGAATCTTTGCAAGATTCTGCTCCATCTACTAGCCCACTCTCTTTTAAAAATCTTGACTGCCTAAGTTGCCATTCTCTTTTGCCACGATAGAGCCGACTCTTACTATAACACAAGCTCAAATGCTCCTTGGCACGAGTAAAGGCGACATAGCCAAGTCTGCGTTCCTCCTCTAGCTCATCATTCTCCCCACGATGCAGTGGAAAAAACCCTTCCTCAAAGCCAATCACATAAATATGCTTAAATTCTAACCCCTTTGCTGAATGCACACTCATACAGCTTACATAATCCCCAACCGCCTCATCAGTAGGGCTAGCAAGGGCTAAGTCATTTAAAAACTCATCTAAAGTATTTGTGGGATTGTGAATCACATAATCCTTAAACATACCATAAAATTCATATAAATTTCCCTCTCTATCCACTTCATCAAGTGGGCTAAACTCAAAAACAAGATGCTCTTGCATATCTTCAATCATCTCACTCAAATCTGTCATATTCCGCCACCGCTTCAAATCTTTTTGTAGTTTTACAAGTGCGGTATATGCCTTTTCTCCAATATGGGCTTTAGATTCTAATGGATAATGCTCCAAACACGCAAGACAAGAAAGCCCTTTGCTTTGGGATAGCTGCTCTAGCTTGCTTTGTGTAACCTTACCAATGCCGCGTTTAGGGCGATTAATAATCCTAAGAAATGAAAAATCATCATCTGCATTCACAATCAAACGCAAATAACTCAGCAAGTCTTTAATCTCAGCTCGTTCATAAAACCGCACCGCACCAATGAGCTTATATGGAATCTTAAAACGATTAAAGCTCTCTTCAATACTCCTTGATAACGCATTCACACGGAATAAAATAGCAATCTCATTGGGATTTGTCCCACTCTCACAAAGCTTTGCAATCTCTTTAGCTAAAAAGGTGGCTTCTTGTGTTTCATCTTCATTTTCTATCACCCTAACTGCCTGCATAGAGCCTTTGACACTTTTTAGATTCTTACCCAAACGCTCGGTATTGTGAGCGATTAAAGCATTGGCTGCTTGCAAAATCTCCTCGCTTGAGCGGTAATTCTCCTCTAGCTTTATTGTCTTTGCTCCATCAAATTCCTTAGAAAAACGCAAAATATTGCCAATATCCGCTCCACGCCATCCATAAATACTTTGATCATCATCGCCCACAACACAAAGATTATTATGCGTTACACACAAAGATTTAAGAATCTTGTATTGCAACTCATTTGTATCTTGATACTCATCAACCATAATGTATTGATACCTTTGACTCATTTCTTTGGCAATATCACTCCTTTGATCTAAAATCTTATAGGTAAGATAAAGCAAATCATCAAAATCAAGTAAATTCTTTTTTCGTGTATAATCCTCATATTCAGCATAGATTCTATTCATCAGCTTATATTCCGGGCTGTGAGCGTAGGCTGCTGCCTCTTGTGGGGAGAGAAAGCTATTTTTCATATTTGAAATATATGAGTCAAAATGCGATACAGGCAGGGCTTTTGAGAGAGATTTTAAGATCGCCTTTTTATCATCAGAATCTAGCACGACAAAATTTGCCTCCCGCTCCAACACCTTGATATAAAAACGCAAAAAAAGTAAGCCAAATTTATGAAAAGTGCATAAAAGCGGTGGGGCTTGGTAGGCATTGCTCAAAAGGCTCAAAGCCCTATCTCTCATCTCTTGAGCAGCTTTATTTGTAAAAGTCAAAGTAAGCGTAGCATTTGATGGAATCCCCACTTCATCAATGAGATAAGCCAAACGCGTAGTAAGTGTTTTTGTCTTCCCACTTCCAGCCCCAGCTAGAATCAGCAAAGCCCCATCAATGTGCTTGACAGCCTCTAGCTGCTTGGGGTTTAAAGAATGAAGTGCTTGATGGAGTAATGTATCTGCCATAAGATTCTAAGATTTTATGTTTATGGTTTTATATCTTTTAGACTTGCTTCTACAACGGAAAAATCAGGCTTTTGTGAAAGGTAAGGTGCAACCTCCTTATCACTCAGCTTTTTCCATATTTTTGTCTCACCCATTAAGCCAGATTTATCAATACTCCCTCGTAGCTCAAGCGTATCGCCTTTAAGCGTAACCTTTGCATAATACTCTTTTCCCGCATCAAAGTTATATACCTTGCCGTTTTTAAACACATCACTATTACCATCTCTCACAAGGTTATATACAAACACGCTGCCCTTATCAAAACGATTTCTTAGGGCTGGATTCTCATTATTTACATCTTTTTTAGGTGCAGAACCATCAACATTAGCAAAACCATAGCAATAATATTTATCACCTTTTTTGAAAAACTCCACAATAGATTGTCTTCCGCTCTCGCCCTTATGTGTCATATAATAACCCTCTAAATCCGCTCCAAATAGCCCAACACACATTCCACACGCAATAATCATCTTTAACATACGCATTCACTACTCCTTGAAGATTCTTAAGATTTTAAAAGTGGCACGAAATTCGCTTGTGCTTAGATACACTCGCATTTTTGCAATTTCATTTTGCAAGTATAACAAAATTATATTAGAATAACGCAACTTTTTGCCAACTTAGAAAAATAAGCTAAAATAGGCAAAGCACAACTGAAAGGGAGCATATGAGATTCTACACAATCCTCGCTTGTATCGCATTTTGTGGGAGTTTGGCACAAGGTGCAAAAAAAGAAATCATTCAAGATTTCCCGCAAGATAAAAACCCTGAAGAAGTGTTAGAAGATGTCAAGCAAACGCGTCAAGAGCTGCTCTACAAAGTCGCAGGGATAAAAATCAAAAAGCCAAAAGACCCAAGAGAAGGCTTCTATGGGCTTGTGAGTGTTGGAGCTGCCTACACGCCAAGTCTAGGGACAAGTAGCGTTTTAGGCGTAGAAGCAGGATATGATTTCATCTTTGGCAAAAGACATTCTTTGCGGCTTTTTGGCTTCTTTGACCGCACAAACTATGGCGGGTTTGCAGACTTAGAATTTGACCACACCAAACCAAATGCAATGCAAATCTATCGCGGAGGCTTTTCAGCAGAATACAGAATCTATGCAAATTCTTACATCGGCTTTCGCATTAGACTTGGCTCACTTGGTGCATTTAACTTCTCAAGGACAGATTCAGCCCTTATCCCAACTCTCACTGCAGAACATAAGAAGTGGTTTTTTCCAACAATCGCCATTGGACCCATTTTTACCTATGGCAGACATCACGAAGTTTTTGTGGGCTATGATTTGCTAGATTATGAAAAACAACGCGGTATGAGCGTGAATTATCTCAAATATTCATATAAATTTTAAAGGAGTTTTTATGCTTGATGTCAAACAATGCTATATTGATGCTAACGCTTTGCTGAAAGGACATTTTCTCTTAAGCAGTGGGAATCACTCAGATCACTATCTACAATCCGCTCGTGTGCTTGAAAATCCAAAAGTTGCTGAAAAACTAGCCAACGCTTTAGCCAAGCAGATTCTAGAATCTCACATAGAAGTGGATTGCGTTTGCTCTCCGGCACTCGGTGGGATTTTAGCAGGATATGAACTTGCTAGGGCTTTGGGTGTGAGATTTATCTTTACAGAGCGGGTAGAAGGGCAAATGCAGTTAAGAAGAGGCTTTGAAGTAAAGCAAGGGGAAAGGGTGCTTGTGTGTGAAGATATTATCACAACAGGTGGTTCAGCCCTAGAATCTGCACAATGCGTGGAGTTTCAAGGAGCAAAAATAGTCGCCTTTGCCGGATTAGCCAATCGTGGATTCTGCAAACGCGTAGGCTCAAATTTAGAGCGAAAAAAAGAGGCACGACTGCCTGAGCATATACCGCTTTTTGCGTTGGAAGATTTTGTGTTTAATATGTATGAGCCAAGCTCTTGTCCGCTTTGCCAAAATGGAGCAGACAAAGCTGTAAAGCCCGGTAGTCGTGGGAACTAATGGCAAAGCGTTGGCGTGAGATCAAATCTCAAAAACACCCCATTTTAACTAAAAACAATGCAGATTCTAGCCAATGGGTGAATCTCAAAGATTTTAATCTCAAAAAGCAACTTCAGTTAATGTGTGCGAGTGAGCGGATTAAGGCGTTTATCACAGATATGTTTATGATAAATATGCCTCTTTTATACCTCACAACCTATGTATTTTTAGATGGTAAAAATGACTTCACGCATAATCAAAGTGCGATTCTTGCCTGTGGTATGGGCTATGGGCTTATCATTTCGCTTTTTCTAGCTTTCACTTCTCAAACGCCCGGCTATCGCTATATGGGCTTAAAGCTTATGCAAAGGCAAGATTCTAGCTCTAAGAAAACAGCCTTGCAACAGCAACATACGAAAGATTCAAATGCTACTGACGAGACACACCCGCCCTTTGTCAAAATCAGTCTTTTTAAGTCTATTTTGCGTTATGTATTATGGCTTGTTGGCACAAGCTTTCTTGTTGGGCTACTCTTTGGGCTATTTCGCCGTGATGGGCGACTTCTGCACGATGTGATTTGTGGGACTTACATTATCAAAGTCTAAGTATATGTTTAAGGCATAAGATTTGTGCCAATAAAATCTCGCCCTAATTCCCTCGCACACTCAAACACACTAAAACTCCCACTCGCTGGATCAAGCACCAAATCGCCCTTGTTTGTGCAAGATTCAATCAATGCTTTTTGCAATCCTTTGGGCTTTGAATGCGGATGGATTTTTAGCTCATTATTTGGAATCTTCTCACTCCACACATCGCGGATATTATGTAATCGCCAAGTATTTTTAGCCCTAATAGGTGCTTTTTGCAAAACAAGTAAATACTCGCTCTGTCGCCTCGTGCGATAGCCCATACCCATTTTGAGCTTATCCCAAGTGATAAGATCCACCACCTGCAAACTCGTATGCTCCACCCACGCCTTCACGCCCTCGCACAAGTGAAACTTATCAATCCACAGCATCAAATAACAGCTAGGCTTTAGCACTCTATCAATCTCGCATATAAAGCTTTGAATCTGCCCTTCACTCATCTGTATCAGCTCGCTTCTGCCCTTTTGTCGCTCCCCCTCATTGCCATAACGCATTTTATCAAGCACCCCGCGATACTGCGGATCAAAAAAACACAAATCAACACTGCAAGATTCTAGACTCCCCATAAGCTCTAAGCCATCAATGTTGAGTTTGGTATTTTTTTTGATCTTCACACGCTGCCTTTAACACTGCCTTTGGCAAAAAATTTCTGCCATTATAGCAAAGCTTAGGACAAAAGCGGAGCAAAAGCAAGAGATATAGAGATTCCATTGCAATACATCTTACTAGCATTAATAGAATCTCTAGATTCTAAATCCATCTTACTTGCTTTGAATGTCCATTGCTTATTTTGCCACGATTTTTCTAGCTCTTTTGTCCGCTCACATTGCGGATAGACAAGCACCACACTAACTTTTTTAGATTCTAAGCGATACTTACTCGCATACGCCCACATTTGATACAAATCGCTCTGTGAGATTCCATATTTTTTCTCACTAGAGTTAGAATCTGGGATTTTCCACTTTGTATCTATGATGATAAGATCTTCCTTGCTACGCAGGATCATATCAGGATTTAGGCAAAATACACTCTCATTATTCTCATCTTGCAGTAAATATTTACCACTCTCTTGTGTTTTTACTTTAAAGTCTTTCGCACATTTTTTGAGCCAAAAACCCACAAAAGATTCAAAAAGCTTCTCCATAGGGAACAAAAATGCCATAGCCTTATCTCCCCCAGCATAAGGGCTAAATGCTCTTTGCTCTAGAAATACCTTGCACCACGATATAATCATTTCATATTCTTTAGCCCTGCTCATAGTTTGGCATTGTATGAAGTCTGCTTGTATATTTTCACTTAGGCTAATATCAGCAAAGATAAATCGCATAGAATCTAGCTTTGTTTGTGTGCTAGGGCTTAGGTTTAAGCGTGATAGAATACGAAGTGTTGAATGTATTAAGCGGTTTGGGGCTATATCTTGTGTGTATTCATCGCTACTTGTGAAAAATCGCTCCTTATGGATAAGATTTTGTGTAATATGGTCTTTAAACTCTAATTTACCTTTAAGGAATGCCCTATTTTGTGCGATACAGAGATAATCGCTTTTTAACCTAGCTTTGATTAGCTTTTCACACTCATCTAAAAACATACGCACAAAAATTTCCAAAAGTGGGAGATGAAGCGTGTGGAGATGGGCTAGGTGATTGTGCTTAAAAGGAGTGTTTTTGAGCGTGGCAAGGCAGTTTAGCAAAACGCTTTTAGCCTGACATATCTCACAAAGAGCGTGGGGTTTATCGCTTGCGGACTGTGGCGTGGGGTTTATAGCCGTTAGCCTATCGCTAAAATAGCTAAAATCTCGCAAAATCTTTTCTCTCTCAAAGTGGTATTTATGCGTGCAGTCTCTAGGGCTAGAATCCTGCTCGCCCATTTTAGTCCCTGCAAAAGTCTTTGGCAAAATCTCTACGCAAAAGCCACTTTTAGTTTGTATCGTGCCGACATAGTTTTTAGCCCACAATTTACTTGGCGTGTGAAACTCTAAAAACACACAATTGCTCTCAAAAGAGGCAAGCTCCTTTAACTCGGCAAAAATCTTTTGTGCTTTGATGTGGGGAGCTATGCGTATAACTCCGGCATACGCGATGATGTGGGGCTTGTGAGCAAGATGACTTGGGCTAAGATCAATGGCAAACCTCACAACCTAATCAAGCAGCCAATCACCGGAAATGAAAAGACATCCCTCTCTGGTAAAGTCGCCCTAAATGCACGCTATGAGACATTGCGATTCCTAGAGCAAGAAATCAATGATGATAGGCTCAATCACGATCTTAGCCTACCTAGCTTACGAGATTTGCACGAGTTTAGCAAGCAAGAATTCTTACGCGTGGTGCAATGGGAGAGCTAGGGAGATAAAAGAGATAACATATTGGGGAGAGCTAGGTTTTGATAGGCTAGGACTGCTAGCAAAGTGGATTCTACTCCCAACATCTCTTCCCGCGTTCTAAATGTCTCAAATCCTAGAATCCACTTTTGCTAGAATTTAGGGGCAAATGCCATTAGCTTAAATTACTTATAAAAAAGCCTTTTAAGCGATTGTAAATATCATCATTGCGTTTTTCTATGTCTTCTTTAAACCAATCATTTTGGGGTCGCCTTGCTATCTCTTGTGCCTCTAAAAATTTTGATTTAGCGTATTTGTCTTTTTTGTCATCAAAGTAGTTGTTGCTCGCTTTGATATTGAACCGTTTTTCAAGCCACATTTTATTGCCAATAGATTCTATCAAAGGCTTTGCTTCATCTTTATCCCAGCCTGTATAACTAGGTCTCCAATATGTAGTTTTAGGGAATATATGCTCTATCTCTGCTTTTAAATCTAGCTCTTGTTCTGGGTATTGCAAATAGAGATTTAAGCGCAAAAGAGAGGGGATAAGTTTATCTGCTTTGAAAAATTGCGCCTTAAAAGATTCTTCATCTTGCAAAATTTCTTTGGTGTTGGTTTGGAAGTCAAGTTTGCCTGTATTATATAAGGCAGTATAGGCGTTAAAGACAATGGGCTTAATCTCAGCTCTGCTGGGTTTATTGATAAATTTCACTAAAAAATGCGTTACAACCTTAGCCAAAAACTCATCGTGCTTATCAAAATAATCAAGCCCCTTATCACTGCAATACATATAATACGCACTATTAAGGTATCTCCAATATTCATTGGGAAAGTAATGAAGCACTTCATAAAACTGCAAAGATTTTTGGCTTAATTTCTCATCATATTCACCACACCAAAAATTGCTTAATAGATTGACTTCTGTCATTACCTTATCACTATCATTTGTCAAAATATCTTTATACTTATTGGCAAAAAACTGCCTGAGCCCTATTTCATTTGTTTTGTCTTTGTGTCTTGCACGCACTATGTGCATATAATTTCTAAAAATAAAGTTCATATTATTTTTGTTATCGCTCTCTAATTGCTTCCAATTTTTAGCAAAAGCCTCTTTGCTTTGCTGATCTTTTTTGCTTCCATAAATAATACCCTTAAAAATATCTGCATCACTAAGTGGCTTACCGCGATTATTAAGCGTGTTAAAGATTCTTAGGGCATTATCTTGGCTAGTGCATTCAATGGGTAGCACAATACAATCTTTAAGTAAAGCTATACATAAATCTGCCCATTGGTTAGGATAATCTGCTGCAAATTTAGTAGATTCTAGGAGAAAATATAAGTAGTTTTTCTCATAGGGTGTTTTTGCCTGTTTGATTTTTGTTTCTAATTTTTTGAAATCATCACTATCATCTGGAGCTGGATATTCATTTTGTAAAATCGAATTAAGCACAGCGATGTCATCATCCGTAGCCACCTCACTTTGAAGTCTAATAGCCTTATAATTAGCCTCGCCACTCTTATCATCAAGCTCCCACAAACAAGACTCTATAGTCTCTACAAGCTTTCTTGTCTTATCGCTTTTATCCTTAAAGGCTTTAATATGGAGTGCCTTAATAAGTAGCATCAGTGTGGTTGTCCTTTGCTGACCATCAATGATATTTTGCTCTTTTTTACCATCCTCTGTATATGTAACAATAGAACCTAAAAAATACTTATCATCTTGGCTTCTGTCATTGTCTTGGAAGAACTCAACAACATCCTGCCAAAGTTGTGTGCATTCATCTTCTCCCCAAGTATAAGGTCTTTGATACATAGGGATTATAAACTTACCCTTAGACAAATACTCTACAATACTTTTTTCTTCGGTTTTCATTTGTGCCATTTCTCACTCCTTCATAAATTTCCTTTAGATTCTAACACACTGCAAAAATTCTCTCGTGAAAATGTCTGCAAATCTAAGACAACAACCAACCCTACCCATACATTACCCCACATACGCAGTTTTTTTATCAAGGTAGCGCACAAGCACAGATAGGCTAAAGCACACGACAAAATAAATGCTTGCCACCACACCAATCATCACAAGAATCTCTTCAAAGCTTGTCAGCTGTGCTAGAATAATTTTAGACTGATAGGTAAGCTCGGCGATTTGTAGCCCAGCAAGGAATGAAGTATCCTTAAATGTCGTGATAATTTGTGAAAGCAGTGAAGGGATAACTTTTCTAAAAGTTTGGGGCAAGATAATATAAAACAATGTAAAAAACTGGCTAAATCCCTGCGAATACGCCGCTTCAAACTGCCCTTTTGGGATAGAGTTTAGCCCACCGCGGATAATCTCCGCCATAACCGAGCTTGTATAAAGCGAAAAGCCTATCGTCCCCCACACCGCAGGATCAGCCCTGCCAAAAAAGCTTGGCAAAACAAACACGGCTGTTAGCATCCATAAAAGCAAGGGTGTATTTCTAAACGCCTCTATGTAGATAGCCGCTAGAGTGCGTGCGACCCTCCCGCCATAATTACGCGTGATAGCAAGAAATGTCCCAAGAATGATAGAAATCACACAAGTAGCCACCGCCACAATAAGTGTCAAATACAAACCATCAAGGAGAAAGTGGAAGTTGGTCTCGTTAAATACATTTTCCATTTTAGATCTCCTTAACGCTTGAGATGGGCGTTTTTCAGCCTATCTTCATAAAATTTTGCAAAATACGCCAACGGATAGCACACGATAAAATACAGCAATGCAGTAAAAAGATAAGCCGGAGCATAATTGCTCGTATCTCCAGCATAGCTATCAGCCACATACATAATCTCCCCGCCCGCTACAATCAAAAGCACAGAAGTGTTTTTGATGAGATTGACCATTTGATTTGTCAATGGAGGCAGGATAATTTTAATCGTTTGTGGCAAGATAATATAACGCATTTGCTGCGTGTAGGTGAATCCTTGCGAAGCAGAGGCTTCAAACTGCCCCTTTGGGACAGAGAGTATCCCGCTTCTCACCACCTCGCTCACATACGCGCCGTGATATGCTCCAACACCCAAAACACCGACACTAAACACATCAAGGTGAATCCCAAGCGGAGGCAAGGCAAAATACAAGAAAAATATCTGTATCACAAGCGGTGTATTTTGAAAAATCTCAACATAAATGCGTGTGTAGGCTTTAAGAATCTTAAATCTGCTTGTCGCCATAACGCCACCGATCGTGCCAAAAATAAGCGCAATCAAAAGAGCCAAGCAACTCACCGATAAGGTATAGCCAAAGCCCGATAGAAACTCATCAGCGTGTGAAAGCATATCTGCAAACTTCCACAACGCAAATGGATTTGAGCTAGGATTGTCCTCATCATATAGACCCACAGATTCTAGGAAACTAAAGAGACCCTCCCCCAAAGTCTCACTCCCTGCCATTGCAGTATCCAAGCCTACACTCTCCACTTTTTATAGTCCCCACTTTTTGGCTAGATCATCAATTTGCGCCTTATTGTCTTGCACAAACTTGTCAATAAATGTAGCAAACTCTTTGTCTTTCTTAGGGCTTACAATGCCGTATTCTTGAGGCTCAAAGCTATCTGGTAGTATCTCGCTCTTATCATCAACATAACCCAAAAGGATAGATTTATCCACGCCAAAGGCATCTACGCGTTTTGCATCAAGGGCTGCTTTGATACTTGGATAGTCTGGAAACTCATTAAACTTCACATTAACACCAAGCTTTTTTGCCGCCGCATCAATAGCTTTTTTTGAAGTTGCTGCTTGAGCCACACCTATGGTTGCATTTTTCATATCAGCGATAGATGTATACCCCTTTTCTTTCAATACGAGTAAGCCCACAGCGTCCTTATAGTATGGTTGTGAAAAATTATAAGTGCGTTTGCGCTCTGGTGTGATTGTAAAGGTTGCAATAACTGCATCAATGCTACCATTATCAAGCAATGGTCCCCTAGTTTTAGCATTCACAGCTACGAGTTTAATCTTTTTCTCATCGCCCAAAATGCTTTTAGCCAAAAGCTTTGCTACATCAACTTCAAAGCCTTGAATCTCCTTTGTCTTTTGATCAAGCAAAGCAAAACGCGGCACATCATTTTTCACGCCAACAACAATCTCACCGCGTTTTTTAATATCATCTAGCATTCCTGCATTTGCCTGTAAAGCAAAAAGTCCCGATACGAGAAACAAACCCGCTACCCTTAGCATTCCTTTAAAACCTAGTTTCATTACAACTCCTTTAAATTAAATTTAGCCTAGTGGCTCAAAATTTTACCCAAAAATGTCTTTGCACGCTCGGTTTTTGGCGATACGAAGAAATCTTTAGGCACGCTTTCTTCCACGATAGCACCATCTTCCATAAAGATGATTCTATCTGCCACCTCCTTGGCAAACCCCATCTCGTGCGTTACGACAACCATTGTCGTATTGCTTTGATGTGAGATTTCACGCATAACATCTAAGACTTCTTGTATCGTTTCAGGGTCAAGTGCGGAGGTTGGCTCATCAAAGAGGATATAGGGCTTTTGTGTGCATAGACTTCTAGCAATTGCCACGCGTTGCTGCTGTCCTCCGCTAAGTGTGGCGGGATAGACTTTCGCCTTATCTTTTAAGCCAACGACTTCAAGGTATTTGTAGGCAATTTCCTGTGCTTCCTGCTTTGTCTTGCCTCGTAGCTTAATGGGTGCAAGGGTTAGATTCTCAAGCACGCTTAAATGTGGGTAGAGATTAAAATGCTGAAACACCATAGCACAATACTCGCGGCATATCTTTGTCTTTGTCTTGTGATTAAGCGGGATACCGCCGACAACAACCTCACCAGAACTTACCTCTTCAAGTCCATTCATACAGCGAATTGTAGTGCTTTTTCCACTGCCACTTGGTCCAATGATGACAAGCTTTTCACCATCTTTGATTGTGAGATTTATATCTTTTAGCACGTGGTGTTTGCCATAGTATTTATTAACATTTTTTAGCTCAATCACGATTATCCTTGTTTGTTATGATTTTTGGGGAAACTGCAAAACTCTAGCACAAAATTACATAGAATTTGGAATAATGATGTAAAAATTGTGTATGACAAACAAAATATTGTTACAAATTTCTACATACTCCTTATAAGAGTTCTAACAATTTGTTACTTTATGTTACTTATTTTTCATATTGCTCAATACATACCCAATCGCCAAAAATCAAGAATCTACATAATAACTCTACTCCCACTCAATAGTTCCCGGGGGTTTTGAGGTGATGTCATAAACTACGCGATTAATCCCTGCTACTTCGTTAATTATATGATTTGGAATAGGTTTCTCAATCAAAGCAATATCACAGCTAAATAAGTGATTTTCACTTTTCTTTATCCATTTTTGATTAAGCTTTATTGCTTCAATGCTTTCATCAATGCCGATAAACTTTCTCCCTAAATTTAGTGCTTCTTGCAAAAATCCCCCACCACCACAAAAGCAATCCATAACCCTAGAATCCATATTTGATGACATAGCAATAATACGCCTTAGCATTGCTCTATTTTTCTCGGTAGGATAGGCTGGATTTTGAGAATCTTTAAACTCCCAAATATCTTGTATCTTTTTGCCTTTGCATTCATTTACATAAACTTTCTTGCGTGGATTATTGTTTTTACTCCATTCAATTAGCCCTGCTTCTTGCAACTTGTCAAGCTCTTTTAGACTATACCTCCAATGTCTGCCATTAGGTGGTTTTATGCCATTCCACTCTTGCCCACTCTCTCCATTTTGTGTAATGCCCGGTGCGTGCAGGGGAATAGTCGTATAATAGCCTTTGTTATCTTGTTTATTAAACCTCTTTTTCAAATCAGATTCTAGCACTTCATCTTTTATTTCATTCCAAATATATTGACTACTTTTAGCATAAAACAAAATCATATCTTTGATATTGCCATACGCTTTACGCTTGAAATTCTTAGGATTACATTTTATGCGTGTAATATCATTGATGAAGTTTTCTCTACCAAAGACTTCATCACAAAGTATCTTAACATAATGTCCCATTTTATTGTCAATATGCAAATACAAACTTCCTTTTTCACTCATTAGCTCCCTAATCCAAACAAGACGACAATATAAAAACTCCAAATAAGATTCTAAACTAAATTTATCTTTATAAGCGATTTTAGAATCTTTTTCCGCACTCATTGTGCTACCGAGTTTAAAAATATTATTTGTGCCAAAAGGCGGGTCAATATAGACTAAATCGATGCTGTTTTTATAATCTAGCTCTTGTGCTAAAAATCGCATAGCATTTAAATTATCATCATAAATGAGTAAATTATCCGCATTAAAATTACCACTTAGTCTATACTTATAGGTATCTTGCAAAATGCTTTTAGAATCTGGCAATTTTTGAAACATTTGTATCATACTGCGCCTACAAAGAATACAAAAAATCGCGTAAAAGCAAGGCGGATAAAATATTTTCATCACCATATTTTTGACACAACATAGCATTCATTTTGCTTTTATTTTGGATATAACATACCCCATCTAAAATGGCAATTTTCACAACATTTTCTTTTAAAGGACATTTTAAAAGTTGCAACGCATCTTCAAGCTGAGCGTTTTGATGTCCCCCAAAATCTGTCAAAAACTTTGCTTCACTTATGACAATCTTTCCATTAAATCGTGCAATAAAATCAAGCCCTTTTTCTCTCTCATAGCCTAAATATTCTTTTGCATAATGCTTCATTACAGAATCAGAAGCATTTAAAATCGCATTATATTTTGTGTGTAAAAAATCATTGATACTAACAGATTCTAATCCCAAAGCCCCACTATTTACCCAACGCTTAAAAAGAGGACCAATTTGCCTGTTAGTTTCTTTTGGTTGTGAAAGATTTTCATAAATTTTATTTAGCCCCATTTCTTTTAATCGCCCACAGATTCTAGCAATTGTCAGTGGATTTTTCTCAATCGCGCTTTTATCTCGCCTCAAATAAGCAATGTAAGAATCCTTAATGGGAAAAAGCTCAAAATCAAGTAGCGATTTGATTATTTCATTTTGTTTATCATCGATAAAAGCTTTCTCAAATCTCTGCCATTTTACAAAATCTATCTCCCTAATATTATCTGGCGACATAGGATAAACTCTAAAAAGTTGATCTAAATAATCCCTTTGATTGGCAAGCTCAATGCTTTGAGTTAGGAAATAATTCATTGGCAAGTCCTAAAATTTGATTTTGCAATGTTTTAGTATGTATATTAGCTTTTTTCTTTTATAAATATCATTTGTAGTAACTATAGTATAACCTTGATTTCTAATTGCTTGTAATATGCGTGATGATAGTTTTAATTTATTTTTTACAAAATCAAAATGATCTTTTTGCATATTTACTTTTCTTAAATTCCAGAAGAAAACTTCATCGCCCTTTTTGCTATTGTTAGCCACTTGTTTAAAATCTTGATGATTGTAGCTTGACTTTTTAAGCTCTGCATTTTGTATCTCATCTCGCATAACATCATAAAAACTTTTCAAACTTTCATCTTTTCTAATTTGCTCTAAAACTACAAAAGGAATATCTTCAAGATATGGATTTTTTGTTACCAAAGCATCAATATCTATTTTTGTAAAATATACATAATTCTCATAACTTAAAATAAGAAAAAGATTACAAGTAATCTCATCATATTCATCAAAATATAAAGCTACTTTTACGCCATTGTATTGGTAAGTCAATTTAATGCAGTCCCCTGAATTGAAACATTTTTGCATTTTGTATTTATTAGATAACTTATTTCTTAGATAATTATCCATAATCTCTCCTACTCCCACTCAATGGTTCCGGGTGGTTTTGAAGTGATGTCATAAACTACGCGGTTAATGCCTGCTACTTCGTTAATTATGCGATTTGAAACAGATTCTAAAAATGCGTGGGGTAAATGTGAGAAGCTCGCTGTCATTCCATCTTGTGCTTCCACTGCCCGGACGCAAATAGTATTATCATAAGTGCGGTTATCGCCCATTACGCCTACACTTCGCACATTTAAAAGCACGCAAAATGCCTGCCACACGCTATCATACAAGCCCCATTTATGCAGCTCTTCTATGAAGATAGAATCTGCTTCTTTCAAAAGCTCCAAATCCGCCGCATTCACCTCGCCCATAATGCGTATAGCAAGTCCGGGTCCGGGGAAAGGGTGCCTCATAAGCATAGATTCTGGCATACCAAGCTCCCTACCCAACGCCCTTACTTCGTCCTTAAACAGCTCTCGCAAAGGCTCGATTAACTCAAACTTCATCCATTCAGGCAATCCGCCGACATTATGATGGCTTTTTATCGTTTTACTTGGTCCTTTTACGCTCACAGATTCTATAACATCAGGGTAGAGTGTGCCTTGAGCTAAAAACTTTATCTCGCCTTTTGTGTTATGCTTTTTAGCTTCTTTCTCAAAGACTTCTATGAAGGTTTCGCCGATGATTTTTCGCTTTTGTTCTGGGTCTGTTACGCCCTTTAATCGCCCTAAAAATAGCTCTTTTGCGTCTGCTACAATCAAAGGCACTTTTAGATTCTCTCTAAACATTTCTTCTACTGCTTCTCTCTCGCCCTTTCTTAAAAGCCCGGTATCCACAAAAACGGGGATAAGATTCTCTCCTATGGCACGATACAGCAAAGTCGCCACCACGCTAGAATCCACGCCCCCACTTACAGCACATAGCACTTTCTGCGTTGGCTTTGCGTGAGAAATCGCGGATTCTGCGTTGTCGGCTTGGTCATTTATGTCTAATAAACTCCCTTCGCCTCCACCTTGAAAACCACGATTTCTCATCGCAAATCCTTCCGCATTGGATTTCAACCCTTTTTCTTGTGGATTTTCTTGCGTTGGCTTAGAATCTTTAGCAAATCTCTCCATATTAGATTCTACTCTTGCCTCACATTTTTGATTAAAATTTTCGCCCTTTGTGCATAGCACCAGCTCATCTGCCTTTAGCACAAAATGTGCTAATTCCTGCCCTTTGTAATGCTTCACATTTTTCCCCACGATACGCATTCCAAGCTTCTTAACAAGTTTTAGCGATGGCGCGTTATCTTCTTTAATCAAGCAGTAAAACTCCTTTACACCAAGCTTAGAAAAGGCATACTCCGCACAAGCCCTTGCCACTTCAAGCCCCAAGCCCTGCCCCCAAAAGCGATGATTGATAATATAGCCAAGCTCTAAAATTTCGCATTGAGATTCTCCGCTAGAATCCACTTCATCAACTTTAGTTTCATCACTCACAAGCATAATATTCTCATAGTTTAGCCCTGCATTGCCGATAATCTCACCACTTGTCTTATCTACCACAGCCCAAAGCCCAAAGCCATATTTTTGATAGCGTTGCAGTTGTTGTTCTATCCAATCCTTGCATTCTTGCTTACTAAAAGCGTGTCCCCAAGCATACATTGTTTTCTCATCTAAAATCTTTTGCAACTCTTCCGTATCTTCAAGGCGGTATTCACGCAAATAGGTGCGTGGCGTCTCTAAGATAGATACAAAATCCGCCCCATTTCCACAAGTCTCCCCAAGCACCTTTTCTCTTAGCTTCACAATCTCACTTTCCGCAAAATTCCGCATATTCCAGCTTGTATCTGCTCCGCAAATTTTCACAGCAAAATTTTTTAGAATCTCCCCGCCGCACTCACTATGCACCACTTCTGGGTGAAACTGAAGCGCATAAATTTGCCGCTTAAAATCCGCAATAGCACAATAATGCGTATTTCCACTTTTGGCTAACTCCACAAAGCCACTAGGTAAAGACTCCACTTTATCAGCGTGGCTCATCCACACAATAGAATCTTGCTTGATATTTTCAAACAATGGCGTGTGCAAATCGCTAATTTCTAGCACCGCTTTGCCAAATTCCTGTGCTTCCGCTCTCACCACGCTTCCGCCAAAAAAATGTGCGATATACTGCATACCATAGCAGATTCCAAGCACAGGCACACCCATATCAAACACGCCAGAATCCGGCTTATACGCCCCCTCTTCATACACGCTAGCAGGTCCGCCGCTAAGGATAATGCCCTTAGGATTTTTGCTTTTTATAGAATCTAGCTTTTCAAAATACGGCACAATCTCCGTATAAACACCATATTCACGCAATCTCCTAGCAATAAGCTGTGTGTATTGCGAACCAAAATCAAGCACTAAAATTTCAACACAATGAGAATCTAATCGCATAAAAACGCCTTGTCAATGTAAGATAAAAAAGAATGCAAAATTGTAGCAAAAGAAGTTTAGAAAGAAGTTAGTTGTGAAAATTTATCCCCTTGCTTAAAACAAAGGGGATACCAGATTCTATAAGGTAGCAGAATCTAAAACCAAGGCATCACATCATTTTCTGTGCGTTTGCGGATAGTTTTCATTTGATAGAATCCTATAATCCACAACACAACAGCCGCAATAATAACCAACCAACCGATAAAAATAACTGCTGTTATGCTTCCAATAATATTTGCATAGAAAGCCCAAAGCAAGAATTTCTGCTCGGTAACAAAAGCTAATTCTCTAAAAAATAAGAGATCATATACAAGTGCCGCAATACTACCAACAATAAGCAATATCACCGCTACAACAAGCCCAAATCCACCAGTCGAGCTATACCCAGCCATACCCCCAAGTAACGCAGTTCCACCAAAAATCATAGCCAAAATAAGTGCCACCACCACAATCGCGATAGAGAGAATAAAGTTTTTAAACAAAGTTGGGCTTTCACTTGTGCGTTTTGTCCCAAGCACAGCCAACACAAAGATTACAAATCCAGCAATGAGTAAAATACCCCCAATCACCCAGCCTATAAATGGGATTAGAGAGATAAAACTTCCTCCAAAATAAAGCCCAATGCCAAGTAAAAACTTAAAGCGAATGCTTTGTGTGTCATTTGCCATAAGCTGCCCTTGAATATTTGCCATATTAATGCTACCACCCGTGATGAAAATATTTTTTGCCATATTCTCACTCACTTCAAAATCCACCTCACACCCAGTGAGATTTTCCATACTTCTACCCTCTAGATTTGATACATCGCTTGCTTCAAAAGTGTAGCGATTGCCATCTTCACCGCTGATTAAGCCTACTGCTAGAATCTTACCTTTCATAGTTTTCCTTTCATTAGATTTAGAAAAGGAGAGATTATACAAAAATAAACATAAAATTTGCTTACCTACGAAAAATTTTATAAGAAAACACCCAAATCAAAAGTCCAAAAGCCGCTACAAAAGCTAATGTTAAATACGCATAAAAATATCCAAAATACTGCGCGATATATCCTCCCAAGCTCCCACTCAAAGCCGCCCCAACCCCACTAAAAGTCATCACACAAGCAAAACTAGCATTGATATGTCCGCTTCCACGCATAAGCATAGCCACCAAAAGCGGTAAAATCACACCGACAATCCCAGCCCCAACACCATCTAAAATCTGCACGATTATCATTGCCAATATCCCATCAAAATGTGCCGCCACACCACCACGCACGATAAGCCCAAAAAGTGCAATTCCCAAGAGCAAAATAAGCACTCATCACCTCTCCTTATATTATCATATAAACCCAAAGTCCCAAAAGACCGAAAAAAAGCACAAAAGGCACGATAAGCAAAGCTACGAGCACATATTGTAAAAAGCTAATGCTAATCCCATAGCGTTTAAGACTAAAAAGCCAAAGCAAAGTCGCTAGTGAGCCAATGGGCGTGAGCTTTGCCCCGACATTACAGCCGAGCAGATGAGCGTAAATGAGTAACTCTTTAGATTCTAAAAAAGCAGAATCTAAACCCCCAAGCCCCACAAAGTCGCCTAAAGCAAGATTCCCAAGCATAACCATAGGCAGATTATTAATAAGGCTTGAGCCAAGTGAGCTAATCGCACCAACGCTAAAGATTTGTGCTAAAGTGTGTGTAGAAAAACTATCGCTTAGGGAATCATCAAGAAAAAACGCAAAAATATCACGCATAAAAGAGCTTGTAGAATGCAGTCCAAACACCACGATAAAAAGCCCTAAAGAAAATACCACAATCCCAAAGGGCGAAGCCTTAAGGCAGGGCAGAATCTCAATCTTTTTATACGCAAGAATAAGGCTAAGAGCCGCACATAAAAGCGTGAAAGAAGAAAGCGGGAGAGCAAAAGCATTTGCTATAAAAATCCCGCATAAAAGCAAGAAAAGCAGGGCAAAACAGATAATAATCACGCTTTGTTGGAGCATTATGCTAGATTCTACACCGCTAGATTCCGCATTTGGAATCTTAACCCCTAAGATTCTAGGCAATCTCTTACGCACAAGGATAAAAAAGCAAAGACTAGCAATGATGATAAAAATTTGTGGCAGTGCCATAACCTTGCTAAAATCTAGGGCATTAAGGTTAAAAAAATGCAAGGCAATGATATTTGTGAGATTTGAAATCACAAAGGTATTTGAAGCAAAATCACTTACAAAACTCACTATAAGCAGGAAAATCACAAGTGGGGTTAGAATCTGTGTTGTCTCTTTAGAATCTAATTGAGTCTTTGAAAAGGGCGAAATATCTTTTTTAGATTCTGTGCTAGATAGCTTGCTTTGTAGATTCTTAGATTCCATATCTTTAGAATCTAGTTTGCCAAAAAGGGCGATGATAAGCGGCGTTAGGATTAAAATCGCACCATCATTGGCAAAAAATGCCCCCAAAAATCCCCCAAAAAGCACAATAAACACATAAAATTTAAAGCTAGAAATAACCCCACATTCTCCCTTTTCACTTAAAAGCATTAGAATCTTATAGGCTAAAAAGTCAAAAAATAATAGCTTTTCAAGCACAATGCAAAAGATGATTAGCCCAACAAGTGTCAGTGTGCTATCCCATACCATATTCCACACAAATGCTACATCAGCAAAACCCACAACCCCAAACCCCAAGCAAAGCAATGCCCCAAAAATGCTATACACCCACAAGGGCAACCTAAAAGGGCGGATATAAATACAAAGTAAAGTCAGTGTAAAAATGAGAAACGCCATAGATTCTACTTTTTTGCGTGGGATAGCTTTAGCAACGCTAATCCTAGCTAAGTTTTACTACACAAGCTTTAATCATAAACTTTAACAATGTATAATGCAGCCCTCGCACGAAGCCACATAAAAGTTTGGAGGAAGTCAATGAAAAAATATCTTTTATTACTATTATGTTGTTTCTCCCTTTATGCAGGAGAGTTTGGGGAAAGAAGCAAAATAAGCCTTGGCGTGTATGCCAACACAGGGGCGAGTATGGGCGGAGGGCTAGAGCTAGGCTTTTCACTCTTTCAAGACTCACTCATAAGCCTACGCAATAGCATTTCACTTGAATCTAAAGCTTCAAAGCTCTTTAACGATAAAAACTTTGATTCACAAATTTTTGGAATCTTTGATAAACTTAGCCTTGGTATTCTCACAGGCAGCACCATTGCTTCAAGTATTGGCTTTGAATACTTCCGCCCTTATGTTTATCTTAGCGGTGGCTATGGCTTACTTCACACAAAAGAAAATCTCACCAAAACGCCACAATATTGGGAAGTGAGTGCAGGAATGGGGCACGAGTTTATCTCGCATTTTGGGCATACTTTATTTTTTGAGCTTGGTGGGGGAGTTGGCAAACTCACTTCAAATCCTGCGACTCTTAGCCAAAATGCCCCGCTTGGCGGAATGGTAAAGGTCTTGCTTGGATACAGATATTACTTTTAAGGAAAGAATATGAAAGATACAAGCTCTATGCCGCCACTCACTCCACAAGAAGAAGCGGTTATTTTACACAAAGGCACAGAAGCTCCCGGAAGCGGAATCTATACATATCATTTTGAAAATGGCATATATCTCTGCCGTCAATGTGGCACTCCACTTTATGAATCTAGCTCCAAATTCCCCACACATTGCGGTTGGGCGAGTTTTGACTCACATATACAAGATTCAGTGAGTGAGCTGCCAGATAGCGATGGAATCCGCACGGAAATCATCTGCTCATCGTGCAAAGGGCATTTGGGGCATATTTTTTATGGAGAAGGATTTACGCCCAAAAATACGCGTCATTGTGTGAATTCCCTATCTTTACATTTTATAAAGTCTTAGAATCTTATTTTCTAGCACTCTAAGACTTTTCTAATTTACCCCACTAGCAACGCTCAAAGTGGCAAAGCACGACCTTGTCACCATAAACATCAATGGTGGCGATTCACAAAGTGAAACGCCTACTTTGAAAGCGTTGTAGGGGTGGGGGATTTTTAAGGGGGAGTGAGCGGTATATCTGCGAACCGACTTCGCAATTTAAGCCCCTCCCCCTTAAAGAAAAAAAGTTAATACATTTTTTTTACCGCTTAAACCTTGACTTGTAGATTCAGCTTTATTCCATCATAGCGATTCTATGTGAGCAGAACTCTATGAAATAAGACTGACAAGCAAAGCCTACCAAGCAGAATCTACCAACCCATAAGGGCTTTTGTATGTCCTTGTAGCTTGTCAAGATAATCTTGCGGAGTAAGCTTAGAATCCTTAGCCAATTCACTAATAAACCGCACAAAATAGCTTCCAGCCACAATAATCTCCACCTTATCTTTTAGCACTTCAACCTGCTCATTGCTATTTATCCCAAAGCCTAATGCCAATGGCTTTTTGCAAAATCTGCGTATAAACTCCAGCCACTCTAAAAGCGTAGAATCTATATGCGTTTTTGCCCCTGTTGTCCCAGAGCGGGAGATGACATATACTATCTCATCACTTACTTTTGCAATTTTCTTAATGCGTGAAGCTCTCGTTTTGGGAGCAATAAGCGAGATGATTTTGAGGTTATATTTTTTGGCTAGAATGCGGAGTTTCTCATCAGATTCTAAAGGCAAGTCAGGGACTATCATACCCCAAGCACCACACTCTTTTGCCTCTTTGATAAATTCCTCAACACCATAGCGAAAAATCAAATTCGCATAAGTCATCACAATAAGCCGCGTTTGTGTGCTTTTAGTTTGCGTGTGTGCCAAACGCGAAGAGAGTGAGCGAAGCAGAGAAAAACCTTGTGCGACTTTAAAACCTTGTGTTATGCTTTTATCACACGCCTCTTCAATCACCACACCATCGGCATTTGGGTCAGAAAAGGGAAACTGCACTTCTAAGTAGCTTGCCCCAGCGTGAGCAATCCCAAGTGCTGCATACATACTTAGCTCCAAGGTAGGATACCCAGCGATAATATGTCCCATAAGCTGAAGTTGCTTATTTTTACTCATAATGTCCTCCAAAAATGGATAAAAAGTAAAGAAAAAGGCGATTGTATCTCATTTTTTTTGAAAATGTCTTAAGTTTAAAGTGAAGCTAATGCCTTTTTACTTACAATGAGAGCTATTTTATAGCAAAGGCATAGCAATGGCAAAAATTTTTACAGAATCTAAAAATGGCTACTTTGGCGAAGCAAAGGGCGGAAAACACGCTTTTGGTGGGCAGTATGTCCCAGAGATTCTACTTCCTGCACTCAAAGAGCTAGAGAAAGCTTATCGTGGTGTGTTTCTTAGCAAAGGATATAAAAAAGAGCTAAAAAATCTCTTAAAACATTTTGTAGGACGCCCCACACCGCTTATTTATGCCAAAAACGCATCAAAGATTCTCAATAATGAAATTTATCTTAAATTTGAGGGTTTAGCAAACACTGGAGCGCATAAGATTAATAATGCCTTAGGACAAGTGCTTTTGGCAAAATATATGGGGAAAAAGCGCGTGATTGCTGAAACCGGTGCGGGACAGCACGGCTTAGCTACAGCGGCGGCTTGTGCAAAGCTTGGATTAGAGTGTGAAATCTTTATGGGAGAGATTGACATCGCAAGACAGCGTCCAAATGTCTTTAATATGGAGCTTTTTGGTGCAAAAGTGCAAAGTGTCAGCAGTGGGAGTAAGACACTTAAAGATGCGGTTAATGAGGCTTTGCGAGAGTGGAGCAAAAGAAGTGAAGATAGCTTTTATGTGCTAGGCAGTGCGGTTGGTCCTTATCCTTATCCTGATCTCGTGCGAGATTTACAAAGCGTGATTAGCAAAGAGCTAAAAAAACAGACAAAAGCTTATTTCAGCGGACTGCCTGATATTATGATAGCTTGTATCGGTGGAGGAAGTAATGCTATGGGCTTTTTCACACACTATTTGAAAGAAAATGTCAAACTCATAGGTGTTGAAGCCGGAGGCAAGGGAAGTGGTATTGGCGAAAATGCCATTAGGATTAATGCCATAAATGCAAATGAGGGTATAGCACAAGGCTACAAAAGCTTATTTTTGCAAGATGAAGATGGGCAGCTTAGTCATACGCATTCTATTTCTGCAGGGCTTGATTATGCTGGGATTGGACCGCAACTTGCACATCTACACGAAGTGGGTCGCATACATTTTACTTCTGCCACAGATGATGAGGCATTGGAGGCTTTGGCATTTTTTGCTAAAAATGAGGGTATTATCCCCGCATTGGAATCTAGCCACGCTCTTGCTGCACTGCTTAAAGTATGTAAAGAGAATAAAGGCAAAAAAATCATTGCAAATGTGTCAGGCAGGGGCGATAAGGATATTTTCATCACAGCAAAAGCCCTAACACCAACGCAATGGAAAGACTTTTTGAAAGATGAGATTAAGCGGATTGAGAGTTAGTTAGCTGGGCTTATCCTAGCTTTATCTAGGCATTGAGTTAGGTTTAAAGCTGGATTAAACTTAGATTCCCTAAACCTTGGCGTATTGCAATTTTTTTCTTTTGAAATCTCTAAAAATATAATCAAATGTCAAAGGTTTTGCTTTAAATCTTTAATCTCCTGACTTATATCCTCCCAATTATGTGGATCAAAAATATTCTCTCTCACACGATAGGCACGATCTATTTCTAAGTGCTCGGTGAATGGAGAATTTGTATGATATAAAATGCGGTTTGTTGCGTGTATATCCGCCATATTATCACAATTAAGACCTGCGAATTTACACACTATAGTATAAACATCAGCATTGCTTTTTAAGCCATTATCAATTCTTAATTTGCCCTTTGCACCAAAGGGCTTTACAAGCAAAAGTGCATCTGATTGAGTGCCAAGCTGTTCGAAATTATTGTTTTGAATCTGTGAAAAACTATCATAATGACCGTGATCGCTCACAATCACAATAGCACTTTTATCATAAATATTATTCTCTCTAAACCACTCTAGCCAATCAAGGACAAACTTTATCGCACAATATTCATTGTTGTAATGCTTATCATTGTATCCATTACGATATTCTTTGGGCATAAATGCCTGATATGATTTTGGCAAGGAGCTTTGTGCAAAAACATTAGGAGCACATTGATTTTCTAGATCTAATTGCCAAGGATAATGTGTAATCATTGACTTGATATATTTAAAAGTTTTTCTTTGTGAATTTGTGTTAGAAACAAATGGAAACATTGCTACATCAGAGACATACCTAAGCTGTGTAGCTAACTCATCAGATAAATTTTTCTTCGCGAAAAGCCACTGACCATCACCATAAATCCTAACTCTCATTGTGTAAGGTGCAGCCTTAAAAAGACCAATGGCAAAAAGTATGGCAACAGAATCTTGTTTTTTTCTAATCTCATCAAACTGTGTTTGGATAAAATCACCCAAATCATAATGGTGGATAAAACTTCCTGTATAGCTCTGTTTATCTTGATTTGCTGCCAATAGTGTATTGCCAAAATAAGATTCAAATTTTGCAGGTAAAACCGGCACCGTATCATACATCGCAACTTTATATCCCTTTTGCAATAGCTTTTTTGGCAAAACAAAAAATGCCTCATTATATGAATCTTGTGCGTTTCTTACGCCTTGCTTATAAAGTGATAGGCTTGTATAGTTTTCACCTCCCATTAATGCTGGGGTATTGAATTGTGTATTATTGGAAGTTGCAAGTGTATTATTATAGTATGTAAAACCACTTAGTTTTTCACGCAAATCTTGTTGTTGTAAGATTATATCTAAATGCGAACCGGTAAAAGCATCAAGGACTAAAACCAAAATATTAGAATCTTGTGAAAAAGATAAAAGCTCATCATTATAAGGTGGTAAGACATTATCATATACTTTTTGTGAAACATCAACAGATAAAATTTTTACAGCATCAAGCAAGGCAAAACTAACAAAAACTACACTGCACACAAACGCAAAATAAATGAAAAAACGCTTATAAACGAGTACAAATACCACGGCCATAGAGCATAAGCCAAAAATGACATCAAAATATTTATTTTTAGGATTATAAATGGATGCACCACCTTGAAAAACAAAATTATCAAGTAAGCCATAAGTGTTAAACTCACAATCACGCACAAAGATCACGCTATAACACGCAGCCATAAACATAAGCACACATAGCCCATATACACAAAGCTTAAATAGCCTCGTTTTATAAACAAAACTTATAACATAAATAAACACAAATGAAAACAACAAAAACCAGCCAAAAAGCTTTGCTAAAGTTGAACGAATCTGTGTAATATCAAATTGCGACACATCGCTGCTATAAACACTATAAGGATTGAAAACAAAAACAACAAAGCAAATATTACATATCGCCATAATTGACATAATGCGATATTGCTTAAAATCGCGTTGAACAGCGTCAGTATACGGGGCAAAAACCCTATGCCATACTACCCTAAGGTTTGCCCCCCCCCCGCAGATTGCTGAATTTAGCCTTCATTATATGCCAAATTTTATATATTTTATCCATACTACTCCCTTCAATCAATTTCTCAAAACGCCAATTTCATACCTAGATTCACATTTGTCATATGCGGATAATATCGCTGTGAGCCGCCGTGTGTGTTAAGGACATTAATAATCCCGCTAAAATGCTCTGTAAATCCAAAATCAAGCAAGAAATTCACTTCATTTACCCTATCATAAGGCTTTAGTGGCTCATTAAGCATAGACATTGCCCTAAACTTTGTGCTACCATACACCACCGCAAAACTTACCCTATCAATAGCAAACATCACCTTGCCATACCATACATTCGCATCTACGCCTTCAAGCAAGGCTCTCCCGCCCCACATAAAAAATGGACTGACACTATTACCAAGCGTGTTTAAAGACCCCCAGCCGATATTACTCCCACTGCCGATATAGCCTCCGCTCACTTCTGCCATATCTTTTACACCTACATAGACTTTTACATCTGTGTTGTAGCCATTACCTTGATTGCCTTTTTGCACACCATAGCCTTGCTCAAAGCTCGTGGCAAAATGTCCGCTCAAGCCGATATAAGACTTTGAAGCTTCGTATCGTGCAGAGGCTTTCACACCCGTGGCATAAAACATACTTGGATTAGCAATGCCATAAAACTTGACACTCATCACTTCGCCAATATGATACTTGAAGCTCGCTTGTGTCAGCCCAAGACTATTATGCGGATTCACATCATAAAAGCCTGTCATTTTGTTATACTGCACATAGCCACTATTTTTTACCCACAATGCTTCAATAAGTGCATTTGGTAACGAGCGATTACGCAGCCACACACCATCTACAAGCCTATCAGCCCATTCAGAATCTGCAAAAATACGCCCAGCTTTAATACTCGTATTTCCATCAAAATATTCCAAATAGCTTTGCCCAAGCATTGTGCGATCATTCATATAAAAATCCCTAGATGCATCGCCCTTGCCGTAGCGATTTGGATTGTTAGTAAGATTCCCTGCTCCCCAGATAGAATCTGTATCATTTTCATACAACACACCCACCGCTCTAAAGCTCACCGCCACACGCAAATATTTGTAGAATGCCGAGTGATAGGCTAAGCCCACACTCCCCACCATATAGCCAGATTCACTAAAATCATTTTTGCCTTTATTATTGCCTTGATTTTTTGTGCCATTTGTATAGCTCCCATATAGGGTAATATCGCCACTAGAGATTCCATTTTCTAAGGCTTCATCAATACTATCATACCCCCATAAACCCCCACAAAGCATAGCACCTAAAACTACTTTTTTCATTGTTCTCCTATATCCACAAATTATCTAATAAACGCGTTTTGCCAACCCTAAGCGCGATTAAAAAAATACTCTCTTGCTTTTTTATCACTGCAATAGGCTTAAGCTCTCTATTGAAAAAATCCGCATAAAAAAGTGTAGTTCCACTCTGTGTTAAAGATTCTAATGCAAGGGCTTTAAGCTTATCTACACTCATCTCGCCATTTTTAATATGCTGTTCCACCAAAGCAATTGTGCGTGGAATACATAAGGCAATCTCCCGTTCTTTGACACTCAAATATATATTGCGTGAGCTTAGAGCCAACCCATCATCATCACGCACGATTCCACAAGGCACAATCTCAATATCCAAAAACAAATCACGCACCATTTTTTGCAAAATCAATACCTGTTGTGCATCCTTTTGCCCAAAATATGCTTTGTGTGGCTTAATAAGCATAAAAAGCTTTAGCACCACAGCAATAACTCCTGCAAAATGTGTTGGTCTATCAAAGCCCTCTAAAATATAGCCCATATTTTTGGGGGGATTAAAAGTAATTTCATCAGTGCTATACATATCCTCGGCACTTGGAGTAAATACCGCACTCACCCCTGCTTTTTCACATAATGCCAAGTCAGCTTCCAAAGTGCGAGGATAACTCCCAAAGTCCTCATTCTCCCCAAACTGCGTGGGATTCACAAATATAGACACGATTGTATGCGTATTTTCTTGTAGGGATTTTTCAATCAAGCTTAAATGCCCTTTATGCAATGCCCCCATAGTCGCCACAAAGCCTACACTCTCCCCTAGCCCACTGCGGAATCGTGCCAACGAGAGCCTATCTTTACAAACTTCCATTCATTACCTTTAAAATATCTTGCACCACTTCTATTGGCTTATTCGCTTTATAAATAGGGCGTCCAATCACCACAAAATCGCTTTTGCACTCTCTTGCATCACGCAATGTTGCCACACGCTTTTGGTCTCCTGCACTCTCGCCAAATGGACGGATTCCGGGCGTGACAGTAAGAAAGCTAGAATCTGTGCGTTGCTTAATAGCCAAACTCTCATAAGTAGAGCATACCACACCATCAATCCCCGCTTTATAAGCCAAACTAGCAAGTTTAAGCGTGTGGGAAAATACAGGTGCATTATACACCTCCATAAACTCATCATTATCAAAGCTTGTCAAAGCACTCACGCCAATAATAAGGGGCATTTGATATTTTTCTTTTAATCTAGCGATTTCTTTCATAGCCCTTAACCCACAGCTTGTGTGGATTGTCAGCATATCAACGCCAAGCTTTTGGACCTCAACAATCGCATCAAGCATTGTATTTGGAATATCATAGAGTTTTAAATCCAAAAATATTTTATACGCACCATATTTTTTGATAGATTCTAATCCACTCACACCATCACGGATAAAGCTCCTTAACCCAACTTTGAGCCAAATATCTTGCTTTTGAGATGGCAAAAGGGTGTGTAAAGATTCTAATAAGCAAAGATTTTCTTGCAAACTTTCATTATCAAGAGCAATACAAAGCTTCATTTGTTTTGCTCCACGCTTTGGATTGTAGAATCTAAGCCTTGAGCTTCTGCCCTTTTAGAATCTTGCCCTTTGTTAGAATCTACCACCTTATTTGCCTGTTTTTTAGCTTCTTTATGAGCTTTACTCAACGCATCAAGCACACCATTTAAAAAACGCGGTGCATTATCCTCACCGCCATACATTTTTCCTAGCTCAATAGCTTCATTAATCACCACGGGTAAATCTGTATCAGTATAGAGAATCTCATACGCCCCAAGCCGCAGCATTGCCCTCTCCATTCCACCAAGCCGTGAAAAATCCCACTCTTTAAGATAAGGAATAATCGCCTCATCAATACTTTGCAAATGCTCTATCGCCCCCTGCAAAAGAAAAAAGGCAAAATCTTGTTGCTTATTTTTGATTTTTTTTTCTTCAAGCATAATGCGTGCGATACTCAAAATGTCTTCATTTCCCAAATCATAGGCATACAGCATACCAATGACAGCCTCTCGTGCTTGTGTGCGAGTAGCCATAAGTCTTAAGCCCCAATTTTTCTATACAGATTCACAAGCTCAATAAGCCCTGCCATAGATTCAAAGCCCTTGTTCCCCGCCTTTGTCCCAGCTCGTTCAATAGCTTGCTCAATATTATCTGTGGTCAAAACACCAAAAGTTACAGGTGCTCCGTATTTGAGCGTAACATTAGCAATGCCCTTTGTCGCCTCTGCTGAGACATAATCAAAATGTGGTGTTGAGCCGCGTATCACTGCACCAAGACAGCAGATTCCATCATACTCGCCTTGAGAAAGCACTTTTTGTAATGCAAACGGAATCTCATAGGCGCCTGGCACAAGGATTAAATCAAGTAAATCATCTCTTCCGCCGTGTCGCAAAAAGCAGTCCTTTGCCCCTTCAATTAGCCTATCTGTAATAAAATGATTGAATCTCGCACTAATAATGGCGATTTTTTCATCGCCCATAAGTTGTAGCTTGCCCTCTATCACATTCATTTGCACTCCTTTTGTGTTAAATCAGTAATCTTTTGCAGCTCATCTATAAGTGGAAGTAAAGCGTGAGTTTGCACCATATTTGCCCCATCGCTCAACGCCTCTTTTGGATTAAGATGAGTCTCCATAAAAAAGCCATCAACACCAACCGCCGCAGCCGCTCTAGCAAGATATGGCACAAACGAACTATCTCCTCCGCTTTTGCCACCTGCTGCTCCGGGCATTTGCACACTATGGGTTGCATCAAAAATTACTGGTGCAAAAGATCGCATAATTACCAAAGATCGCATATCTACCACAAGATTCCCATAGCCAAAGCTACTGCCGCGTTCTGTAAGCCAAATCTTATATTCCTTTGATTGCTCATAAGTCGCCTGTGTGCCACCACGCGTTTTAATCACTTTTAAAACGCTATGTTGCATATCCGCAGGATTCATAAACTGCCCTTTTTTAATATTGACAATACAATTAGTCTTTGCAACCGCTACAATCAAATCTGTCTGCCGACACAAAAATGCCGGAATCTGAATAATATCCGCCACTTCAGCAATCGCCTCTGCCTGATAGCTTTCGTGAATATCTGTGATGATTTTGTAGCCAAATTTAGTTTTAATCTCTTCTAGCATCGCTAAACCCTTCTCTAAGCCCGGTCCGCGATAAGATTCTAAACTTGTGCGATTTGCCTTATCAAAACTCGCTTTAAAATAAAAATCAATCTGTGGATTCTCCGCCAAAGGCTTTAAAGCTTCTGCCACAGCATTCAAACCCTCTGCACTCTCAATGACGCAAGGTCCGCTCATTACTATCATACATTCTCCTTTTTAATTTGATTTATCGTCTTAAACTCTCGCTTTATCATATTGTAGTTTAAAATTTCACCCGTTTCTATGATGTAATACCACCCATAGACATTTAATTCACCCTTATCAAACCGCTCCTCCACAAAAGGATAGGTCATTAGATTCTCAAGCTGATGCTCTATATTCATCTGCTCCATAAGCCAAGTGCGTTTAGCTTTGGAGTTTGGTTTGAGAGCATCTACCTTTTGTTTGACTGGCTCTAAAAGCTCTATCCATTTTTGGACATAAGGGGCATTCTCAAGCTTCTCTGGTGGCTCATAAACCGCCGAACACGCCCCACAATCGCTATGCCCACAAATGATAATATTCTTAATATTTAAAATACTCAAAGCATACTCTATGGCTGAAGTCGTTGCCAAATACCCATCGCGTATGCCTTTATTTTTTCCCAAATATGGCGGCACAAGATTCCCCATATTGCGTATGACAAACAAATCTCCAGGCAAAGAGTTTGTAATCAAATTTGGCACAACGCGTGAATCTGTGCAAGTGATAAGAAGTGTATGAGGCTCCTGGTGTTTTTTAAGACTCTCATATAGCTCTTTATGTTCGTTAAAATCCTCCTCACGAAACTTCACCGCCCCTTGAAATAACTCTTTCATTCTACTCCTTTGGCATTACACTTTTTATGCCTAATCTTTATAAATCCGCCCAAACCTCTTACCTTATAGGCTAGATTCTGTAAAAAAATTATGGCATTATATCAAACTAAAATAATCACAACGCAACTTTAATTTATTTATTTTAAGGAGCTAAAGAATGGGTGAAATACTTGGAAGCATTATAAATGGTATTGTTGAGATTGTAGGCACACTTGGCTATGTTGGAATTTTTCTTATGATGTTTTTAGAATCTAGCTTTTTTCCTTTTCCTTCTGAAGTGGTGATGATACCTGCTGGATATTTGGTTTATACCGGGGAGATGAATGCTATCATTGCTGTGCTATGTGGGATTGCTGGCTCTTTGGCTGGAGCGTTGTTTAACTACTACTTGGCATTAAAATTTGGGAGAGATTTTCTTATCCGTTATGGAAAATACTTTTTTTTCACTGAATCTACTATGCAAAAAATGGAAGATTTTTTTACAAAGCACGGACCCATCAGCACATTTATAGGGCGATTAATCACCGTTGTTAGGCAATACATCTCCCTCCCTGCTGGACTAGCCAAAATGAATCTAGCTAAATTTTCTCTCTACACCTCGCTTGGTGCGGGAATTTGGGTGATTATCCTAACAATTATCGGCTATTATGCTGGAGTGCTTTTTGACACAGGCATTAGTGTAGATTCTATTATCCACGCTTTTACTTCACGCACACCAAGCCCACAAGAGCTAGAGCTTAAAGGGCTTGTCAAACAAGCGGGGCTTTACACGCTAGGCTTTGTGGTAGTCTGCTTTGGTGGGTATTTACTCTATTGGCGTTTGAAAAAGAAAAATCACTTATGATTAATCAAAACATTTTAGAATCCCTTTTTTCTTATATAAGCTATATAAACAAAGGATAAAAGATAATGCAATATGACATTTCCAATCAAGCAAAGCTTCCAACGCGTTTTGGGGATTTTTTTACAATGAGTTTTCGTGAGTATCTAGTAGATTCTACAATACGAGAACATCTTGTGGTTTTTACGCAACATCTTAGTGAAACTCCATTAGTGAGAATCCACTCCGAATGCCTAACCGGCGATGTTTTTGGCTCACAAAAATGCGATTGCGGTAATGAACTTGCCCTTGCGATGGAGAAAATCGCTCAAAGCGATGATGGCGGTATGCTTATTTATTTACGACAAGAAGGACGCGGGATAGGACTATTTAATAAGATTAATGCTTACGCCCTGCAAGATAAGGGCTATGACACGGTGGAAGCAAATCAAAAGCTAGGCTTTGAGGGCGATATACGAAGCTATGAGATTGTAGGTGAGATTTTTAAGCATTTTAATATTACACAAATCAATCTCCTTACAAATAATCCACGCAAGATTCACGCCTTAGAGCCGTATGCAAAAGTTGTGCGACATAGCATTATCACCCCTTGTAATCCGCACAATAAAGCCTATCTTGAAGTCAAAAAACAAAAGCTTGGGCATTTACTCTAAGAGAGCTTAAAGATTCTAATGCAAGGACACAAAAATGGCAGATTTTCCTAAACTCATCAGCTACCAAGAAGCCATCAATATTTTAAATACCATTCCACTAGAGCCACTAGGCACGCAGCAGGTGCATTTTAAAAACGCCTTGAATAGAATCTTAGCTCAAGATATAAAAGCCCCTTGTAATGTCCCAGCCTACCCTACTGCGGCGATGGACGGCTATGCGATTATGTTTGAGGACTTAGAGCTACTTGCCACACAAGGACTAGCTATCCTCCCGCCAAATAAAGCTGGAAACCCCACGCGCCCCAATCTCACAAAAGCCCACGCGATAAAAACTTTCACCGGCTCTATAATGCCACTTAATGCCGATACACTTGTCATTGTAGAGCATATCACACTGAAAGATGACAGAATCTTTCTTAACGCTCCCATAGATTCTATCCGTAAATCCCAGTGGATACGCCAAGTTGGCGATAACTATAAGGAAAATGAGATTTTACTCCATAAAGGCGATAAAATTGGTGCTTTTGAAGTAGGCTTGTTAGCAGAGCTTAATCAAAGCTTTGTGCAAGTGTATCAAAAGGCAAAAGTTGGAATCTTGTGTGTGGGCGATGAGATCATTGAAGTGGGGCAAGATAGCCCACATCAAAATGTCGTGCGGAGTGTCAATACACACCTTTTAGAATCTTTGCTTTTGCAAATGGGACAAGAGCCTATCATTTATCCTATCACAAAAGATGATAAAACTCTTATCAAAGCAGCCTACACTCAAGCGTTAAAAGAGTGTGATATGCTACTTACCACCGGTGGTATGAGTATGGGAGATTATGACTATACACAAGAGGTAATGCAAGAATTAAGCCAGATTCACTTCAAAGGTGTGCGATTAAAACCGGGCAAACCTGTTGCATTCGGGAGTGCTAACAATACGCTTATTTTGGGCTTACCGGGCTTTCCAAATTCCTGTGCGGTAACTTTTTTACTCTTTGGCACAACTCTCCTTGCTCGTTTGCACAATAGAATCCACAAGCCCCTATGCCTTGAAGCAACCCTGCTTGAAGAATGCAAACGCAGTGATTCTCGCCTAGAGTTTCGTGCTTGTGAAGTGTTTTCACACAATGGCAAATTAAGCATAAGTTTTGCAAGTAAAAAATCTATACAAAGCTCAATGGTGAATAATCTCACGCACAACACTGCCCTTGCAATTTTAGAAGAAAATGGCAGTGATTTACCCAAAGGTGCGATAGTGCAAGTGATGTTCCTTCATCATCTTGTGTAAAATCTCAAGCAAAAGGAGTTTTTATTTATGGTAAAAGTTGAATTTTTAGGACCGATGAGCTATATCCCCTCTATGGAGCTAGAAGTAAGCACATTGCAGGAGTTAAAGGAAATTTTAGGCAAAGATTCTACTTTGCAGCAATGGCTTGAGATTAGTGCGGTGGCTGTTAATGATGAGATTGTTGAAAATCTCTCACACCCACTACATAATGGCGATAAGATAGCCTTACTCCCTCCTGTGTGTGGTGGATAATGCTAAGTTTATATAACGGAGCATTGCCAACGGACAAGCTTTACACACAATGGGAAGCAATGGCTCAAAGTAAAAATTACGGAGCGGTGAGTATTTTTAGCGGTATCGTGCGAAGAGAGCAGAATCTAAAATCTCAAAACCCAAAAACGCCGACTGCGGAAATATCTTTAGATAATTTCAAGGGTTGTGTAGATTCTTGTGCGAGAAGCTACCTAAGCGGTAGTGCCGATGCACAAGAAGCAAACTCCCTTGAAATTGCTGAAAAGATGACGCAGATTCTAGATTCTAGTGATATAGAAGCGCTGAGTTTTGATATTTATAAGCCACTGCTAGAAAAGTGGTTTAACTCGTGGCAAGAGAAAGCCCATAATGTGGGGGCTTATGTATGTATGGCACATAGTATAGGTGATGTGCCTTGTGGCAAAAGCTCTTTTATGTGTGCTATTATCTCTTCACATCGCAAGGTTGCACTTGACTTGTATGCGGAGTTTGTAGAGGATTTTAAAGCCAATGCACCTATTTGGAAGTATGACATTATCAATGGGCAAAGAATCTACGCCAAAACGCGAAGCAAAGCCCTTAAAGGAAGTGGTATCTTATGCAGCTAGATTCTAAGCCCATTATTTTTGCCTTTAGTGGAAGAAGCAATAGTGGCAAAACGACACTGATTTGCAAATTAAGTGAATATTTTAAAGCAAGGGGGGCAAAGGTAGCTATTTTCAAGCACGACCCAAAGGATAAGGCAGTCTTTGACACGCAGGGCAAAGATTCATATAAGTTTTTTCAAAGTGCTGATGCAGTAGCTCTTATCTCGCCTACACGCACTATTTTGCAAATAAAAAATGGCAATGGGAGTGAAGATTCTAAAAACCCTGCTGAAATGAGAGCATTTTATACATATATAGAGCTTTTTAAAGACTATGATTTTATCTTTATTGAGGGGTTAAAGACCCTGCCTTTTAAACGCATCGTTGTCGCACGAGAGAATATAGAATCTGATTATATCCCTTATGCGGACGCTTTTGCCATAGATGAGAGTGTGGGTAATGCTGAGATTCTGCCAAGCCATATTCCTAAGCTTACTCTCAATAATACCGCACAAATTGCGGATTTCATTTTACAATCTACAACAAAGGATAACCAATGCAAACAATAAAAATCGGTGTGCTTGTCTCAAGCGATAGAGCCTCTCAAGGAATCTATGAAGATGAATCTGGCAAGGCAATACAAGAAATATTAGAGAGTTTTATTCTCAATCCTTGCGAGTATCATTATCATATTATCGCCGATGAGCAAAGACTTATAGAATCTTATCTCAAAGATTTGAGCGATAAACAAGGCTGTGATCTCATCATCACCACAGGTGGCACAGGACCGGCAAAGCGAGATGTAACACCCGAAGCCACGCAATCTGTGTGCCAAAAAATGCTTCCCGGATTTGGAGAGCTTATGCGGAGCGTGAGTTTAAAATATGTCCCCACGGCGATTTTATCACGCCAAAGTGCGGGGATTCGCGGAAAATCTTTGATTATCAATCTCCCGGGCAAACCAAAAAGTATTAAAGAATGCCTTGAGGCTGTATTCCCCGCTGTGCCTTATTGTCTTGATTTAATTGAGGCAGGATATATTCACGCAAATGCTGAACATATCACTATATTCCGCCCAAAAGCCTAAATAAAAGGAATCCTATGCAGCTCACACATTTAAATGAACACAACAACCCCACAATGGTAGATGTCAGCCCAAAGGAGATAAGCCATAGAGAAGCTTATGCAAGTGGCATTATCACTATGAGCAAAGAAGCCTTTGAAGCAGCTATCAATCATACAGGTAAAAAAGGAGCTATCACGCAAACTGCCATTATTGCCGCTATTATGGGTAGTAAAAAAACAAGTGAGCTTATCCCTATGTGTCATCCGCTTATGCTCAACAAAGTTGATGTTGATATTACACCAAATTCTAGCTCCTGCTCCATTAAGCTTGGTGTGCGTGTGAAATGTGAGGGTAAAACAGGCGTGGAAATGGAAGCACTCACCGGCGTAAGCATAGGGCTTTTAACCATCTATGATATGCTTAAAGCCATTGATAAAGCTATGAGTATGAGTGAGATTCAGCTTGAATCTAAAAGTGGCGGCAAAAGTGGTGATTTTCATAGATAGAGCTAGGAGAAAAGTATGAATCTTACCCTAAGTGTTGGGGTTATTAGTCTGTGTATGTGCTTTGGCTTTTATATATGGCATACACGCCGTATAAGAAAACTAGAATCTTCACACAATATTGTGCTTGAGCAGTATAAGGAGCGATTATCACAACAAAATATCGCCCTTCAAAAAGCACAAAATGAGCAAGAAATTTTACAATCCCAAATGACACAGCGACTACAAGATATGCACCAAATGCACCAAAATGCCCTGCTTGAAGAGAAAGCACATTCTCAAGCAATGCTTCAAAACCTAAAAGAGCAGTTTATCTATGCAAAAAACGAGCAGGAAAGACTAAAAGAGCAGAATAAACAAGAATTACAAAATGCCTTTAAAGCTTTAAGTGCCGATATTTTGGCTCAAAATACACAAAGCTTTAATCAAAATCAAATGCTTTCTCTCCAGCCATTGCGTGATGAGATTCAACGCTTTACAAAACAACTTTCACTTAATCACGAAACAAATCTCAAACAACACACAAGCCTAGAAACGCAGATTCACCAGCTCCATAAGCTGAATCTTCAGCTCTCAACCGATGCACATAACCTTACAAATGCCCTCAAAGGTGAGAATAAAATACAAGGCAATTGGGGAGAGGTGATTCTTCAAAGGGTGCTGGAAAATAGCGGATTGCAGCAGGGGCGGGAATATGAGATTCAGCAAACTTTGTATGATGATAGCTCCAACTTACTGCGTCCAGATGCGATTATCAAGCTCCCTAAACACAATGAGCAGGAGCGGTGCGTTGTAATAGATTCAAAAACTTCGCTTATAGCCTATGAACGATTATGTAATGCAGAAAATGAGGAGGATAAGATTCTAGCGAGAAAAGAATTAGCCCTTTCTATCCAAAGCCATATCAATGCCTTAAGCGGAAAGAATTACCAACAATATTTGCAGGGGCAAAAGCTTGATTTTGTGCTGATGTTTGTGCCAATTGAAGGGGCATTTCTAGAAGCTATGCAATATGATATGAGCCTGTATGATAAGGCGTATCAAAAAGGTGTGGTGCTTGTCTCGCCTACAACCATTATGGCGGTGCTACGCATTATCCATAATTTGTGGCAGTTTGAACATCGTAATAAAAATGTTGATAAAATCTTTAATGAGATTCAAAAGCTTTTTGTTTATATTGATCGGTTTGAAAATACACTTGATAAACTAGGCAAAAACATCAACACTTTACAAAAAACTTTCACTGATGATGTGATGGTAAAATACAATGGAACGCAAGGTATTGCCAATAAAAGCGAGAATATCCAAAAACTCCTCAAAGGCGCAGGTGTGGATATGATAGATCAAGACACCTTACCCTAGAATTGTTGTTTTAGGGTATTCATATTTGCTTGACAAGTCCCATTAATGTGATTTTCCTGCATTAATGGGTAAATATTACATCTTAGTTTTCAATAATATAAGGCACGGATCGCACACCTGTATCAGCTACGGCTTGTGTTAGCTCTTGGGCTGCTTTTGTATCCATACTTTGAGCCTTGCTTTTTGGCTCATAAAGTTTAGCCAACATTGCGATATCCTTGGCTTGATTTCCACTCTTGTTTTTGAGTGCATTAGCAGCCTTCAGCATAGAATCTTCACCCAAAAATCCAACGACTAAAAGTTCCACATTGGCATCTTCTAGGCGTTTATCAAGGTTTGCAAACTCCTTTTGGCAATAAGGACAATTTGCATCAGAGACAACATAAATCGTCTTAGCCCCATTCTTTTTGGACTTAAAGTGAAAAACATTAGCACTTTGTTTTTTGAACACTTCTTGCAGTTTAATATTAATCTTTGCTTTTTCTTTTTCATAAACATCTTTATAGAATCCCTGAATCTTAGACTGCACTGACCTATCTTGTATCAGCAACGCATCGGGTTGGAAGATAAATCTACCATCATTTGTTGCTAAAAATGGCACTTGTTGATTATTAACATCAATCACCACCATACTTAGCCCACTTCCCAAATCACTGCTTGAGATAATATTCCCCTGCACATTATTAGCCTGTAAAGTCTTTTGGAGTTCAGCCTTATCCGCTGCTCCATATGCTACACTTAAAGCACACAATACGCTTAAAGCAAATTTTGTTTTCATACTGCTCCTTTTGTTTTTTAAGAGACATTATAACGATGATAGTGTAATAATTTAGAATCTTTTAAGTCTCTGGTATCTCTTGTGGGGATTCAATAGGTTTAAGATAGCCCTCCTCAAGCAAAAGCTCCACAATGTGCTTAAAAATTGGAGCGGCTGTTTTGCTACCATAATAATCATCTTTTATATCAGATTCAAAGGCTACAACGCCTATTGTGTAGGAGCGTGTCTCATCTTGTGCAAATCCAAAAAATGAGCCATTATACTTTGTGTCATACTTACCACCACTTGCAATTCTAGCTGTGCCTGTCTTGCCCCCCGTGATAACGCCATCAACCTGTGCGACTTTAATCACTCTCTGCACAACTTGGATAAGTGTATCATACACCTGCTGCACGACATCTGGAGATAAAATTGCGATTGGTTCAAGCTGTTTTGGGATATATTTTTCCCCACTTGGAGAAGTTACATACTCGCTCACACGAGGTGTTATGAGATACCCTCCATTGCTAAAAATTGCATAAGAACGCAAAAGCTGTATAAAAGTGGCTCTCATACCATAGCCATAACTCACACTCGCACGATACACTTCATTATTAAAAGTCTTTGGACTTGGCACTAAGCCTGTTTTTTCATAAGGCAAGTCAATGCCACTTAGCTCACCAAAACCAAAAGCGTGTAAGGCTGTGTGATATTCTTTTGGATTGAGATTTTGAGAGATTTTTACCATTCCTATATTGCTTGAACGCACAATAATATCCTCCACACTCGCACTTTTTAGCGGGTGAGTATCACGGATCGTGTAGCTTTTAAGCTTATAGTAGCCATCATTAAGTTCAATCACATCGCTTGGCTTGACCATACCCTTTTGCAACAAAATCGCATAGATAATTGGCTTAATCGTGCTGCCGGGTTCATAAGAATACTCAATAGCATTAAGATTCAAATTTGGATAATCTTTTTGCTGAATACTCTTAGGATCAAAGCGGTTAGAAGTCGCTAAAGCTAGAATCTTGCCTGTTTTAGAATCCATAACTCCAGCGATAATTTCACGCACTTTATAACGCTTTTTCGCCTCATCAAGCGTGAGTTCAATTTTTCTTTGTAGGCTTAGTGGTATGCTTAAAGTAATATCAAAGCCATCTTGACGACTTTGGATATTTGCTTCCTTATTGGCGATGATATTAAAGCCCACATCGCGTTTGCCTGTAATTCTACCATCTTGCTTGGCTGAAAGAATGTCATTATAATACTTTTCCACGCCTTTGACACCATCAACACGCGTGATATTTTGGCTTTCAATCTTGCGTGTATAGCCAATAAGCGGCTCTAGGATATTCTTATAGGTGTAGATTCTATTGTTACCGCTCACTTCAATGCTAAGACCCATTTTTTGAATCACCCGACCTTTTTTATCCTCATACTCGCGGAATACATCATAGCGAATAAGAATGAGATTAAGATTCTTAAGGTGGGTGGCGATTGTTGAATTAAGCGTGTAGGATAAAACAACATAACCTTTTTGATTAACTTTTTTAGCTATCTCATCTTTTGGAATCCCACTATATACGGAAAAAAGCGTGATAAAAAGCTCTTTTTTATCTGGATCTATACTTTGAGTATTTACACTTGCTTTATACAGCTTATCACTATATGCAACCTCAAATCCATCACTTGTATAAAGACTGCCACGGACTGAAGTATCGCTCTTTGTGGCACTAAGCGTGGGGAGTTTTCTAGGAGTTACTATTTTGACATACGCGATACTTAAAAAAACAAAAAAACATAAAATAATCAAGAAAAAAACAGATATGACAACACCTGTTTTTTTGGGATAATACGCCACAAATACCCTTAGATTTGAGTTCTTAGGATTTCTTTATACGCATTAATGGCTTTGTTTCTTACCTCAAGCATTACTTTCATACTATTTTCTGCACGATTAATTGCAATAGCAGCTTGATGCAAATCTTTCACCTGCCCACTTGCCATATCAGCAAGAGCCTTTTCTGAAGTTTGCTGCTCGGCATTCACTTCTTGGATAGAATTTTTAAGCGTATTGATAAAATCAAGCCCATCTTGCCTATTTTGTGTATTTTCCACTTTTTTAGTGCCGATAGGCTGAACATTGTTTGTAATCACACCAAATTGATTAGCCATTTATCTCTCCTATGCTTGAAACATTGTAATAGCGTTACTTGCCATATTTTTTGCACTTTGAAACGCTGCAACATTCGCTTGATATGCACGAGTTGCCTCTATTAAATCGGCCATTTCCACAACAGGATTAACATTAGGATATGCGACATAACCTTCAGAGTTCGCATCTGGGTGGCTTGGGTCGTATTTCATAAGTGGTTCCCTATCATCGCGTGCAATCTTTTGAATATAAACGCTCATTATAGCAGGTTTTGGTTCTTTTCCCAAATCTCCCTCATTGAGTGGGTCTTCATACTTAAGCTGTTGGTTATTTTTTCCTAATTTTTCATTTAATACTTTATTAAAATCAAATGCACGAAACACCACTTCTCTCCTGCGGTATGGTCCGCCCTCATCAGTGCGTGTGGTATTAGCATTTGCAATATTTGATGAGATTGTATTAACACGCACCCTTTGAGCTGAAAGCCCATAGCCACTTATGTCAAAACTTGATAAAAACATCTCTACTCCTTAACCTACTTAAATATTTCTTCCAGAATCCATAGCATAGGCAAAAATTCCCTTGTGTCGTTTCAATGCACTTGTAAGAGCCTGATACATTGTGCTATTCTTGCCCATTTCACTTGTCTCTACATCTAAATCCACGCTATTGCCATCATTTTTTGCCAAATGTCCATCACGCCAAAACATAGTTGCACTATCTTTGACATTGCGTCTGCTATCAAGATGACCCTTGGCAGTTTTAGCAATATCAAGCTTGTAGCTTCGCTCCCCTGTGCCGAAAAGACGCTTATTCTCACGAGCAAGATACTGCTCAAAATTCACATCTTTTGGGCGATAAAAAGGCGTATCAACATTGGCAATATTTGAAGCAATCATATCTTGCCTGATTGAACGATAATCAAGTGCCTTATACACGACAGAATAAGCTTTAGAAATATCTGCAATGGCCATCTTAACCCCTTTTTTACCTCGTAGTTTCTAGTTTATAACTCCAAAAAATAAGCAAAATATATTCCAAATTATACATTCTTTCTATTACAAATCTTAAGAGTCTTGACATTTCTATTTAGTAACCTTGCGGCTCAAATTTTATTAATCAATATCTCAACTCACTAGCAACGATTCTAAACTTAATTTATCTTTGCTTATCTCCATTTACTTGATAAGACAATCTAGTAATAAGCAAAAATTACTAAAAAATCAAAATTACAATATGTAGTTTAACTTTTTGTGTTAGTATTTCGCTTTACAAAAAATTCAAATTACAAGGTGAGTTTATGAAAAAATCGTTTCTTTTCACTTCAGAATCTGTAACCGAAGGACACCCAGATAAAATGGCAGACCAAATCAGTGATGCAGTGCTTGACTACATCATTGAGCGGGATAAAAATGCACGGGTAGCGTGTGAGACTCTTGTAAGCAATGGCTTTTGTGTTATCGCTGGAGAGCTAAAGACAAGCGTATATGCCCCTATGCAAGAAATTGCTAGAAAAGTCGTGCAAGAAATCGGCTACACAGACGCGCTTTATGGCTTTGACTACCGCAGTGCAGCGGTGCTAAATGGCATTGGTGAGCAAAGCCCGGATATCAATCAAGGCGTAGATAGGGCTGATGGCGAGATAGGTGCAGGCGATCAAGGGCTTATGTTTGGCTATGCGTGCCGTGAGACACCCTCTCTTATGCCTTTGCCTATTTGGCTATCCCATCGCATTACAGAGGGCTTAGCAGCAAAACGCAAAGATGGCACACTGCCTTTTTTACGCCCAGATGGCAAGAGCCAAGTTACTGTGCGTTATGAAGATGGTAAGCCTGTAAGTATTGATACAATCGTTATATCAACGCAGCACAGCCCAGAGACACAGCAGACACATTTGAAAGACGCAGTCATTGAAGAAATCGTGCAAAAGGTGATCCCACAAGAGTATCTCAACGATAATATTCGTTATTTTGTAAATCCCACAGGCAAATTTGTCATCGGCGGACCACAAGGCGATGCAGGGCTAACCGGGCGTAAAATCATCGTGGATACTTATGGCGGGAGCTGTCCGCACGGAGGTGGGGCATTTAGCGGGAAAGATCCTAGCAAGGTGGATAGAAGTGCGGCGTATGCGGCTCGCTATGTAGCTAAGAATCTTGTAGCAAGTGGCGTGTGTGATAAAGCAGTCGTGCAAGTCGCGTATGCTATTGGCGTGGTAGAGCCTGTATCAATCCTTGTAGATACGCAAGGCACAGGCAAGGTGGAAGATTCTGTATTAACAGAATGTGTGAAAAAAGTCTTTAGACTTACGCCTAAAGGCATTATAGAATCTTTAGACTTACTTCGTCCTATTTATCGCAAAACTGCAGCGTATGGACACTTTGGACGAGAATTGCCGGAACTTTCTTGGGAGAAAACTGATAAGGTTGAAGCGATTAAAGATTTCTGTGGAGTGAAGTAAGAAGAGATAGAATCTAAGTGAGTTAGAATCTAAACAATAGATTCTAACTCACCTTAAAAACTTAAACTTCAAATACACTATCTACACATTAAACCTAAAGTGCATTACATCGCCATCTTGCACGACATAGTCCTTACCTTCAATCCGCATAGCCCCAGCTTCTTTTGCCTTTGCTTCTCCGCCATATTTGATAAAATCATCATAGCTTATACATTCCGCACGGATAAAGCCCTTTTCAAAATCCTTATGTATCACACTAGCCGCCTTTGGTGCTAAATCCCCACGCCTTATCGTCCAAGCTCGAACTTCTTTCACCCCCGCAGTGAAGTAGCTAATAAGCCCTAGCCTTGAAAAGCCCTCTCTAATAATCTGCTCTAGCCCACTTTCACTTGCCCCAAGACTTGCCAAAAACTCCGCTCTTTCACTATCTTCCATTCCTACCATCTCTTCTTCAATCTTCGCACAAAGCTTGATAGCAATGCCCCCATTTTGTGCGGCGTATTCACGCACTTTTCGCACATATTCGTTATCTGAATCTAGCCCATCTTCACTCACATTTGCCCCATACATCACTTCCTTATTTGTGAGAAATCGCAACTCACGATTAAGTGTCAAAAACTCTTCACTATCCTTTTTAGCAAAGGTTTTTACCGGCTTATTAGATTCTAAATGTGCTAAAAGCTCTTGTGCAATGGAGAGTTGTGCGTTTGCACCCTTTTGTGCTTTGCTCTCTTTTTGTAGCTTTTCAATGCGTTTATTAAGGCTTGCCATATCAGCAAAAAGCAGCTCTAGCTCAATAATCTCAATATCACTAATAGGGTCAATCCGCCCCTCTATATGCGTAATATTAGAATCTTCAAAGCATCGCACAATATGCAAAATCATATCCGCTTCTTTGATATTTGCCAAAAACTGATTGCCTAGCCCCTCGCCTTTGCTAGCCCCTCTTACAAGCCCTGCAATATCTACAAACTCCACGACTGAATGTTGAATCTTTTGGGGATTTACTATCTTTGCCAACTCATCTAGCCTAGAATCTGGCACAGGCACAACCGCCTTATTTGGCTCAATCGTGCAGAATGGATAGTTTGCCGCCTCTGCGTTTTGTGCCTTTGTGAGTGCATTAAAAGTCGTTGATTTACCAACATTTGGAAGCCCAACAATACCAATTGATAGTCCCATACTTACCCCTTTATCTCCGCTTGTGCGAGGATAAACTCAACTCCAGCTCGCACACCAGCTCCACTTGCACCACTTGGGTTAATATCCCACTCTTTTTCCACATACGCAGGACCAGCAATATCAATATGTAGCCATTTTTCCTTATACTCATCGCGGATAAATTCACTCAAAAACAATCCCGCACTAATTGCCCCACCATAGCGACTTGAGCCGACATTACACACATCTGCAATTTTAGATTCTATAAGCTTCTTTAAATGCCTATTAAAGGGCAAACACGCCATAAGCTCCCCAGAATCTAGAGCAATCTTTTCAAATTGAGTTTTGAGCTTATCATTATGCCCCATAATACCACTTGTATATTCGCCCAAAGCCACCACACAAGCCCCTGTAAGCGTAGCAAAGTCAATCAAAATATCAGGCTTTAAATCTTGAGCATAGCTTAAACAATCAGCCAACACTAAACGCCCTTCTGCATCAGTATTTCTTACCTCTATGCTCTTGCCTTCACGAGAATATAGCACATCATCGGGCTTATAGGCATTGCCACCTATCATATTTTCCGCCGCACCTACAATGCTATGCACCTCTACATTTGCCCCAAGTCTAGCTATAGCCCTAATAATCTCCATAACCGCACAGCCACCGCTCTTGTCAGCCTTCATTGTTACCATAAAGTCTGCTGGTTTTAGCGACAATCCACCACAATCATAAGTCAGCCCCTTGCCTACAAGCACAACGCGTTTTGTCGCACCCTTTGGCTTATAGCTTAGGTGGATTAGACGCGGTGGGTTACACGAAGCACGATTGACCGCTAGAAACGCGCCCATTTTTTCTTTTTCCAAATCAGATTCATCTAGAATCTTACACTCAATGCTATCTAGCTCCTTGCTTAGATTTTTGGCATATTTGGCTAAATATTTTGGTGTGGCAACTTGTGGAATAGTATTGATAAGCTCACGCGTAGCATTAATAGATTGAGCGATGATCTCAGCCTTAGCCACAATGCTAGAATCTAAAGCCACCTTTGCTTCTAGCAAAACAAACTCTTTTAAAGCATTTGGCTTTGATTTGCTCTTATAGCTCACACACTCATAGCCACCGCATAATGCCCCCAAAAGCAATGCGTATGCCTTTTGATTATCCACTTTCCCTTCAAGCCTCACATTCACGCCCTCATAAGGTAAAGCCTTAAAATACCGCACAATACTCGCCCCAGATTCTCGCACATTATCAGAATCTAGCTCATCTACACACACTATAAGCGTCCCACTCTCTTGTAAAAAAAACTTTCCCTCACCCTCAAAACCAAAAACCTTACATTGCTTTGCATAAGCTGATTTTCCAAAAGCACTCTTTGCTATGACTACGCACTGAGCGTATTTTTTCTCATTCTTTACACTCTTTGAAATACTTACTTTCATTATCTCACTCCTTTGTTTTATTTAGCCTTTGAATCTAGCTCACTTTGCTCTAGTTCATATTGAATCTTGGCAATCTTTTTATCCACTTTTTTTGTTTGAGACTGAAAATACCACCAAACACCTCCACCAATCACAGCCGCAAGTGGTATGAGCAAATATGGACGCTCCTTAAACCAATCAAGCACAATAAAAATCTCCTCACCAAAAATCCAAGTCAGCACAATGGTAATTGCCGCCCAAACCCACGCTGAAAAGAGATTGATAATAGCAAATTTTAATGCACTATAACGCGTTGTGCCAATACTCATAGGAATGATTGTCCGCATACCATACATATAGCGTTGTATAAAAATAATAGGCCAACCATATTTTTTTAAAAGCAAATGTGCTAGGGCAAACTTACGCCGTTGTGAAGTAAGCCCCTCTTGTATCGCCTTGCGATTAAAGCGTCCAATATAAAAATAAATCTGATCACCCACAAAACCGCCAAGCCCAGCAATAAAAATCGCCAAAAATAAATTCATTTTCCCATCGTGTGCAGCAAGTCCAGCAAAGATAAGCCCTAGCTCCCCTTCTAAAATCCCCCAACAAAATAAAATAAAATACCCCCAAGTTTCCACATACTTATCCCAAAGCTGTGTGATAAATGCTTCAAGTGAGAATCCCGACTGCTTATAAAGCACAATAAGCCCCACAACAATGACAAGCACCAATCCCCATACAAAAATGCGTTTGGGATTCTGCCTAGCATAAATGACAATCTTTTGGGCAAAGCTCATCTATTTTCCCTCATATTCCAAAATGCTGAATACTTTTGTGTGTGAAAGGAGCTTTTTCTCACCTTGCAATCCTTTGAGATTGATAATAAAAGCCGCCTCAACACATTCAGCCCCCATAGATTCTATTAGCTTCACACTTGCTTCTGCTGTGCCACCTGTGGCAATTAAGTCATCTACTAACACAACTTTTGGATTTTTAACCTCTCTAAATGCGTCAATATGCATCTCCACTTCATCAAAGCCATATTCTAGGCTATACTTTTCACTCACGGTTGTAAAAGGAAGCTTACCTTTTTTGCGTATAGGGACAAAGCCAATGCCCATAGCAAATGCCAAAGCCGAGCCAAAAATAAAACCCCTTGCTTCAATCCCAGCGATAAAGTCTATTTTTTTATCCATATAGCGATTTTTTAGAATCTCAATCACTCCATTAAAAACTTCAGCATTCCCAATCAGCGTGGTAATGTCGCGGAAAATAATATCAGGCTTTGGGTAGTCAGGTATAGCGCGTATAGAATCTGCTATCTTTTGTTTATCTATGGTATTCATTCAAAAACTCCTTTATGTGATTTTAAAGAGAGAATCTTAGAGCAACGCCTCTATTTTTTGCTCTAAGTCTTTGATTCTAGCCTTATACTTATCGGTTTCAATTCTATATTGAGAATTTCGCGATTTGAGCACCTTTACTTCATTTTTAAGTGCATTCATCTCTTGAGTAAGAATGTCAATATTCCCCAACGCCCTTTGTAGCTGCAACTGATGCTTACGGATAAGAATCTCCGCTTCATTAAGTGTGAGCTTCATCGCTGCGGAGTTTCTCTCCTCCTTTTGTGCCACAGAGCGATAGAAAAATGTCCGCACAAGCATATATAACACAAATAGAATAAATCCTGTAAGAAAAAACCATTGTGCGATAAAAGTCCCAACACCTTGTCCCATAAGCCTCTCCTTAATTTAGCCTAAATCCTGCAATTTATCAACCCTCTGCGTATGTCGCCCACCCTCAAATTCCGAATCTATAAATGCTTCAAGGATTGACTCCACCTCACCAAGTCCGCTCACACGCTCCCCCATACATAAGACATTAGCATCATTATGTAATCTCGCCATTTTTGCCATATACGCATCGTGGCATAATGCTGCACGGATATGTTTATAACGATTAGCAGCAATGCTCATTCCAATTCCGCTCCCACAAATCAAAATCCCCTTGTATTGTGGATTCTCTTTCAAAGCATCGCATACTTTTTTTGCATAATCAGGATAATCCACCCTTTGTGTATCTTGTGGGGCTAAATCAATCACGCTAAAGCCCTTTTCCTGCAACAAAGTAATCACAAAGTTTTTAATATTCACCCCAGCGTGATCTGTGCCTATCACATAAGTTTGTTTTTGATTGTCTCTTTGCATATTGTCCCCTTGCTTGTCTTTATTTAGGCATTGCGTCTCTCATTTTTTGTTCCAAGCCCTCTGTTGTTCTAAACATTCTATCCCAGCGGATTGTGTAGCGTTTGCTCTTATCTATATCCGCCCCAGATTCTTCGCTATTTGCCTTATTTAAGCTAAGATAGATAAACCACGGCTGCCCGACAATATTTTTATATGGCACACTCCCCCAAAAGCGTGAATCAAAGCTATTATTGCGATTATCACCTACCATAAAAAACTCATCTTGCTTAATTTTGATATAAAACATATCATCATATTTTTCCATACTGCGAATTGTTCTATTATTAAACATATCCGTAAAAGCGACATTTCTATCCTCTATAAGCCCATTTGTATCTGTGATATATTCTTTTTTCCATAGCTCACACCCAAGCTCACCATCGCCTATATTTGCACCTCCCATACCCTCTACACACACTCTTTTGTAGAGCTTTCCTTGCTCATCTGCTTTGTAACGAATTTCACTATAAGGATTCTCATAATACACGCTCTCATAGGCAATGCCCGGGTGTTGCCCCATATACGGCTCTTTGACAAAAAGTTTGCCAAACCGCTCCACAAGCACATAGCCAGAAAAATGCTCTTTAATATACTCATCGCCCTCAAATGGACGCAAATACATTCCATCTTTATCAAAAATCACTTCATCGCCACCCACAGCAAAAGTGCGTTTGACATAATATACCTTTTGCTCGTGCGGAGGGATAAAGACTACCACATCACCCCTTTTTGGTCGCTCTCCCTCAAGCAAATGCCCATTTCCACGAAAATCAGGCAATACATTCACTTCAACCCAAGGGATTCTAGGCGTTGGGATTCCATAGCTAAATTTTTTCACAAACAAAAAATCACCCTCATATAATGTCCCCACCATTGAACGCGTAGGAATCACAAAAGCCTGCATAACAAAGAATATCAAAAATAAAACGATGATAATCGTCCCTGTCCAGCTTGAAACAAATGCTTTTAGTCCATTAAAAATTTTTTTCATAATCATATCCTTTTGTTTATGCTCTTTGTGTCAAGCGATACAATGCAGCTTTATAGGTATTTTGCAATAATGTAGCAATCGTCATAGGTCCTACTCCACCGGGCACAGGGGTAATAAAACTTACCTTTTTAGAGACATTTTCAAAATCCACATCGCCCACCAACGCCCCAGATTCCAAACGATTAATGCCAATATCCACCACAATAGCACCCTCTTTTATCATATCCTCTGTGATTAGCCCAGCCTTACCCACGCCAACACACACAATATCCGCATTTTTAGTATAAGCACTCACATCTCGCGTTAGAATATGCGTGCAGCTCACACTCGCACCAGCATTTAGCATTAACGCAGCAAGAGGCTTACCTACGATATTGCTCATTCCTACAATGACAACATCTTTGCCACTCACATCAATATCATAATGCTTTAAAAGATTCATAACACCAAGTGGTGTAGCAGGAATAAAGCCATCAAGATTCACGCTCAATCGCCCCACATTAAAAGGGTGGAATCCATCTACATCTTTGCGTGGATCTATGGCTTCAAGCACCTTTGAAGTTTGGATATGCTGAGGCAGAGGCAGTTGCACCAAAATCCCATCAATATTTGGATTCTTATTTAAAATATCAATCACGGAGAGTAACTCATCTTCGGTAATACTTGGAGGCATTTCGTGTGTTACAGAGTAGATTCCCACACGCTTACACGCCTTAGCCTTCATCTGCACATACGCGCAACTTGCAGGATCATTTCCCACTAAAATCACCGCTAAACCGGGAGTTATGCCTTGTTTTGTAAGATTATGAATCTTTGTCGTTAAATCTTGTTCAATATTTGCACTTAGAGTTTTGCCATCAAGTAAAGTCATTTTAAGCCTTTGTGATTATCATTTCGCTATTATAATACAAGATGTTAAAAATACTGCTTCAAGCGAGGAAATATGAGTAAAAAACTAATGTTATACGCTCTAGTGGTGGGATTTATCCACGCTCAAAGTGAGATACTTTCATTAAATGAATATGGTAAAAATCTCTATGAGAATCCACGCGGTATTGCGTGTAGTAAATGCCACGGAGCAAGTGGAGAGCCTACCATAATAGCACACTACAAGCACAAAGGCATAGAAAAAACACTTCTTGCTCCTCGTATTAACAACATTGAATTTAGCATATTTGAAAAGGCACTTAAAAAGCAAAAGGGTGTTATGCCCACATATTATCTTACAGATGAAGAGATAAAAGCCATTTATATGTATCTCTACCGCCCATAATCGCCTAATAAATCAAAGGATACATAAGGGAATTTTGTGGAGATTCTAAAAGTTTGAATAAACTACAAAGAGTGAGAATTTAACCCTCCCCTTACCCAAGGAGAGGGAAAGGAGTGGCTAAAGCCAAGAGAATGCTTAATTAGTTAAGCAATCTTAGGATATTTTGCTGAATAGCATTTGCTTGAGAAAGTGCATAGCTACCAGATTGAGCAAGGATATTAAGCTTGCTAAATTCTGAACTTTCAGCTGCAAAATCCACTTCACGGATACCAGATTCAGCTGCCTTAACATTCACTTGAGTAATAGTGATGTTATTGACTGTGCTTACCATTTGTCCTTGAACAGAACCAAGGTCAGCTCTAATCTTATCAAGCATTTTTTGTGCAGATTCTGCGATATCCATTGTTACCATAGCACCACGCAAACTTGTTACACCAGCACCAAGATCCGCACCACCACTTGCGATAACCGCATTGTAGTTTGCACCTGAAGCAGACTTCACATCAGCGTTAAACACACCTGTTACATCACGAAGGTTTGCTGTTGTTTGAGCAACCTTTGTATCATCTTTATAACCTGTTGAGCTAATGTTTGTCCCAGAGACAACAATATCTCTCGCATCAGTTCTTACAAGTGAAAGGCGTCCATAGTTTGTAGAGCCTTGTTTCAAATCGTGAGTGCCATTTACCATTTCTACTGAAATAGGACCTTGATTACCCACAGCACCATCAATTTTTAAATCAATACCGCGTCCATCTGTGCTTCTTAGCATTAAGCGACCGAAGTTATCAGTATAAGCCTCAACACCTGTATGCATTGTAGCAGCATTGAAAGCCTGAACCAAACGACCATCGCTATCATTTTTCTTAATGCCGATGATATCCCCAATAGAGATTCCATTAATCATAACGCCCGCCATACTTCCAGACTTAATCGCCTCATTAGAAGTAGTAATGGCATTTGCTTGAGCACGAACACCTGTCTTATCAGAGTTTTTATTGATAACTTCGGCTAAAACGCCAAGCCCTGTTCCTGCTGAGTGAGAAATCTTTACAGATTCTAAAGTAACATCATTCACACCATCAACATTCTTAAACACAACTGTTGTTTCACCAGAAGCTGTTACAAGCGCTCCCGTCTCTACACGAACCTGTCCAATCTTATCAGATGTTGTTGAACCAATAGAAGCCTTGATAGATTGATTTGAGTAAGCTCCCACTTGGAATTCTTTGTTTGAGAATTGCCCTGAAAGCAACGCCATACCATTATAAGTGGTAGTATTACCAATATTATCAAGACCCTCAATAAGTCGCTTAATGTCCATTTGAATCATTGAACGAGATTGAGTAGATTGCCCATCTTGAGCTGCTTGAACCGCTTTAGTTTTGATTGTATCAAGGATTTTGATTTGCTCATCCATCGCCTTATCCGCAATTTGGATAATCCCCATACCATCATTTGTATTTCTAATTGCTTGTCCTAAAGCACTTGCTTGAGAACGCAAACTATCAGCAATCGCCATACCTGAAGCATCATCTGCTGCCTTGTTGATTCTAAGACCTGAACTCAACTTCTCCATTGAGTTTTTAAGGTTGTATTGAGTAAAAGTCGAAACAGCGTGCGCATTGAGTGCGTTTATGTTAGTATTGACCTGAAAAGCCATGGTAACTCCTTTTTTTGTTTTTCCTTAGGTGTCCTTGCCCTTGGTTGAAAGACATATCGGCTATGTAAAAATTTTTTTAATGTATTTTGCTAGATTCTGTATTTTTTGCGTGAAATATTGAATCTCAAGACATTGGCAAGTTACTTTTAGAGACATTATAGGCACAAAACAAGCAAACTTACACCTACAATATATAATAATAACTTTGTCAGTGCATAATTAAAGTTTAAAATAAACTTGCCTTTTAGGAGTTTCACAATGGAAGATATATTTGACCCAAAATCTTTAACAATGAGTGTGCTTGCCTCACCAAGTATGGCAAACTTTAGCGGTGTTATGCACGGCGGAGAGCTTATGAAGCTTTTAGATCAAGTGGCGTATGCTTGTGCTACACGATATTGTGGCTGCGGCGTGGTAACTATCGGTGTTGATGGAATGGTATTTAAAAACCCCATTCCCATTGGCTCACTTGTGATTTTTCTTGCCTCTGTGAATTATGTAGGGAGCAGTAGCTGCGAAGTGGGGATTAAAGTCATTAGTGAAGATATTAAAAATCGCTTTGTTACACATTGCAATAGCTGCTACTTTACAATGGTAGCCATTGACAAAGAGGGTAAAAAAGTCAAAATCCCACCACTCACCCCCACCACAGAAGCCGAAAAAAGACGCTTTGAAGCAGCTAAAAAACGCAAAGAATTTAGAATCCAAATCAAACCTAACTAAACCTTGACAAATTTTCTCTAGCCCTAAAGCAACATCAATCCAGCATTGCAGAATCTTTGGGGCAATCTCTACATTAAACTTCATCAATGATTTTATGGCTTTTCACATTCCTTTGCCTTAGCTTTCATAAGAAAGTTTTGCAGTGCGGAGACACGCCCTTTGAGATAAGCTTGAAAATCTGGAAAAGATTCAAGTAAAATAGCTAGAATCGTGCTTGTATAGGGCATTTTTTGAATCTCCTTTAATGCCTCCTCATTATTTTGAAAAATAAATCTATTGAGATTCAAATCCGCCACCTTCAAGCGAAAATACACATTCCCATCAGCCACTTGCTCTAAGAGGCTTGAGGGCAATATCTCATCTGTCATTATGCCATTTTCCTTATCAAAAAACAGGCTATATCCGCACACACTCTGCTTTTCTTGCAGTCTCCCCAAACGCTCATCTATGGGTAGATTCTGTTTATAGCATTTCCTATCCGCCACGCCCACAACCATAAACCTATCAAAATCAACAAAGTATTTGCTCATTTGAGCAAAATCCACAACGCCAAAGACCTCCTCCATACGAATCTTAAATAAATCCGGTGCAATGCCCTCATAGCCCTGAATCTTATATGCCTGATACACTAAAGATAGCATCAACTCCACATCTGCAGCATCAAGGCAAAATACTTCTCCCTGCGGGGTATTTTGCTCCTTTGCCATAAGCTCCTTTATTTTCTGCATTTCTTGCGGGGACAAATCAAGGGCGATCTTTATAAATCCATCTTCATCTTTAGGCCTACTCTCTACAAAACTAATAGAGCTAAAAGCTTCTCTATCGGTTTTTTCTAGCACTCCTAGCATTTCTTTATATAGATTCATATCATCTTCATTTATGACATCAGTATATTGAGCGAGTTCAGTTTGAATCCTGTGTAATAGATTCTCAAAATACTCTCTATCTTGGTGCAAGCCCGATAAGATATACGCTCCAACAAACATTGAAGCGAGATAGTTTTGAAAATATGCTGCTGAAAATGTATGCTGCTGAATCTGAATAAACTGAAAGTCTTTTTGTAAATATTCTAGGGCAGATTCTATATTAGGCGAGACATTATCGTTTAAAAATGCAAGGGTGAGATAATTAAGCCCATAAATGTAATTCCCCACTTCAGCATCTTCATAAGTGTTTTTCAGCGGATTTTGTGCAATCTCTACAATCTCTTTTGCCTGTGGGCTTGCAAAGTCCCTTATTTGAAATAACTCATAGGCTTTTTGCAAACGCTCAGTCTCCGCCCCACCCATATCTCGCTCTCTCTGCACTATAAATGAATATGTCAAAAGTTGCTGTAAGATTCTATCTATTGGCATTTGCCCTTGCAACGAAGCATCGCCAAACAGCTCTAACGCCTTGTCATATAGCTCATAATGCTTAGGCGGAAGAAAATCTTTATATTGTTTAAGGTAATTTTGAGTTTCAGCCTTAAAGCGTAAAGTATTCTCTAAATCCCGTTCCAATGTTTGGCTACGATACAATCCATAAAGAGCCAAAAGCCGTATTTGAATCTGAAATTCTATCACTTCTCCAAGCAAGCCAGATTCTTTAGCATTCTCTTCTTGCTTCCACAGCAAATCCTTAAGACTATCCACACTGCCCTGCTCCACGAGTAAAAGAGCAAGATCGGTATCAATCTCTAGCTCATAGGCGAGATCTATCGTAATAGCATTTTGTGCTGTCCTTTCCCGCAAATCTTTCTTTATCAAATGGATTGTTTCAGGGATTTGCTGATAAGAACCCACGCCCTTATTTATCTCGTAGGCTTTTTGCAAGTAGCCTTTCACATTTGCAGGGCTAGACAATGAAGTATCTTGCTCTTTATTGCTAGGCTCATATACAACATAAGCTAGAATCTTATCCATAATACTCCCAAGATTATCGCTCACTTCAAGCTTTAGCTCGGGCTTTTGTGCTTGAGGCTCTAAATCTTGTGCCTTTTTAGAATCATCACTACAAGCAAAAAGCCCAAACATCACAAGCACAAGCCCCAAAATTCTAAGTATTCTCATTTTTATCTCCTTTTTGCCTTATTTCTTCAGCTCTAGCTCAAAGCTATGTATCTCCCCATTCACACTCACACTCACTTGAATCAAGCCCTCCTTGAATCCACTAGGTGCATAAAGCATAAAACCGCCCTTTGGTATCCCCTTTGGCTCTAGGGTATTTTTTTGCAAAACACTCGCAAGAATAATCGCTCTCTTTGCCCGATTTTCATCAAGTCGCATTTGCTGCTGCATTCTCTCTCGTGCGGAAATAATCATATAATCATACACATAAAATCCGCCCATATACCCCCTATACACAAAAGGTATTCCCACAGGCACATCTGGCATAGGAGCTGGAGGCAAATACAAATGATAAGATTCTATCACACTCCCAAAATCATAGCTATCAGTCTTTAGCTCACCCTCGCTTAACGCAGGAATTTCTTGATTATTTTGATATATACGCACATTAGTTTTATCAAAGATTGTGGGCTGATTGGCAAGATTCTGTGCTAGGACAAAAATAGCTAGGGGGATACCGCTTGACCCACCGACTTTGCCTTGCCCCACTTCAATACGCACCTTACTCTTTGGTTGTATAGAATCTAAAATTTTCACGCCCTCATTGTATAGGCTTACATTCTTAGCCTCAAGCGTGTAACTCGCACATCCGCTCCACAAAGCCACGATACCAACAAGCACAAAGCCATATAGTAGCCATAATGCAGCTCTCAAGCCAAACTCCTAGTAATCACTCTCCTTTGCCTTTGCACCAGCAATACAGAGCAAAATAATTGAAAAAAGATTCGCCACAACCGCACCCACAACAAGTGCCGTAGCAATCTCAATATCACCAAAAACCTGCAAAAACACAAATGCAGGAATCAAATGAAAATCAGCCACTAAAGAGCTTGCAAAAAGCTCGGCAGAAAGGCTATTTTTCACACCGATACGCAAGGTTGTAGCGATAAAATTAATCGCTGTTGCAATAAACAAAATGACAATATTGCTCTCATACAAAAAGCCTAGTGTAAAAGTCAAGCTCATCAAACTAAAAAATACAAAAAATACCCTACCCCAATCCATATTTCCTCCTTATACACAACCTTTACAGGCGACCTTTCTCATACATCTCACGCAAACGCTTCTTCTCCTCCTTGCGTTTGAGCTTTTTAGCTTCCTTTTGATAATACTCCTCAAGGCTAAAGCCAAACATCATAGCCAAACGCGGAGCAACAAAAATTGAACTACAAGTCGCCACAATCACACCCACAAGCATAGGGAGTGAAAATCCTACAATAATCTCTCCGCCAAAAAGATAGAGTGTCAGCACCACAAAAAACACCGTGAGTGAAGTAAGCAAGGTGCGTGAGAGTGTGCGAGAAACCGCTTCATTAATCACATATCGCATATCTTTTTGACGCTTTATGAGCATTTGCTCACGGATTCTATCAAAGATAATAATCGTATCATTAATGGAATATCCAATCAGTGTAAGCAAGGCTGCCAAAACATCAAGATTAAAATCCACTCCTGCAAGAATCACCACACCAGATACAATCACCACATCGTGTATCAATGCCAAAACACCAGCTAAAGAGAATCTCCACTCATACCTAAAGGAAATATAAATCATCATTGCCACAAGTGCTAAGGTGAGTGCAATAATACCATTTTGTTTAAGCTCATCACCCACCTTTGGACCAACAGAATCTAGCCGTCTTAACTCAAAATCCCCACTTGGCTTTAAAAGTGTAATAATATCTTGTGCCATATCCTCATTTACACCTGTTGGGATATATGGAATCTTAAGTAGCACTTCTTGTTTAGAGCCAAACTCACTCACTTGCGAATTTTTAAACCGCTCATCTTTGGCGAGTAATTCCCTAATCTCCGCTAAAGGAGCGTCTTTGCTATATTGCAACTGCACCACAGAGCCACCAGCAAAGTCAATCCCTAAACTAAAACCTTTCACACCCAAAAGCACAAAAGAAGCTATAATCAAAACAATTGAAACAACAAGCCCATAAGAACTATACTTGACAAAATCATACACTTTTACTTTCTTAAAGACTTCCATTATTGCTATCCTTTTATGTTTTGTGTTTGAGTGCTTGGTAGCTTAATCCCAAACCACAAACTCACATTACCACTTTTCACAATCCTCGCCAACATTGCTTGGTAAATGCCGTGAGTGCCAACAATAGCAGTCAAAATGGAGGCTGTGATACCAATCCCCATTGTAATGGCAAAGCCCTTAATCGCACCACTTCCAAAGGCATAGAGCAAAATAGCCGCGATAAGTGTTGTGAGGTTTGAATCAAAAATTGCCCTTGAAGCATTTGCATAGCCCATTTCTATGGACTTAGCAATGCCAAATCCCTCACGCAAGGCTTCGCGGATTCTCTCATTAATGATAATATTCGCATCAACTGCCATTCCCACCGTAAGCACAATTCCAGCCATTCCCGGCAGCGTCAAAGACGCCCCAAAACAAGCCATAACCGCAATGATTAAGACAATATTGACAAATAATGCCACAACAGCAATAACACCAGCCAAAGAATAATATACCATCATAAATAACACCACAAGCACAAAGCCACTTATAAGGGCAATAAGCGATGCTTTAATAGAATCTTCCCCAAGGCTTGGACCCACACTGCGTTTTTCAAGCACTTCCATAGGGGCAGGTAATGCTCCACTTTTCAAAGCAATAGCCAAATCACTCGCTTCTTCTACACTAAAGCCACCGCTGATTTGCCCGCTCCCACCGCCGATACGCTCTCGTATCACAGGTGCGGAATACACCTTACCATCAAGCACAATCGCCATTCTTTTGCCAACATTAGCACCAGAAAAATCCCCAAAGATTCTAGCACCCTTTGAATCTAGGCTAAAACTCACGATGGGTTGATTATTTTGATCAAATGCTGCTCTTGCATCTGTGAGCATTGAACCATCAAGGATTGGCACAGCTTTGAGCAAAATGACTTGATTGCCCCTTGCCTTTTGAGATTCTAGCTCCGCACTTAGACGCTTTATTTCATTTATGAGATTCTCTTTTTTTTGTATATCAGTTTGAGAAGGTGCATTTTCTAATGTATTGAGCTGAGATTGAATAGAGGCGAGATTATTTTCCAATGCCTGTATAGTGGAATTTGCAAAGGGTAAAATCACATCATTATATTTTTGTGCCTCAAGCTCACTCATCGTGCTTACACGCGCATTTCTCTCTTCATCAACAGCCATCATTTGCAAATGTGCGGGTTTAGCTATTAAATCCCTTGCTCTCTGCTCTTCTTCCACACTCTTAATGCCCGGTAGCTGCACCAAAATATTATCTTTACCCTGTTGAGTAACGCTTGGCTCGGCTAACCCAAACTCATCTAAACGATTACGAATCGTGCCAATGGCTTGTTTTAACGCACTATCTTTGATTTCCTCTTTATACTCCGGAGCAAAAACAATGGTATAAAAGCCATTACTCTCACTCACCTGCAAACCATTAATCGCAGAGAGAATCCGCTCAATCTTTGGCTTCTCATCGCTATCCACAAGCTCAAAGCTTACATATTCTTCAAGCACTTTAAGATTATCAATTAAAACATTCTCTTTTTTGGTGTCAAAGACAATTTGTGAGGCAAGAGAAGAGAATCTTGCCTTAATCGCCTCCTCGGTTTTCACGCCAAGCAAGAGATTTAGCCCCCCTTGCAAGTCAAGTCCTAAGGATATTTTACGCCCTTGAATATCTGTAAAGGAAGGTAGGCATAAGGCAATGCCAAGCACTGCTGCTACAATAAGCGACCATAAACGATAATTAAAGCCTTGAGTATTTTGAGGCTGAAATGACGACTTTGCCATCTATTCTTGAGCTTCACTCTCATCAAGTTTATATGCAATAAACTCTCTTGAAAGTCTTACGATCGTATCATCATTTAAACGCACACTAAAAAATGTCTTTTCTGCTTTGACAACCTCACAAATCAGCCCGCCAGTAGTGATAATCTTATCACCCTTTTGCAATGCATTAATCATCTCTTGATGTTTTTTGCGTTTGACATTTGCTGGGCGAATCAGCAAAAGGTAAAAAATAGCGATAAAAAAAACAATAGGGAGTAATGAGATAAGCGTTTCTTGCATTCCACCTTGTTCCATAACAATCCTTTAAGAGTAAATTAAAGTGCGGATTGTATCCAAAAATAGTTAAGATTTGGCTTTGCTGATTTGATGATAAACAAGCAAAAAGAGTGAGCCAACAATCCCAGCAATACTTGAAGCAAGTAAAATTGCCACCTTAGCTACATCTGCAGAGCCCGGATCATCAAAGGCTAAATTACTTACAAACATTGACATTGTAAAGCCAATCCCCGCAAGCATTCCTGCCCCAAAAATATGACTCCAAGTTACACCCTCTGGACGCGAGGCAATTTTGAGTTTTTCACATACAAAGCTCAAGCCCAAAATCCCCAAAGGCTTACCAACAACGAGCCCAAGAATAATACCAAGCATAATATGGTCAATGTGGAAATTCACTTCAGCTTGTATATTTACCCCAGCATTTGCAAATGCAAAAAGTGGCATAATGATATACGCACATAGCGGTTGCAAGGCGTGTTCTAGCCGCAAAAGAGGGTTTTGCACCTTTGTAAAATCGTGTGAAAGCTCATTAATGGCACTCATTTGCTCCGTATCAAGCAAAATATTTTTTCGCTCCTTTTCCTTATCCACAAACACCTGCATAAGTTGTCGCACAACTTCAATAAAATCTTTGCTTTGAATCTTAGGCTTCACAGGAATACAAAATGCCAATGCCACAGCAGCTATTGTCGCGTGAATCCCGCCGTGATGCACACAAAACCATAAAACAATCCCAACACCCAAATACACATCAAGTCGCCTTACCCCAAAGCGATTTAAAACCACCAAAAATGCCACAATGCCAAATGCCGCAAAAAGATAAGTAAAATGCAAGCCTTCAGGTGATGGATAAAAAATCGCAATCACAGCAATCGCACCCAAATCATCAGCCACAGCCAAAGTTACAAGAAAAACTTTCAAAGCCAAAGGCACACGCTTTCCAAGGAGTAAAATCACACCCAAAGCAAAGGCGATATCCGTTGCCATTGGAATCCCAAAGCCGTGATATGAGGGTGTGCCAGCATTCATCGCATAATAAATCACACCCGGCACAACCATACCACCAATAGCCCCAATCACAGGAAAGGCAGCCTTGGCAAACCCCGATAAATCCCCAAATAATAACTCACGCTTTATCTCCAAGCCTACCATAAGAAAAAATACAGACATCAACACATCACTAATCCAATCGTGTATGCTAAAGCCATAAAAATTCCCCGCAAAACTAAAGCCAAAGGGCTGCTCCCAAAAGTTTTTATACAAATCAGCCAAGGGTGAATTTGCCACAATCATCGCACTCACAGCACAAAAAAACAAAAAAATACCACTAAAAGATTCTGCACGGATAAAATTACTCAATGCTTCTGAAATCTTATTCTGCCTTGCTTGTTTTGTCATTGCTACTCCTTAAAATTTAATATCAAATTACACTTTGTGTGTTTTTAAGCCTTTGAATCTCATCTTCTTCGCTTAACACCTCCATTTGCTCTTGCTTTTTTATTGTGCTTAAATACACCGCAACTAGCCCAAGCAATGCTGCAATAGATGATGCCACAAGAATGGAAATCTTAGATAGATCAATACTCATCATATCGTCTTTGTAAGCAAGATTTGCTACAAACATTGACATTGTAAAGCCAATACCCGAGAGCATACCAACAGATAGGATATGTCCATAGTTTAAGTCCTTTGGACGCGTAGCAAGATTGAGCCTCTCTCCCACAAAACAAAATAGCACAACACCTATTGGCTTCCCTACCACCAAACCCAAAATTGTCCCAATCATCACGCTATTCAGGCTAATCTCAACGCCATCTTCAAGCGACACTCCAGCATTGGCAAAAGCAAAAAGCGGCACGAAAAAATACGCACATAGCGGTTGCAAGGCGTGTTCTAATCGCAAAAGAGGGTTTTGTGCGTAGCGTGAGTATGTCCCTATGGTGTCAAGCATATGCACGAGTTGTGAAGTCTTTGCCATATCAATCTTTTTTTCCACATCTTGTGTGCCAAACACAAAATTTTTAATATTCTTAAAGCTCCCCTTCCAGAATCCAAGCTTTTCTGCCTCATTTGTATGGATAACATCACTCCACTCATTTGTAGCAGTTTTCATCTTATCAAACTCTTTAAGCATATTAATAAAATACCGCCTATTTACACGCGTCCGCCCCGGAATTGCCATAGCCAAAATCACTGCCGCAATCGTTACGTGAATCCCACTATGATGCACACAAATCCACAGCAAGATTCCAACCAAAAAATACAATGACAAATGCTTTGTATCACGATAATTAAGATACACCAGCACTGCTATGAGTGCCAAAGAAGCATAAATCCACTCCAAATGAATAGTATCTGAATAAAAAATAGCGATAACAGAAATAGCACCCAAATCATCTGCCACAGCCAAAGTTACAAGAAAAACTTTCAAAATCTTTGGCACCCTATGACCAAGGAGCATAACAAGCCCTAAAGCAAAAGCAGTATCGGTGCTCATCGCTACGCCAAAGCCATTTTCGTATGCCGTGCCAACATTAAAATACAAATAAATTATCACAGGACATACAATCCCGCCAAATGCCGCCAAAAATGAAAAGCTCACTTTCTTAAATCCTGCTAACTCTCCATACAGCATTTCACGCTTCATCTCTAAACCCACGAGCAAAAAGAAAAACGACATCAGCACATCATTGATAAACTCTTGCAAATTGGTCTTTAGGCTTGAATCTGCAAAAAAGACCCCAAAATCAGTATGAAAAAACTCAAAATACATATCCGCATAAGGAGAGTTTGCCACAAGCATAGCCGCTGCCACGCAAAATGCAAGCAAGATTCCACCAAAAGATTCGTGTTTAATAAAGGCATTAAGATTTTCTTGCAATTTATCTTTGACATATGAGTGTTTGGTGGGCTTTAGCTTTGCCTCTTGCATAGAATCTCCTCTAAAGATAATGCCAAATCAGTTTTGGGTTCTAAGTTTTGAGTATGGAAACCTTAAAAAAAGTGGGGCGTTGAAAGTCCGCATTATACTTAATTGAAATGCTCTAGTCAAGGGGAGCTAAGCGACTTTTTAGACTTACTCTCATTAATTTCATACTTCTTTATAAGATAAAACCTACCCAAACCTTCTGCAAACCAAAGATTCTGCTCTTACAAATAGAATCCAACTTATACTTCCACCTCATCAAACAACACTTCCTCAAACTGCTCATCTTGCTTGTTTAAAGGATAGACAACAAAACCTCGTATAGTTTTACACTCCTTCATAGTTTCATACTCCTTCTTGGCAAGGTATTTTTGCTTCAAAAACTCCATATACCCACGCACTTGCTGCTTTTGTGAATCTACATCACCCGCTGCACTTTTATAATCTAGCACAATCCATTCTTGTTTATCATACAAAAGCGTATCCATACGATAAAGATAATTATCCGTCATATAGCTCACTTCACACGCAATATGCTTTGCTCCAAGCAACTTTTTAAACACCACATTTTGTGTGCAATCCACAGCCTTTTGAATGGACTGCTCTATATTTTCTAATGACAATACAAATCCATAGCGGTTAAACAAAATGCTTTGTATATCCTCTATTGCCATTTTATATCCCAAATATAGCTCAAACACGCTATGCAAAGCACTTCCAAAAATGATATTACGCCAACTTTGTATATCTAGGACTTCACGGCTTTGCTCCACTCGTATAAAGTCCTCCTGCTCCCCAAGCTTTGGCATTGTATGAAGGAGATATTGGCAGTTTTGCAAAGTCTGCTCTTTGTATGCCTTTGGTAAGAGTGAAATCTCATCAAGACGATGAGGGAGATTCAAAATGTCAAATTTTCCCTTAGGCTTCATTAGAACACTTAGCCCATATTTTGCCCGTGTAAAAGCCACATACAAAACATTGCGTTTTTCTTGATTTGTATGCAATGTGTGGGTTTGTAATGCTTGCTTATATGCCTCATCAAAAACCTCTCTATGCTTCATTTTATAATAAAGCCCTTTGATGTGAATCTTGTCATACTCGGTAATAAACTTATCCTTGCTATGATTTTCCCCACCTAGTTTATCGCACAAAATCACATACTCAAACTCCAAGCCCTTTGATTTATGGATAGTCATAATTTTCACACCATAATTGCTTTGAGTTGGGGCTTGACACAACATCGTAGGCAATTCCTGCAAAAACTCCTCAATGCTCCTATACTCGCAGCTTATCTCCAAAAATCGCCAACTCACACTTTGAGCAAGCTCCAATGCCTCAATAAGCGATAAAATCGCCTTTGAAGGTGGCGTATCTATGCGAATACGAAGTGATTTGATAGTATCCATCACAGAATGCGAGTAAGATTCTCCAAGAAGCTTTGAGATATTTTTTTCATACAGCTTTAATGCACCTTTCATTTTGAAATAACTCTCTTCATTTTCCGCACTTTGTGCATATTCTTGCGTTTGCATTTTAGAATCTAGAGCAATATATTTAAGAGCATTAAGCAGGATTTTCACTTCTTTTTTTTCAAGCAATTGAGAATTTGTCTCCGTTACAATATTGAGCTTAGGCATTTGTGCTTGAATATACTCTTTGAGACTCAAAATATCTTTATTGTCAAAAACCAAAATAGCTATCTCATCTTCACTTGCTCCGCGTTGCAAGAGTGTCTCTAGCTCATCATAAACCTGTGTGATGAGAGATTGTCTATGCTCTGCTGTTTCTTCTTTGATAGATTTTTTTGTATATTTATTATCTTGAGATGGCACAGATTCTATAATCCGCACAAAGCCATCATTATGAGTAGGAGCAAATGGATATTGCTGATTAATATATTGCTCAAAACATTGTGAAAATACTTCATTATTAAAATCAATCACGCGTTTGCTTGAGCGGTAGTTATAGCCAAGATTCTCTTGGGTAAGATTTTTTGTCGCCTCTTCAAAAATCCCCGCATAGCTTCCACGAAACATATAAATACTCTGCTTCTCATCACCCACCATAAACACACTTCTATCGCCTATGCGTCCATTCCCAGCTAGAATCTCCTCAATAATGGGTTGCAAGATTTGATACTGCATACAGCTTGTATCTTGAAACTCATCAAGCAAAATATGTGTAATCCTCTCATCTAAGCGAAAATAAAAAAAATCCCTGTCTATATTTTGTGCAAGTAGTTCATAATTTTTCATACCTATGGTATCAAAATCAAGCACATTATCTCTTTGCATTACTTTGTGTTGAGCTTGTTGATACCGAGCAAGATAATGCAAAATCTGCGTAAGAATCTGCCCTTGCTTTTGACTATAATACATCGCAAAAAGCTCATAAATCTCATCACGCACACAATCCATAGAGGATAAATCACTCTTTGTAAGATGACTATGCTCACTCCATTGTGCCAACATATTGACTTCTTTTGTTTGCATAAGCTCATCAAAAGTCTTATCAAATAGCTTTATAGCCCTTGGAGCGACATTTTGCCTTATTAGCTCATCACGAATCTTAGCCATATTCTCACTAATTTTTTGAGCTATCTGCTCTAGATTCAAATGCTTAGCATTTTGTTTGGTAGAACAAGAATTTTTAAGCACATCATTTGGTAAAAAAGAAAATTTATCTAGCATACTCAAAAAGCCTTCCAAACTTAGCCCTTGAGTAAAACAGAATCTTGCAATCTCTTGTATCTCTTTATGCGATAATGCTCCTAAAAACATCTCATAAATTTCATTTTTATTTCTCTCGCCTACATCAAATTTTAGCGAAACGCCCACATACCAACAAAACTTTTTCAACACTGAATAAAAAAATGAATCAATAGTCGCAATGCGTGGATTGCTCTGTATAAAGTTTGCATACACATCGGCAATATTTTCACTGATATGTTTGGCACTTAGCCCCTTTTGTAGTAAAGCCTTGTAAATGTCATTGCTCTCAAAAGTGCCACCTTCAAAGCTTTGCAAAAGACTTTTCAAATGCTCATAGATTCTATGGTGCATTTCAATTGAAGCTTTTTTTGTAAAAGTAAGTGTAAGAATCTGATGCGGATTTGCCCCTTGAAAAAGCAAATAAATAAAACGCAATGAAAGATTAAATGTCTTGCCACTTCCCGCAGATGCCTTTAATGCCAAAAACTGCTCTTGCATAGCCCTATCCTTAATTAAATACTCGCAGAATCTTAATTATCCCTAAGTCTTATCTAAAATATAGCAGATAGAAATTATACCCCAAGTGTAAAACTTTTTGCAAATTTTAACCTTGATTACACTTTGCTAAACTTTTATGATACAATTACGCTTAAATTTAACTATAAATCACTATAAATTTAAGGAGTTATATATGTCAAAAAGTCTTTATGATACACTTGAAATCAGTGAAAATGCCTCACAAGAAGAGATTAAAAAAGCCTACCGCAAGCTTGCAAGAAAATATCACCCAGATATCAACAAAGATTCTGGAGCGGAAGAAAAATTTAAAGAGATTAATGCCGCGTATGAAGTTTTAAGCGATGAGAATAAAAAAGCACAATATGACCGCTTTGGCGATGCGATGTTTGGCGGACAAAACTTTCACGATTTTTCACGCTCACAAGGCAGTGGAGCAAATATTGATGATATTCTTTCCTCAATTTTTGGGCAAGGTGGATTTAGCGCGGGCAATGGGAGTGGATTCTTCGGTGGAGGATTCAGCGGATTTGGTAGTGGCGGGGATTTTGGCTTTTCAAACTTCAACGCCCCAAATCTTGATGTGCAAGAAAATATTCAAATTCCATTTGAAAATGCCGCACTTGGTGGGAGCTATCATTATAGTGGGAGAAGTGGGAGCTTTGATATTAAGATTCCCGTAGGACTAAAAGATAATGAAACAATCCGCCTAAAAGGCAAGGGAAACTCACACAATGGACGCTCTGGGGATTTGCTCCTCAAAGTCAAAGTGCTAGATTCAGCAGAATATGAGCGAGTAGATGATGATCTCTATAAGAATATTGACATTTCACTTAAAACCGCTCTCTTTGGCGGCAAAATCTCACTTGAAACACTCTATGGGCAAGTTACTCTCACAATCCCACAAAATACAAAAAATAATCAAAAATTCCGCATTAAAGGCAAAGGGATTAAAAACCGCAAAAGTGGGATTTTTGGGGATTTATATGTGAAAAGTAATATCATCTTACCTCATACAGATGAGCTAAGCAAAGAGGCTCAAGTTGTGCTTCAAACACAACTCCCATAAACCAAACCCAAGCAAAATCAAGTAAGGAGCAAACAAAATGTATAGCTATGATGAACCTGTATATCTTATCAGTGTTGTGGCAAAGATTCTAGAGATTCACCCACAAACTTTGCGTCAATATGAAAAAGAGGGTTTAATCCAGCCCGGACGCACCGATGGCAAAATGCGTCTCTACTCACAACGCGATATTGATAAGATTAAAACCATACTCAAGCTTACACGCGATATGGGAGTAAATCTCGCAGGGGTGGATATTATCCTACGCTTAAAGGAACGACTTGATGAGCTTGATAAAATGGCAGGAGATTTGCGTGAGGATTTAGCCAAACATCAAGGCAAAACAAATGTTTTACAATCACATCAAAGCTCTTATGAAATTATTTTGTTTCAAAAAAAGTAAAGTCTGCATTTGCTAAATCTCGCTTCCATACTCCGCCCAGAATCTTTGCAGGACTTCATCGCCCAAGAGCATATTCTTGCCTCCAATACCCCACTTTTTAAAATGCTAAAACACAATGCTTTGTCGCATTGCTTTTTCTATGGACCGCCCGGCAGTGGCAAAACCACCCTTGCTACGCTTATTGCCAAAGAGCTGAATAAGCCTTTTGCTACTTATAACGCCACAAGCTTTAAGATAGAAGAGCTGCGGCAATTTGTCAAAAGCTATGAAAACACATTGTTCCAGCCTATTATCTTTATTGATGAAGTTCATCGCCTCACCCGCACACAGCAGGAGGTTTTGCTCCCTATTATGGAATCTTATAGTGCTATCATCATAGGTGCTAGCACTTACAACCCCTTTCATTCCCTGACAAATGCTATCCGCTCTCGTAGCTTCATTTTTGAGCTAAAGCCCCATTCCACAACGCATTTAGATTCTATTTTAGATAAGGCACTCACCTATTTAAAAGATAATAGAAATATGCACATAGAGCTTGAATCTCAAGCGAGAGATTATCTCATTTCCTCAAGTGTGGGCGATGCTAGAGCTATGCTCAATCTCCTTGATGCCGCGATAAGCAGCGGAGAATCAACAATCTCTCTTCATACTCTAAAAGCCCTGCGTCCTTACGCACTCCACGATGGGGCAAGTGAAAGCCAAAGCCACTACACACTTATAAGTGCGTTAATTAAATCCATACGCGGAAGTGATGTCAATGCAAGTGTGTATTATTTAGCACGGCTTATCGCGGGAAATGAGAATCCGGAATTTATCGCGAGGCGACTTGTGATTCTAGCAAGTGAAGATATTGGCAATGCCAACCCAAATGCGTTAAATCTCGCCACTAGCACAATGATGGCTGTTAGCAAAATCGGTTATCCTGAATCTCGCATTATCTTATCTCAATGTGTGATTTATCTCGCCTCTTCGCCCAAAAGCAACACCGCCTACAATGCCATAAATGCCGCACTTGCCTCTATCAAACAAGGCTGTGTGCTAGAAGTGCCTAAGCAGATTTTGCCTGATTCTAGCTCCTATCTCTATCCACACGATTTTGGTGGCTGGGTAGAGCAGAGCTACCTTACACAAGATTTGGATCTTGTAGAATCCACAAACAAAGGCTTTGAAAAAACGCTCAATGAATGGCTAGAAAAAATCAAAGGCATAAGCAAGAATAAAGGGGCGGAGAATGCCTAGATTCACGCTTAGATTCACACTCATTGTCTTATATATGCTGTGTGCTATGCCTTATGCTTTTGGAGCGGGTATTGATGTCAATCCCGATAAACGCGGTTGGCATATCGAGCTAAAGCGTATCTCAACAAATCTTAGCTCCACTACCATTAGCGGGCAAGATGAGTATGTGAAGTTTTCAGATAGCCGTATTAAGGGTGATTCACAGCTTATTGCACAAGGACATTTTGATTTGGGACTTGACTTTTACGCACCGCGTTATATTGTGTTTAACTCCACTCTTGCAGAGTATGGACGCACAATCCTTGTAAGAGAAAATGAAAAAATCAGCAACACCACACTAGATAGAATCTTAATATCCACAGACTATACACACAGAATCTGGTATATCCCCACATTTGCCGGAGGCTTTGAAATTGGTCCATCTATCAAGGCAAACTATCAAACCGGCTTTGAAAACAAACGGCAAATTACGCGGTTGAATGCTGGAATCAAGCTCTTTGATGGGGTGTATATCAAAGATTTACATCTTAATGCCTTTAGTGAAAAGGACTTTGCCCTAAAAACAGAATCTGAAAACTACGGCTGGGAGGGTGGCATCAAGCTTGAATATAAATTTCAACAAGGCTCAAAGTTTTATTGCTTTACAAGCTTCCGCCATTACCTTTATAGCTCCGCTCCAAAAGAATACAATCCACTCTATCAGCTAGAGGTGGAAGTCCGTTTAGATACAAAATTTTACAAAAGATTAGCCATTGCTCCATTTGTGAAGTATTATGCCCTGCAAGGACGCAATATCCCAACAAAAGGCGATAGCCTTCTACTTGGATTCTCACTCTCATTTGGGCATATTTTCCTTGATGCAACAAAAAAGCAGGAACTAGCCCCGCTATAAAGCTTAAATTTACAAGAAAACTACAATGGCATAAAACAAAGCACGATAGGAAAGCTTAAAATGTTTTTTTTTTTTTTGTAAAATCCCAGAAACTCTACAATCTAACATATTGTATAGAATCTTATGGGCTTGTAGATTTATATTGTATAGATTGCAAAAGTCTTTTAGATTCTAAATCCTAACACCTATTACCGCTATTTGTCTTAAAGCAAGGCAAAATGGAAAGAAAAATGCTAAAAAATGATAACTATCTTGATGATAAAATTTAAAATCTACAACCCATATCTAGCGATTTTATGACGCAAAACCTCTATATTCATACCAAGCATATCACTTGCTTTTTGTAAATCATTTTGAGATTGCAAAAGCGTTTGGGCGATAAGCTGTTTTTCTAGCTCACTTATGCCCTGCTTTGGTGAAGTGCCTCCACCAAAGGCTTGATTGCGAGATTCTAAACACAAATCCTTTGGGCTTATCTCTTCACTTTCACTTAAAATCCCAGCCCGCTCCACGACTGAAAGCAACTCTCGCACATTACCATACCATTCATACGAGAGCAACGCCTCTTTTGCCTCTTTGGAAAATCTCTTTTGCCCTAAATCATATTGCACGCACACAGATTCTAGCTTCCACTCACTTAGAGGCAAAATCTCCTCTTTTCTTTCTTTGAGTGGAGGGACAGGCAAAGGAATGGTCTGCAAACGGAAAAATAAATCTTCCCTAAACTCATTTTTGGCAATTTTAGCCTGAATATTGGCATTTGTCGCGGAAATAAAACGCACATCAATTTTAATGGGCTTTGAGCTTCCTAAGCGTGTAACACTCTTTTCTTGCAAAACACGCAAAAGCTTAGCTTGAAGAGCTAAAGGCATTTCGCCAATCTCATCTAAAAACACACTTCCACCATTAGCGTCTTCTAAAATACCCGGTTTTGGGCTTGTAGCGTCTGTAAAAGCTCCTTTTTCATAGCCAAAAAGTTCGGATTCTAATAAATGCTCGGGGATTGCTGCCATATTAATGGCGATAAATGGTGCATTAGCACGAGATGAATTTTTATGAATGAAGTTTGCAAACACATCTTTACCAACCCCGCTTTGCCCCAAAATCAGCACACTTGCATCTGTTTTAGCCACTTTAAGTGCAATATTTTTTGCTTCCTCTAATTTTGGAGAAGTGGATATAAAGTCTTTAGTAAGATTCTGTGATTTATGAGAATGCGTAGAATCTTGAGCTTTTGTGGGGCTTTGCGTGATTGTATGGACGCGGTGGCTTCGCTCTATGGCTTCAATGAGTGCTTCTATCTCAAAACCTTTCACAAGAAAGTCTTTCACGCCCAAGCGGATAGACTTAATCGCATTTTGCACGGAGGCATTACCTGTGATGACAATGGCTTCATATCGCCCATTTAGCTCTTGTAAAAAGCTTAATCCGTCCATTTGAGGCATATTGATATCAGTAATCACAAGATGAAAACTATCATCAAGCTTTTTTAGAGCATCTTTTGGATTCTTAAAGCTTACAATTTCATACTGCGAGTAGTCTTCAAACGCCGTTTCAAGCGACTTTCTATAATTAATATCATCTTCTATAATGGCAATTTTCATCTCTCCCCCTTGGCTAAAATATACATTACAATGCTTTTATCAACAAGCTTTGCTCTAACTCTTGTGGGAGCTATCTCAAGGCTTACTCTTGAGCTTATGGCGTTATTTCTACCTTTTGTGCTTTCACGCACATTGACTTCGTGCGTATATAAACACTCAAGCACCTGCTCCTTTTCTTGCTTCAAAATAGATGAGATAAAATAGGGCATATCGTCCATAATAAGATACCTACTCGCATCAATCTCGCATTCTTTTGTGATATGATACCCGCTCTTTTCCTGCATTACTTGCGACACGCGGTAACGCTCACGCTGAGCTAGATTGTCTTGACTAACAATCTTGTATGAGATAAGCAGCTCAACTTCAACTCCATCAAACCGCTCATCATAAGGGAGCAAATCAAGCTTGTTTGCCCCAAATGCACAAAGCCAAGTGCCAAGCATAAACCACGCTACAAGTTTATAACGCATAGAATCTCCTATTCTTGCACTAATCTTCTTGTGTCAATCCCTCTTGTTCTTCTTCATCTTCTTTTGGCTCTTTGGGGCAAACATTGGCATAAGCTACCTTATCATTGCCAACATTGACAATTTTCACGCCACTTGTATTACGCCCTGCTTCGCGTATAGCTTCAGTATCTACGCGTATCATTTTCCCCGAGCTTGTAAGCACCATCAAATCCATATTTTCATCATTAATATTCACTACACTTACAAGCTTACCTGTTTTTGGTGTAAGCTTCATTACAATCACACCCTTGCCCGCACGGCTTTGGAGACGATACTCTCCTGCTAGTGTTTGCTTGCCAATACCTTGCTCACTCACGGTCAAGAGCTTATCTGTATCACTTGTGATTGTTGTCGCAGCAATGACACAATCTTCACTTGCTTTAAACTTAATACCCGTTACCCCTCGGCTCACACGCCCAATCTCGCGTAGCTCATCAATGCCAAAGCGGATACACATACCTTGGAAAGTAGCGATAAACAACTCTTTGACAGCAGAATCCACAATATGTGCCGTTACAAGCTCATCGTTCTCATCAAGGTTAATCGCCCTTACACCCACGCTGCGAATATTACTATATTCTTTAAGATTTGTGCGTTTCACAATACCATTTTTGGTAAAGAATACAAGCGATTTATCATCGTTAAAATCAGTCGTTGTGATAGTTGCCATAATCTTTTCATCAGGGGAAAGATTAATAAGATTTACAACTGCCTTACCAATAGCTGTGCGTCCTGCTTCTGGAATCTTATAGACTTTGAGCCAATAGAGCTGTCCTTTGTTGGTAACAAACATAATCGTATCGTGCGTATTTGCCACAAAGAAAGATTCAATAAAGTCATCTTCGTGCGTATTTCCGCTAATCTTACCCTTGCCACCGCGGTTTTGCTTCTCATAAGTTTTAAGCAACACTCGCTTAACATAGCCACGATGACTCATTGTTACCACAACTTTTTCATTTGGGATTAAATCCTCTATATCAATGCTGTCATAATCCTCTTCAATTTGTGTCTTACGCTTTGAGCTAAACTTTTCTTTTATCTCCAATAGCTCATCTTTAACAATACTCTTAAGCTTTTCTTCACTTCTAAGAATAGATTCTAAATACGCAATTTGCTCTTGCAGCTCGGCATATTCAGCATTAATCTTGTCTCGCTCCAACCCTGTAAGGCGTTGCAAACGCATCTCAAGAATAGCTTTAGCTTGCAATTCACTGAGCTTAAATCTCTCTACCAAAGCATTTTTTGCTTCTTCTGAATCTTTTGATGAACGAATAATGCGGATAATCTCATCAATATTATCAAGTGCGATGATTAAACCCTCCAAAATATGCGCTCTAGCCTTAGCCTTTTCAAGCTCAAAAATGCTTCTACGGATAATAATAGTCTTACGATGAGAGATGAAAATCTGCAATAGCTCAAGGAGATTAAAAATTTTTGGCTCTTTATTATTAATCGCAAGAAGGATAATTCCAAAGGTGCTTTCCATCGTTGTGGATTTAAAAAGATGATTCAGCACTATCTCACTCATCGCATCGCGTTTTAGCTCAATAACTACACGAATCCCTTCCCTATCGCTTTCATCTCGCACTTCTGCAATGCCCTCAATAATTTTCTCTCTAGCAAGTTCGGATATTTGCTCCACAAGCTTGGCTTTATTCACCTGATAGGGCACTTCATCAACAACAATCACATCTTTGGTTTTTGTTTTTTCAATATGCACTTTAGCGCGCACACGGATTCTACCTCGCCCCGTGCGATAAGCCTCTAAGATTCCCGCCTTGCCATAGATAATACCACCTGTTGGAAAGTCTGGTCCTTGAACAATATCAAGCACATCATCAACATTTTGCGTGTTGTTATCAATCACAAAAATGAGTGCATCAATAATCTCATCAATGCGGTGTGGTGGGATAGAAGTCGCCATACCCACAGCAATACCGCTTGAGCCATTTACAAGCAAATTTGGGATTCTACTAGGTAGGACATCTGGCTCACTTAGCGTGTTGTCATAGTTTGGCACAAACTCCACCGTGTCTTTATCAATATCGCGTAGCATTTCTTCACTCGCACTTGTCATACGCGCTTCTGTATAACGCATAGCCGCCGCACCATCGCCATCAATAGAGCCAAAGTTCCCCTGCCCATCTACAAGCTCAAGTCGCATAGAAAAGTCCTGTGCCATACGCACAAGCGCATCATACACAGCCATATCGCCGTGCGGGTGGTATTTACCAATCACATCACCCACAATTCTCGCACTTTTCTTATAAGGGCGGCGGGGGGATAGGCTTAGCTCATTCATTGCATACAAGATTCTTCTATGCACCGGTTTAAGCCCATCTTTAGCATCTGGTAAGGCTCTCCCCACAATAACGCTCATTGAATAATCAAGATAACTCTCTTTAATAGAATCATCAATCTTTACTTCTATGCTTTTATCTTCTAGTAAGCTATCCATTCTCTCTCCAAAATGATTTTTTAAGGCAGGATTCTAGCCCAAATTGACTAAAAATAGGCTTACTTCTAAGCAAAAAGGATTATAATAGCCCCTTATTATTTCTCTCCCAAAGGTCTTACAATGGATAGTATAGAAAAAATCATTCTTCTTTGCCTTATGGGCTTTTTTGGTGCAATCACACCCGGACCCGATATTTTACTCACGCTCAAAACAACCTTGCGTTGTGGAATCTTGCAAGGATTCAAGGTGCTTTTTGGCATAGCAAGTGGGTGGTTTGTGTATTTGGGAATTATTTATGTGGGTTTAAGCCATTGGCTCAATACGCCCATTACACAGCTTATACTTAGCTTTTTGGGTGGAGGCTATTTGCTCTATCTTGCTTTTGCTATGCTCAATGCCACGCCCTACACGCTAGATTCTACACACAATGCTAGAAAAGATGGATTCTTACAGGGCTTAATACTCAATATCTCTAATCCCAAAGCTATTTTATTTTTTGTCTTTTTGGTTACACCCTTTGTTGATGAAGACATTAAACTTGGGCTTGTAGCATTGTGGTGTTCACTTTTTATGGCTTTTGTCTTTGTGATTTTGAGTGCAAATATAGCAAGAAGTTACATTAATGCAAAAACTTTTTATGTGATTGATAGAATCTGTGGAATCTTATTTGCCATTTTTGCGTGGCTTTTATGTTTTGAATGTGGGGAGCTTGTTGCTACATTATTGTCTTAGCCTTTTAAAGCTAGATTCTACCATAAACGCAATTCTGTATTTGTCTTTTTATACAGGCTATCACTCTTCCCATCAAGGTCATATTCCACTGCAAAGCCATATTTTATATCCGCCACACCTGATTTTTTAATACGGATATTCTCATAAGTATCCGTTGGGATTTTTAGACTGCCCACGGACGCATTTGAACGCGGTGGAATCTTCTTATTCACTTCAGTTTCACTGATTAAATCTCCATTAATATACAATGCAACATAACTGATAGTAGCAAACTTATCACTTGCATTATTAATACTAATATTGACACTTCCTTGCCCAAGATTAAATGAAGAAGCATTGAGCGTGATGTCAGAGTTTTTAATACTCACAGCAGGCAAGGAGCGAGTAGCCAAAATATAACGCGCTGGTGTATCACCTTTGTGATTTTCCGCATACATATCCGCACCACGAGAAAGCAAAAGACTTATCATTTCAGGATTCTTTCTCATCACCGCATAGTGCAAAGGCGTATTTCCCAAATGCTCATCAGCCACCTTAACCTTCGCCCCTTTATCAATCAATGCCTTAGCAAATTTAAGATTATTCAAAGCTACCACCTTAAGTAATGGCGTCTCGCCGTGAGAGACTGCATTCACATCAGCACCGCGTTCAATCAAAAGATACAAAATCTCCAAATTACCCTTTCTTGCCGCATCATAAAGTGGGGTGCTACCACGCAGTCTTGCTTCAATATCAGCCCCAAGATTTATGCCCTTACGCACCTCTGTATAATTATTGCTAAAAAGCAGATAATTATATCTATCATTTGCCCCATAGCAACTCATACTTAAAATAAAGCCTAATAGTATAAAATAGATTCTCATTGTTTGCTCCTTTGCCTACTTGGCTAGATTTAAATGCTTTTTACTTAAAGTTTTCATTCTTTGGTATATAGAATCAAAATCCATTCCATAAGTGCGAGTATCAGCAATACTTGTTATAAAATTTGTATCGCCAATATATCGTGGCACAAAGTGCATATGTAAATGCTCGGGGATTCCAGCTCCGGCGGCTTTTTTGATATTTATCCCCATATTCACCCCTTGTGCGCCATACTCATAGAGCATAGCCATCGCCTTGTGTGAAAGCGTATGGAGATGAAGCCATACTTCAAGTGGCAATTTCTCTGGAGAATCGCAATGCGCCAAAGGCAGGAGCATAAAATGTCCGGGCGTGTAGGGATAAAGATTCATAACGCCAAATGCAAAATCATCACGATAAATCACGCGATTTTGTTCATCATCTTGTGGATTTTTAGCAATTTGACAAAATACACACCCATCAATGCAAGAGCCAAAATATTCACTCCTCCAAGGTGCGTAGATTCTCTGCATTCTAATCCTCAAATATAACTTGGTGCATCATTACTAAATAGCACTAAATCGTGTGGTTGAGAGCAGGATTTAAGCATATCTTCAAGCATAGATTTATCTTTGATAAGAATTTTTTGCGTGTTGTGAATATTATCAGCAAGCGTTCTAGCATTCAACTCTCCCGTGATAATGGCAATATCAAAGACTTCATCAATAGCTTGTGCAAGTTCAATATTTGCCTCTTTGGTGCTTTCTACAATACCCGGTGTTACAATAATCCTGCGTCCATTATAAAGCGAAGAGAGACGAATAGCCTCTTTCATACCTTTAAGATTCCCATTAAAACCATCATCAATAATGAGCTTTTGATTTGTCTCAATCTTATTCAGCCGATGCGGAATTGGCTCAATTCTCCTAACCGCCTTTTGAATCTCCTCCACCCTTAGCCCAAGCTCAATCCCCATATAAATCGCCGCACTAAGATTGACAACATTGAACTGCCCTAGCACCATTGTTTCAAAGCGATGCCACTCATTCTTAATAAATAACTCAAAGCTTGTGCCATCAAGAGTTGCCTCGACATTCCGCACATTTTCAGGAAAATATGTGATTTTTTTAGCAAGGGAGTTTTCAAGATTCTGCGGTTTTGGGTTATCCTTAAATACAAAAGCTTTTTTAAGCCTTTTACTTTGCAATAGCTCAAATTTTGTCTCAACAATATTTTCTAAACTTTTAAAGTATTCCAAATGCTGCTCACCAACCTCGCCGACAACTGCATAATGTGGATTAATAAACTCACTAATCAAAGCAATATCGCCTTTCAAACGCGCCCCAGCTTCAGCAATATAAATCTCTGTGGTGTAATCAAGATTATTATTAATATCCGCTACAATGCCCGTGTGCGTATTGACACTACGCGGTGTAGCATAGACACGATACTTTTCTTTTAGAATCTGGGTGAGAAAGTTTTTCATACTTGTTTTGCCATAGCTCCCTGTTACGCCAATAACAATAAGACGCGACATAATATCAAGCTTTTCTTTTGCAAGAGCGATGTAACGATTAAGTAAGACATTTTCATATATTTTTGAAATCACGCTCGCAAAAATTAAAGGCATTAAATCAAGCAATCCACTCTCAATATCAAGCACATAGCACAAAGATTCATTCAAAGTCATAAAAATAAAAAAGATTACAAAAAACTTCACCACACGAGGCGTGAAGTTTAACCTCTTATCAAGCTTAATCGCCCAAACCACAAGAGAGATAAAATACACTAGGCTCAAGCTCACAAGGATATAATCACCAAAAGGGCTAGGCACAAAGAATCCGCCAACATAAATTAACAAAGGAATAATAAAATAATACAAATGCCAAGAGCGTTTATGATGCATAAACAACACTCTTTTAAAACTATAATTATACCATTGCAAATTTGTCATTCCATAATATGCTAGACACAGCACAAACACCCATTGTGCTATTGTATCAATGATGTGCATATCCATATTTACTCCTTATCTTAGAATCTCAAAGCCATCAAATTCTGCCTTAGCAACATCACAAGATTCTATATGCGACACCTCACTTTTGATTGTGCCAACTTCTAGAATCTTGTGCAGTTTTTGCAAATGCTCCTCATCTCCTTGAGCAACAACACGCACACTGCCATCAGCAAGATTGCATACATAGCCACTTATTTTTATTCCCTCTTCATTGATGGCATCAACCTTTGCCTTTACAAAACGGCGAAATCCCACGCCCTGCACCTTGCCAAAAACTAAAAATTGCCTACTTATTTTCACTCTCACTCCTATATAGTCGCTCCACTTCTGCACCTTGCTTTAAGAAGAAATAGTGGTCGCCCTGCATTGCAAAAAATCTATTGTGTTTTATTAAACTTGCGATCTTCTCTCCGCAAAAAATCGGTGTGGCACTATCAGATTCACCCCAAAAAATACTCGCCACCCCATTATATGAGCTAAACTCCTTTGAAAAATCCTCATCGACAACATTTTTAAAAGTTTGATACATACCTTCATTCATTGTATTCACATCACTTGAACGAAACATCTTACCAACACTCCTAAGCCCTAGTTTTCCCATTATCTTAGTTAAAGCGATTTTAAAACGCACCTTAAAAGGCTTTGGCACTACAATTCCAGCAGATGAAAGTAAAATCAGCTCTTTTGGCTGACACAAAGTCGCCACCTTGCCGCCAAAACTATGCCCAACAATCACACATTCACTCGCCTTTCTCCCACTCACTTCATACACAAACTTTTGTATAATAGCAGCATAATCTTGTGTCTGCAAAGCCAATTCATTAGGGCTATTGCCAAATCCGGGCATATCCACATAAATATGACAAAACTCCCTAAAACACTTGCCAAAGGCAATTTTCATTAAATCCTTATTACTCCCCCAGCCGTGTAAAAATAGCATAATAGGCGGTGAATCTTGAGATTGCAAGGATTGAGAATTTGGGGCTAACTCCAAATTGGGCTTTACTATCTCATAGCTTATATCAAATGATATGTTTTGATACTCTATCCGCCTTTGTGCCATAGACTATTTTCCTTTTGCGTGATGAATGCGTTCAATATATTTGTAGCTTACCTTGATAGAATGTTTTTTTGGCAAATTGTCAGCTAAAGATTCAAGCACACAAGCAAAATCTTCAAACAAATAATTCGCCATAGACCCCGGAATAGGGTTAATCTCATTCAAATACACTTCATCATCAATGACAAAAAAATCGCAACGGATTAAGCTCCCCTCAAAAGCATTTTCATAAAGTTTGGCAAAATTTTGCTGAATCTTCTGCTCAAGACTTTGACTAATATCAGCTCTCAAAACCTGTGCTGTGCGAGAAAAGTCCAAATATTTGTTCTCAAAATCTAGCAGTTCTTTCTTGCTTGGCTCTTCTACAATAGAGTATTTAAACTCATCTCCTATTTTACAGCCTGCCAAATTGTATTCTTTCACACCGCTTTTAAAGCATTCCACCACAATGCTATCATCATACTCAAAAGCCAAATCTTTAGCATATTCTAGCTCGTCTTCTTTATTCACCACACTTACACCTATGGAGCTTCCAAGACGAGAGGGTTTTAGAATCAACGGATAGGGCAAAGTAGGATTAGGACTATTGCGAGTGAGAATCTCATAATCTAACACTTTTACACCCCTTGATTTTGCATAAATCTTTGTCAAAGCCTTATTGAAGCTCATTACACTAGATTCTATACGCGGACCAATGAAAGGAATATGATAAAAATCAAGCAATGCACTTATACTTCCATCTTCTCCATCTGCGCCGTGTATAAGGCTAATAAGCGTATTTGGGATAATTGCCTTGAAGCCAAAGAGCGTTTTTTTCACAAATGCACCTCTTTGCAAAAAAATCTCTGTGCATTTTTTATACTCACCTGAACTAAAAGTTTTAGACTTCATTAGTGCAGAGGGAATAAGGTAGAATCTATGCGAAGAATCTAAAAAAATAAAGTTTGAAATCTTTTCCCCTAGCACCTTCTTTACCGCAATAGCACTCACTATACTAATCTCGTGTTCAAAGCTCACACCGCCAAAAATTACATCAAACTTCATTTTTTCTCCTTGTGTTTTTTATATTTTTTATCACGCTCTAATTCTAAAGCTAGATATTTGCCCGTGTAACTTCCACTTTTTGAATGATTTTTAACAATCTGTTCCACAGAGCCACAATCTACGACCTTTCCGCCACCTGCTCCACCCTCTGGACCAATATCAAGGATATAATCAGCGTTTTTAATCATATCCAAATTATGTTCAATAACAATAACAGAATTGCCCAAATCCACCAAATGGTGTAGCACTCTTGTAAGCCTATCCACATCAGCAAAATGTAACCCTGTGGTTGGCTCATCAAGCACATAAAGTGTCTTGCCCGTGTCCTTACGGCTAAGTTCTTTGGCGAGTTTTATCCTTTGAGCCTCGCCACCACTTAGTGTAATGGCATTTTGCCCTAATGTGATATAGCCTAGCCCCACATCTTGCAGAGTTTGCAAACGCGAAGCAATCTTTGGCACTTTAGCAAAAAATTCCAACGCACAATCAACACTCATACCTAACACATCAGCAATGTTTTTACCCTTATAAGTAATCTCAAGCGTTTGGGGATTGTATTTCGCACCCTGACACATATCGCATTTCACCATAATATCAGGCAAAAAGTGCATCTCAATCTTAATCTCCCCTTCCCCTTGACACTTCTCACATCGCCCACCTTTGACATTAAAGCTAAAACGCCCCGCACCATAGCCGCGAATCTTAGATTCTTTAACTTCAGCAAACAATGTGCGTATATCATCCATTAGGTGTGTGTAAGTAGCTGGATTACTACGCGGTGTGCGTCCAATGGGGCTTTGGTCTAAATAAATTACCTTGTCTAAATGCTCCAAGCCAACAATCTCAACGCCATCGCATTTTTGCACTTTTTTAGCATTGTTTAAAAGCTCTTGTGCCACAGGCAAAAGTGTTTGTAAAATAAGAGAGCTTTTGCCACTCCCGCTTACACCTGTTACGCACACAAACTGCGATAGTGGAATCTTTGTGCTAAGTGCGTGGATATTATTAATATTTACATTTTTGATACCAAGCCAATGTTCAATCTTACGCTTATGCGGATACTCAATAATCCGCTCACCTTTGACATATTCAGCCGTGAGCGTATGAGATTCTAATAAAGCTTTAACATCGCCACTAAAAACAACCTCTCCTCCACGAAGCCCTGCTTCTGGTCCAATATCCACAATATAATCTGCATTCAAAATCGTCTCTTTATCGTGTTCTACCACAATAACACTATTACCTTTTTCCTGCAAACTCCGCAAGGTTTTAATGAGTCGCAAAGTATCTCGCTCGTGTAATCCAATACTAGGCTCATCAAGCACATACATCACGCCTGTAAGCCCACTACCGATTTGACTAGCAATGCGAATGCGTTGAGATTCTCCCCCGCTAATACTCCTTGCATCACGCCCCAAACTCAAATAGCCCAACCCCACATCATAAAGAAAAAATAGCCTTTCTCTTATTTCTTTTAAAATAGGTTGCGCAATAAAGCTTTTTTGAGAATCAAGATAGACAAAATGTGAATCATCACTAAAAAACTCATACACCTTTTCAATAGGCAAACTGATAATCTCCCCAATGCCAAGCCCTGCGACTTTTACACTCAAAGATTCTGCCCTCAAGCGATGTCCGTGGCACTTTTGACACACCTTCTCTGTTGTATAGTCTCCTAACTCCTTATCATCTTTAAACATATCATAAGCAATTTGCAAAATCCCTTTCCACGGACGCTTTAGCTTACTTGAACGCCAAGTGATTTCCACCTCTTCTTCTCGCCCATAGAGCAATATACTTTGTTGGGTGCTACTTAGCTCTTCAAAGCTTGAATCTGGATTAATCTTAGCACTCTTACATAGGGCATAAAACAGCTCGGCGTAATAATTGCGATTAAAGCCAAAAATAATTTTTATTCCACCTTTATTGAGCGGCTGAGACTTATCAAGAATCTTTTTAATATCAATGGCATACTTTGCACCAAGACCGGAGCAGTCCTCACACGCACCCTTTGGGGAGTTGAAAGAAAAGCCAAGTGGCTCTAGCTCTTCAAAGCTCACCTTACATTTAAAACACGCAAAATGCTCGGAATAGTGCAAGAACTTCTTCTCATCAACAAGCTCTACTTCCACTTCGCCATAAGATTCTTTCAACGCTTTTTCCACACCTTGTGCGATACGCGTTCTATTCTCCTCTGTATTGACTACCCTATCTATCACAACCTTAATCGTGTGCTTTTTATGCTTGGCAAGCTCAAACTCCTCATCAAGCCGCACCATCACGCCATCTACCATTGCGCGCACATAGCCTTTTTGACGCAAAAATTCTATTTTATCCGCAAAACTTCCCTTTTTCTCTTTCACAATAGGAGCTAAAAGTATGAGTTTTGAATCTTTAGGGAGAGATAAAATTTGCTCAATAATATCTGTTTGACTCATTTGCGAAATCTGCTCACCACACAAATGGCAATGCTGAATCCCAACCCTTGCATACAAAAGCCGCAAATAATCATAAATCTCTGTAATTGTGCCAACCGTGGAGCGTGGATTCTTGCTCGTAGTTTTTTGATCAATAGCAATAGCGGGAGTTAGCCCCTCTATCTTATCAACATTTGGTTTGCCAACCTTATCTAGGAATTGTCGTGCATAGCTTGAGAGTGATTCTATATATCGCCTTTGCCCCTCGGCGTAGAGTGTGTCAAATGCGAGTGTTGATTTACCAGAGCCTGAAAGCCCGGTAAAAACGACAAGCTGATTTTTGGGAATACTCAAATTGATATTTTTAAGATTATTTTCCCTCGCACCTACAATGTGGATATGATCATTTTTCAAAGATTATCCTTGTATCCTATACATTTACAATCTTCACACCAAGACACGCAGGAATTGCCTCAAGCTCATTAATCGCCTCACTTGGCACATCTGAATCCACAAGAATAACCGCCATTGCCTCTTTATTTTGTCTAGCAAGGCGAAAATCTGCGATATTAACCTTATAATTCCCCAAAATGCTTCCCACAAGCCCCACAACACCCGGAACATCGGTATTTTTGAAAAATATCATCTTGCCCTTTGGCTCAATATCAAACTGAAACTGATTGATAGAAGTGATACGCAAATGCCTATCCTCAAATACCGCTCCACTTAAGCTAATACTCTCATTTTGTGTGCTAAGTGTGATAGCAATATGATTTTTATAAGTCTCATTCTGCTTTTTGCAGATTGTCTTTAGCTCAATGCCACGCTCTTTAGCTACAAATGGAGCATTGACATAATTTATCTTATCTCCCAAACTCGCATTTAACGCCCCAACAAGCCCAAAAGTTTGTAACGAATCCGCATACTCACTTATCTCACCCTGTGCTTCTATGCAAATAGAAGTAATCACTCCCTTATTTGCTTGCACAGCTAAGAATCCAAGCTTTTGCATAAGCTCAAGGTAGGGCTTTACCATTTTTGGCAGTTCATTTTCTTTAACCGGGAGATTCAGTGCATTAGGATAGCTTGAGCCTCGTGCAGCTTCAATGGCTGCTTGGGCTGCCTGAATGGCAATTTGCTCTTGAGATTCTAAGGTATTAGCCCCAATATGTGGTGTTACATACACATTTGGCAAATCAAGCAAGGCATTATCAATAGCCGGTTCTTTATCAAACACATCAATCCCAGCCCACTTGATTTTACCAGATTCTAGCCCTGCATATAAATCCTTTTCATTATACAGCCCACCCCTAGCACAATTTATTAAAATCACACCATCTTTCATTTTTTCAATTTGCTTAGAAGTAATCATATTTTTTGTTTCAGCATTTTTGGGTGTATGGATAGTGATAATATCACAGGAGAGAATCTCATCAAAATTTGTCGTATAATTGATACCCAAATCTGTGGCTTTTGATGGCAAAATATAAGGATCATACGCTAACACTTCCATTTCAAAAGCCTTTGCCCTAATGCCTACACGACTACCAATATTGCCAAACCCGATAATACCAAGCTTTTTGCCCTTTAGCTCAATACCATACCAATCCTCGCGTTTCCATTTTCTTTCATTTTTGAGCTGGGCATTTGCTCCGGGAAAATTACGCACAGCATTAATCAAATGCGCCATTGTAAGCTCTACTGCTGCAATAGTATTTGCCGTAGGCACATTCATCACAACAATACCTTTGCGTGAGCAGCCATCAATATCAACATTATCCACACCTACACCAGCACGCACAACCGCCCTTATCTGCCCAGAAGATTCCAAAAATCTTTCATCAACATCTGTTGAGCTTCGTGTAATGACAACATCGGCATTTGCTATTTTACCCAACAACTCATCTTTTGGAATGGAGGCAAGATTCTCCATTTCAATATCATTTTGAGCTAAGAGCAAATCAAGCCCACTTTGATGAATATGATCGCACACGATGATTTTATACTTCATAACGCACTCCTTTTTTTGTTTTGGTTACTGCACACTAAAACTAAGGCGATAATACTTTAAATCTGCCAAAAGCTTTTCATACATAGCCTCATCTGTTAAAAAAACCATAAGCCTAAGGCTATCGCCTGACTTATAATAGGCAGATTCTATATTATTTTGTCGCAACACCTGCTTAACACAAGCAAATTTATACTCATCTAAATCATTAATGCTAATTGAGGAAGGCATACCACGCTTAGAATCCTTATCAGCAAAATCAAATCGCACACTAAGCTCCGTAGCAGGGTAAGCATAGGGCAACTCATCGTGATCAGCAAGAGAGTTAAGCCAACTCTCACTTTGCTGAATCTGATTTGTGCTAGTTTGTGGAAACTCAATAGGCTGAGCTTGGAAGCTTGGGGATACAGAAATTTTATCTAAATACAAAACACCATAAATCGCCCCACTCAAAACCGCTAAAAGCCCTGCAACAAATGCTAGCTTTTTCATTGCCTAGCTATCTCCTAAAGGCGATTTTTAAGCTTATCGCCAAGTGTGATTTTTTCTTCCGAGTTAAAGGCTTTGAGCGTTTCTTTTTCTTTTTGTCGCTCAAGTCGCTTGATAGAAGCTCTCACTTTATTGTTTTCTTCATCAATGTGAGCAATAACGCACTCTATCTCCTGTCCTGCAGAAATCTCCTCTTTTTTAAGCGGATAAATATCATCATTACGGATAAGTGCTTCCATCTCATCAATCTTAACAAAAACACCAAAATCCTTTACATCAATAACCTTGCCAATGACAACATCATCAACCTTATGAGACTTTGCAAATTCTTTTGCAGGAGAGTGGTCTAAGAGCTTTTTGGATAGTGAGATACGCTCATTTTCTTTATCAATCTTAATGATTTTCACCTCAATCTCATCGCCAACCTTAAATTCATTTTTGCACTTAAGCTCTTTATCCCAAAACGCATCTTCATTATGAAGCAATCCATCAACGCCATCAAATTTTACAAATGCCCCAAAATCAGTAAGTGTAACTATCTTACCTTTGACAATTTCGCCCACTTGATGTGTTTTGGTAAATTGTGTGAAAGGCTTATCAAGTAGTCGTTTAAGAGAGACACGAAGTTTTTTATTTGTCGTATCAATCTCAATAATCTCAACATCAATCTCTTGTCCTACGCTCAAATATTGCGAAGGGTGCTTAATATTCTTATCCCAAGAAATTTCAGAGATATGCAAGAATCCCTCAATATCATTACCCAAATCTACAAATGCTCCATACGCCTCAATATTACTCACCATAACCTTGATGGCATAGCCTACCTCAAGCTCTTTTTCTATCTCTTTCCAAGGGTCATCACCAAGTGCTTTCATAGAGAGAGAAAGTCTGCGTTTCTTCTCATCATAGCCTAGCACCTTAACAACAACCGCATCACCTTCCTTAAAATTCTTTGCTGGATTCACAGGTCCCTTATGACTAAGCTCTGTATAATGCACCAAGCCTTCAATGCCACCAATATCAACAAAGATTCCAAAAGGAGCAATTTTTGCCACCACACCATTTTGCACACCATCATTTTCAAGGAGCTTGCTACTCATATTTTGACGATTTGCATCATCTAGTTCAAAAAATCTCTTGCGTGAAACCACAATAGAATTGTTCTCTTTATCTAGATTCACGATAGCTACCTTATAAGTCCTACCAATAGCCTTGTCATCTTCACGCACTGCAGAATCTCGGCGAGGCATAAACACATCTACGCCATCATATTCCAACATAAAGCCGCCCTTATTCTTCTTAATCACCTTGGCTTCAATAATTTTATCCTTATAATCATCTGCTAGTTCTGCAATTTTCTCAACAATTTTGTGCATTTTTAATGCTTTCTTATAAGACGCACTTGGTCTGCCACCGCGTCCAGAAGTTACAAACACTTCAATCTTATCACCCTGTTTAAAGAGTAGATTCCCATTTTCATCTTGAATCTCACTTAATCTCAACGCAGCCTCTGATTTTTCATTAGGCACAGCCACCATAGCATACTCATCATTTATCGCTACAATCTCTCCAGTCTGTATTGCTCCGCTAACAGCCCTACGCTCACTCGCCTCAAGCAAAGCTGCGAAATCTTCCTCATCGTTCAAGACTACATTATCCAAATTCACTAACATTGACGCCCTTTACCTCTTTAAAATTAAAATTCGCTTATTCTACCAAAGCAAACCTTGCCATAGCTTAAGAATAGCATTGTGTATCAAAAGATTCTTAAATTTGTTCTATTTTTGCCACAACATTTTGAATAATCCAATCCGGAGTGGAAGCCCCAGCTGTAACTCCACATAGTTTCTTATCTGCAAACCATTCTTCTTGCAGCTCCTTTTCATCTTCTACCAAATAGCTATCTTTGCAGTATTTTTGTGCGATTTTTAAAAGCTGCTTTGTATTTGAGGAGTTTTTTCCCCCAACAACAATCATCACATCTACTTCCCTACTTAGCTTATCAACCGCGGATTGATTATCAAAAGTCGCATTGCAAATGGTATTAAATACACGACATTCATTCACGCGTGAAGCCAAAAATGCCGCAATCTCTCCAAAAAGCTTAGGCTGCTTTGTTGTTTGAGACACAAGGGCAACTTTTTTCTTAAACTTCACATTTTCTAGCTCTTCCACACTCCCTGCGATAATCACATCTTCACCATAGCTTGCTACGCCCATTACCTCTGGGTGGTTACTATCGCCAAAAATCACAATTTGATAGCCCTCATTTGACATTTTTTCTACAATATTTTGTGGCTTTGTTACAAAAGGGCAAGTTGCATCAACGATATGAATCTTTTGATTCTGCAATGTCTGCAAATCACTCTTTGTAATGCCGTGTGTGCGGACAATCACACTTTGAAACTTTTGAGCTTGACTAAGGCTTTCGCTTAAGCTCACATCAAAATCTCTCTGCAAACGCTCAATTTCCTTTGCATTATGGATAAGCGGACCAAAAGTTGTGGCGTGTTTATTTTTTTCAGCAATATCAATCGCTCTTTTCACGCCAAAGCAGAATCCATATTTTTTTGCAAGTTTTACTTCCATTATATATTCTCCACATCAGTAATTTGCCCTAAAAGCTCTAAAAAGTTTGGAAACGACACATCAATACACTCACTATCCTCAATCTCTCCGCCACACACAAGCTGGGCAATAGCAAAACTCATTGCAATACGATGATCACCAAAAGAGCTAACCCTTGCTCTTTTTAGCTCTCCGCCACACACACTAAAGCCATCTTCAAACTCCTCACACTCTATCCCCATAGCACGCAAATTTGTAATGGTAGCTAGGATTCTATCACTCTCTTTTACCCTTAGCTCTTTTGCATTTCGCACTTCGCTGCGTCCTTTAGCCAAAGCAAAACACACCCCAAGTGCTGGAAGCTCATCAATAAGCCACGCGATATTTTTATCCACTTTCACCGCTTTTAATTGCCCACCTTGCACCTCTATATCCCCAATCTCCTCATAAAGTAAGCTTTTTACACTATATGTTACCTTAGCCCCCATAGATTCTAGAATCTTAAAAGCCTCAATACGCGTTTTATTGAGCAACACATTTTTTAAAAGCACCTTTGATTCTAGCACACACGCCGCCACAGCAAAGAAAAATGCACTTGAAGGATCAGCTGGAACTTCAAGCTTAAAAGATTCTAAGCTCTTACTAGAGCCTTCAAACTCCACTTCATAGCCGCTTTGCCCGTTTTGCTCACTTTGAATCTCACGCCCTTGTATTTTGACACCCATACCTTTGAGCATTTTCTCCGTATGATCTCGGCTCAAAAGTGGCTCATAGAATCTACTTTTACCCTCTGTATGTAGTCCTGCTAAAATCATCGCACTTTTAACTTGTGCTGAAGCAATCTTGCTTTGATAGGTAAAGCTCTTAAGCCTCGCTCCTTGTATGCTTAATGGAGCGTATTTATTCTGTTCTCTCCCCCTAATATCCGCCCCAATAGCACTTAAAGGCTCAATCACTCTCCCCATAGGACGCGCATTCAAATACTCATCACCACTTAAGACAAAATGTCCCTTTATCCCACTCAAAAGTCCAGCATACAGACGCATTCCCGTCCCTGCATTACCACAATCAAGCACTTCTCTTGGCTCTTGTATGCCATCTTTTGGTGGAATAAGATAGAGGCTTTCACCCCTTTTTTCCACTACAAGCCCAAGATTCTTAGCAATCTGCAAAGTATGCAGTGTATCCTCACCTTCTAAAAATCCCTTCATCTCGCAAGGTGCATTTGCCAAAAGAGCAAACATCGCCCCACGATGAGAGATTGACTTATCCGTGGCAATACTATCAAGCTCTAGTTCAAATCTCTTTGCCGCTGCAATCTTTGTGATACGCATATTCTCCCCTTAAGATTCTATCTCTCGCATAAAGCCACGCACTAACACACGCTTGAAAGCGTCTTTGCTAACCCGCCAAGCGAGGTTTCTTTGTATTTGCGATTCATATCTTTGCCTGTTTGATACATTGTAGAGATAATCTCATCTAGCCCCACAATAGGCTTAGAAGTCCTGCTCATCGCAATCCGCACCGCACTAATAGCCTTAATCGCCCCAAAGGCATTGCGTTCAATACAAGGCACTTGCACAAGCCCACCCACAGGATCACAAGTTAATCCCAAATGATGCTCCATTGCAATTTCTGCGGCATTACACGCCTTATTTATATCCGCTCCAAGTGTTGTTGCCATAGCTGCTGCTGCCATAGAGCTAGCTGAACCAATCTCAGCTTGACACCCAGCCTCCGCACCACTAATTGAAGCATTTCTTTTATACAATGAGCCAATCAGCATTGCGGAAAGCAAAAAATCTTCAATCAATGTATCATTAAAGCCTATGGTATGATTTTTAAGATACAAAATAACAGCAGGTATCACGGCACAAGCCCCATTTGTTGGTGCAGTAACGACCTTGCCTCCAGCAGCATTCTCTTCAGCAATAGCAATAGCATATAATGAAACATAATCAATAATCCCAAAAGGATCAGTTGTTGGCTTTAGCCTTTCACTTAGTCCCTTTGCCCTGCGGTGCAAGTGCATTTTCCCGGGTAGCTCTAGGTTTTGTGGATTACACCCACGATGATAGGAATCTTCCATCACCCCCCAAATCTCTTGGCAATAGCGTGAGATATGCTCTTGCGTGTGAAACTGCAACTCATACTCTAGCGATATTTGAGCAAGATTCTTCTTTTTCTTTTCACACAGCTCTAATAAATGTGAAGCATTATCAATCTGCAAGGCAATCTTACACTCTTGCCCCTTGACACCTTGCATTTGCTTTTCTAGCTCCTCTTGTGTAGCAACAAATCCACCTCCCGTGGAGTAATACACTTGAGATTCTACAATCTTGTCATTTTCATCAAATGCCGTGATTTTTAGGGCGTTTTCGTGCAGTGGCAAAAACTCTTGTGAAAAAACCAAATCCTTTTCATACACAAACCTTATCTGCTTTTTTCCACATAGACTTAGAATCTGCTTTTCTAAGCAATCATTTATCACCTTGTGTTGAGAATCTGCTGTGATATTTTGTGCTTTGAGATTACTTAACCCCCAAAGGATAGCCTTATCACTCAAATGCCCCTTACCTGTCAATGACAAAGAGCCATAGAGAATAATCTCTACTCTGCTCACAGATTCTATTTTAGAATCCACAAGCTCACAAAATAAATTTCCAGCCAACATTGGACCAAGCGTGTGAGAGCTTGAAGGACCTACACCGATTTTAAAAATACTAAGATTGCTCATTACCACTCCTTGTCTCATTGCTACATCTCACGCATTATAGCAATATAACTTCTAGTTTTTAGCAATCTTAACAAAAAAGGTTTTTTTTGTCTGTGAATCTTGTAGCTCAATACTGCCATTATGTGCAGCCACTATCTGCTGACACAACGCCAAGCCAAGCCCATTACCTTTTAATTTTGTTGTCTTAAATGGCTCAAAAAGGATATTTTTATCATCAATTGCTACACCATTATCACTTATGCTAAAGCACCAAAACTCACTCTCATCAATAAAGCCAATATTCACCTCTCCAGCTTGACACTCCCCCTCCTCAATAGCATCAATAGCATTTGAGAGAAAATTTTGCAGCACAATGCTTAGTAAATCAAAATCCGCTAGAATCTCACTAGCCTCTCCACTACAAAGCTTAAAACTAAACTCAATAGGCTTTGAATAAGTATAATACCCCACGCTATCATACAAATCAGATTCAAAATCAATAAGTGCGTGAATCTGCTTATTTGGATTCACACCTTTTGTAAAAAGCAAAGTCGCATTGATGAGCCGCTCTACTCGCCAAAGTGCCTTTTTCATCTCAAAAACAAGCGGCTTTACCTGCTCATCGCCCCTTTTAAGTAGGCTTGAAGTTAAAAGCGAAATTGATCCAATTGGATTGCGTATCTCGTGTGCTAAATGTGCGGAAACCTGCCCCATAGAAGCTAGTCGCTCTTGTCGCTTTTGGTTAGTTATATGTGTAGCACTCATCACTTGTTTGTCATTTTTTCTACTATTTTGCAAAAGATAAAACTGCCCCTCAAACTCCACCTCGTGTTCGCCTTCTTGCAAATTAATAATGCTTGGTAGCATAGATTCTAGCTTATTTGCGTGCTCGTTTTGATAAAACACACTCTTATCAGCTTCTAGCACCCACACTGCCTGTGGGATAAGCTCTAAAACCCACTCATACAAAGCTTTAAGTGCATTAAAATCGCTTTGAAGTTTTTTGAACTCTTGCTCCGTGCCATAGGTGCTTTGGATAAGTGTAGCTAAAGATTCAAGCAGGACACTTTTATCATCGCTGCTTAAGTGCTGTAAAATCTCTGGGCTTATAATATTATTTTGATTCTCCATAAGGATTCTTTACTCCATTGGTAAATTTTGCCATAGGCTTTGAGTTTGCCTTGCCTTGATTTTGCTGCTCTTTAAGAAAGTTAAACAATAGCTCACTATATCCAAAACTCCCGCTTAGCTCTTGGCTTAGTTGGTCAATATACATTGAGTGGTAAATATCACTCCCAGCCTGTTTGGGATAGAGTATATCATCATTTTTTATCGCTTGTTCTAACATAATCTTTAAAAGCAAAGATTCAAAGTTATCTGTCTGCTCTCTTAACTTTGCGTCCTCTTTTTGCTCATCTAAACGCATTTTAGATTCTGCTTTAAGGCTAAGTTTATGAGAATCTCGAGCTTTATTAAAATTCATCAATGCCATAGAAGTATCTACATTCATTTTTACGCTCCTTACATTACTTCAATATCTGCACGCAACGCACCGGACTTTTTGATATTTTCAAGGATAGAGATGATATTTTTAGGTGTCGCACCCATTTTTTGTAACGCCTTAACCACGCTTGAAACCGTGGGTTTTGTGCCATTTGCACTAGCGATTGTGCCTTGAGACTTACTCATTAAAATATCACCATCAAGCTTTGTCGCCTCTGGATCTTCCATAACCTCATCAGAAATTTTAATCGTAATATCTCCGTGCGTTACCACCACAGGATCAATACTAATGCCAACTCCAGCCACAATCGTGCCGGTTTTCTCATCTATAATGATTTTTTCCTTGCGTGAGTAGTCAATCTCCACTTCCTCCACAAGTGCTAAAAATTCCACCATACTAAGATTTTCAGGCTTTTTAAGCTTGATAGTTCGTGCATCTACTGCCACAGCTATCGCATCAGAAAATACGCTATTAAGTGTTTGCTGAATCTTTATGGCATTTTGTAAATCCGAGCTTTTAAGACTCAAAGTTGCATTTTCTTGATTATAAAGATTGTAGTTTATCTCACGCTCCACACTTGCCCCACCTACGATTCTACCTGATAATGCACTCCCGCTCTCCCCCATTGTGATATTGCCTTGAGCTAGGGCATAAATATTACCATCAACCCCTGTAAGCGGTGTCATTACAAGTGTTCCACCATTTATGGACTTTGCATCGCCGATTGATGAGACTAAAATATCAAGCTTATCACCCTGTCTTGCAAATGGAGGCAAAGAGGCAGTTACCATAACCGCAGCAACATTTTTAGACTTAATATCATTTGCTGAAAGCTTAACATTGACACTTTCCAGCATATTTGCGATACTTTGCATTGTGAATTTTGACCCGCTCTTATCGCCCGTGCCATTAAGCCCTATCACAAGCCCATAGCCCACAAGGCTATTATCCCTAATGCCTACAACTTGGGCGATTTGACTAATTTTTTGCCCGTGTAGAGCTGATATTCCAAACACAAGCCAAAAAGCTATAACGACTAATTTCATCTTTCTCATTTCGCGTCCTTGCTACTTAAGATTCTCTAACAACTTCGCATACCCCAAAGCAATTTGTATTCCTAGATTCTAAAAACCTGCGAAGTCCATCATTTGTTTGCAGTGTTTATAATTGTTCATTTGAATCTGCATTTATATTTGTATATAATGTCCAAATCCAATAAAACACAAGGAGATAACAAAATGAGTTGGTTAGAGACTTTATTTTTAGCAGATGTGTTAAGCAGTGATAAGAAGACTGCACAAAAAAAAGATTAGGGCTTTTGTGTGGGTGTTTATAGCGATAATTGCTATTTTTATAGTCGCGTCATTGTATTTTAACTACCATTTAATGTCAGGAAGGTTCAAAAGAGCAAAATGAGCTTTCCAATCAAATTGCACTTGAATGGGTTAGGTATTTAAAAAATGAAAATAAGCTTAAAGAAATGCCAGAAGTAACTTGGGAATTATGCGATGAATTTGATTCTTTTCTTGCAGACAAGATGAATAATATGAAAAAGAGCAGAGAATACGACTATCTCAATATTATTAGAAAAGCTTACGCTGATTATAAGAGTATTCCAACTAAATATCCAGCAATTTCTGTAGATAAAAAAACTTGTAAATATTTTGCAGACAATGCTACGGAGTTAGATAAAGAATTAAATTATACTGAGAGTGAGAAGGTAAGAAATCCTTATTATTTTTTCTTACACAATAATGGGACATTGCCTTTGCGTTTTGAGCCACTTTCCTCAAAGTGCCTTTAAAACGCCTTTCCCATTCCATTAGCTTTATTTACACTAATAACAAGCCCACCTTGTTTATTTCTTTTCATTAGTCCATTAGCCCCTTGATATCTTTCTTGGGCTAATACTCTACCTTGACTTAAAGCAGATGAGAATCTCTCATATCTTAATTTAATCTCACTCTATTTACTCAAAGCTGCAAAATATTTCTAGGATTGTAAGTTTGTATCAACAATAAAGAAAGACTGGTCGGAGTAGCGGGATTTAAACCCACGACCTCACCCACCCCAAGGGTGCGCGCTAATCAGGCTGCGCTATACTCCGCCAAAAGAAGCAAAGGCGACATTATATCAAATTTTGTTAATATACCTAACAAACTGATACATTTAAGCAATCAAATAACACTGTGTAGAATCTACCTAAATCAACATCACACATAGTTTGAGGGTAAAAAAGTAACTCTTTTTTGATATTTGTAAAGTATTTTTTAACCAAAAAGGGTGTTTTTTAGAATCTATACATTACAATCCTCCCAAAAAAATCAGCAAACAAAGGGAAAAGATGAGTCATTCTGTTTTTGAACATCCATATTTTGGCGTTTTTGTGCTATTTGTGCTAACAAGCGTTGCTTTCACACTTACCCTAAGACTACAACGCATCATCTCAAGAAAAATGGCAAAAAAGGATAGAGAAAAGCTCAAGCTTTCAACCTATGAGTGCGGTCCCACGCCAAACAAACAGCAAAATAGAATCTCCACGCATTTTTTTATCCTTGCTTTACTTTTTATCCTTTTTGATATTGAAGTGATTTTTATGATTCCTTGGGCGATAGATTTTAAGTCTTTCACATATATGGGGCTTGGTGGCTTTGTATTTTTTGAAATGTTAAGCTTTGTTGCCTTTTTGATTGTAGGATTTATTTATGCGTGGAAGAAAGGAGCATTATCGTGGCAGAGCATCAAGTAAATTATACGCAAAGTGCGGGGCTTCCTATCGCTCTTAGCAGTGTAGATAAGCTATTAAATTGGAGTAGGAGTAACTCACTTTGGGGGCTTACCTATGGCTTGGCGTGTTGTGCTATTGAAATGATGGCAACAGGTGGCTCTCGCTTTGACCTTGATAGATTTGGGACCATCTTTCGTGCTTCACCTAGACAAGCGGACTTGATGATTGTATCAGGGACGGTTACCAAAAAGCACGCTGAATTTGTTCGCCGACTTTATGATCAAATGCCTGAACCAAAATGGGTTATCTCTATGGGGAGCTGTGCTAATACAGGCGGAATGTTTAATACTTATTCAACCGTTCAGGGGGTAGATAGGATTATCCCTGTTGATATTTATCTCCCCGGCTGTGCGCCTCGCCCAGAGACTTTACAATACGCGGTTATGGTGCTTCAGCAAAAGATTCGCAAACAAAAAGCTATTCCACAAATCAAACCAAAGCGACTTGTATGAAAAATATAGCCCAAAACACAAGAGGTGCAAAATGATACGACAAAATCCCCCTAAAACCAACGCACAAAAAAGTGTGTATTATACAAACCGCTTTGATGTTGTGCCAACTTCGCCAATGCTTCCTTTGGGCGAATCTCAATCTTTTCTTCAAGCCTTGCATACGCCTATAACACAAAGCTATATTCAAAATGATCTCACCACACTTTGGGTAGAATCTACGCAGATTCTAGCTCTTATCAAAGAGCTGTATGCCTTGGGCTATGACTTTTTGACGGAGATGAGTGCCATTGATAAACTAGAGGAAAATAATGAATTTGAACTTTTTTACTTACTTCTTAAGCTTGAGGATACAAGCTCAAAGCGTCTTAAAATCAAAACAAAAATTAAAAAAGGGGAGCATATCACCTCACTCACTTCACTTTTTAAAAGTGCGAATTGGAGTGAAAGAGAGTGCTTTGATATGTTTGGGATTATCTTTGATGGACACCCTTATTTACAAAGGCTACTTATGCCAAAAGATTGGGTAGGACACCCCTTGCTTAAAAGCTATCCTTTACAGGGCGATGAATATGCTGCGTGGTATGAAGTAGATAAAATCTTTGGAAAAGAGTATCGCCAAATTATTGGACCAGAGCAACGCGATAGTGCAAGGATTGATAGAAATGATGATAAAAATTTCTCTGCTATTAGCTTTGAATCTCGCTATCAAGAGAGCAATGCGCCACTACTTATTAAAACTTTTAAATCCGGCAAAGAACTAAAGGAACGCCGATGAGACAAAACTATACCAAACTCAAACCAAACTTTGAAAACATATTTTTTGAAAAAGAAAATGATAAAATGGTGGTCAATTTTGGACCACAGCACCCCTCAGCTCACGGGCAGCTCCGCCTTATCCTTGAATTAGAAAATGAAAAAATCATAAAAGCAACGCCTGATATTGGCTACCTTCATCGTGGTATTGAAAAAATGGCTGAAAATATGATTTACAATGAGTTTATGCCAACAACTGATAGGCTTGATTATATTGCCGCAACAAGCAATAACTACGCCTTTGCTCTAGGAGTGGAAAAGCTTATTGGTGTGGAAGTGCCACTGCGTGCTAAAGTCATTCGCACGATGCTTTTAGAGATTAATCGTATTATCTCGCACATTTTCTTTCTTGGTGTGCATGGTATGGATGTTGGAGCATTATCCATCTTTTTATATTGTTTTATTGAGCGTGAATATGGGCTTGATTTAATGGAAGATTATTGCGGGGCAAGACTTACACATAATGCTATCCGCATAGGTGGTGTGCCACTTGATTTACCACAAGGATTCTTACAAAGTGTAGAGAGATTCACCCAAAGTGTTCCTAAAACGCTAGATTTAGTGCGTGGGCTACTTGATAAAAACAGAATCTGGCGTATTCGGCTTGAAAATGTTGGCTATGTCTCACAAGACTTTATCAAGCAATGGGGACTAAGTGGCATTATGGCACGAGGCAGCGGTATTAAGTGGGATATTCGCAAACATAACCCTTATGAGCTATATAATGAGCTTGATTTTGAAGTGCCCGTGGCAAATGAAGGTGATTGCTACGCACGCTACCAGCTCTATATTGAAGAAATTTATGAGTCTATTAAGATTCTCAAACAGCTTATGGCTATGTATCCAAATACACCAAGTGAGATAATGGCAAGAGATGCTCGCTATATCTCCGCTCCAAAAGAAGATATTATGACTCAAAACTATTCTCTTATGCAGCATTTTGTGCTTGTTACACAAGGTATGCGTCCGCCTGTTGGTGAAGTCTATGTGCCAACAGAATCTCCAAAAGGAGAGCTAGGGTTCTTTATCAACTCTCAAGGAATGCCTTCCCCACACAGGCTTAAAATACGCACACCAAGCTTCTATCACACAGGAGCGTTACAAGAACTTTTAGTAGGGCATTATGTCGCGGATATTCCAACTATCATTGGCTCAACAAATATTGTTTTTGGCGAAGTGGATAGGTAAAAGGAGCAATATGAGACGATATGATTTGCGACATTTGGCAAATGATTTTGAAAAACGCTTAAATGAGCTTTGCGATGAGCTTTCTCAGGGTGAAGTGGCGATATTTCTCTTTGAAGTAAGAGATTTTAACAATGTTCAAAAAGCCATTGATTGTGTATTAAATCGTGGCGATGAGCTGCTGAATAGTTTGCGATTTAACGAAGTGGATTGGACTATTGTGGTAAGGAGGGCAAAATGAAAGCATTTGCCCAAACTTTGAGCAATATTTCAAATAAGCCTATACAAACCACTTTGACAAAACACGCGACACTTTTGAGCTTTGGCTATTTATGGGAGAAAATACACACAGATTCTAAGCCATTTTCTCAACTTTTTATCTTACATCCACTTCCGTTACTTGATGGGCTTGAGAACGACAAGCAAATTGCACATTTTGCTAGATATGAGGTTGGCACAGAGTTTGGTGTAGCGTGGCTTTTAGCCCATACGCTTTTATCTACTTTTCAAGCAAACACAGCAGATTCTAATATGGCTCAACTTGACAAGCTTCTTAATGACCTTGATGTAGGCTTTCTTGCATCAGAATCTAATCTTGCAGAAGAGGAGCTAGATAAGCTCAAAGCTTTTATAAACCCCTCAAGCTTCGCCCTTGTTTTAGGTGCAGAATTAGCACAGCACCCAAATGCCAAAGACATTGCTCACATACTTGGACTTTTAAGCAAAATAACAAATATAGAAATTATTATGCCTGAACTTGCAGATTCTATTAAGCCAAATCAAAGTTTGCAAGCCGAGCTTTCAGTATGTGAGCAACTCCCAGAATCTAATGGCAATTTTATTTATATTATGCCAAAGCATAGCTTTACCAACATAGACCTGCCTGTAAAGTCGCCACTGCTTAAGACTCCACCTCTTTTTGCCCCAACGCTTAAACTACAAGAGAGGAAGAACATCACCCTATGTTTTGATTCAGAGCGTATTGCAACGCATTGTCAATATGACAATTCACTCAAAGGCACAATCGCTCTTTTATATCTCCCTAGTGAATCTACCAAGCAACAAGAAGGGAATCTAGGCTATCCTTATAAAAAAGTAGAGGTGATATTATGAGTAAAATTACCATTACAATCAATAATCAAGCTATCTCCTGTAATGAAGGAGAGAGTATTTTACAAATTGCTCGTAAAGAGGGCATTGAGATTCCAGCGATTTGCTATCTCTCTGGCTGCTCTCCTACGATGGCGTGTAAGCTCTGTATGATAGATGCTGATGGGAAACGCAGCTATTCTTGCAATACAAAAGCAAAAGATGGTATGAATATCCTTACACATACGCCAGAGATTATAGAAGAACGCAATGCTATTATGCAAAGCTATGATGTTAATCACCCACTGCAATGCGGTGTGTGTGATAAAAGTGGGGAATGTGAGCTACAAAACTATACGCTTAAAATGAATGTTACTTCACAAAACTATCACATTAGAGAAAATGATAAGCCTCACAAAACTTGGGCAAAGGTCGTCTATGACCCTAATCTCTGCATTATGTGTGAGCGATGTGCTACAACTTGTAAGGATAACTTAGGAGAAAATAACCTTAAAGCACAAAAGGCGGATTTAGAGGTGCTTGATACAGCCATTTGGAAGGACAAAATGCCAAAAGACGCCCTAAGCGTGTGGGCTAGAAAACAAAAAGCTTTGATTACATTTGTGGGCGATACACCTTGTTTTGATTGCGGAGAATGTATTAGCGTATGTCCTGTGGGGGCATTAAGCACAAATGACTTTAAATACAAAGCCAATGCGTGGGAACTTAAAAAGATAGATTCTACCTGTCCGCACTGCCCTATGGGCTGTAAAATCACCTATGATGTGCGTCATAATGATAGCCTTGGCACACCGCATATTTTCCGTGTAAAAAATGACTTTTACTTTAATCCTATCTGTGGAGCGGGACGCTATGCTTATGATGTAAGCTCAAGCCCACAACCCACACAGAATCTACAGGCGGCTATCAATGCCTTTAAAAATGCAGATTCAATTAATGTAGGCAATCAAACAACAAATGAAGAAGCCTTTGTGCTAAATCACATCGCCAAAACAAACAATCTCACACTTCACAACCAAGAAGCCCTAGATTTTAAAAACTTCATCAATGCCTTTTTGACATACGCTCAAAAAACAAATCTCAATCATCTTGATGAGTTTAAAAATGCACAAAATGTTATTGTTCTAGGCAGTGCGATAAACTACCAAGTGCCAACTTTACGCTATATGCTTAACAATAAACTCAAACTCCAAAAAGGCTCTAACGCTATCTATATGCACCCACTTAATGATACACTAATGACAAGCTTAAGCAAATCTCTCACACATATTGCCTATCGTGAGGACGCCCTAAGCGTTGCTATTGGAGCGATTGCCCTTGCGTATATAGACAATAATGACACGCAAGATGTAGAATTTGATACATTGCGTGAGATTTTACAGCCACTACTTCAAAGTAAAACGACCATTACAACGCCCATTGAAAAAGAAGTAAAAAAAATGGTAAAGACTACAAATGAAGCTGGAGAAGAGATTGAGCAAGAAATCACAGAGATAGTTAAAGAAGTAAAAGAAGAGGTAAAATTCCAAGCCTTACTTGATGCAAACATCAATGAATTTGACACGCTTAAACAAATGCTTCAAACCACTCCTTTACTTGTGCTTGGTGCGGAAGTGTATGAGAATCCACAAGCACAGATTCTAGCTCACATTCTTGGAATCTTGGAGCATAAGGGAGTGCTGAAGGTTTTACTCATTCCTCCTTTTGCCAACGCACTTGGACTAGCGATGATTTGTGATTTTACTCCCAAAAAAGCAGATTCTCAATATAGCATAGGATACCGCACAGGAGGGGACTTTGTATGTGAATCTGATTGTATCAGCATAGATGATAATCAAAAATGTGCTACGCAAACACCTGATTTTATTTTGCCCGCTATCAATCAAATGGAGGGCACTTATACAAGCATTGATTGTAGAATCTTACCGCTCAAACCCGCCCTTGCATTCAAAGGCTATGATTTAAGTGATATTGCCAAGGCTTTTGATATGAAAGGGGAATATCTCATTGATTACACAAGCCTTATTTGTGGCTGCGAATTTGATGACTTTGAAAATAAATTTGCCAACAATGGCACTGATATGAGAGGTTATCGCTTCAAATCAATTGCCCTATCCCCACTGCCACAGCCTGAATCTAGTGTGCTAGAATTACCACATTATAAAACTTATAATGCCTACAAGCTTTACTCACCCTCACAATTTAATACCTACACCGCCTCAAGTGTGCATTTGCAAAATAAGATGGGCATTTATGTCAGCAATGCTCTCTTTGCCGAGCTAGGTATCAAAGAGGGAGAGAGTATCACGCTTTCAGATTCTACATCGCAAGTAAGTGGAGCATTATACATAGATTATCGCTTGAGTGAGCCATATTTCCTTATCAATCCTATGCTTGAAGGGGCGGATAGAATCTTTGCTCAAAATCAATGGGCAAAACTAGAGCCTATAAGGAGTGCATTATGAGTGATTTAACCGGTGGCATTATTGAAACCATTCTTAAGATTCTAGTCGTTTTACTTATTTTTTCCGCATTGGCTGGATTTGGCACTTATTTAGAACGCAAGGTGCTAGGCTTCTTTCAAAGACGCATTGGACCAAACTATGTAGGACCTTATGGCTTATTGCAGGTTGTTGCTGATGGGATTAAACTTTTTGCAAAAGAGGACATTATCCCACAAAATGCTATAAAACCCATATTTATCTTAGCACCATCAATTGCCGCTATAACGGCTTTTGTCGCTATGGCACCTATACCTTTTTTTCCTGAATTTGAGCTTTTTGGCTACACTATCCGCCCTATTATTGCTGATATTAATGTAGGGATTTTATTTATCCTAGCTGTTGGCTCTTGTGGGATTTATGCTCCGCTTCTTGCAGGACTAAGCTCTGGTAATAAATGGTCGCTTATCGGTGGAGCAAGGGCAGCTTTGCAATTTTTGAGCTTTGAAGTTATCACTATGCTTTCACTCCTTGCACCTTTAATGATTGTTGAATCTCTATCGCTTGTGGATATCAACAACTATCAGCAAGGCGGCATATTTGATTGGCTTTTGTTTAAACAACCCCTTGCCTTTGTGCTTTTTCTCATTGCTGCTTATGTAGAGCTTAACCGCACACCTTTTGACTTGCTTGAACACGAAGCGGAGCTTACAGCTGGATTTGCAAGTGAGTATAGTGGGCTAAAATGGGGAATGTTCTTCATTGGAGAGTATGCCAATATGTTCGCAACCGCTTTTATTTTAAGCCTTATTTTCTGTGGTGGATTCAATGATTTAGGCTTTATCCCCGGTGGCATTGCTATTTTACTTAAAGTGTGCTTTTTTATCTTTTTATTTATGTGGGTAAGAGCTTCATTCCCACACGTGCGACCTGATCAGCTTATGCGTATGTGTTGGAAGGTTATGCTTCCTCTAGCACTTTTAAATGTGCTTATCACTGGCTGCATTTTACTTCTTTAGGAGAATTTATGAAAACAGAATACAGAATCTTGCCTCCTCGCACCAAACGCGAGAGAGAGCCTTTTCTTACTCGCGTGGCACTCACTTTAAAGACAAGCTTTAGCCTTGACTTGTTAAGTGGGCTAAAAACTGCACTTGGGGCATTTTTTGCACCAAATGTTACCGTGCAATATCCACTAGAATCCAACCCTTTAAGCCCACGATATAGAGCCATTCATAAGCTACAAAGACTTTTAGAATCTGAAAATGAACGATGTATTGGCTGTGGGCTATGTGAAAAAATCTGCACAAGTAATTGCATACGCATTATTACCGATAAGGGCGAAGATGGACGCAAGAAAATTTTAGATTATAGTATTAATTTTGGACGCTGTATTTATTGTGGATTATGTGCTGAAGTCTGCCCTGAACTTGCCATCATACACGGCAATCGCTTTGAGAATGCAAGTGTGCAAAGAGCGCATTTTGGCTTCAAACCTGAACTTTTAGAATCTCAATCTTCACTTGTAGAGTATGGTGGATTTGGCTCCGTATCTTACAATGCTAATGAGCGTATGATAAAGACACCTCTAAGCTATGTGTTAGATTCCACAAAGCAAGAAACACAAGAATCTGCACAAGCTTCTACGCAACCTAGCCAAACACAACCCTCCCAAAAGGAGAGCAGCAATGTTTGAAACAATTTCATTTTATCTTTTTAGCACATTGTGTATTGTGAGCTTTCTTATTGTGGTTACCTCATCGCGTATCATTTATGCAATGACCGCCCTTGCAGGAGGTATGATTTTTATCTCTGGGATATTCTTTACGCTAGGAGCAGAGTTTATAGGGGCGGTGCAAATTGTCGTTTATGGCGGCTCTGTGGTGGCACTCTATGCGTTTGCGATGATGTTTTTTGACACTTCAAAAGATGTCATAGAAACTCGCAAAAATGAATGGATAGCCTCCGTGCTATGCATAGGAATATGTGTAGTGCTTGTGGCTATGTTTGGTCTGCCCTTACTTGGCAATCAGCTTGAAGTCATAGCAGATTCTGCGACTTTACTTGATTTTGCGGAAATGAATAATATTCAAAAAATTGGCTATGTGCTTTTCACGCAATACCTTATCCCCTTTGAACTTGCCGCACTTATGCTGCTTGTAGCAATGGTTGCAGGCATAGTCCTTAGTGTCAAAAGGAGTAAAGATGATTAGTCTCAATCATTATCTACTTTTATCTGCCCTGTTATTTTGTATTGGGCTTTTTGGAATCCTAAGACGAAAGAATATCCTTATGTTGTTTTTTTCAACTGAAATTCTCCTTAATGCCGTCAATATTGGCTTTGTCGCCATTGGTTCATACTTGCGTGATTTAAATGGGGAGATTTTTGCCCTATTCATTATTGCCATTGCCGCAGCTGAAATTGCTGTAGGGCTTGGGCTTGTTGTCATTTGGTATAAAAAGCACCATACGCTTGATATTAGCACACTCACAAGTCTTAAAGGATAGATGATGAAACTTGAAACCCAAACACTTATTTGGCTTATTTATCTCGCACTTTTTGCCCCATTGGCTGGTGCTGTATTTGCCGCACTCCTAGGACATAGAGGTAAAATGTTGCTTGCTGGGATTATCCCTACATTGCTCCTTTTTGGCTCTTTGTGTGCATCAATCCTTATCTTTTGGGAAATTTACCATTACAACATTGTCGTTCATATTGATTTTTTAGACTGGATTGAAGCGGGAGATTTTTATAGCTCATTTGGCTTTATGATTGATAGTGTGAGTGCGAGTATGATGCTGGTAGTAAGCCTTGTGTCCGCTATGGTGTTTGTGTATTCCATTGGATATATGAAGCAAGATTCTGGCTTTAATCGCTATTTTAGTTATCTCAGTGGTTTTGTTTTCTCAATGCTTCTTTTGGTAATGAGCGATAATTTTCTTGGGCTTTTTGCTGGTTGGGAAGGTGTGGGGCTATGCTCATATTTGCTTGTTGGATTCTGGTATGAAAGAGAGAGAGCAAACTTTGCTTCCATTGAAGCCTTTGTGGCAAATAGAATCGCTGATTTGGCGTTGATTATGGGAATCTTTTTAATCTTTTATGTTTGTGAAAGTTTAAAATATGACGAAGTTTTTCTCGCACTCAAATCAAATGATTTTGATACAAGCACATTAATGTGGATTGGAGCTTTACTCTTTGTAGGAGCTATGGGTAAATCCGCACAATTCCCCTTTCACACTTGGCTTGCTGATGCGATGGAGGGACCTACGCCAGTTTCTGCACTTATTCACGCTGCTACAATGGTAACTGCTGGGGTCTATCTCGTGGTGCGTTGCTTTCCTTTGTATGAGATGATTCCTGATATTGGCTTTTTTATCGCCTCACTTGGAGCTTTTGTAGCAATTTTTGGGGCAAGTATGGCACTTGTCAATAAAGATTTGAAGCGTATTATTGCTTACTCTACTCTCTCTCAACTTGGTTATATGTTTGTCGCTGCTGGGCTTGGGGCGTATGCCATAGCACTTTTTCACCTTATTACTCACGCCTTTTTCAAGGCTCTTTTATTCTTGGGAGCTGGGAATGTTATGCACGCAATGAACGACAAACTTGATATTACAAAAATGGGTGGGTTGCATAAAAGTCTGCGTTATACGATGATTATGATGGTTATCGCCTCTCTTGCCTTAGCTGGAATCTACCCATTTGCTGGATTCTTCTCAAAAGATTTAATCTTAGAGGTTGCTTTTACTCAAAACAATACCATTTGGATAATCCTGCTTGTGAGTGCGATTTTCACCGCATTTTATAGTTTTAGACTACTTATGCTTGTATTCTTTGTCAAACAAAATCACCACGAACACCCACACGAAGCATATTCTTATATGCTTATTGCAATGATACCTTTAAGCGTGCTTGCTATTGTTGCCGGGCTTGGAGGGGTGCTTGAATCTTTCCTTAAGAGTGCTTTCCCTAGTTTCTCTTTATCTATTCCACATAATACGCATCTTTTACTTATTGGTGCGACTTTGGGGCTTGTATGTTTGAGTGTGCTATTTGCTATTATCAAATATGCTCGTGGTGGATTTTCACCCTTTTGGGAATCTAATTTTTTATATAAGATTCTAAGCAATCACTACTATATCCCAAAACTTTATGAGATTTTGCTAATTAAGCCATATTATAAATGCGCTCACTTCTTGTGGCAAAAAGTAGAAATTAGATGTATTGATAGATTTGTAGATTCTCTAGCCTTATTGATTAAAGCCCTGGGTGCTAAACTCTCGCTCACGCAAAATGGCTCACTCTCCCGTATGCTTATGCTTATGTGCTTGGGACTTTGTGCTATGCTCCTTGCGTGTGGCATTTACTTTATGTGGAGGTAAGAGATGAATTATCTTTTAAATATTGTTATCTTTTTTCCAGCCTTTGCAGCACTTCTACTCTATGTGCTAAAGGGCGAGAATAGCCGTATTTTTGCTATTCTTGTTGCTTCACTTGAGCTACTTTTTGTAGTGTTATTATGGAATGAATTTAATACCAATTATGGCGGGATTCAGTTTGTTACGCACTATGAGCTTATCTCATCTTATAATATCAGCTATTCTGTTGGCATTGATGGCATTTCACTCTTTCTCCTTGCTTTAAATGCCTTTATCACGCTCCTTGCACTCTATTTTTTCAAATATTTAAGAACACCGCTTATTATCGCCATTTTATTCCTTGAAAGTATTGTTATGGGTGTTTTTAGCACACTTGATGTGATGATGTTTTATATTTTCTGGGAGCTTTCGCTTTTACCTGTGCTATATATCATCGGTGTATGGGGTGGAGAAAGAAGAATCTATGCTTCAATCAAATATTTTATCTACACTTTTGGGGCATCTTTAATTATGCTTATTGGAATCCTGTATTTTGCCTATCAATATTTTCTCATTATGGGGACTTGGAGTTTCAATCTTATTGACTGGTATCAAATCTCGCTTGACCCAGATACACAAAAATGGCTCTTTCTTGCCTTCTTTATTGGTATGGCAGTTAAGATTCCCATTTTTCCACTCCACTCTTGGCAGCCACACGCCTATACTCAAGCTCCCCTTGTTGGCTCCGTTCTACTCTCTGCGGTATTAAGCAAAATGGGGACATATGGGCTATTGCGGCTTGTTTTGCCACTTTTTCCTTTTACAAGCAGTAATATTTCCTTGATTATTGGACTGATTTGTGTATTTATGGTGGTCTATGGGGCATTTATAGCACTTGCACAAAAAGATTTAAAAACATTCCTCGCATATAGCTCGCTTTCACATATGGGAATCATTGTGCTTGGAATCTTCTCTCTTAACACTGAAGGACTAAGTGGGGCTGTGTTTTTTATGATAGCTCACGGCGTGGTTGTTGGAGCATTATTTATGCTGATTGGCATATTGCAAACACGCACACAAACGCAAAGCTTACAAGATGTGCAAGGTATAGCCCATAGTATGCCTCAATATAGCAGTGTTTTTGGTATTGTGATGATGTGCTCACTTGGCTTACCGCTGACGATGGGCTTTGTTGGGGAAGTTTTAAGCTTATATGGATTTTTTCAGCTCAATCCAATCATTGCCTTCCTTGCGGGAAGTAGCTTTTTTGTAGGAGCAATCTATATGCTTACAATGTTTAAAAAAGTCTTTTTTGGCTCTGCTCTGCCAAAATACACCACTCTAAAAGATTTAAATTTACGAGAAAAAATTGTTTTTGTGCCAATCCTTGTGCTTATTATATGGCTAGGCGTGTATCCAAAGCCCCTGCTTACGCCTATCAGCACAAGTGCAGAGACCCTAAGCCGAACTATCAGTGCAAAAATATCTCTTACACCCACCCAAACGCACGATATGGAAAATACAGAAAGTTTAGAATATCCACTTGGTAATGTGCCACGAGATTTTGATGATGATGGGGTGCTATTTATCCCAAGAATAGGAGAGTAATATGCCAGAATCTATGAGTTTTTCACTAACCCAGCTCAATATATCGCTCCTAATCCCTATGAGCATCTCCTTGCTTGGTGGTATTGTGCTACTTGGTGTTGGTGTGTTTAATAAAATCAAATCGCGTGATTTGTATATCGCCATCAGTCTTTTGTTTGTTATTGTGAATCTAGGCTTCCTTGTGCTTGAGGCAAATCCTCTTCTAGCACCGGGCTTTTTTGGTCTATTGCTTGTTGATGGAATCTCACTCCTTGCCCAAATGATTATGCTTATTACCACTTTGATTATTTTGCTCTTTTTTATGCGTCAAAATTCTTTTGCAGAGACACAAAATGCAGAGTTTTACGCACTTTTATTATTTGCTTTAGTTGGCTTTAGCTTTATGGTCTCAAGTCAAAATCTTATCCTTATTTTGCTTGGCTTAGAAACCGCCTCTTTGTCAATCTATGCTCTTATTGCGTTACATAATAAGCAAGTCTCCTTTGAATCTTCAATCAAATACTTTGTTATGGGAGCGTTGGCTACGGCATTTTATGCCTTTGGTGCAATGCTTCTTTATGCGACAACAGGCAGTGTGAATCTTGTCAATGTTGCGAAGTTTTTGCTTGAGCATAATTATGAACCATCAATCCTTGTCTTTGCAGGATTCACATTCTTAGTCGCTGCATTTGGTTTCAAAATCTCTATGGTGCCTTTTCACACTTGGGTGCCTGATGTCTATGAGGGGTCAAACTCGCTTTTAGCAGCATTTATTGCCATTGTGCCAAAGATTGCTGCTTTTAGTGTGATTATTAGCGTGTTTAATATATTCTTAAAATCTCATAACACCTTTGTGGAATACACACTCTACACGCTCATTATATTAAGCATTACTCTACCAAATCTCATAGCTCTAGTTCAAAAAGATGTCAAAAGAATGCTAGCTTATAGCTCTATTTCCCACTCTGGCTTTGTCCTAGCAGCTATTTTTGTAGGCACACAGCAAGCCTTAGAAGTTGTGTTTTTGTATTGGATCTTATTTCTCTTTGCTAATGTTGGGGCATTTGGAATCTTATGGCTTAGTGCAGATTCCAAATACAATCACTCCTTTAAAAGCTTTAGCGGAATGATAAAAACAAACCCAACACTTGCTATTTTTCTAAGTTTGTTTATGTTTGCCCTTGCTGGAATTCCACCTTTTTCTGTCTTTTGGGGCAAGATGTATTTAATCTTAGAAGTTCTAAGTGCGGATTATATATTCCTTGCTTTAGCGATGGTGATAAATAGCACTATCGCAGGTTTTTATTACCTTAAACTTGTGGTCTATATCTTTGCTAAAGATTCAAATGGTATTGGGGATTATCAGCCTCCACTTGAGCTTTCAAGCAAAGTTGCTATCGGCATTTGTGCGATTATGAGTGTTGGCTGTATATTTATGGTCCAAAATTTGCTTGATATTATCTCATACTATCTTAAAATATATTAGAATCTAGTGGCTTAGCTAAGCCACCTTAGGAGTGTAAGTGCGGATATTATGGGTGGCTTTATTATGCTTTATGCCTTTGTGTGCTCTTGATGTTACCATAAACTATGGCAAGGAATTAAAAGAGCATTTCTCCGTCCTTAATATCGCCCATAAAGAACCCCTAGAATGCCAAGAGAAATACGACACACAAGGCGAGGTAACGCACATTATCTGCACGCTTGATAGAATGCCTATTGCGAGTTTTTCTCCAACAGAAACACTATTCTTCCGCTTTTGGAGTCGCGTAGTAGATGGGAGATTCTATCTCTATGTCGAACCAAAACACAAAATCAAGCTTTTTGCCACCCCAAGTGATTTAAAAAAACAAACTCCAATCACAAAAGAGCAGCCCAAACTCAGCACATCGTGGCAAATTATCGGCTACAAACAAACAATCCCTTTTCTCAATGACTATGCCAATCAAGCCAAGCCAAAGGGGCTTAATTTCCCCATTAAAATAGTGAAAAACAAAGAGCTTTATTTCAAAGATTTAGATATCAATAGAGGTCCTTTACATTATGATGAGGGCGAAGACTTTGAGGCTTACAATCACATTAAAACACTCATTAACAACCACAACCATATTGAAGCTGTCAAAGCCATAGATGAGACACTTATTGCCTATCCCAAAACAATTTTCACAAAAGACTTGCTCCTGTATCGTTTAAGGGCGTTAGAGCATTTTGATTCTGTTGAAAACAGCGATATGATTGTGGATATGGGAACAAAATGGATTAAAAAATATCCCACAGATTCTAATGTCCCAGAAGTGCTATACTACCTTGGCAATGCCTATGCGGATATGAAGATTCCAAATGAGGCAAAATACTACTTTGAACGCACTATAAGCGAATACCCAGAATCTCGCTATATGCCTTTATCTAAAATGGCTTTAGCAAAGCATTTTAATAGCGGCTCTGATTCTACTGCTGCTTCAAAGCTTTTTGCTCAAGCCTACCAAGAGGCAAAAGACCTTGATAGTGCAAGTGCTGTGGCTATTGAATGGAGCAAATTTCGCCTGCAAAACCACGACAAAGAACAAGCTCAAAAGCTCCTAGAAACTATGCTTAAAGTCAATCCAAGCTATATTACAAAATATCCAATGAAATCGTATGAATTTTTAAAATTCCTAGCCGAAGAGCAGCTCTATCTCATTGCTGCAAAACTTGGGGGATATCTCTATGACAATCTCCCAAATGATGATGTCTCCGCAGAAGATTTGCTCAATAATATTAGCCTTTGGTATCAAGGGGCTAATGCCACGCAGGACGCACACAGAATCAACAAAATGTTTTTGCAAGAATTTGAGCATCGTCCAAAAGCTGAAGAGGTAAAAGATAGAGATGACAAGCTGCTTTTTGCCCTAGCACAAGATGAGAGTGCGGATTCTAAAATTGAAAAATATGACTATATTATTGAAAATTACGCCAATTCGCCAGAGCAAGAAAAAGCCCTTTCACTTAAAGCCCAAACGCTTTTTGATGAGGGCAAATACCAAGAAGTGCTAGATTTAAAAGATATGCTCAAAAATGATCCTATCGTTGGCAAATCATATAGTGCTTTATTACACCAAAGCCTAGAGAACAATGACTGCAAACAGGCTTCAAACTACTATTTGCAATATCCAAATGCCACTTTGCAAGAAAGCCAAAAAATGCCACTTTTTGACTGCCTTTATGCCCTAGCATTAAACAAACAAGCCGCTCAAATCTCGCAGAATATGGCACAATCAAGCCAAGATGTAGGGCAAAAACTCGCGTGGCTTTATAGAGATACGCTTAATTTTGCTAAACTCGGCGATGAGAAAAGCACAGCTCGTGCAGGGAGAGACACGCTCACTTTAGCCAAAAATCTAAAAAATCCACAATATTATGATGTAGGCTTTGAGCTTTTCAATGCCCTTTCAACCCTTGAAGACAAGGAAGGTATGCTTGAGACATACGCATTTTTAAAGGAATTTCAAGCTAATAATCCAAAAATGCTTCAGGTCAATCTCACACTGCTTAAAAAAGCAGAATCTCAAAAAGATGAGCTAGGGATTGAGATTTATGCAAAAGATATTTTGCGTTTGCAGAATCTTCTCAATGATACTGCAGATTCTCCTTATGTAGATTTTGCCCTAACGCAGAGCTATATCCGCACACAACGATTAAATGAAGCTCTCAATGTGCTAGATAATCTCTTGAAAAAAGATATAAATGATGACAACAAGCAAAAAGCACTCTATCTTAAAGGCTCTGTGCTGAAAACAAGCGGGCAAGATTCTCGAGCAGCTTTTGAGCAATGTATGCTTATTAATTATGAAGGTGCGTGGAAAAGCCTATGCGCTCAAGCTCTCAATATTCTTAAAGGCAATTAGTCAATGTATGATTTTACCCAAGAGCAACTAAGACGCTATGCAAGGCACTTTAGCCTAAGAGAGTGCGGATTCAAGGGGCAGGAAAAGATTTTAGAATCTAAAGTGCTGATAGTGGGGGCTGGGGGGCTTGGCTCTCCTATTGCGTATTATCTTGCCGCAGCTGGTGTGGGGGAGATTGGCATTATTGATGGCGATAATGTTGATTTAAGCAATCTGCAAAGACAGATTCTGCACTCCACTGAAGATATTGGCATACCAAAGGTAGAATCTGCACTCAAAAAGCTTCAAGCCATCAATCCTGATGTGAAAATCACACCATTTTCATATATGCTAGATTCTAGCAATGCCCTTGAGGTGCTGTCTCAATTTGATATTATTGTTGATGGATGCGATAATTTTGCAACAAAATTTCTCATAAATGATGCTTGTGTGTTGCTAGACAAGCCTTATTCACACGGGGGAATCTTACGCTTTAGTGGGCAGAGTATGAGCATTAAACCAAGGCAGAGTGCGTGCTATGCGTGTATTTTTGATAGCCCACCACCACAAGGCAGTGTGCCAAGCTGTGCAGAAGCTGGGGTATTTGGCTCTATTGCTGGGATTCTAGGCACGATTCAAGCCACAGAGGTGCTAAAAATGATTACAAACATAGGAGAGCCGCTCTACAATCAACTTTTAAGCTTTGATTCGCTCGCTATGGCTTTTCGTAAGATTAGCTTAAAAAGGAATCCGCAATGTCGTGTGTGCGGGGAAAATGGTATTACACAACTCCAAAGCTACACGCAACAGGAATGCACTCTTTCGGTAAATATTCGGTGATCTTAAAGCTAAAAAACTTACAAATAAAGTCAAAAAGATTTTCAACCTATTTATTTTGGGACTTCAGTCTTTAATATTTAAACCGCCACAACAGAAGCGATAGCAAGCCTTATACTCTTGCAAACAAAAGAGATCAAGTATAACAATGAACGAAATTGTAGAGATAAGTTTTTTGCTTAAGCCTATCAACTTAAAAGATGCTTAAAGGAATTTTATAATACAAAGAAACCAAAGCTAGTGATAATAGATATGGGGATTTATGCAAAAGCAACAACTCTGCAGATTATGCAGCAAACAATATCTTACGAAAAAGGATTAACAATCTCTACGACACTTTAAGGTTACATTCGGTTTGCTTGACTTACACAATTATAGTTGCCCTAAGAATTGCCTTAAACAACAAAACAAACAAAGGGATTGTGGTTAAATTTTACTTAACAACAAACACGCGCTGGGGAACAAAGGCTTCTTTCAGTTTTTTTGGACTTTACCCTACTTCTTGAGCCTTGAAGAATCTTGATATTCTTGTAGAGAATCTCAAAATAGCTCTCGCTTCTTTTTTTGAATATTTTAACAATATTCATATAGAAATCCCATTGTTGGTAAAAATCTGTTCTACTTCACTCCTTTTATAGTAAATAATTCTTGGAGTAAGAACATATTTGGTAATATTGTTCCTTTTTAGGATTTCTCTTGCAGTGGGATAAGACACACCTAGAATCTTGGCAACTTCTGCCATTCGTATAAACATACCCTCTTTTGATTCTTCTTGAGCTTCGTTCTGCTGACTTTCTTGTCTCTGGTCTATTGTGTTTGTGGCACTATTCATAAGTCGCTCCTTTTTAAATAAACTTTGTTTTTTTGTCTGTGTCTGTGCCTTGCATTTTTCAAAAAAAAAGTAAAAATAATCCACACACAAGGGTATTTGAACCAGTTTCAACGGTTAAAATCATTGTTTGTCAAGTGACAGAAATACAAAAAAAACACCTGTCGCGAAATTGCAGCAAATATCCTGCCCCCTACATACAAATGCGTGGTTGCCAAGCAAATCAAAGCCAAATAACAAAACAAAGAAAAATAGATGTAATCTTTGGTTATATTACTAAAATTGTGTTAATGATTGTTTTCATTATACAAAAAATCATCACGGAATTTATCTGATGCTACAAGCCTTTTAGCAATTCTCTACCTAATTGAACCTTTTGAAAACATATCTCTACACCAAAATGCTTTTTTGCAAATGCAAATCAAAGCCGCTTAGGGCGTTATAGCTTTTATTTGCGTTGTTGGCACAATGAGAGCTAAGAAGTGTGAAGTCTTTCACACCAAGTGTTTTTAGAATCTGTGCGCCGATACCAAAGTCTTTAATATCACCACAATTTTTTGCGATATTGCCATTTGCGTTATCTTTATCGCTATTAAGACACACAAGATAGCCACCTTGCTGTGAAAGCAAGTCTATGCTTTTTTGCAGGGCTTGCCACTCATTAGAATCTGTCAAAAGAGTAATATCGCTGTTTGTGCTATGGAATCTAATGAGCGGAGTTTGAGCCTGTGGGCTAAAGCTAAAGGCGATATGTTCATTTTCTAAATGATCTAAAAAGGTGATTTTCTCGCATTCTTGTGCCATAAACACCGCCTTTTCACGCGATACCTCACGCACAAGATTCTCAAAATTTAAGCGATATTGGATAATGTCGCTGACATAGAGAATCTTTAGATTATGAGTCTTAGCAAAATCAAGTAGAAATTTATCCCCACGACCAGCCATCGTGCCATCTTTTTTCATAATCTCACAAATTACGCTAATGGGTGCAAGACCTGAAAGCCTACAAATATCTACACTAGCCTCAGTATGCCCTGTGCGGATAAGTGTGCCTCCGCTCTTAGCAATAAGGGGGAAAATATGCCCCGGACGCACAAAATCACTTGGCTTTGCGTTGCTATCACACATAAGACGGATTGTCAAATCTCTCTCATACGCAGAAATGCCTGTCTTTGCTTCCTTAGCGTCAATAGATATAGTAAAGGCGGTTTCGTGGTTGCTATCATTTCTTTGCACCATTGGAGGTAAATCTAGCTTGTGAGCTAACTCTTGCGTGATAGATACACAGATGAGACCCCTTGCTTCTTGAGCCATAAAGTTGATTTTCTCAGGGCTTGAGAAAATCCCAGCCATTACCAAATCGCCCTCATTTTCTCTGTCTTCATCGTCCATTATAATAATCATTTCACCTTTTTTAATCGCTTCTATAGCTTCTTTCATACGCGTTTGATACATTGAACTATCCTTAGGATTTTTAAGTTTTAAAATGTTGTGATTGTATAAAAATAAAACAAATTGTTAGGTATTCATTGAGGTTAAATTAGATTCTAGTTTGTAGCCTAAGCCCTCTTTAGAATCCAATTTACACAATTCTAAAGAGGTATCAGTCTATGCAAGTTGAGATTTTAACATCCAAATTGCTTTTTGTAGCTCTCCTGTTTTATCATCAGCATACGCCGCACTGACCTTATCCCCTTGGCTATCTGCTTGGGCTGAAAGCTCCACAAAAAGCTTGAGAAAATACTCATAATCAGCCAAAACCGCTTGAGCAATTTCCTTTGAGTTAAAGCTTGTCTTGCTCTCCTCTTTAATTTTTGCTGCTTTTAGCATATCGCTAAGCGTTACATAAGGCATTCCACCAAGCTGCAATACACGCTCTGCTACATCATCAAAAACATCAGCAAACTGCTCATAAATCTCTTGCGTTGCCTTATGCGTAGGGTGAAAATCCATACCTTTCACATTCCAATGAAAATTATGCACCTTGACATAAAATACTGATGCATCTGCTTGAATCTGTTTTAGAAGTTCTACCACTTTACTCATAGTTACCTTCCTTTTTTTGATTAAATTTTCCTTGACACAAATGATGACTAAAATCACCGCATTGTTTCTCTAAGGAATAGGCTGAATTATAAAATAATGGAGGCAACCTATGGCAAATATAAAATCAAGTTACAAGGTAGCACTCATCAAACTTCACAAAAAACATCAAAAATCTCCGCGTTTATTATGAGTGATTTCCATCTCTTGACAAATCGCAACAAACTCGCTAGAATTGCACCTCGTTTTTCATTGGGGTATCGCCAAGCGGTAAGGCACCTGGTTTTGGTCCAGGCATTCAGAGGTTCGAATCCTTTTACCCCAGCCACTTCTTTAATTTAACTCACAGGGTTTCACAATTTTCTAGCACTTTTGCAGTGGTGGTGTTAGTTTGACGCGGGATAGAGCAGTCCGGTAGCTCGTTGGGCTCATAACCCAAAGGTCGGGGGTTCAAATCCCTCTCCCGCAACCAAGGTTTGTCTTAAGTATTTGGCTTTTTTGATGTCTAAGCCTTTTGAAATGATACAAGAATAAATACGCGCTCATAGCTCAGCTGGATAGAGCAACGGCCTTCTAAGCCGTAGGTCAGAGGTTCGAATCCTCTTGGGCGTACCACTTCACAAAGACAAATTAGAAAATTATTATTGTAGATTGTGCTATTTTATGATTGATCTGAATTGAAACTAAACTTTATTTGGGAGCTACGCAAGTGAGAATTATACACCTTGTTAGTCAAGATAATGGCGGAGCTGGTAGGGCTTGTATAAGACTACATAAAGCCCTGCTAGAAGCAGGGGTAGATTCTATTGTTCTCACGCAGACTAAAACAGGCGACACGCCGCAGGTCAAACAGCTTGCTCAAACAAAGTCTCAAAAGCTTGTCGCTAAAATCCGCCCTTTTCTATCCCAGCTTCCGCTTATGGCTTACCCAAAACGAGTAAAAGATGTATTCTCCCCTAATCTCCCCATTTTTACCCCAAGCAATCATCTGCTTATCTCAACGATAAATGCCCTAAA
>CAUWMC010000004.1:0-116239 GCA_963559865.1 uncultured Helicobacter sp.
CTTCTATCTCTTTGGCATTGGCAATGGGCGAGTAGAAATGCCCACTTGGGACAAAATCTACTTGCCCAAAGATGGCTTCTACTTTGCGTTTGGCTTTGCGTAAAATGCTTTTAAGCGTGGGCTTTTTTGCAGGGGTGTTAAGATACATAAAAACTCCTTGTAATGTGGGATTAGCTTGTCTTTTTACCTAGTAGGATTCTCGCTTGGCTGCGGAATCTTGCTGGGATAAGCTCGCGAATACATACACGCGGAATAATCCAAAAAAGATATTTGAGTGCGTGGAGCAGGGGGAAAAGGCGGTTGTATTTATAGCCGATTTGGCAGTCTTCTTTAAACATTTGCCACGATAGGCTTGAGCTTACTCCATCAACATTAAAGCTTGAAATCACTAGTGGGATATGAAGAAACATTACACCGCTATCGTATGCTTTAGTGAAAAAGTCTGTATCTCCTGCGATTTTAAAGCTTGTATCATAGCGGTAGGCTTGCATAAGGGGGGTGGCGATAAAGGCGGATTGATGGATAAAGTGGTGGTGGTATTTATGCGATTTGGTGGAGGCATAGAGGATTTTAGAGTGGGTTTCATCATAGATAAGCTGGGAGTCGCCATAGATAATAAAATTTGCAAAATTACTATGCCTTGCCCCCCCCCCCGTGCATTACAAAGAATCGCGTGAAAAGCTCAAGGATTGTGTTATTGCTATAAAACCTATCCCCGCAATTCATAAAATTACACCACTGCCCTGTGGCAAGATCTATCCCCTTATTCATTGCATCATAGATTCCACTATCACGCTCACTTAAAAATTTAAAATGAAGATTTTTCTCTCTATGCGTGGCTTCAAGGTAGATTCTACCATTTTGCTCCTCACATTTTTTAGAATCTACATTATCTTTAGAATCTATATCAGCACACGAGGCGATATATTCCATAATCTTTTCTCTCGTGCCATCACTACTTGCCCCATCAATAATGATGTATTCTATGCTAGGATAGTCCTGCCCCACCACAGAATCCATCGTCTCCACAATATGAGCTACATCGTTATAAACAACAGAGACAACAGAGATGAGCGGAAACTGCATTAGCCTAGCCTCCATTGCAGAATCTTATCGGCAAAAAGCGGCACAACACCGCTCATATCACCAAATGAAGTGCTAATTTTGCTTGGCACAATGCTAGGCTCTCTTACCAACCTCACACTTTTTTGTGGAATATTTGCAGAATCTAGCCCATAAATCCCAAATGCCCTATCACTCACAAAGGCTTGGAGATTTTCTAGCTTATTGTGTTCTTCAAAGAGTTGAGCTAAAGCAGGGAGCAAAACAGGGGCGGAGAAAATCCCTGCTGCCCCTTTTGCACTAAGCTTGGCAGATTCTAAATGCGGTGCAGAATCCGAGCCAAAACTCACTTTGGGGTGGGCATTTAGGGCGGCTTGGAGTAGGGCTTGCTGGTCTTTTTTAGTTTTCAGCATAGGTTTGCAAAAGTGATGAGGGTTTAGCATACCCCCGCACACATCATCAAGATTCATACTGATATGGTGCAAAGTCAGCGTAGCGTAAAGATTTTCATAAGATTCTATGGCTTCAAGTGAGCGTCTATCACTCATATGCTCTATGATGATGCGGAGTTTTGGGAAGTTTGTAGCGATGTGTTTAAATACTCTCAAAAATTCAAATTCTCTATCCATACAAAAGCCGTTGCTTTCCCCGTGGATTGAAAGGATAAAGCCTAGCTCTTGGGCTAAAGCAAAAACTTCTAGTGTCTTATCATCTAAAATCTCGCCTACACCATTTTCACTACCTGTGGTCGCGCCTTTTGGATAAAGCTTTAAGATTCTAATCCCATTAAGTTTAGCTTTTTGTAGTTCATTTTTATCTAAGCTTGGAGTGAGAAAAATACTCATAAATGGCATAAAATCTGTATAGCCGGATTTTGTGGCAGATTCTAGAATCTGCTTTTTGTATGCAAGGGCTAGATCAGTTGTGGTGATGGGCGTTTTGAGATTTGGCATAACAAGGGCTGCACTAAATGCTTGGGCGGTAAAAGGCAGCACAGAATCTAGCATTGCCCCTTCTCGCAAGTGCAGGTGCATATCAAGCGGGTTTTGAAGAGTGAGCGTCATCATTTGCCTTTAGTTTTTATGTGAATCTTGGACTTTTTTGAGCAAAGTAAGAAGGTGATTTTTATAGTTTTCACAATCATCTTGACTTGTCGCTTCAAATCTCGTAACAAGCACGGGCGTAGTATTGCTCGCGCGTATCAAGCCCCAGCCAGATTCAAAGATAACACGCAATCCATCAATATCAATAACATCTTTTATATGTGGAAAATCACTCGGTGGCGTTTGCAAGGCAGATTTTAACGCATTGATGGTGGCAAATTTTTGCTCCTCCGTGGTGTGAATCTTCTCCTCATCTGTGCTGTATAAACGCGGCAAGGAATGCATAAAGGCTTCCATTTCGTTTGGACTATAATGCAAAAATAGCTCTAAAGCTCTCAAAGAGGCATAAATGGCATCATCATAGCCAAAATACCTATCGTTAAAAAAGAGATGCCCGCTCATTTCAGCTGCTAGATGAGCGTTTAGCTCTTTGAGCTTAACTTTTAGGTTGCTATGTCCGGTTTTATACATCACTGCCTTACCGATTTTATTAATTTCATCATACATTACTTGAGAGCATTTCACTTCGCCTATGACAATGGGGCTTAGGAAGTGGCGTTTCATATCTTTAGCAAATAAAATGGCAAGCTCATCGCCCTTGTAGTTATAATGACTTGTAAGCAGTGCCAAGCGGTCTGCATCGCCATCAAAGGCTATGCCTATGGGGAGATTCTCCTCTTTCATCTTTGCTTTTAAATCGTGGAGATTCTCCTCTTCGCTCGGGTCTGGGTGGTGATTAGGAAAAGTGCCATCAGGGGTGAAAAAAAGCGGTGTATAGTTGATATTAAGATTTTTTAAAATCTGCTCTATACCCACGCCACCAACGCCATTACCACAATCTACCGCAATGGGATAGGGGAAGTTTTGAAGTGATGAAAAATGTTTGGTTAGGTAGGCGATATAATGCTCTAAGGCGTTAAGTTTAGTGGGTGTGGAAGTTTTAGAATCTGCTCCGCTTGAATTAGAATCTAAAGTGGCTTGAGATTCTAAATTTTTTAGCATTTCGGGGAGTTTCGCCCCAAGTGTGCGGATTTGCTCTCCATAAAAAGGAGCTTTGTTTATGGTGATTTTAAAGCCATTGTATTGCGGGGGATTGTGTGAGCCTGTAATCATCACGGAGTTTGGACAGGTAATAGAATCTATGGTATTAAAGGCGGCAAAATACGCCACAGGCGTGGGGACAAGCCCAAGATTAAATACTTCAATGCCTACACTCTCAAAGCCTAAGGAGAGCCACTCAAAAAGCTGTGGTGAATGTGTCCTAGCGTCATAACCGATATGCACTTTAGGTGTAAGGGCTGAATCTAGAATGTGCTTTCCTAGCAACGCCCCTATGCTAAAAACGACTTGTTTAGTCAAGTCCTTTTCAAAAATGCCACGAATATCGTATTCCCTAAAAATATGCTGCATACAAGTCCTTGTAAGAAAAATGTCAAAAGTTATACAATCAAAAATTGCGTGGCATTGTAGCAAAACTTTGTTGCAAAATCTCAAAGTGATGTCATAATTAATGTGTATATTTCAAACATAACAAACCCTTTACAGAGAAGCGTTAAGAAACAAACATTTAAGAAATATTGCTTCAGTCATAGAATCTTAAGAAGTTTTAAGATAGAATAGGCGATTTTTGTTAAGGGAATACAATTTAAACTTCACATTTGCGAGGAAATATGTTTAAAAAAACATTAGAGCAAGTTGTTACATACGAGGCAGGGAAGCCCATAGAGCTTGTTATGCGTGAGTTTGGTATCAAGCCAGATGAGATTATCAAACTTGGGAGCAATGAAAATCCTTATGGCACATCGCCTAAAGTCGTAGAATCTATACGACAAAACGCACATAAAGCTTCTTTATACCCCGATGATTCTATGTTTGAGTTGAAAAATGCCCTTGCATCTAAATGGAGTGTAAAACCTCAAAATGTCATTATTGGGGCTGGGAGTGATCAGATTCTAGAATTTTGTATGCAGGCACTTAACCACGATAATGCTTGTGTGCTTATGGCAAAGACAACTTTTGCGATGTATGAAGTGTATGCAAAAATTGCTAATGTGGAGATTTGTAAAACGCCAAGTGATGAGCATAAATTAGAAGAGTTTGAATCTTTGTATCGTGCTGTGCTAGAGCGTGGCAAACGCGTGAGTGCGATATTTTTATGTGTGCCAAATAATCCCTTGGGGGAGTGTCTAGATTCTGCTGCGGTTGAGAGTTTTATACAAAAGATTGACAAAGATACATTGATTATCATTGATGGGGCGTATCAAGAGTTTGCCACATATAAGGATAGGGCTAAGGCATTTTGCGTGAATAAGCTTATAGAAAAATATGAGAATGTCATTTATCTTGGGACATTTTCAAAAGCCTATGGGTTAGGCGGAATGCGTGTGGGCTATGGGATAGCAGATTCTAAAATTATTGCTATACTTTATAAGGTTCGCGCTCCTTTTAATATTACGACTTTAAGCCTACAAGCTGCCATTGTTGCTTTGCAAGACCAAGATTTTGTGGTGCAATGTGTGGAGCAAAATGCCAAGGAGATGTTGGCTTATGAATCTTTTGCTAGAGAGAATGGCTTTAGCTTTATCCCTTCTTATGCGAATTTTATAACCTTATCTCGTGCGGGTTTAGATTCTACACATCTTTGTGAGTGGCTGTTGCAAAAGGGGCTTATTATCCGCAATCTTGCTTCTTATGGGTTAAATGCGTTTCGTATCACCATTGGCACAAAGAAGCAAAATGAGCGTGTCTTTGAGCTTTTAAAGGCTTATGGTGTGAATCATAACCATCTCTCAAATCATAGTTAGGGGCAATCGTGGATTTAAAACTCATTTTTGAACAAATCAGCAAGGTTTTAAATAAACTCAATAAAAAACAGAGGATTATTATCCTTGCGACATTTGTTGTGATTATTGCATTTTTGACATATCTTATTTTGTTTCGGGTTGAGACAAAAAATGAGTATGAAAACTATGATGTGCTTTTTAGCAATCTCAATCCTGAAGATTCTGCAGCGATTTTACAGCGATTGCAGCAGGATAAGATTCCTTACAAGATTCCACAAGATAATATCATCTTAGTCCCAAAAGATAAAGTCTATGAGCAAAGAATCTCGCTTGGCTCACTAGGATTGCCAAAGACAAGTAAAAATGTAGGCTTTGATATTTTGTTAGAAAATAATGTAGGAGAAACACCCTTTACACAGGATATGAAGTATCTTGTGGCTAAGCAAAATGAGTTAGCAAGGACGATTGAAAGCTTAAAGCCTATTGAAAAGGCTATTGTCAATATTTCTATGCCAAAGGAATCTTTATTTGTGCAAGGAGGACACCCGCCCTCTGCTTCTGTAAAAATCACCGTGCAGGATAACATATCCATTGAGCAGGTTGTGGGGATTAAGCACCTTGTGGCAGCAGCAGTTGAGCGGCTTACCCCACAAAATGTAAAGATTATTAACCAAGATGGAGAGCTACTTGGCGAAGATGATGAAGCCGCACAGCAATCCGCTCTAGGCAAACAAGCGGCATTCCAAAAAAAATATCAGCAAAATGCTGAAAATGCAATGGAAGCTAAGATTGTAAAGTTTTTAAAACCAAGCGTGGGCGATGGGGTAGAAGCACAAGTAACAATGGATTTTGATTTTAGTGTGCGTAAGTCTGTGGCTGAAGTGTTTGGACAAAATCCTGTGGTGCGTGGGACAAGAGAATATGAAAAAGAACGCAAAGGATTCCGTCCACCACAAATTGGCGGGGTGCCCGGCGTTGTGAGCAATATCGGTCCGGTGCAAGGGCTTAAAGATGATGAGATGATGGAGTGGGAGAAAGAAAGCGAAGTTGTCATTAATAATGAGATTGATAAGACGGTGAGTGATATAAAAGAGCATTTTGGGGTGCTAAAACGCGTTAGTGCATCTGTAATGATTGATGGGACATATAAAGAAGTCGTGGGAGAAGATGGAGAGCCACGCCTAGAATACACACCGCGTTCGCAAGAAGAGATGGATAAATTTTTAGAGGGCGTGAAAAAGGCGATTGGCTACAATGAGGCTAGGGGCGATCAGGTTGAGGTGATTAATATGCAGTTTAGAAATACACTGCTTGATTATCGCCCAAAAGATTCTTGGGAGCTATTCTCTGACAAAGTGGAGCGTTACCTTGGACCATTTATGCCATTGCTTAAGTATGTTATTGTGGCGGTTATTATCTTTATTTTCTACAAGAAAATTGTTGCACCATTTGCCGAGCGTATGCTTGAGGTGCAAGAAGAGGAAGATGATGATATTGAATCTTTAATGCAAATTGATGATGGCGAAGATGATGTCAATAAATTTAGCGAACTACGCAAACGCGTGGAAGATCAGCTCGGGCTTAGCTCGGGCTTTGATGAGGATAGTATCAAGTATGAAGTCTTGCTTGAGAAAATGCGCAATGTCATTGCCGAGCGTCCTCAAGAGATTGGAGCATTGTTTCAAACGCTCATTAAAGATGAGCTTGATATAACTGAGGGCATTAAGCACTAGACAAAGCATTAATACGATGAAGGAGTAGCTATGGCAATTACACTTAGTCCTAGACAAAGAGCGCAATATGATGAGCTTTCAATGGCAGAGAAAATTGCCATTTTGCTAGTCCAGCTAGGAGATGAGATTACTTCAGAGATTTTTCACCACCTTGATATTGATGCAATTACGGAAGTCAGTAAGCAAATTGCTCAACTTAGTGGCACGGATAAAACCATTGGTGCAGCGGTGTTAGAAGAATTTTATGTCATTTTTCAATCAAATCAATACATTAACTCCGGCGGTATGGACTATGCGCGTGATTTATTGATTAAAGCTCTTGGACCTGAAGCAGCAAAGGCGATTTTGGATAAACTCGCTAAAACAATGCAATCTCAAAAGAATTTTGCCTATCTTTCAAAAATCCGCCCTCAACAGCTTGCAGACTTTATCATCAACGAACATCCTCAAACTATCGCTTTGATTCTCGCTCATATGGACGCAAGTGGTGCGGCTGAAACATTAGGCTATTTCTCTGATGATTTGCGTGCGGAAGTGGCTATCCGTATGGCAAACTTAGGGGATATTTCCCCAAGCGTTGTTAAACGCGTCTCTGCGGTGCTTGAGAATAAGCTAGAATCTTTGACAAGCTACAAGGTAGAAGTGGGTGGCACACGCTCTGTGGCGGAGATTTTCAACCGCCTTGGGCAAAAGGCTGCCAAAGCGACAATTGCACATATTGAACAGATTGATGAGCAGCTAGCCATTGAGATTAAAGAGATGATGTTTACCTTTGAAGATATTTCTAAACTTGATAATAACGCCATTAGAGAGATTCTTAAAATTGCTGATAAAAAAGACCTTACACTTGCTCTTAAATCTGCTCCTGATGAACTCAAGCAAAAATTTATGGGCAATATGTCTCAAAGGGCGAGCGAGCAGTTTATGGAGGAAATGCAATTCCTTGGTGCAGTAAAAGTGCGTGATGTGGAATCTGCACAAAGAAAGGTTGTAGAAGTGGTGCAAACCCTATCAGAACAAGGCTTAATCCAACTAGGAGAGCAAGACGATGTCATTGCTTAGTCAAGAAAATATTATTGGGCAAGAGGAGCTTAAAAATCATAATATTAAAAAATATGAGTTTAAGAGTATTACAAGTGAGATGTTAGAATCTGGAAAAATTATAGAGCCAAGCAACGAAGCAAGTAATGAAGCAAGCCAAAACGACAATGCCCTAACTCAAGCACCAAATGCCACAGAATCTCAAGATACAGAATCTACAATGCAAAAAATTGCTACTTTAGAGCAAGAGCTAGTAGAGCGGCTGTTGCAAAAGACAGATGAGCTTTCAGGCTCTCTAGCAAAGCTACAAATTCAGTTTGAAAAGCTACAAGTAGAAAGTGAGCAAAGGGTGGCAAGTGCTAGAGAAGAGGGGTATAAGGACGGATTTAGAGAGGCTGAAGAGAAGGCAAAAGAGGAGCTATTTGCTGAAGTCAATACGCAGAAAAAATCGCTTGTAGATTCTATCATTACACTAGAATCTGCCTTGAAACAGAGCCAAAAGCATTTAGAAGATTTAGAAAAGGAGCTAAGTGCGATTTCTGTGGATATTGCAAAAGAGGTGATTTTAAGCGAAGTGAGTGAAAACTCTCAAAAAATCGCATTAGGTTTGACTAAGGAGCTGCTTAACTCAATTATGGACGCGACAAATATTAAGATTAAAGTCAATCCAAGTGATTATCTTTTTTTAAAAGAGCAGTTCAGTGAGAATACAAAAGTAGAGATTCTAGCCGATAGTGCCGTGTCTTTGGGTGGCGTGGTGATTGTGAGTGATAGTGGAAATATTGATGGCACGATTATGTCGCGTTATAAGAATTTGAAGCAATCTGTGCTAGAAAATATGCGTGATTAGTGGTAAAATGGGTTAAGGTAAAGAAATGGAAAAAGTAGCAAGTGTGCCAAATGAGAAAGTGCCAAGTGTCTGCTTAGATAAAGAGGGTGTGTTTGATACATTACGCACAATGTCTTTAGTTGAGCTACAAGATGTGGCAACTTGCATTCGCAAAAGAATCTTAGAAGTGGTCAGCACTAATGGCGGACATTTAAGCTCTACGCTTGGTGCGGTGGATTTAATAGTGGGTATGCACGCTGTCTTTGATGTAGCAAAGCACCCATTTATTTTTGATGTTTCTCATCAAGCTTATGCACATAAGATTCTTACCGGTCGTTTTAGGGAGTTTGCAACTTTGCGGCAGTATGGGGGCATAAGCGGTTTTTGTCATCCTAAGGAATCTGCGAGTGATTATTTTATTGCTGGGCATAGCTCTACTTCTATCTCCCTAGGTGTGGGTGCGGCTAAGGCTAGGGCATTGCAGCATAATGAGTGTATGCCTGTGATTATGATAGGTGATGGCTCAATGAGTGCGGGGCTTGTGTATGAAGCACTCAATGAATTGGGAGATAGAAAGTATCCAATGGTGATTATTTTAAATGATAATGAGATGAGTATTGCTAAGCCCATAGGGGCAATTAGCAATTATCTTTCGCAGATTCTTACCACTCCGTTGTATCAAAAGACACGCCACACGATCAAAAAGGTGTTACAAAAAATGCCAGATTCAGCAACCTATTTGGCTAAAAGATTTGAAGAATCTTTTAAGCTCATCACGCCGGGGATTTTGTTTGAGGAATTGGGTCTTGACTATGTAGGTCCCATTGATGGGCATAATATTGAGCTTATCATCAGCACATTGCAAAGGGCAAAAGAGATGAAAAAGCCCGTGATTATCCACGCTCAAACACTCAAAGGCAAAGGATATGAGATTGCTGAGGGGCATTTTGAGCAGTGGCACGGCGTTGGTCCTTTTGATATAAGCACGGGTTCTGTGATTAAAAAGTCCGCACATATTGCCCCAACGGCTGTATTTTCAAAGGCTTTAGAATCTTATTGTGATGATGAAAGGGTTGTGGGGATTACTGCAGCTATGCCAAGTGGCACAGGAATGGATAGGTTGATTGCAAAATATCCGCAGAGATTTTGGGACGTGGCTATTTGTGAAGCTCACGGAGTAACCTCAATGGCAGCAATGGCAAAAGAGGGCTATAAGCCATTTGTGGCGATTTATTCTACCTTTTTGCAGCGTGCGTATGATCAGCTTATCCACGATGTTGGAATCTTGGGACTTCCTGTGCGATTTTGTATTGATAGGGCAGGGATTGTGGGTGAAGATGGCGAGACACATCAAGGCTTATTTGATATTGCATATTTACGCTCTATTCCCAACTTTGTGCTTTTTGCCCCGCGTGATAATGCAAGCTTACAACAAGCGCTAGATTTTGCCTATCATTGTGATAATGCTCCTTGTGCGTTTCGCTATCCGCGTTCAAAATTTGTGCTAGAAGATGGAATTTTTAAGGCGGATAAGTTTGAGCTAGGCAAGGCGGAATTACTCATTCAAGGAGAGAAGATTCTACTTATAGGTTATGGCAATGGTGTGGGCAGGGCGTATTATGTGCGGGAGGCTTTACTCAAAGAGGGGTTTAATCCAAGTTTGCTTGATTTGCGTTTTGTAAAGCCATTGGATAAAGATAAGCTAAGAGAGCTTTGTGGGTCGCATACGCATATTTGTGTTTTGAGTGATAGTTATGCTATGGGCGGTGTGGGGAGTGCCTTGCTTGAGTTTATGGCTGAGTGTAATCTACTTGATGTAGCCTTCAAAAGCTTTGAGATACAAGATAGCTTTATTCCCCACGGCAATAGTGGCGTTGTAGAATCTGCTTTCAAGCTAGATATACAAAGCATCACAGATTCTATTAAGCGGTGGATATGCGTGTAGTTTTAGGCAATTATGGGCTGTTTTATAAAAGTTTAAAGAATAATCAAGTAAAATCTCCGCCTTGTTTTTAGGCATTGTCCTTAAGTGGCTTTGGTTTAGAAACATTGTGCGGGAATGGCGAAATTGGCAGACGCACCAGACTTAGGATCTGGCGCCGCAAGGCGTGGAGGTTCAAGTCCTCTTTCCCGCACCACTTCTTTTTTATTTTCCTAGTTTTTCATTGTGATGTTAGATAGACTTAAGTCTCATTTTGTTAGAATGTTGCTCTTTATTTTCTAAATTTTCAAGGGTCTTCATAATGGATACAACACAATCTCAAGATATTGTTCGCAAAAAAATCTATAATCCAGAATCTAAAGAAAGTGTAGCGGAGCGAAAGATTTTTGGTGGGAATCCTACGAGTATGTTTGATTTGAATAAAATCAAGTATCAGTGGGCTTACAATCTTTGGAAGACAATGCTTGCTAATACTTGGTTTCCTGAGGAAGTCAATCTTAATGGCGATAAACGCGACTATGCTGATGGGCTGACTGCTCAAGAAAAAGCAGGGTATGATAGGGCATTAGCACAGCTTATTTTTATGGATTCTTTACAAACAAATAATCTTATTGATAATGTCAATCCCTACATCACAAGCCCAGAGATTAATCTTATCCTTGTGCGTCAAGCTTTTGAAGAGGCACTGCATTCACAAAGCTATGCGGTTATGGTGGAATCTATCTCGGCAAATACAGATGAGATTTATGAAATGTGGCGTGTGGATATGCAGCTAAGGAGCAAAAACGACCATATAGCCAATGTGTATATTGAGCTTGGAAAAAAGCCAACAGAGCAGAATCTGCTGAAAGCTCTTTTTGCTAATCAAATTTTGGAGGGTATATATTTTTATAGCGGATTCTCATATTTTTATACACTAGCTCGTAGTGGTAAAATGCTAGGCTCTGCTCAAATGATACGCTTCATACAGCGAGATGAGGTAACGCATTTGCTTGTGTTTCAGCAAATGATTAATTCTTTGCGAAAAGAACAAGCACATCTTTTTACTCCCTCCCTTGAAGAAGAGGTTGTAGCGATGTTTCAAAAGGCTGTGGAGGTAGAATCTGCGTGGGGTGAATACATCACACAAGGGCAGATTCTAGGGCTCACGCCAGATATTATACGCGAGTATATTCAGTATCTTGCTGATACGCGTTTAAGGGCTGTTGGGCTAAGAGAGATTTATGGTTCAAAAAATCCCATTAAATGGGTTGAGCAATTTGCAAACTTTAATGACCAAAAGACAAACTTCTTTGAAGCTAAGGTTACAAATTATTCAAAGGGGAGTATTAATTTTGATGATTTCTAAAAAACTCTATTGTATGCAAATAAAGACAGGACAGGATTTTGCTAGGAATTTGAAGCAGGTGGAGGATTTTGTCGCACAATGCGGTAAGAATGCTATTATTTGCACACCAGAGGTTGTGTTAAGCGGTTTTGCCTATCAGCGTATGGAAGAGGCAAGTGAGTTTTCTAAACTCGCCACAGAGCGACTTTTAGAGTGTAGTGCAAAGTATAAGAATACGCTTATCACAACAATGATTGAAAAAAAGAATCAAAAATTTTTCAATAATCTTAAGGTTTTTCATAAAGGCGATGTAATTCACAAGCAGAGTAAAAATAAACTTTTTTTGCTTGGCGATGAGCAGCTGCATTTTCAGGCGGGGGATAAAGATGAGATTACTTTTTTTGACATAGATGGGCTAAAATGTGCAGCTTTAGTGTGTTTTGAGCTGCGTTTTGTGGAGCTGTGGGAGCAGATTAAAGGGGCAGATGTAATTTTTGTAAGCGCACAATGGGGTAAGGCACGCAAAAATCATTTTGAGATTCTCTCCCAAGCTTTAGCTGTGGCAAATCAAGCTTTTGTTGTAGCAAGTAATAGTGCTAATGACACTATGGCAAAGGGAAGCTCCATCATCACGCCTTATGGCATTGTGTATAAAAATGATAAGAAAAATCACGTCGCTCAAGTTGTGGATATTAGCGAAACTTCGCGTATGAGAAAGTATCTTAATACAGGCATACAGATTAATGAGAAATAGTGTAGTGGTGGGGGCGATTTGGGGTAATGTATAAAAGATTAGCAAAAAAAATGTGTGATGAAATACAAGAGAGGTTACCGCTATCGCCAAAGGTAGTTGAAGCGATGTCTTCAGTAAATCGTGAGATATTCGTCCCTCCTGCTTTTGCTCATCTCTCATATCAAATCAATGCCCTGCCAATGGTAGATTCACAATGGATTAGCTCACCTTTGACCGTGGCTCAAATGACTGAATATCTCGCTCCAAATGGTGGAGATTCTGTTTTGGAGATTGGCTGTGGGAGTGGGTATCAGGCGATGGTTTTGTCAAAAATGTTCCGCAGGGTTTTTAGCATTGAGCGTATTGATAAGCTTTTGTGTGAGGCAAAGGATCGCTTTAGAGCATTGCAAGTGCATAATATTTTTGTTAAGCTTGATGATGGGCAGAGAGGTTGGGCGGAATATGCCCCTTTTGATGCGATATTGTTTTCAGCGTGTGCGAGAGAGATCCCTCAAGCCATTATTAATCAGCTTGAAGATGGTGGCGTGATTGTCGCACCTATGTTTGAAGGAGGAAGACAGATTATTAAGCGTTTTAGAAAATCTCGCGGGGGACTAGATAAGGGCGAAAGTCTTGGGGAATGCTTGTTTGTTGATGTGCAAAATGGCATTATGAGATGAATACTTGTGATTTTAGGAGTGAATAGATGATAGGCTTTGTCTTTCTCTCTTTGTTTTATGCCCTTGTTGGCACATTGCTTATCCATTTGTATAGTAGTGAGCAGACACATTTTTCTACCCTGCTTCGCTCTAGCTTTGTTTCAATACGATGCAGAATCTATTTTATCGTGCTTTTTATAGTTTCATTTGTAGTGCTTTGGTGGTTTGATGCGGGGGCGGTTTATGTGGTGCTTATGCTTTTGTTATTACTTGGTCTCATTGATATTCAATGCCTTGCTTTACCAGATGTGCTTAATTTTTTATTTCTTCTTGTGTGTGTGGCATTTGCATTTTTAGATTCTATGGCAATGCAGGAGAGCTTTATGCAAAGGGTCTTGCTTGGTTTTGGTGTTGGTGGGGTGTTTTTTACGCTTAAAATTATGTATCAAAGCTTGGCTAAAAAAGATATTATTGGTGAGGCGGATATAATCGTGCTAAGCTCTATTGGCATTGCTTTTGGGGTGCTTGATGCATTTGTTGGGGTATTTTTAGGCAGCGTAGCCGCACTTTTTTATGCGATTGTTTTAAGGGTGTTTTATAAGGTAAATCTTGTGAATCTTAAGCTTCCATTTTGTTTTTTTATTTTCGTTGGAGTTTTACTCAACCTTATATGGCTACATTTTATCCTAAGTGAGAATCTACTCAATGCTTAAAAAGTATCTTTTTAGTTCTTTCGCACAGATTTTTTTCCCATTTTTTCTTGTGCTGTTTTTTATCGCTTCTGTGGTGCTACTCATTGACATAGCTGGGCGGACTTATGTGGTGAAAATGAGCTTTTTAGATTTAGGGACATTATTTATGTATCTTATTCCAAGCAGTTTGTTTTTTATTATTCCTATTACCTTTTTTGCTGCACTTGTGCTTGGAATCTCTCGTCTAGCGTATGATTATGAACTTATGGTGTGTTTTTCACTTGGGAGTAAGCCATTTGATATTGTGAGATTCTTTTTGCCTATCACACTTCTTGCCACTTTGGTTTTGTTTATGTTTTCATTTGTTTTGCTTCCTTTAGCTACAAGTGCATCTAAAAATTTTGTGGCACAAAAAAAAGCGGACATTGATGTGAATATTAAACCCGGCGAGTTTGGGCAAAAGCTCGGTGATTGGCTTGTGTATGTAGATAGCGTGGATAATCGCAAGTATCAGAATCTCGTGCTATTTTCGGAAAATGGCTTTGAGGGCGATACTTTTATTGTCGCACAATCTGGTCAAACAAATAATAATCAAGGCTTATTTGAGCTAAATCTTTTACAAGGCAAAGCGTATTTTGCAGCACCGCAGGAGGTGAAAAGGGTGGATTATAACACAATGAGTGTGCGGCAAAATGTCAGTGAGCCACAACTTAATGAGTATGATTTATTTGCATATTGGCAGGAGGCTTTCAGTCTTGAATCTCGCCAAAAACTTCGCAAACTCGCCCAAGCCGTGATGGTTTCGCTCTTTCCTTTGGTCTCTATTTTTTTAATCCCGCTTTTTGGGATTGCTAATCCGCGGTTTCGCTCTAATATGTCATATTTTTATGTGATTGGTTCTGTGGCGTTGTATTTTGTGCTTGTATATATTGCTTCGGATAATTTTGCTATTCTTGGAATGGTTGGCATACCGATTTTATGGTTTTTTGGTGGATTTTTTCTTTATAAAAAATTTATTGCAAAGTTTTATTAATGCCACGATACAAAGCCGTAATTTCTTATGATGGCAGTGCGTTTTATGGTTTTGCACTGCAAAAGCATAAGCCAAGTGTGCTAGGAGCTTTGCAAGATGGATTAGCACGAGTGGGGATAAGGAGTGAGATTCTAGGAGCTTCACGCACAGATAGAGGGGTGCATTCCACAGGACAGGTCATTAGCTTTGAATCCTCACATTTTTTTGATACACAACATTTGCAGAATCTATTAAATACAAAATTGTATCCACACATTGCAGTGCGGAGTTTGGTTGGTGTGAGCGAAGATTTTCACCCACGCTTCCACGCTTTATGGCGTTCTTATCGTTTTTTGCTTACCTCTACGCTGCCAAGTCCCTTTAGTTCGCCTTATGTGAGTTATGAAAAAATGGGCGATAGGGCGTTGTTTCAATCTGCTTTGAGTTTGTTTAAGGGGAGGCATAATTTTGCTTTATTTAAGAAAAATGGTTCTTTTACAAAAGATTCTTATCGTACGATTTTAAGAATCTTTGCTTATGAGCATAAAGGCTTAGATATTGTGTATATAAGGGGTAATGGCTTTTTGCGTTCCCAAGTGCGACTAATGGTAGGAGCAGCACTTAGTGTAAGTCGCGGGGAGCTAAGTTTTGAGGCGTTAAGAGAGCAGCTTGAATGCAAAAAAAGGCATTATAATTTCCCCATAAGCCCAAATGGCTTATATCTTTGTGGCGTGGGGTATAACTAGGCTGGTTTGCTTGCCTCAACATACAAAGATTCAAATGCTCTTTCTTTAAGGTCAAAAAGCAATAATGGGTCGCGTCCATTCCCACAAGATGAGCGTTGAATAGAGACAAAGCCTAAAGATTCTAGTTCATAATGTAGCCTATCATAGTCCCACACACTCAAATGGAGCCATTCTTGTGTTAGTTTCCTAATATGCTCATTGGCTAGATTCTTTTTATTTACATCTTGTTTGTCAGCGAGATATTCTTTCACACGAAAATCTAGGTCTGGCACACTGAGGCGAAGTGTGCCGCCAGGCTTTAAGATTCTAAAAATTTCTTTAAGTAGCAAGAGAGCTTCATCAATATAGAGATGTTCTAATACGTGTTCTGAAAAAACTCCATCAAAGGCATTGTCTGGACACAAAAGCGGATATCGTAAATCAAGCTGCCATTGTGGTTTTGGGGTTGTGTAAGTTTTAAAAGGCTTTAAGTGAGAGAAAAAATCAGCATTGATTATATTATGCCCCCCCCCCATAGCCTCTTGAAAGTTTATTCCACAACCAAGATTCAAGTAGTTGAGGTTTTGTTGTAAGTGGGGTTTGCGGAATGAGGAAAAATGGCGTCCATAGAGGCTAATAAGTTCAAATTTCAGCATTCCCGCGAGGGTAAATTTGCACTCTTGTTTCATTGCAATGCTCCTTTTAGTTTAGGTGAAAAATGCCTGTGATTATAGCTCATTAAGGTAAAAAAGATGTGTTAGGTTTATCATTCTTTTAAAACTCATTTGTTATAATGCCACTTAACCTAGATGGCGCGTCTTTCCTTTCATATCGCTAGTCTGTTACTAAAAGATTTTTGAGCTAATCGTAGTGATTTCTGTGTGTCGGTGTTTCTGCTTGAGCCATTTGTGTGGTGAGGATTTGCCGCCTAATGAGATTCTCTTGGCTCTATTTGTGGCTTTTTTAGGCTACGCACAATGGGGTAACGCTCATTTGGGGGTTTTAGAATTTTGAAGGAAAAATATGCAAGAGAATGTATTGATTATCGGCAATGGTGGGCGAGAATATGCTATGGGGCTTGTGCTAAAAAATGATAAGAGAGTGGAGAAGTTATATTTTGCTCCGGGTAATGGCGGCACACACGCTTTAGGCACAAATATTTTAGCTACAAAACATACAGATATTTTAGAATCTATACAAAAATACAACATTACACTTGTGATTATCGGTCCTGAAGCACCATTAAGTGAAGGACTAAGCGATTTTTTAAAAGAACATAATGTGCGTGTGTTTGGTCCATCTCTAGCAGCTTCTAGGTTAGAATCTAGCAAGGCATATATGAAAGATTTAGTCTCAAAAGCAGGAATTAAAACAGCAAGATATATGCAATCAAGTGATGTAAAGACGCTTAGTGAGTTTATCTATACGCTCACTCCACCTATTGTTGTAAAAGCTGATGGGCTATGTGCGGGAAAGGGCGTGATTATTGCCCAAAGTCATAGTGAGGCTATTGCTCATACAAAGGAAATGCTCTCTGGCGAAGCATTTGGTAATGCTGGAATGCGTGTAGTGATAGAAGAGTTTTTAGATGGCTATGAACTTTCTGTTTTTGCCATAAGTGATGGCAATGATTTTATTATGCTTCCAGCCTGTCAAGATCACAAGCGGTTACTATCAGGTGATAATGGTCCAAATACCGGTGGTATGGGGGCTTATACGCCCACACCTTTGTGCGATGAAACTTTGCTTGAAAAGATTAAGAAAGATATTATCACGCCTACACTAGATATTATGCGTAAGCAGGGAAGTCCATTTGTGGGGGTGCTTTTTGGCGGAATTATGGTGTGTGAGAAGGATAATGAGCTGACACCATACTTGCTTGAATTTAATGTGCGTTTTGGCGATCCTGAATGTGAGGTGCTTATGCCGCTTTTGCAAACACCATTGCTTGATATTGTAACTCACGCTATTGATGGGAAAATTACACAGCTTGAATGCAAGATGAAGCAAAAATATGCCGTAGCTGTGGTGGCTTCATCAAAAGACTATCCTTATAAGTCAAGTCCTGCTGTGCCAATTTCTGTGAAAGAGTTTGATAAGAATCTAGGGCATATTGTGTATGCTGGAGTGAGTAAAGCTGAATCTGGCGAGATTCTAGCAAGTGGTGGGCGTGTGCTACTCGCTGTGGGCTTAGCGGAGAGTTTAGAAAAAGCACGAGATAATGCCTATGAGATTATGAGACATATTTCTTTTGATGGTATGCACTATCGCGATGACATTGCATTTAGGGCATTGGGCAAATGAATAATGATGAAAAGCTCCTAGAAATTTTGGAGCGGGAGAATCTCAAAGTAGCCGATAGGAGTCTGCGGATTCTAGCGTGGTTTATTGATGTGTTTTTGCTCTCTTTTATTTTTGCACTTATCCATTTAGATACGCTTTCACAAATGAGTGATTCTTCTGGTAATGTGGATTATGAGAGTGTGAGAGCTTTTGTAATGGCTTTCACTTGGCAGGTGTGGATTTTAAAAATCAGTTATGATACTTTTTTTGTGTGGTACTATGGAAGTAGTATCGGTAAGATTATTTGTAAGATTAAAGTTGTGAGTGTGGATTTGTTTGACAAGCCAAGTTTTATATCTGCCTTGCTTCGCGCGTGTGGGAAGTATGTGGGTGAGAGTTTGCTTTTTATCACTTATGTTTTTGGTTTTGCTGATAGGTTTGTGCGCACACTGCACGATAGAATCGCAAAGACTTTGGTAATTGCCTATTGAAAAAAAGTATTTGCTATGGATTTTTGCTCTGCTGTTTGGTAGGAGTGCTACAAGCCAAACAAAAGGCGGATATGTTTGATTTATCCGCTGATGATGTAAGTGCAAGTGGTGATATTATCACAGCTACTGGCAATGCTTTTTTATTCTATGGCGATATGTATATGGTTGCTCATAAAATTATTTATAACAAAGTAAGTAAGCAGGCACATTTGGAAGGGGGAGCTAAGATATATCAGGGCGATGTGCTTTATCTTGATGTAGAGCAAGTAGATGTCAATATGGAAAATAAGCATACAAAGATGTCAAATGTGTATTTGCAAAGCGGTGCTGGAATGTGGTTTATGGCAAAGCAAAGTGAGGGGCAAGAGGGCAAATATCGCTTTAAAAAGGGTGTGATTTCAGGCTGCGATATACAATATCCATTGTGGCATATGAATGTAAGCTCTGGGACATATAATACAGATAAAGAGTATATGAGTGTGTGGAATCCTAGATTCTACATCGGGGCGATGCCTGTGTTTTATCTGCCATATTTTGTTGCACCAACAGGCACAAAAAGAAAAAGCGGCTTTCTCACTCCCACTATGTCTTTAAGTAACAAGCAGGGTTTTATGTATATGCAGCCTTTTTTTATCGCACCATATGACCGATGGGATATGACGATTGCTCCGCAGATAAGGACGCAGCGTGGTGCTGGTGGGGATTTGGAATTTCGCTTTGCTGATAGGGATAATAAAGTTGCCATTTTGCAAACGCGTTATTTTCAAAATACTGATGAATATACCACGCTTTATAATCTTAAAAATAAATATATCTATGGTGGGACTTTCAAATACGACACACAGGGAATCTTTGCAAAAAATAACGAGCATATAACAGATGGTTTTTTCGCAGATGTTACTTATATGAATGATTTGGAATATATGCGTTTAAGAAGTCTTAATGCTGCTTTTAATACGCGTTTATATGAATCTCGCATAAATTATTTTCTCAATTCAAACAAGCATTATTTTGGGACATATTTTAAGTATTATTTGGATTTGTCTAAAGTTGATAATAGTCAAACTTTTCAAGCCCTTCCGCAGTTGCATTATCACCACTACACAGATTCTTTATTTTTTAGGAATCTGCTTTATACTTTTGATTTTCAAAGCAAACACATCACGCGTCCTTCAGGCTATGGATATTTTCAAAATACAATGTCTTTGCCCATAGGTTTAGCAATACCACTTTTGAAAGATTATATATCGCTTGGGGCAAATGTAGATGCGTATGCAACCTCCGTATCTTTGCAAGACTACAATGAGCTAACTGACGCACTAGGGCAGGGGCTAAATAAAAATATTAATTATAGTGTGAGTAGCTATAATGTCTCGATTAATTCTGATATTGCGCGTCCTTATAAACATTTTTTTCACTCTATGCATCTTGAGGCTCTATTTAGTGGTGCGTTGTATAAATACACTTCAGAAGCTATTGCTGATGATAGGTATAAGGCATATAATGATTTGATTGAGGGAGGCATATCCCAAGAAGCACTTGCTGTGATTTGGAATCCAAGTGACATTGTAGATGTGGTAAAAAATAAGCACAAGGTGGATTTGAAGTTTTCACAATATTTTTATGGCAAAAATGGCAAGGAGTTATTTTATTGGCGTATATATCAGCGATTATTTTTGCAAGATACTTTTTTGAATAGCTCTCAAACTTTGCGTAATGAGATAGGCTTTTCACCCATTGATGGATTGAATCTTAGCGGTTCAGTGTTTTATTCATACGCAAGACAAACAATCAGTGAAGCTTCAGTTAATGCATCTTTTAACAAATGGGGGCTAGATTCTAATCTCACATATTATTTTAAACTTGACCCTTTATATTTAAGCTCGGGTTTGTATTCACCGCAGGGTAATACAGGCTTTGCTCGTGGGACAATGGGATATGATTTTGGCTATTTTCGCTTGAATACTAATGTGGGCTATGATGTGGGGCTTGGGTATTTAAAGGATTGGTATGTTACAATCTCCAAAGACATTCGGTGTTTTGGTGTAGCTTTGAAGTTTGCTCAAGATATTCGCCCAACCCTTACAGCGGACAATCAAATCACACCAATTAAAAATCAATATGTAAAGATTGAGTTTCGCTTCGTGCCTTTGGCAAATACGGGCTTTACTTATAGATTCAAAGAATAAGGAGCAAAGGTGCAAAAGATTATATTTCAACAAACACAAGACGCACTGCCACCCTTGCTTGATGTGATTCAGATTAAAAATCTTCCTTTGGACAATGCGATTTTGGTAGCTATTGGGCGTGAGGGTGTGGTATTTGCACGAGATTTAGCCAATAGGCTTAAAGTCCCTATGGCATTTCTTTTTACCCAGATTATCCCTTCCCCACTCAATCCCGAATGTCCAGTAGCGGTGGTAAGTGAAGATATGGAGATAGTGATTAATGAAGAGTTAGTGAATGCTTTTGGCATAAGCCTTGATTATGTGTATGGAGAGGCACAAAGGCAGTATGAGGAGGCGATTTTACCCGCTCGGTATCAGCTACGAAAGGGAGAGGGGATTAGCTCATTTAAGGGGAAGGATATTTTGCTTTTTGATTTGGGGATTGAGACGGGATTGCGTATAGGCGTGGCAATTAAGACTTGTATGAACTTAAAAGCAAAAAGCATTTGTGTGTTTGCACCGGTAATGCCCAAAAACATTTATGAATTTTTGAGTGAGATTTGTGATGATGTGTCTTGTCCTTATCCACTTGAAAATTATGTTTCAACAACGCATTATTTTCCCACTCTTCAACCCATAGATGATGAAAGTTTTGAGAAGATTCTAAGTCAAATTACAACAAAGGAGACAAATGCAACGCATTAATGTAGAAAATGAGAATCTAAATGAAACCTATACTTTTGAGTATATGGCAAAGGCGGCAAATGGAAGTGTTTTGTATCAAAATGGCGGCAGTGTGCTACTTGCAAGTGTGTGTGCGGAAGAAAATAACAAATATGATGATGACTTTTTGCCTCTTAGTGTGCAATACATTGAAAAAGCCTATGCGAGCAATAAATTTCCCTCTGGCTTTGTAAAACGAGAGGGTAAGCCAAGTGAGTTTGAGATTCTCACTTCTAGGTTAATTGATAGGACATTGCGTCCGCTTTTCCCTAAGGGCTACAAGCATATTACTTCAATTGTTATTTTGGTGCTAAGCTATGATGGTAAGAGCGACTTACAGCTTAATGCACTCAATGCCGCATCGGCAGCTTTGTATGTCTCAAACATACCTTTGGAGAGTTTAAAAGAAAATGCGGTGTGTGGCGTGAGAATCGGGCGTAAGGACGGAGCTTTTATGCTTAATCCCACAATGGAGCAAATGAGTGAGAGTGAGCTTGATTTGTTCGTATCAGGCAGGGGTGATGAGCTTTTGATGATTGAGATGAAAAGTGTGCGAAGTGAGAAAGGAGCAAATGAGCTAAGTGAAGAAGATATGATTCTTGCTTTAGAATCTGCTAAAAGCTACATTCACAAGGCTACACAGACTTATCACACGCATTTTTTGCCTTACAAAAAACAAAGCCTCATCATTGATTTGAGCCAAGATTCGCTCCAAGCTGATTTGTTAGAAAAAATCGCCAAAGATTACCATACACCAATTTTAGAGGCTATCACGCTTTTAGCCAAATCAGAATCTCAAACCCAGCTTCACGCCCTTATTCAACAAGCTACGCAGAAGTATGGGCTTGAAGATGAAAAAATCGCCACAGAGCATATCAAAGCTTATAAGAAAAAGCTTGTGCGTGAGATGATTTTAGATTCTTCACGCAGGGCTGATGGCAGGGGCTTAAAAGATATTCGTCCCATCAGTATAGATACAAATATTTTGCCCTTTGCTCATAGCAGTGTGCTTTTCACACGAGGGCAAACTCAAGCACTTGTAACTGCCACACTTGGCGGAGAGAATGATGCACAAAGCTATGAAATGCTAGGCAGTAAAAATGCGTTAAAACGGCGATTTTTATTCCACTATAATTTTCCCGGATTCAGCGTTGGGGAGGCAAGTATGATAGGTAGTGTTGGGCGTAGAGAGCTAGGACACGGCAATCTTGCTAGACGCGCTTTAGAATCTAGCCTTGCTTCACAGGATAAGACAATCCGCTTGGTTTCAGAGATTTTAGAATCTAATGGCTCAAGCTCAATGGCAAGTGTATGTGGCGGCTCTTTGGCACTATGTGCGTGTGGTGTGGAGGTGGATTCTCTTATAGCTGGGGTGGCTATGGGGCTAGTGGCTCAAGGGGAGAAATACGCCATACTGACAGATATTAGCGGTTTGGAAGACCACGATGGCGATATGGACTTCAAAGTCGCTGGTGGATACAAAGGAATTAGCGCAATGCAAATGGATATTAAGCTAGGCGGCATTACAAAAGAGATTCTAGCTCAATCCTTGCTTCAAGCAAAAGAAGCTAGGGAGCAGATTCTAGCAATTATGGAGGAGGCTAGGGCAAAGATTGTGCTTAATCATTCTATTCTGCCAAAGAGTGAAAGTTTTAAGATTGCCCCACATAAGATTGTTGAGGTGATTGGACAAGGTGGGCGTGTGATAAAGGATATTATTGAGCGATTTGAGGTAAGCATTGATTTAGAGCGTGAAAGCGGGATAGTGAATCTTAATGCAAGTAACAAGGAAAATCTTGCTAAAGCAAAGGCTTTTATTTTAGAGCTTGTAAGTGGGGGCAAAAATGATAAGGTAGATTGGGAATCTTATAGTGCGGGTGAGCGATTTGTTGGCAAGATAAAGAAAATAGCAGATTTTGGGGTATTTGTAGAGCTACCGCGTGGGGGTGATGGACTTTTGCATATCAGTAAAATTATTAAAGATAAGGAGCAAAGTATTCATAGCGTATTGCAGGGTAAAAGTGAGCTAGAGTGTGAGATTCTCTCTTCTAGTAAGGGCAAGGTGGAATTGGGCTTAGTTTAATGTTTTTTTTATCAAAGCTTAGGCATAATCACGCTTCCAAAGTGTCAAGTAGGGGATAGATCCGAACAGGCTTTGAGATTTTTGTAAGAGGTGTTCAATGAAATTTTTAGCTCTTTTGTGTTTAGGAATGGTTGGTTTCGCGTTTGGTGCGGAGAATGATATGGGCTTGAGTATGGTTATTTCATATTCAATTGGTGGTGCTGTAATTGGTTTGGGTATCGCAGCTCTTGGTGGTGCTATCGGTATGGGACACGCTGCTGCTGCGACAATCTCTGGGACAGCTCGTAATCCTGGAATTAGCGGTAAATTGCTTGGGACAATGTTCATTGCATTGGCGTTGATTGAAGCACAAGTTATCTATACTTTGGTTTTAGCACTTGTTGCTGTATATGCAAATCCTTTCCTCCCAAGTGGAGCTATATTGGCAATGTAATTCCCAAATGCAGATTCTGCTAGAATCTGCATTGTGCGCTGGTGGTGGAATTGGTAGACACACCATCTTGAGGGGGTGGCGGGGCGACCCGTGCGAGTTCAAGTCTCGCTCAGCGCACCATACTTTAAAATCAACTTCTTGTTATTTTCAGTCTATTGCCGGAGTGGTGAAACTGGTAGACGCGCTAGACTCAAAATCTAGTAGGGGCAACCCTGTGTCGGTTCGAGTCCGACCTTCGGCACCATAAATACCTAGACTTTATTGAATCTCTATAATTTATGATTGTTCAAACTTTTGTAGATGATGTTACTTTGATGATTAAAGGATATATTGTTGGAATCTGGTTTTTCTCATTCTGCCCTTAGCCTTGTTGTGCCACTTTTTGTTGTTGTGATGGTTGTGCTTTCAAGACGCGTTGTGCTTTCACTCTTTTTGGGTGTGTGCTTAAGCGGACTTATGCTCTATGGTTTTTCTTTAGAATCTCTAGGCTTTGTGTATAAGGCTATAAGCAGCGTATTTTATGATGAGGGTATAAATTGGGACGGGGCATTTATCTTTGCGTTTTTGATTATACTAGGTGTGATTACGCAGATTATTTTGTATAGTGGGGCGATTGGGGCTTTTGTGAGGTGGGCTAGAAATCATATTCAAACCGCTAAGGGTTCGGAATTTCTAGCTTTTATTGCTGGAGTGGTGATTTTTATTGATGATTATTTTAATGCCTTGACGGTTGGGCAAATCTCACGCTCACTCAATGATAGCTTTTACTCTAGCCGTGAGCGTTTGGCATATATTATTGATTCTACTTCAGCACCTATTTGTATCCTTATACCGCTTTCAAGTTGGGGGGCTTACAACATAGGGCTTTTGAGCAAACAGGGTATTGAAGAGCCTTTTATGGTGCTGTTGCAGAGTATCCCAAATAATTTTTATGCTTTTTTTGCACTTATTGCTGTTATTTTGACAATTATATGGAGGGTGAATCTCCCTGTAATGCGGAATAATGTTAATGTAGGTATGCAAGATTCTACGACAGATGAGACGCACATCTTTCATCGCAAAAGTGCTATTATCTATCTCATTGTGCCAATCATCGCTCTTATTGTGGGCATTTGCTTTATGATTTTTTATACAGGGTATCAGGGGCTAGAAGAGGGAGAGAACGGACTAATTGCTATGCTCTCCCACACGCAAACGCCTCTCTCGCTTTTTTGCGGTGGAGCATTTGCACTTGGTGTTACGCTTTTAATGACATTTGGTATTATAGAATCTAAAGAGTATCCAAGTATTTTTTGGTTTGGGGCAAAAAGTATGTTTGGTGCGATTTTGATTTTGATTTTTGCGTGGGCGATTGGACCGGTGATAAAGGAGCATATCCAAACAGGCGTGTATCTTGCAAATGTGGCTAAAGATGTGCTAAGTGCTGATATGATGGTATTTATGCCCGTGTTTTTATTCCTTATTTCTGCTTTTATCGCCTTTTGCACTGGCACGAGTTGGGGGACATTTGCCATTATGCTACCCATTGGTATGGAAGTAACGCTTCAAAGCAGCAGTGGAGAGATGACACAAAGTGCATTTTTAGCTCTATCAGCTATTTTATCGGGTGCAGTCTATGGCGATCACACCTCGCCTATTTCGGATACGACAATTTTATCCGCAGTTGGTGCTGGCTGCTCCGTGCAAAGCCATTTTATTACGCAGTTTCCTTATACAAGTATCGCCGCGTTGTGCGCGGGGGTTAGCTTTGTGCTACTTGCTCTAACACAAAGCACTTTGATTGCGTTTTGTGTGGGTGCTGCACTCCTTAGCGGGATTTTTTATGTTTTGAAAAGATTCTATGGCGGCGATGTTGTGCTAGATTCATAGTAGCTGTATTAAAGGAGAGAATATGAATAAGGTAGCAGATTCACAAAGAGTAAGATATATATATATATATATATATTGTTCGTTATTTTATATGCTTTTGGTATCGTCTATAATTCAAGTGTGCCGGTTATGGCTGGAGATGATATTGCATTTTATACTGCCCTTAAGAAAGGGGAGCAAGTTTGGCACGGCTTAAATTTTTCTTTATCGCGTTTTTTTCCACTAGCTGGTTGGAATCTTAATCTCGTTGCCCTTTTTTCTATAAGTCCTTACGCATTTATGATTGGCAATGCTTGTGTGTTTGTGATAAGTGCTTGGGCATTTTGGCGTATAGCGGTGCTTTTTGGTGCTAGTGCTAAATGGATTGCTTTGGCGGCTATGGCATTTTTCCTCAGTGCAGGATACACACATATTGTAACATCTATTTGTTATCCAGAGCTAACGCAAATTATGTTTTTGTTGTTATTTGTTCTTATGGCGTTTTGGTATTATAAGAGTAAGAAAATTGTATGGTTTGTTTTGGCACTTATTTTTGGTAATGCATGCATTTATATGAAAGAAGTTGCTTTTATTCTCATTGGTGGATTTGGCTTTTTCCATTTGTTTTTTGCTTTGTGGAATGAAAAGTTTAGATTCAAAATGCTTGATAAAAAAATAGTATTGTTTGATGTATTGTGTATGCTAAGTGGGATTTTGTTTTTGGGCTTGTATGCGTATTTTGCAATGTCTGGAGGTGATTATAGAAATATTGTCCCTTATTTTTCCATTTCTCATACAATTTTTATTTCAATTTTTGGCACACCTATTTTAAGTATTCTTTTTATGTTTATGCTTTTGTTTCGCTTTTATAGAATCTTCAAATACAAAGAAAAATGTAATCCCATAGTAGATTCTGTGGGTATGATTGCCTTGGCATATTGGGTGGGCTATATGGTGCTTGGTATGGCTAGTTTTCATTATTTTTCACCAGCAAATATTCTTGCTTTTTTGTATGTCTTATTTTGTAGTCATTTTTACTCAAAAGAGCTAAATTTTTTATTCGCTCGTGTGGTTTTGTATGTGAGTGTTGGTATTTTATTGAGTAGTGCTATTTTGCAGGGTGTAAATGCTTTTACGACTTATAAAACACAAAACAAGAATACAAATGACGCCTTTATGTTTTTAGCTGACTATATTCGCAAATCCCCAACAAAGGTCAATCTTTATTTTGATGGATTTTGTCGTGGATATGATAGGTGTATAGGTGCTTTGTTTCATCAAGGTGCAGTATTTTCTATTTTGCCACGATATTATGATGTCAATGATAATTATGATATTAAGTCTAAAGAGCCAAATGGGACTGAATTTAGTATTGATTCAAGTTCTCCATTTACATTTTTTAATAGCGATGAGGTGAGTGAGCCACAAAGTGGGGATATAGTCATTTTGCACTATGCAAGCTCAAAGTATATGACTCCTAGTGATGTGCGAGATATTGTGAGTCAATATGAGGTTTTATTTGTTTCAAACAATTATCCCTACTACCCTATGTATAATCTTATGAGCCTTGGGGCTTTTGTGTTAAAAAGCCTTGGTGTTTCCACTTCTTTTGCTAATAGAGGCAATGTGTTCAAACTGCCTTCACAGGTTTATGTGCTGCGTGTTCCATAGATTTTTTGGGCTAAGATTCTACGATTCTACATCCATTCTAGAATCTTGCTCACTTCATTTGCTTCAAAGCATTTGATTGTCGTATTTTTTGGCTTTTTAGCGAGTATAACTTTTTCAAATCCATAGCTTTCTAGCTCTTTTAATCTTGTCTCTATATTGCTTACTTCGCGTATATCGCCTACAAGCGAGACTTCACCAATAAAGGCGGTTTTGGGACTAAGCGGACGATTTTTAAAGCTTGAGATAATACTTGCAATAACGGCTAAATCAGCACTTGGCTCATTAATCTTTATCCCACCGACAACATTGACAAACACATCATATCGCCCAAGCGGTATGTCAAGTTTGCGTTCCAAAAGGGCGAGAAGCATATTTAAGCGATTGTTATCAAAGCCCGTGCAGGAGCGTTTGGGGTAAGCTGATTCACTCACAAGGGCTTGAATCTCAATAGCAATGGCTCTGCTCCCTTCAAGCACGACTGCCACGGCACTCCCAGCTTGGGCTGAACGCTCATTAAAAAATAACCTTGAAGCGTTTTTGGCACTTATCAGTCCTTCTTCTTTCATCTCAAAGATTCCAATTTCACTTGTTGTGCCAAAGCGATTTTTGAATCCTCGTAGCATTCTTAGCTCTTTGCTTGGGTCGCCCTCAAAATACAGCACACAATCTACCATATGCTCTAAGATTCTAGGTCCGGCAATAGAGCCTTCTTTTGTAATATGCCCGATGATAAAAATGCTGATATTTCGCTCCTTTGCTAACCGCATAAGGGCAAAGGTAACTTCACGCACTTGTGAAACACTGCCGGGTGCGGAAGTGATTTCCGGGGAATATATCGTTTGGATAGAATCTATCACGCAAAGACTATATGCTTGCTCATCAAAGGCTTGTGTGATTGTGCTTAAATCAATCTCATTAAGTAAAAAGAGATGCTCACTCACTGCACCAAGCCGAGTGGAACGCATTTTAATCTGTCCAGCACTCTCTTCCCCACTTACATAGAGAATCTTAAGCCCTGATTTTTCAGCAAGATTCCCAGCAATTTTTAATAAAAGTGTGGATTTACCTACACCCGGACTTCCGCCAATGAGATATAAGCCACCCGGCACAATGCCTCCGCCTAGCACAATATCAAGCTCTTCTTCGTGGGAGGTAAAATATTGAACAGATTCAAAATCAACCTGCGTGATTGGGATAGCGTGGGCTGCATTTGAGCTTGTGAGCTTGTGAGCTTGTGAGGCTTTTAACATATCGCCTTTAAGCTCAACTAAACTATCCCAACTCCCGCAGTTACTGCATTTTCCAAGCCATTTTGGGCTTTGCCAACCACAAAATTGACATTCAAAAACTACACTTTTTTTTGCCACTTTAAAGCCTTAAAAAATGCTATCAAGGAGAATCTTCACATATTCTTGCTTGTCAAATTTAAGTAAATCATTTTCTTTCTCGCCCACGCCTATGAAGCAAATAGGGATTCTTAGCTCACTCACAATGCTAAAAATCGCCCCTCCCTTGCTTGTGCCATCAAGCTTGGTGATGATAATGCCATCAAATGCGATATTTTGTGAAAATGCTTTAGCCTGATTGATTGCAGAACTTCCCTGTGTGCCATCAAGCACAAGGAATTTTCTCAAAGGCAAATCTCGCAGGGCTTTTTGGCATACACGCACGATTTTTAAAAGCTCATTATTGAGATTTGTTTGGTTATGCAATCGCCCCGCTGTGTCAATGTAAAGCTCATCAATGTTTTTTGCCAAAGCAGAATTAATGCTATCAAAAGCAACCGCACTTGGGTCGTGCATATGCTGCGTGGCAATAACGGGGATATTGAGCTTTTGTCCCCAAAGCTTGATTTGCTCAATAGCAGCCGCACGGAAAGTGTCTCCCGCAGCCAACATTACCTTTTTGCCTTCTTTTTGTGCAAGATGTGCAAGTTTGGCAATGCTTGTAGTTTTGCCCGCACCATTTACGCCAACAATTAGTGTAACAAGTGGTTTGATAGAATCTGTATTTTCTAGCAGGGGGGAAGATTCAATCTCAAGTAGAGCAAGAAGGGCTTTGTGTAACGCCTCTTTTGAAACATAGGAAGGCAAAGATTCTAAAATAGATTCCACAAGCTCGTATGCAATATCGCATTCAATCAAAATCTCCTCTAGCTCATCTTTGCTTAGCTTATCTTTTTTTGAGCCAAGGAGTGAGGCGATATTTTGGGTAGTTTTTTGAAGAGTTTTACTTAGGGATAAAATCATTTTTGCTCTTGATTTTGGGTTAGGTTTGAATCTTGCTCTTGTGGGAGATTATCAAGGATTTCAATCTCATCTTGTGCTTTGGCATCAAGCTTGTCCTGAATAAGATAGCGTATGTCAAGCTCCACCATCTCTTCAGGCACTAATCCTACATAGTCAATCACCTTTTCACCCTGTTTATCATAGAGGGCAATGTAGCTTAGTTTCTCATCTTTGCTTAGGAAATTGAGCAGATTCTTATTGTCATTTGGGGCATAGAGCTTGAATCTTGGGTTAATGGCACTTACTTGCTGCTGCAAACTCGCAAGGTCTTCTTTTGGGCTAATGGCAATCACAGAGATAAACTCTTGATATTTATTGTGTAAATCAAGGATATGGAGTAGCTCATCTTGACATTGTATGCAGTCTTTAGAGATGAAAAAAAGCAAGGTTGGGCGTTCATCTTGGGTTTGAAATACGCTTTGGGTTTGATTGGTTTTAAATTTTAAAGATTCATTTTGCGTGTTTATAACCTCAATGCTTAGAATCTTATCCTGCCCTCCACCCTCAAATCCAAACACATCTTTATCCTTATCGCCCTCATCACTGCACGCACTCAACAATACTGCTATTGCCACACACATAAAGAAAAACTTAAAATGAGATTGTTTTATGAGAATCTGTGAAAGTTTCATCGCCCTTCTCCAAAGTATTAGGTTTTGTGTTATCATTATATCCAAAAAAAGGATTAATAATTACCAAACGAGACTTTAGAAAAGCGGCAAAAACATTTTTAGGCTACAAAACACGCTATGCCTTATTGCAAGATAAAGCACTCAACAACACGCTCTTTGCAATGCTAAAGCAAAAAAAAATTAAAAATGTGCTTGTGTATATGCCTTTTGGCAATGAGGTAAATATTTTTCCGCTCATTGCCACACTTCGCAAAAAAAAATATAGAGTTTTTATCCCTTATATACAAGAACTTTATTTTAAAATGATACCATTGCGAATGCCATTGCAAAAAAACGCTCTTGGCATTTATGAGTCAAACAATTCTACATTTAATTTAATAAAAGTTGATGCGGTGATTATCCCAGTTTTGGGGATAGATGAGGATTTTAGGCGTATTGGTTTTGGCAAGGGTATGTATGATAGATTTATGTCCTGCCTGAAAGAGAAAGTTCATATTATTTTTATAGCAAGAAGTCCAAATTACACTCCAAGCGTAATTACAGAATCTTATGATGTGCGAGGAGATTGTTTTCTCACCCCATCGGCTTTATGTTTAAGGAAGCACAATGGAAGTATGGTATGCAATAGGAGGTATAACCTTCGCATTATTGGTGGGCGTGAGTGTTTATCTTATCACAAGAAAGATTTTTAACTCTCACTCTCAAGTGATTATAGAACAAGCTAAAGCAAAAGCTAAGGCAATTGAGTATGAGGCACAAGAAAAGCTCAAAGACCACAAGATTCAAATCAAAGAGGAGCAGCTCAAGCTCCAGCAGCACTTTGATAAAGAGAGTGCTAGACTAAAAAAGGAGTATGAATCTGCTTTGGCGGAATTTGAGAAAGAGGAGCAGTGTCGCTATCAGCAGCTTAATCATCAAAAACAACAAGTTGAGAGAGAAAAGCAAGAAGTTGCCGAACTTAAGGTCAAGGTTTTGCGTTCCCAAAGTGAGCAGGACAAGCTCAAGCTTGAGTATCAAAACGCCAAAAAAGAAATGCTAAATATCATAGCAAATCACGCAAAAATGAGTAGGGAGGAAGCTACAAGCATTTTGCTTTCACATCTTGAAGAAGAGCTTGCTGATGAAAAGGCTATGCTTATCCGCCGCTATGAGAGAGAGGCAAAAGATGAGGCAAAAAGAAAGGCAAACTATATCCTTGCTCAAGCTACTACGCGTTATGCGGGTGAGTTTGCTACTGAACGCTTAGTTAATGTTGTCAATCTCCCAAATGATGAGCTAAAGGGGCGTATCATTGGCAAAGAGGGGCGGAATATTAAGACCTTGGAACTTATTAGCGGTGTAGATGTCATCATTGATGATACGCCTTGTAGCATTATTTTAAGTAGTTTTAATCTCTATCGTAGAGCCATTGCCACACGCACGATTGAAAGCCTTGTGGAAGATGGGCGGATTCAGCCCTCACGCATTGAAGAAGTGTATGAACGCATTAAAAATGAAATGGACGAGCAGATGTGTCAAGATGGCGAAAATATCGTGCTTGATATGGGGCTTGGCTATATGCACCCAGAATTGAAGTTTTTGCTTGGCAAAATGCGTTATCGTGCGTCTTTTGGGCAAAATGCACTTGGACATTCTATTGAAGTGGCAAATCTTGCAGCTATTATTGCTGGAGAGCTTGGCGGAGATGAAAAACTCGCACGAAGAGCTGGAATCTTGCACGATATTGGCAAGGCACTCACCCAAGAGCTTGGCGGTAGCCACGTGGATTTGGGCGTTGAGGTTTGCACTTGTTATAAAGAACATCCTGTGGTAATTAATGCAATCAAAGCTCATCACGGCTATGAAGAGATAAAAAGTATAGAATGTGCCGCTGTGTGTGCAGCAGATGCGTTATCTGCTGCACGACCGGGGGCTAGACGCGAAGTGCTTGAGAATTTCCTAAAAAGAATGCAGGATATTGAAAATATTGCGATGGATAAAATCGGCGTGAAACAAGCCTATGCTATTAACGCAGGTAGGGAAGTGCGTGTGATTGTAAGAGCGGATTTGGTCAGTGATGAGCAAAGTATCGTGTTAGCACGCGAGATAGCCAAAGAGATAGAATCTAGCTTGCAATATCCGGGCGAGATTAAAGTAAGCGTGATCAGGGAGTTAAGGGCTGTTGAATATGCAAGATAATTGTCATAAGGGTTTGAAAGGTTCCTGCCAAGATTCTAGCATTTTTGCTTGGTTACCCGTTCTTTGTGTTACTTTCGGGGCATTTATCTTTAATACTTCAGAGTTCATACCTATCGGGCTTTTAGGTGCGATTGGGAATGACTTTTCTATGAGTGATTCAGAAGTTGGGGTAATGCTAACAATCTATGCGTGGGTAGTAGCCCTTGCGTCTTTGCCGCTTATGCTCTATTTCGCACAAAGTAATCTTAAATCCCTTATGCTAGGCGTCATCGCTGTGTTTGTGCTAAGTCATTTTATCTCTGCTTTAGCGCAAAATTTTACTCTACTTGTAGCCTCTCGCATAGGTGTGGCTCTCTCTCACGCACTCTTTTGGTCTATCGCCTCTGTTATGGCAGTGCGTGCTGCACCAAAGGGTAAGCAAAGCAGTGCGTTAGGCTTTGTGATTACAGGTAGCTCACTTGCTATGATTGTGGGCTTACCGCTTGGGCGTATGATAGGGCTGTATGTGGATTGGCGTGTGAGTTTTTTGTGTATTGGGCTTGTGGCATTGTGTGTTGGCATTGCATTTTGGAGAGTGTTTCCTACTATGCCAAATACGCAAAATATTTCGCTAAAAACACTTCCTACACTTCTGCATAACAAGGCATTTATGAAGATTTGCTTTCTTACACTTGTTTTTGTGAGCGGACATTTTAGTGCATATACTTATATTGAGCCATTTTTAGAGAATGTAGCAGGTTTTAGGGCGAGTTCTGTTACTTTTATCTTATGTTTATTTGGGCTTATGGGTGTGGTGGGCAGTGTGCTGTTTGCAAGATTCTATGAGCGATTTCATTTAGCCTTTGTGCGTCTTAGCCTGTTTGGCTTGGGGCTTAGTATGTTTTTATTGTATGTTGTGAGTGAATCAAGTGCTGCTACTACGCTACTTTGTGCGGTGTGGGGGCTGTGCTTTATGCTTTTTGGGGTGATTTTTCAATCACAAGTGATTGCTGCTGTGCCAAATGCTACGGCGGTGGCGATGAGTATTTATTCGGGTATTTTTAATGTCGGTATAGGCAGTGGGGCGTTGATTGGCGGCTTGGCATATACGCATTTTGGGATAGAATCTATTGGCTTTGTGGCAAGTGGGATATGTGCTGTTGCGGCATTGTATTTTGTGAGTGTTATGGGCTTTGCAAGGGTGTTTAGGAGGTTTAGGCGAGTGTAAATTATTTTAGCTTTTTCACATAATCACAAGCAAATTGATTGTCCATTTCACACGCACGAGAATACAGGAGCTTTGCTTTTGTCAAGTCTTGAGGGGTATTAAGCCCTTGTTGGTAGATTTCCGCACTTAATACACACGCATACAGGCGGTTTTCATCACAAGCTTGTGAATCTAACTCAAGGGCTTTTTGCGTAAATTCTTTGCTTTTTTGCAAATCTTGCTTAACATTCACGCCATAAAAATAATATGTCCCAAGCACAAAACACGCATTTTCCATATCACGCTCACACAGAATCTCAAGGTATTCTAAGCCTTTTTGAATATCCTTTGTTACGCCGTGTCCATCAATGAGTGCTACGGCTTGAATGGAGCACCACTCCACAGCCCCTTGCTTGCACGCTTCTATGCTATTTTGATAGCCAAGCTGGTAGAATTGCTGGGATTTTTCTAGATTTGCTTTAGAATCTTTTTTATCCTTAGAGGACTTGTTTTCATAGTAGCTTCCAAGGTAAAGACAAGCACCCGGATGTTTGCTATCACAGGCTTTTTTTAGAAAATCACTTGCTTCATCACTATTTTTTGTCCATCGTGTTACGCCTTGATAAAACATAGAATCTGCTTGGCGGATTGAATACACGAGCGGAGAGAGAGTAGATTCTGCATTGTCTTTATCCATTTGCTCATTTTCATTAGCAAAGGCAAATGTGATGGATAAAAGCATAAGATAAAAGCCCAAGATTCTCACTAGCTGCTCCTTTTATTAAGATGCACAAGCTGTGGGAAGTTATGTGTTACCATTTGATTATGTGAAAAGAAATTTTCAATATGTTGTGCGATTTGGGTAACATCACTTAGTGTATTAATCAGGTTTCTAAACTCACTTGCCCCCTCGTGTCCTTTTGTGTAGGCGTGAAGATTCTTGCGAAACATAATCGCTCCCCTTTCCCCATAAAACTCTATCATTTTATTAAAATGCTCCAACACAAGCTCTTTTTTAATAATAGGTGGAATCTCGTGCGTCTTATTTCTAATCTGCCAAAAAATCCACGGCGAGGTAATGGCGGCTCGTCCTATCATCACGCCATTAGCACCGGTGTGTTCTAGCACCTCTTGGGCTTTTTTTGCACTATCAATCTCGCCATTAGCAATAAGGGGCATAGGGATATTTTGCTTAATATGTGCGATGGCATCATAATCAATATTCTCTTTTTTGTAGCCATCTGCTCGTGTGCGTCCGTGCACCACGACAAAATCGGATTTCACATCTTTGAGGGCTTGAGCTATCTCGTGTGGAATCTTCTTATCAAAACCAAGGCGGACTTTGAGACTTGTATAGGGTGTTTTGGCGTTTTCTTTAATAAGGTTTGCGATTTTTACTAACAGATTCAAATCTTTTAAAAGACCGCTTCCATTGCCGTGATTTGCCACTTTTGGGGCTGGGCAACCACAATTTAAATCGATAATATCAATACCTTCTTGAGCGTTTAGAATCTCCACAGCTTGTTTAATCACCTCTTGTTTTGAGCCAGAAATTTGCACGCTATAAGGCTGCTCTTTTGGGGATTTTTCAAGCATTTTTAGGGTGCGTTTGTTGTTATACACAAGGGCGTGAGAGCTTATCATCTCACTCACGGTTATATCCACGCCAAAGCCCTTAACTACGCTGCGGAATGGCAAATCTGTGTATCCTGCAAGAGGGGCTAACATTAAGAGATTATTAAACTCAATCATTTAGTTTCTCTGCTTATAGTCTGTGTAGTCAAAACTTTTTAGAATTTCAAACTTGCCATTTGTGTCAATCACGCCAAGAGAGGGTAGGGGAACACCATTGAATGTATTATTTTTTACAATAGTGTAATGAAGCATATCCTCAAAAATGATTTTATCGCCAACAAGCAAAGGCGTATCAAAGCTATAATCGCCTATGACATCTCCAGCTAGGCAAGTTGGACCACCTAAGCGATAAGTGTATTTTGCGATACTAGCTCCTTTATCAGATTCTATATCGCCATTTTTTGAAAGTTTGCAAAGATTTGGGCGATAGGGCATTTCAAGGCAATCAGGCATATGAGCTGCGGCACTCACATCAAGGATAGCGATATTCATCTCATTTTGGACAATATCAATTACCTCGCCTATAAGAAAGCCTACTTGCCACCCTACCGCTTCACCCGGCTCTAAGAACACTTCAATGTCATCATATCGTTGCTTAAAGTCTTTGATAAGATGGATAAGCAACTCGCAGTCATAATCCTCCCGCGTGATGTGATGTCCCCCGCCAAAATTAACCCATTTTTTATTTTTGAGATAGATTCTAAAGTGCTTTTCAAAGTGTGGCAATGTGCGTGAAAGGGCAGCAGAATCTTGCTCACAATGCGTGTGAAAATGCAAACCATCAATGCCTTTTAAGCCATATTGTTTTACGCCTTCTTCAAATGCTTGAGGTGTGATACCTAAGCGGGAGCCAGCAATACAAGGATTGTAAATAGGCGGCTCTACCTCGCTATATAGAGGATTGACACGCAGTCCCACTTCAATGGGAGAAAGATTCTGTGCTAGGAGTGCTTGATTTTTAGAATCTATTAGGGGCTTAAACTTTTGCCATTGAGCAAAAGAGTTAAAAATAATATGCGTGGCGTATTCTAGGATAGATTTAAACTCACTCTCTTTATAGGCTGGAGAGAAGACGCATATTTCCTTGCTTTGCGTATGGTGATTCTGTGCTTGGGTGCTTACCCTGCCCCCTATTTCTTCATAGCCTAGTTTTGCCTCATACAAGCCACTTGCCGTGCTTCCACTTAGTGTGTGTTTAAGCGTATCAAACCGCCTCCAAAAAGCATAGCCTTTCAATGCTAGGAGAATCTTTGCTCCACTTTGTTGTTGAATGGAATCTAAGATTCTAAGATTGTGATTGAGCTTTTCTTCCTCTAAGACATAAGCTGGAGTTGGAATCTCTAAAAGTGTGAGAGAATCTCGCATATTTAAATCACTTTGTTATTTGAGGGCAAATTTTCTTACCGCAGCCTCAATTTCAACAGGATTTGACTTAGAGATAAACTCATCAGCATCAAGGGAGCGTGCCATATCTTCGTTGCTACTTCCGCTCATTGATGAATTGACCACGATAGGCAAATGTGCGGTAGCAGGATTTGCTTTTACTTGTTTAATAACCTCAAATCCACTCGCTTCTGGCATTTCAAGGTCTGTGATAATCATACCAATGGAGCTAATATCAGTAGTTGGCGAGAAAAGATAATCAAGCAAATGTTTGCCATTGATAAAATCGTGGTGGATAACGCCAAGCTTGTTGAGTATAAGCTGCATTGTGCGTAGCACGGTAGGGCTATCATCAGCAAGAAGAATGCTTTTTGTCGTATCCACTTGAGAGATTTTGGCAATGCCTTCTTCCTTGTCTTTTTCAATCCACGGAAAGACATCTATGAGCATTTTTTCAATATCTACAACTTGCACTAAGCGTCCATCAAAATAGCGTGTGCGACTAACAAGCTTGCCATTATGTCCGCCACCACCTACACCTACACCTTGCTCAATCTCTGTCCATTTTTTGTTTAAGATTCTATCTGCTTCGTAGATTTTCACACCAATTGTCCAGCGTGAAAACTCACAAATCATAATAATATCTTCTTCCCCCGGCTCTCGCTTTACTCCATAATCACGCAAATTTCTTGCTTTATTGTTACTATCATAATAAAACCACTTACGCATATCAATAAGAGGGATTGTCAGCTCACGAATGGTAATAAGCCCCTCTACTAAGCTATTGCTCTCGTGTGTAACAACCGTGAGCATTCCGCTGTATTTAATCACCTCGCGAATCTTAAAAACATTCACCGCATAGAGATCTTTGCCTTTTTCTAAACGAAAACAAAGTAGCTGCAACTCGTTATTTTTATGAAGGCTTGTTACCTGATCGATTTTTGACATACTTGTTTTAGACATCATCACACCTCAAATTTTCAAAAATAGCAAAATCTTAGCACAAAATCATTAAATCTAACTTTATGCCTTTTTGTCTTTAGCTGGTTTTGTGCTAAAACGCATTTTTACGATAAGCACAAGCCATCGCAGGATACCATATATCACATATCCGCTCATAAGCACACATAAAGTCTCTTGCGGATTCACATATACAACGCCAAGCAGTAAAATCACAGCGATAAATGACTTAAAATTCCACTGCATTTTTTTAAAGCTAGGATAGCGGATATTGCTCACCATAAGAATACTGATGATAAAGCTCCCAATTAGCACAACATAGCCATAACCATAAGTTCTAATAAAGTCATATTCCAAATCAATAAGCACCCAAAGCATTACAACAACCGCAGCAGAGGGAATGGGCAGACCAATAAAAAAGTTTGGTTCGCTACTTGTTGTGATATTAAAACGAGCTAAACGCACTGCTCCAAAAATGACAAAAATCGCTGGGATACACATACCCAATCGCCCATAATCTATGCCGATATAAAAATAAAGCAACATTGCTGGAGCTACACCAAATGCCACAACATCAGCAAGCGAGTCAAATTCAACACCAAATTTACTCGCAGTGTTTGTAAGTCTAGCTACGCGTCCATCAAGTCCATCTAGAATCATAGAGGCAAGTATAAGCCAACACGCCATTTCAAAGCTACCTTTTGAGGCGTAAATTACACTCAAGATTCCTAAAAAAATACTTCCTGCAGTAAAGAGATTTGGCAGAATGAAAAGTGGATTAAACTTCATAAAAATATCCTATTACACTTTGTGAGGCACTCACCCTATCGCCAATGCTTACCTTAAGCTCAATCTCATTAAATGAGTTTTTAGAATCTTGAGGGATAGTGATTTGTGTCATTCCTGCCTTCATAAAACCTATGCGTTCGCCCAACTCCAAATGACTATGAGCAAATAACTCGTGAGAAGAGAAGAAAATAGGGAAAAATTCCATAGAGAATACACAATCTTGTTTATTTTCAAATCGCATTGTGGCGTTGAGCTGGGTTTGCTTTTGCTTATTACAACAAGTGAGAGATAAGCCTTTTTTGTCGCTTATCTCTCCTTCAAAAACATCACAAGGAGCGCGTATTACACCCACATCAAGAAAGCTTGTTTCAATCAAAATATGCACCTCATTGTTTGTGGAGTGAATATCTCTCACAATACCATCAACAGGCGATACAAACACATTATTTTCGTGTGTTTGTGGAATCCGCTCTGGATTCCTAAACATAGCAATCCACAACACAAGCATAATAAATAAGACAAACGCACACAAAGTCCAATCAAACAAAGCACTTATAAGAAAAAGAGCAAGCAGCACGCCTGTGCCAATCCAACCTTGTTTTGCAATGATTTGTGTTGTTGTCATTTTCTCTCCTTATTCTTCTTCCTCAATAGGGATAAGACGAGTTTCTAAATTGTTTTGCTTCTCATATTCCTCAATAATCTCCCGCACTCTAGCTCCATCAATTACCTCTTTTTCAAAAAGCTCTTTAACCATATTTTCAATAGCATCTTTATAATCGCTAAGAAGCTTTTTTACGTGCGTGTAGCGTTCATCAAGCGTATTTTTGATATGAGTATCAATCTCTTGGGCAAGAGCTTCGCTAAATTCGCGTTGTGCCCCACCACCGCCTAAGAATGTATTGCGTTGCTTTTCAAGCACCATAAGTCCGCTTACATCAGTCATTCCATAATAGCTAATCATTGATTTTAAGATTCCAGTTGCTCTTTCTAAATCATTACTTGCCCCAGTTGAGATTTCTCCTAAAAAGACCTCTTCAGCCGCTCTACCGCCTAAAAGCACATCTACTTCTGCCATAAGTTCGTGTTTTTGCATAAGGTAGCGATTTTCTTCAGGCGTGTGAAGCGTGTAGCCAAGAGCTGCCATACCACGCGGAATGATAGAGACTTTATTGACCCTATCAGCTCCTTTTGTCATTTCAGAAACAACAGCGTGCCCACTCTCGTGGTAAGCGACTATTTTCTTTTCCTTTGGCGAGATTCTACGAGACTTTTTCTCTAGCCCGGCAATGCCCCGCTCCACCGCTTCTTTAAGATGTTTTTGACTGACTTCTTTTTTGTTTTCTCTTCCTGCAAGAAGTGCAGCTTCATTGATGATATTTGCCAAATCCGCTCCGGCAAGTCCTGCGGTAAATTTCGCAATTTCGTGTAAATCAACATCGCGTGCTAGAGAAACATTTTTGATATGCACTTTTAGAATCTCAAGTCGCCCTTCAAAATCAGGCTTATCCACAAGCACTTGCCTATCAAATCGCCCCGGACGCAAAAGTGCAGGGTCTAGAATCTCAGGGCGGTTTGTTGCGGCAAGGACAATAACAGGGGCAGATTCAGAGCCAAATCCGTCCATTTCTGCTAAAAGTTGATTGAGTGTTTGCTCTCTTTCATCATTGCCGCCTACCATACTTCCAGCAGCACGGCTTTTACCAATGGCATCAATTTCATCAATAAAAATAATGCTTGGAGCATCTTTTTTTGCCATTTCAAACAAATCTCTTACCCGACTTGCCCCAAGCCCTACAAACATTTCAATAAAGCTACTCCCACTCATTGAGAAAAATGGCACATTTGCTTCACCTGCCACAGCTTTGGCTAAAAGTGTTTTTCCCGTTCCCGGAGGTCCTACTAAAAGCACCCCGCGTGGAATCTTAGCTCCAACTGCGGCATATCGCTCTGGGTATTTTAAAAAATCAACAATTTCTACGACCTCTTCTTTTGCTTCAGCATTACCTGCCATATCATCAAAACGCACATTAGGCTTTTCAGCATTAACAAGTTTTTTAGCATTCCCCATACCAAAGATTCCACCACCCATACTTTTTTGCATACGAGCTGTTAAAAACATCCATAAAGCAAGGATAATAAAAATAGGCAAAAGCATATTTACAAGATCGCCTAGGAAGCTCCCCTCACTAAAGCCACTATATTCAATCTTCTTCTCATCAAGCAAAGGCACAAGCCCAAGGTCAGCCACTTTTTTGGTCGTATAAAGTGTGCGTGGGGAGCTGTGTGCTGAATAGGCTTTGATATAAGTCTGCCCAATACTCACAGAGCTAATCTCGCCTTTGCTAATAAGCTCTTTGAGTTCGTTATAGCTAATCTCTTTTGTAACACTTCCTCCAACTAGTCTATCGGTAAGTGATTCGCCATTTGGTGAAAATAGTTTAAATAAAAGTAAGGCAAGAATCACAAAAATTGCAAAAGTAAGAAATGGATTCTGCTTAAAAGGTGGTTTTTTATCATTGTTTTCCATTTATGTCCTTTGTCATTTATAATGTAAGCTTCAAAGCGACCCACTCGTCCTGACAACGAGATTCTAGCACTCTAAAATCATTAAAAGTCTGCATTATATCAAATTTATATTCATCAAGTATGCCAGAAAGGATTAAAATGCCATTTTTTGCTAATTTTGCCTTAAAGTCATTGTGTAAAAGCTTCACAACAAAGGCGATAATATTTGCTGTGATAACATCATAAGTGGGCGGAGAATCTTGGGGAGCTTGAGCGATGCTACCCTGCCAAATATCACATAAAACCGCATTGTTGAGCTTGGCATTCTTGTGCGTTTCTAGCACGGCATTTTCATCAGTATCGCACGCATAAACTTTTGCCCCGAGTTTATGACCGGCTATGCTTAAGATTCCACTACCGCAACCCACATCAAGCAATGTTTTGTTTTGTAAGTCAAGTTGGCTAAGAAGCTCCAAACACATTGCCGTGCTTGCGTGATGTCCAGAGCCAAAGGCAAGAGCGGGATTAATGATGATTTCGTGTTTGGCTTGTGAGGATCTAGAATCTTGGCTTGCACACCAAGATGGACGGATATAGAAGATTCCACTTGAGATAGGCTGAATAGAATCTTGATAGGTTTGTATCCAATCACAATTTGCCTTTCTTTCAATGTGGTAGCAAAAGCCAACAGATTCTTCAAAAATTGCCGAAAGATTTGAAGCGTAGGATTGTAAGGATTGAAGCAAACTAGAGATGTCAAAATCATCTGCTATGCGGATAATAATTTGTGTAGATTGAGTATTGTTGCTTTGAGAGAGAATCTTAGCTTGTGCAATGCCAAAGCCCCCAACACTCTCCCAAGAATCTTCATCGTAATTAATGGCAAATGGGTTTGAAGGAAGCGAAGTATCTAAATACTCTATCGCACAAGAAGTTTTGTCTGTAATAAAATCAGCGAATTGCTCTAAAAAGTGGCTTGGGTGGATAATAATCTCCCAATATGTTTGAGTTTCCAAGCCATTCATTAAGACCGAAGCCTAGTCTTCATTCACACCTAGCACAACTTCAAGCTTCTCTTTGAGAACTTGAGGTGTAAATGGTTTTACAATATAGTTATTAACCCCAGCTTTCAAGGCTGTAATTACCTCAGCCTTACCCCCTTCAGTTGTAACCATAATGATAGGAATAGTAGTGTATCGCTCATCAGAACGCACCTTTTTTACTAAATCTAGACCATTCATCTCTGGCATATTCCAGTCTGTAATAAGCACTTGTATGCCTTCAGTAGTGTCCATAATCTGCCAAGCTTCCACGCCGTGCTCTGCTTCCAAAATATCCTCATAACCCAAGCGTTGGAGAGTATTTTTTATAATCCGTCTCATCGTAGAGCTATCATCAACAACCAGCAGTTTCAAGTTATCTCCTTCTTTAAATGTGGTTATTACAAATAAACCGACATTCTAGCATATCTTTATATACAAGTTAGACTAATCCTTGCATTTTTTTCAAAAATCGGCATTTTATCTTAGTCTCTAAAAAATTGCAAGACTTCTTTTAGATTTATTTTGTCCTCATAAAATGCTTTTCCTATAATTACGCCACTAATATATGGGCTTTTATTAAGGATATGTAGCTCATCTACTCCTGCAAATCCTCCACTAGCAATAGTATAAATCCCGCTGCTTTGAGCAATACTCTCTGTCCAGTCAATATTAATTCCGCTCAATGCTCCATCGCGGTTAATATCTGTGCAGATAATGGCTTGCACAGCACTGCCCGCAAACTTTTCTGCCAAAGATTGAGAATCTAGCTGACTTTCTTCTACCCAGCCTTGTGTAGCAACCTTGCCATTGCGAGAGTCAATCCCAACAGTCACAGGATAAGATTCTGCCATTACTTTGACAAAATCCCAATTCTGTGTTGCAACAGAGCCTAGAATCACCCTCGCACCCATCTGTGTGTAGAGCTTGATACGATCTTCATCGCGGATTCCACCGCCAACTTGCACTTGCAGTGTCGTAGAAGCGATGATTGTTTCAATATATTTGAGGTTTTGTGGATTCCCAGCGATTGCCCCGTCTAAATCTACAATATGTAAAAACTTTGCCCCCATATCTTCAAAACTTTTAGCAAAGTCCAAAGCCTCACCATACACTTTAGCACTCTGCATATCTCCCTTAAAAAGCCTTACAGCCTTACCTTCTTTTAAATCAATCGCAGGATAAATATCAAGTGCCATTTTTACTCCTCATCAGGCTTGATGTTATCATACATCCACTCTGCACACCAGCCAACAAATGCAAAGACCAAGAATGCATAACGCGCATTAAAATAATTATCAGAGATTGCCAACACAGAGGTGCAAATAAAGCAAATGATAATATTAAGTAAAAGTAGGGCAAAGTTCATATATTCATAGAATCCAAATAAATCTCTATGCTTTATCATTACCCAAATTAGTAGTCCAAATCCCACAAGTAAGGCAAAAATATCAAAATAAGCGTAGAGATTATCACGGAAATAATATGGCTGCAAAGAGAGGGCAAATAGCACGGCTATAACAATATTGATTGAAGGACGCATATCATAGAGCATTTTACCAATTTGGTTGCTTTGATTGGGGTGTATGCCAAAAATTAAAAATAAGAGCGGAATATACACAAATAGCACATACGCACAGCTTATCAGCAAAATACGAGGTAGATAATCAAGTAAAAGTTCAAAAAAGCCACGATGGTAAATGCTACCCTCAATAGCAAACATATCCATAATGTCTTCTGTCGGCGTTGTATGTGTGCTTTTAATAATCACAAGATAGATAAATGTAATACTTAAACTCAACATAATTATTCTTTGCAAAGTGCTGCTTGTTTGATACCAGCTGCTCATAATCACAAATACCCCGCTTAATAGGAATCCACAGAATAGTAAAAAAATACTAAGACTATCAAAAAATTGATTTTCACGGATAAAAATCAAAAATAAATGCGAGAAAGATTGTGAAAATTGCGAGGTAAAAAGTGTGAGATTTGTAAAAACAAAGAGAGCAAATAAGATGAGTGAAAAAATAACTTTTATCCGTGTATTGTTAATCATTTATATCCTTTAATAGTTTCTTAAAAAATATCCATCTATACCATCGGCAATGCCTTTGGCAAGAAGTTTTTGATACTCTTTTTTAGCAATAAGTTTCCCTTCATCTTTATGTGAAGCATAGCCAATTTCAATAAGGACTGATGGCATTAAAGCTCCAGCTAAAACCCAAAAAGGACCCTCCCTTACAGCACCATCGTGGGTATTATGCGTTTGCCTGACAATATTAAGTATGCCTGATTGAATCTCAATAGCAAGTTTATGCGAAGCGACAAGATGAAAGCTACTGATAGTATTTAAAAATGATTTTGTGGCAAAATGACTCATCGTTTCAATATCACCTTGATTCTCCGCTTTTGCCACTTGCTCTGCACGCTCACTTCTTGCAGGAGAGAGAAAGTAGGTTTCCACACCTTTGGGTGTTTTTGGAGAATCCTTAGGCATTGAATTGGCGTGAATTGATACAAACAAATCTGCATTTTTTCCATTAGCAAATTCCGTGCGTTTTCGCAGGTCAATATACACATCGCTATTTCGTGTCATATACACAACATACCCACGATTTTTAAGCTCCTGTGTGAGGAGTTTGGCCACTTCAAGCACGATGAGTTTTTCACATATACCCTCCACACTCTTTGTTCCGCAGTCTTTGCCTCCGTGCCCAGCATCAACGACAATCTTTTTTCCTGCTCCAATCTTGCCTTTTTTTGTCGTAGATATGTTTTCTTTTATAACAACTTCATCATTTTTTGGCTTATCCTTGCTTTGCGTAGATTCTGTTTTTGTGTCAGTTGTTTTTTGTGTTTGTGGCGTTTGATTTGATTTTTGTGCAGCTGTGGTTTGCTGGGCTGTGGTTTGTGTAGCAGTGCTAGATGAAATGTCTTTTGATTTAATAAAAATATAGAGATTCTCTTTTTCTTTAATGATTTCATATTGTGATTTTGGCTGTGTATTGATGACAATTCTTACAATTTGTGGTGTGTTTTGTGCCACTTGCAGGGTTGAGTTATCTTTAAAAATAAAATTTCGCTTTGGGATTGTAAGATTAGCCTCAAAGTCAATAAAATGCCTATTGTCTTGCAGTTTTTTAACTTCCCATTTGAGAGGAGCAATATCTTGTGCGAATACGATTTTAAGATTCCCATCGCCAAAAGGCACCATCTTAACAATGCGATGTTCCCCTAAAAGTGCAGCAAGCATAAGGGCTACAATCGCTAGAATCCGCACCATAAAAAGCCCTTAGTCTTGCACTAATTCTGCAATAATTTCTCTCACAGGCTGAATCTTTTGGATTCTGTATCCATTAGCTCCTGTAAAGTATAGTCCTTGCTCTCTATCGCCCATAAAGCCTCTCCCTAGAGAATCTGCTATACAATAGCCCACTTTCTTTGCCTCCACACCTCTATGGCAGGGTGAGACACAGTTACTGATACAGCGTATTTTTGGTGCATTACCTTGAGCTAGTCTATCAAAGATTCCCGTCTTCACCGCCCTTGCAGGATAGCCAACAGGGGATTTGACAAGCTCAATATCTTCTTTTGTAACTGAAGGCATTAAGTCTCTATAAGCCACCGCATCGCACTCTTCAGAGCCAAGCCATCGCGTCCCCATTTGCACACCACTTGCCCCTAGAGCGATCATTCTATCAATATCACTTCTATCCCAGATTCCACCAGCGGCGATGACAGGGATATTTCCCCATTTTTTTGCTTCATCTACCACTTGGGGTAAGACATTCTCAAGCTGATACTCCTCTTTGAAGCAATCTTCATAGCTAAATCCTTGATGTCCTCCGCTTAGAGGTCCTTCAACAACGACTGCATCAGGGATTCTAGCGTATCTATCCATCCAACGCTTGCAAATAATTTTTAGAGCCTTAGCTGAAGAAACAATTGGCACGAGAGCAACATCAGGGAAGTTTTTTGTAAATTCAGGCATATTTGTGGGGAGCCCAGCTCCTGTTACGATGATATTTGCTCCAGCTTCACACGCATCACGCACCACACGACCATATTCATTAATAGCATAAAGTATATTTGCCCCAAGTGGATTATTGCCACAGATTTTACGAGCATTTTTGAAAATCTCATTTAAAGCGTGTTTTGAGTAAAAATTAATCGCCTCAAATGGCTTAGAATTTGTGATTTTTTCAACAAACTGCATTTTTTGATAATATCCCGTGCCAACAGCACTGATGATACCAAGCGCACCTTCTTTAGAAACATTTCCAGCTAGTCTATCCCAGCTAATTCCCACGCCCATACCACCTTGAAAAATTGGATACTTAATCGTGTGTTTGCCTATTTTAAGCGGTTGTAACCCCATCACAAATCCTTATTTTATAATCACTTTTGCAAATCGTCTTTTGCCAATTTGAACAATGTATTCCCCAGATGACAGCTTAAGGTTTTCATCAGTTATCTTTTCTTTATTGATTTTCACAGCCCCAGCACGAATATCTCTCCGTGCTTGAGAGGTGGATTCACAAAGTTGTGCGTAAGTAAGCACTTTAGCTATCCATTCATCTTTTTCACAAGTAAATTCAGCCAAATCAGCAGGAATCTCATCTTTGCTAAACACATTGTCAAACTCTATTTTAGCTTTTTTTGCTAAATCAATGTTATGGTAGCGTTGCGTTATTTCCAAAGCAAGTTGCTCTTTGACACTTTTGGGGTGTGCTTTTTGGCTTTCCACTTGTGATTTAAGCTCCGCAATTTCTTGCAAACTAAGAGATGAAAGTAGCTCATAATAACGCCACATCATCTCATCACTAATGCTTAGAATCTTGGCATACATTGTGTTGGCAGATTCAGTAACGCCTATGTAGTTATTAAGTGATTTGCTCATCTTATTTACGCCATCAAGCCCTTCAAGCAAAGGCATAGTCATTACAGATTGTTCTTTATCTAGCCCATAGCTTCTTTGCAAACTCCTGCCCACAAGGAGATTAAACTTTTGGTCATTGCCTCCAAGCTCAATGTCGCATTCTAACGCCACAGAATCATAACCTTGTAGCAATGGATACATAAACTCCACCATTGAAATAGGCTGATTATTGTTGTAGCGTTTGGTAAAGTCGTCTCGTTCAAGCATACGCGCCACTGAAAACTTTGAAGTTAAATGTATAATTCCACCAGCTCCTAGCTCACTTAACCATTTTGAGTTAAAGCATACTTCTGTGTATTTGGGATCTAGCACTTTAAAAACCTGCTCTTTGTAAGTAATAGCATTTGCCTCTACCTGCTCTTTGCTTAAAGGTTTTCTTGTCTCGCTTTTTCCGCTTGGGTCACCGATAGTCGCGGTAAAATCCCCAATCAAAAACTTCACATCGCCACCATATTTTTGAAAAGTAGCAAGTTTTTGTAAAAGCACCGTGTGTCCTAGATGTAAATCAGGTGCGGTAGGGTCAAATCCAGCTTTCACACAAAATCGCTTTCCACTTTTATAGAATCTCTCCACCAAAGTGCGTATATAATCCTCTCCTATGAACTCCACACAGCCTCGCTTTAGCTCCTGCATTGCTTCTGTTATGCTCATTTGTTTCCTTTCTTAAAATCTAGATTCTAGCTTGAATATGCGTCTTTTAAGTTACTTAACTCAATGATTTTGTATTTTTTACCCAAAGATTCTCTTAAAGTCTTTGTATCTTGCGTTTTGCTTTCAAAGCAAATCGCACAATATGAGGCAAATTGCCGATTAAGCACATCATAATCTACACTTACAATATTGCAATCAAGCTTAGCTAATACGCCGCAGATATGGGCTAAAGCTCCCTTTTGATTTTCAAGGGCAATGATAAGTTTATAGGTAATTTTTTGCTCATTTGCCCATTGCACGAAAAGCATTTCACTGCCTTGCTCCATCTCATTAATTGCTCTATCGCACATTTTATGGTGGATATAGGCTTTTTGTGCGGTTTTTATAGCGAGAATATCATCGCCGTATTTTGGGTGGCAGCAGTAGTCAAACACTGCTTCATTAATATTGCGATTAGTATGCAAAATGATATTATCAAAGCTTAGGATTTTGAATTTAAGCATATTAATTTTAATTTTACCTAAAAAATTTGCCTCTCGTGCAAAATTACCTTTAATGCTATTTTTTACCTCTTTTAAAAATGCTAAATCACTCGTCGCACGATAAATGTGAGAATCTAGCTTATTTTCTTTGAGATAAGTAAGGATAGTCGTCTTTGAGCTATCAAAGATGGTTTGCAAAATATTGAGTGCGACTTTTTTATCAATCTCTTTGAGTTTGGTTTGACATTGGATTCTCATATGATTTTTAGCACGGGAAGTTTTTACCGCATCAATCCAAGTGCAACGCGGAGAGATTTTTTCACTCTCTTGGGCTACTACAATTCTTACAATATCGCCATTTTTAAGCGGCTGAAGCAAAGAGGCTTTTTGATGATTGATATAGGCTTGTTTGGCTTTTTCCCCTATATCGCTATGCACCGCATAGGCAAAATCAAGTGCAACCGCCCCAACAGGGAGATTATAAATATCTCCAGCAGGAGAGAATACCACCATATCTTCTTTATACAAGTCATTTTTTGCTAATTCATAAAACTCTTCAATCGTGTCATTTTGGTATTGTAGATTATTAAGCCACTCTAAGTTTGGCTCTCGCCCACCGCTTTTATACTTCCAATGTGCAGCTACACCATATTGAGCGGATTTGTGCATATCAAAGGTGCGAATCTGCACTTCATAGATACTAGCGCCTTCAAAAATAGTCGTGTGGATTGTTTGATAGCCATTTTCTTTTGGAATAGCGATATAATCTTTTAGACGCGACACCACAGGCTTAAGCTGCAAATGCAAAAGCCCTAGCACTTTGTAGCACTCCAAGCTTGTAGGCACGATAATCCGCACAGCAAGTAAGTCTAGAATCTCATCAATACTCACGCCCTTGCGTTGCATTTTAAGGAAGATAGAATAATACCTTTTCACGCGACTTTCAATAACAAAGTCTTTTTCAGCAAATCCATTTTGTAATAAAATTGTAGAAACTTTTTGCGTAAATTCATTGAGTCTTAAAGCAATGGATTGATTATTATCTTTTATATACTGCTCTATGCTTTGATACTCTTGTGGAAAGATATAAAAAAAGCTTTTATCCTCTAACTCACTTTTGAGCGAGGAGATTCCAAGTCGGTGGGCGATGGGGGCATATACCATAAGCGTTTCTTCTGCTATACGCTTTTGTTTATGCGGAGGCAGGGCATCAAGGGTGAGCATATTGTGCATTCTATCGCTTATTTTTATAACCAATGCACGAATATCTTTGATAGAAGCTAGAAGCATTTTGCGAAAGCTCAATGCCGAGGCGGCAAGCTTCTCATTCATATTTGAGCTTAGCTCTTCATTGCGAATCTCCACAATCTTTGTGAGTGCATCTACTAAATGCCCTATATCCCAATCAAATTCTCTGCGTATATCTTCAAGGGAATAAAGTGTATCCTCCACTACATCGTGGAGTAACGCCGCACATAGCATTGTCTCATCGCCCCCATAAAAAGCCACAATACACGCCACACAAAGCGGATGAACGACATAGGGTTCACCACTTTTGCGAAACTGCTCACTATGAGCGTTAATAGCCAAATCTATGGCTTTTTGCACTTTTGGCGTGATGGTAGTGAGTTCATTAAGCTTGCTAAGGGCAGATTCTATATCCTTAATCTGTGCTAGAGCGGTAAAAAAATCCAAAATCGCTCCTACTACTCTTTATCCTCAATAGAAGTAAATTCTATCTTGCCTTCAGCAATTTCACGCATAGCAATATCAGGGAGCTTGTGTATTTTCACATCCATATCTACAAGGGGTTTTGCACCATTGCCTAGTTCTTTGACGCGTTCAAAAACGAGATTGGCAAGCAAGTATCTATCATCTTGTAGCCTGTGTAATGCCTTTGCAGCGATTTCTTCTGTTCGTAATGCTTCCATTGTGTTCCTTATATTTTAGATTGAAGTTACGGATTCTATCCTTTTTTTATTTTAACTTTGCTTTTATTTGACAATTGAGCATACACCCTTATCAAATTTCAACAAGTCAAGCAGATTCCCTTTTTTAAACATATTGCATACAAGAATGGGCAGTTTATTATCTTTAGCAAGAGCGATGGCTGTATCGTCCATTACCTTAATACGATCTCGCAATGCCTCATCATAGCTGATAGATTCAAGCATTACCGCATCATCAAATTTATGTGGGTCTTTATCATACACGCCATCAACCTTTGTTGCTTTAATGATGACATCAGCTCCTATTTCCACAGCCCTTAGTGTTGCTGCACTATCAGTTGTGAAGAATGGATTTCCCGTCCCTGCACCAAAAACAACCACGCGTCCTTTTTCCAAATGTCGTATTGCTCGGCGGTAGATATAGCTCTCACATATTTCTTTAATCTCCAATGCACTTTGCACCCGCACATCTACGCCTAAATGTTCTAAAGCTTCTTGCATTGCCACGGCATTAATCACAGTAGCAAGCATACCCATATAATCCCCACTTGTGCGGCGGATAATGCCTCCTTGTGCGGCAGACACACCGCGTATAATATTGCCACCACCGATAACAATACCCACTTCAATACCATTATCCACAAGGCTTTTTATTTCCCCTGCGATATATTCTAGAATCTTCACATCAATCCCAAATCCACTATTGCCTGATAATGCCTCACCTGAAAATTTTACCAATACGCGTTTATAGCCCATAGCCAATCCTTTCATTTTAAGTTTGCCATACTACTATAAAAGCTTAAACTATTCTATAATCATTCCCTCCTTAGCCTTGCAAAGATGGAAGGATTTTGTTTTTATTTTTGGGGAATGTATTTTAGAATCTAAATGGATATTAAGATTCTACAACGCCATACGAATGCAGTCATAAAGCATATCCATATTTTGCTCTGGCACAAACTCCACGCCCATAAACTTGCCCTTAGAGATGATTTCTGAAGGTGGGAGCTTCTGCACGATGACACAAAATGCCGTTTTTGCATTAGCAGTTGGCATTTCTTTATAGGTTTTAATAAAGCCCAAAGCACTGACATTACCTATTTTTTCATCAATCACAATAATGTCTTGTGGATTTTGAGCGAGTGTTTTTAATGCATTAAGCGGGTCATTATCCATAGTGATAAGCAAACTAGAATCTATTTTTTCAATCACTTGTCGGTATTTAAGGATATTTACCATTGTCTCACGCACGATTAAAAGTTTTTTGCGATTAGTGTTTTCTAGGTAATGGAGTAGGTCAAAAAGCTCTTTTGATTTGGGTGAGAGCTTACTCTTATCAAGTCCGCGTAAAAAATAACGCAAAAATGTCTTTGAGCTAAAGCTCCCTTCAATGCGAGAGTTTCTAAAAAAATGTTTGATGACTTGGCTGTATTTTGCCCTGCTCCAAAGCGTTGTATCAAAATCATATGCTTTTGTATCAAGTAAAGCGATAAAACGCGTTTTAATATCATCTGTCATCGGCGTATAAACCGCACCAAAAGCTTCAAAATGCTCATCTCTAAATCGCTTGAGCCTTGCTGTTTCACTCACAAGTGCATCTTTTTGATTCCCTATGAAGTTGAGTAAATCCACATATCGCTTCCGCATTTGCTTGACTTCTTTTTCAATCTCGGCATATTCTTTGCTGCCTTTGTCATCGCGTTTGCCTAGTGATTTTTCCCCTGCTGCGAGTGTGCCACTTAAGGCATTTGTTTGGGCTTGTGCGTTGGCAAGTGAGCTTTGAATCTCATCAATATGTGTGAGTGTTTTGTTGTATTCTGTCTGCCGAGCGAGAAAAATCATCTCAAAAGCATAGTTGAGTGCGTATTGGGTTTTTTTATGATAGCTAAGATATTCTTTTGAGAGATGAAGCACTTCTTGTTTGAGCTTTTTAAGCACTTCATTTTCAATATTTGCATCCATAGCGCATAAATCATTATATGCAGTGAGTAAAAACCGCCGCATACGGATAAAATCAAGCTTTAAATGCCCCTCCACAAAATCACTATATCCGCTTAGAATCTCATTTTCCCTAGCAAAATATTCTTCAATACACACACGAGCGGGTTTTGTTACAGGAATCTCATCAGGGTCAATAGGTTTTGGTTTTAAGTGGATTTTTGTAACGGCTTTCATCTCAACGACAAATTCTACTTCAACCCCCTTTTTTAGCTCACTTATCTCATCTTCCCAAAGCTCAAAAGGAAAATCAAAAATACGCTTATTAAGGTCTTGTTCTACTTGAGCATTTTGTGCTTGTGAATCTACCTCAATGATTTTTCCATACAGCATCGCATTCCCTTCAAAAATGTAGCAAGTTCTTATTATACCTTGCTTCGTTTAAAATAACGCAAGAAATTGCATTCAAAGATTCTAATCCTTGTCATTTTTATCTCTTTTGGAATTTTTATAAAGAGATTCTAGCTCACTTGGCGTGATTTTAATGCTCTTTGTTTTTGCCCACGCATAAATGGCTTTGAGCTCATCGGTATTGTCTGTTTGCGTAGTGCTATTGTGTGTAAAAAGTGGCGGCAAAATACGCAAAGCAGATTTACTCTGAATCTTTGCCCTAAGGAGAACTAGGCTAGATTCTCTATTTGCTAAAGAATGCACAAAGCGGAGGGTATCTACATTAAATCCGCAGATTCTAAGCTCATAAAGCAATGTTTGCAGCACTCTTGCATCATAGCATAGGCATAAACTTCCATTTGGTTTTATCACACGCTTAATGTGTGAAAGCATAGGTGAAAGTGGCAAGAAACTTTGATGTCGTGCCATATTTTTACGCATATTTTCACCCTGCAATGCTCCATTGGCATAAAATGGTGGATTACTAATAACAAGATCAAACTTCATATCCGTTTGAAAGTCTAAAAAATCCATACAATGCACTTGAGGGCATATGTGAGATTCAAACTGCCTTATGTTTAAAGCTACACATTGTGCCATTAGCGTATCTTTCTCTACAAGGTGCAGGTTTAGGCTTGGTGGGGTTTTGCTCGTTTGAGATAGAATCTCTCTGGCACAGAGCATTCCTAGAATCCCACTTCCTGCCCCCACATCTAAGAGTGAGATTCTAGATTTGAGAAATGCTCGTGCAAAGTCTGCTAGGATAAGGCTATCAGTGTTATAGCAATAGCCATCGTGGAGTTGATATATCTCTAGTGCAGCCATAAGCCCAAATCCTTGCCAAGATTCATTGTGTGTAAAAGCTCAAAGTCCATTGCCTTGCTTTGTTGCGTCAAATGAGAATCTATACAAAAAAATGCCTTATGGACCAAAAGCATATCAATATATTCCCTTAAGGCATATAGCAGATTCAGCCCCCCTTCAACCACAACAAAGCCTTTTAGGCTTTCAATCTCTTGTGCGTGGCGGAAAATGTGGTATTTTGGATTGCTCTCACGCGTAGAGAAAAGACAGAGCTTAGGCTGCTTATGCTTATCATAAGGGGGCAGGGCATAGCGGGCATTGAGCGTTGGATTATCACTTCTTAGCGTTGCTCCAGAGATACATAGATAATCGCACACACTGCGTTGATTGTGGGTAAAAATGCGTGAAGATTCAGCAGAGATTTGCCCATTTACATAGCTTCCATCAAGTCGCATAGCGATTTTAAAAAGCACAAATCGCCCCCTTTTTCGCAGAATCTCAAAGGGTAGTAAAAGTTTTTTGGCTTCTTGCTCTATCTGGCTTAAGCTTGTGTGTATCCCCGCTTCTTGTAAGGTCTGCATTCCGCCTGAAGCAAGGGTGTGAGAATCTTTTGTGCCAATAATCACTTTAGCAAAGCCTAGCTCTTTTATGAGGTTGGCACAAGGGGGCGTTTTACCATAATGGTTACAAGGCTCTAAGCTCACATATAAAGAGCAGTTTTTGAAAATGCCATTGTGATTACTCAAAAGAAAATCGTGGAGTTCAGGGCTAGATTCTAAGTTTAAGATTCTAGAATCTTGCGTGAGTGCGTAATAGCCTTGCTTTATGGCGATGACTTCAGCGTGTGGAGTGCCTGCGAGGCTATGCACTCCACGGGATAAAATCTCGCCATTTTCACGCGTGATAATAGCCCCAACACTTGGATTTGGCAGGGCTAGGGTTTGGGCTTCCCACGCTATATCACAGCAATGTTGAATGAGCAAATCATCGCTAGAACTCAAAGATAACCTTTGCTTTTTTGATAGATTCAAGTGGGATTACTATCTCATCTTTTTCCACAAGTAGCGTGATATGCGTGTCATTCACATTGTGTAAGATTCCTTGCAGTGTGCTTTTATCTGTGAGCTTAATGTTTAGAATCTCGCCAAGTGAAAATGCGTAATGCTGCGGTTTTTTTAGGATTCGCTCTAGTCCGGGCGAGCTTACCTCAAGATGATAACTATCCATATTTATATTTTCCACATCAAGCAAAGGAGAGAGTAGCTCACTTAGAGCTTGGCAGTCTTGCAAACTTACCGCATTGCTATCTTTTGAGCTAAGATTCTGCATAGGAGCTTTTTTTGTAATGCTTATGCGTAAAATGTGGCGTTCATCTTCTTTGAGAAAATCAATATCATACACATATAAGGAGAGTGAAGCGGCGAGTTGTTCTATTTTTTGAGTAGTTTGGGTTGAAAGCATATTATTCCTTTTTTTGTTTTTCACGCTCAAGCTGTGCGAAAATAGAATCTAAATTATTCACGCAATGGAGCGTATCATCAAATTTAAATTGCAAGTTTGGGACGCGAAACCACTGCGTAGAGTTTAGGACATACTCTTTTAAGATTCCTTGTGCTTTTTTCAATCGCTCTAAAATCGCCTTGCGTTCATTTGGTGCAATATCTGTGCCTTCAATATACACTTCTGCACTTTGTTTGCCCTTAGAGCATTTCACACCTGTGATGGTAAGGGTGTTAATCTGTGTGTCTTGGAGCTGGGATAGGGCAAGGCTTAGCACCTCTTGGAGTAAAGATTCTGTGCGTTGTTGTTTAATATTCATCTGGAACTTCCATTTCTCTTAAGTGATAAAATTTTTGCCGATAAGCGCCAAAGTCTCCATTGATAATTGCCCTTCTTGCTTCACGCACGAGATTAAGATAATAATGCAAGTTATGCAATGAAGCAAGGCGATGATAAGTAATTTCTTGGGAGCGAAAAAGATGGCAAAGATAGGCTCTTGTATAGTTTTGGCAAGTATAGCAAGAGCATAGCTCATCAATAGGCGAAGTGTCATTAGCAAAACTTGCCGCTTTAATATTAATCTTGCCAAAGTGCGTAAAAAGCGTGGCATTCCTTGCATTTCTTGTAGGCATCACGCAATCAAACATATCCACTCCACGATAAATGCCCTCTATAATATTTTCTGGTGTGCCAACCCCCATAAGATAACGCGGCTTAGATTCTGGCATAAAAGGTATAGTGTGAGATAGGGTGCTATACATCTCCTCTTTGCTCTCTCCTACTGCAAGTCCGCCAATAGCAAAGCCATCAAACTCGCCAAGATTCACAAGTGAGGTGGCTGACATCTCACGGAATCTTGGGTTTGTTCCACCTTGGATAATGGCAAAAAGATTATTTGTTTGGGCTTTGCCTTGAGCTTTGTTTATCTCGTGGTATTCTAGTGAGGCTTTTGCCCATTTGGTTGTGCGTTCAATAGAATCTAAGATTCTTTGCTCACTTGCAGGAAGCCCCACCAAATCATCAAGCACCATCATAATGTCGCTATTGAGTGCATATTGAATATCTAGCACAAAAGAGGGGGAAAAGAAATGCTTAGAACCATCAATGTGGGATTTAAACTCTACGCCATTTTCTTGAAGTTTGACATTTTTATTGAGGCTAAAGGCTTGAAACCCTCCGCTATCGCTCAAATAGCTCCCATTAAAGTTGGCAAATTTATGAATCCCGCCAAAGGCTTTGAGCCTCTCTATACCCACACGCAAATACATATGATAGGTATTAGCAAGGATAATTTTGGCATTAAGATTCTGTGTCAAATCAAGGCTATCAAGGGCTTTGACACAGCCTTGTGTGCCAACGGGCATAAAGATGGGCGTTTGCACGATAGAGTGAGTAAGAGTGAGCGTGAGGGCTCTTGCCCTGCCATCTTTGGCTTCTATATTTACTTGCATTATTTTTTAGAATCTCGTGCGTGTTCTGCGGCGGTATGAGCGGCTTTGATAAATGCTCCACGCACGCCTAGTTCTTCTAAAATAGCTAGTCCTCTAATAGTCGTTCCACCCGGGCTTGAAATGGCGTATTTTAACTCGCTGGGGCTTTTTGTGGCTAACTCTGTGGCAAAGCCTAGGAAAGTTTGCTTGACTAAATTTTGGCTTTGAGCGTGGGTTAGCCCCTCTAAGATTCCTGCATCAATGAGCGATTCGGCAATGAGGGCAAGGAATGCAATGCTGCTACCACTTGTGGCAATACTAGATTCTATAAGTGCTTCATTATCCACACTCACAGCTTTGCCAAAAGATTCTAAAAATGCAAGAATGTCCGTATCAGCTTTTGAATCTGTGTGCTGTGTGTAGGATTTGTGATAAAAAGCCGTAGCAGAGTTTTTGCTAAAAGCGGCGATATTTGGCATAAGCCGCACGATATGGCAAGATTGAAGCTGCTTTTCCAAGGTGTCAATACCAACTCCGGCTAACACACTATACACGCATTGAGCTTTGCCTTCAAAAATAAAGCTTTGCAGTCCTTTTGGCTTTGTGCAAAGCAGGACAATGCTATCTTGTATATCAAGCACGGCTTTAGAAGCTGTGGGCTTAGAATCCATAGACTTAGAATCTGCAATGGCTCTGTATTGTGGCGTGTAGATTTGAGCCTCTATCTCACATTTAGCGATACAATCTTTAGCTTTTTGTAAATCTCTGCCTGTGATAAGGACATTAAAATGTGAAGTGATAAAGTGATTGCGTGTAAGAATGGCTTGTGCCATATTGCCATAGCCCACGACAAGAAGTGTTTTTTTCATTTTCAACCCTATTTTGATGATTTTATTTGTCTTGAGATTTGCCTAAATTATTCAGTCTATGGATTCTAGAATCGTATTTAGCTATTTCTTACAGGGGCGGCATTTTCGCCCTTTTGTGCTTCCTCTTTATTGTAGTATTGCCCAATAGATTCGCTTAGGCTATACATTGGGTATTGTGTGCTATCAAGGACAACTTGTGCCATTGTGAGATTGTCAAAATTAAAAATAAGGGGTGCTAAAAAGTTGATTGTTGAGTGTTCAATAGGCTTTTGAATCACCATAATATTGGCAACAGCGATATTTTTTGCATTATTTAAATCAAGCAAAATCTTAATGTTTGAAGGCACATCAAATTCATACTCCCTAAGCAAAAAAGGATTGACAAGTGTAAAATGCGGCACTTCACCATCAGCATTAAAAAGCTTCATAAACAACTCATCAATTTTCTCAAGTTTCATTTTTGTTACATTTTCAAATCCTAGGATCGGTGATTTGACTTCAAAAACCATCATCTTCTCCAAAATTTAAGCTATCTCTAATGTATAAAACTACGGATTATAACACAAATATGTAGTTTTTATGCTAAATAGTAGAATCTAAAGTGTATAATACATTTTTATTTTCAAAAATTAAAGGTTTTTAATGAGAATCTACGCATTTATGTGTCTTTTGTTTGCAAATTTGATATTTTTTGGCTGTGCGAAGAAAGAGGTTGAATATAATAAACCCGCATCGTATTGGTATGAATCCATTATCAAAGAGATTAATTTTGGCAATTTGGAAGGAGCAGATGGCTATTTTTCATCTTTGCAAAGTGAGCATATCAATTCTCCTCTTGTGCCAGAGGCTATGTTGATTTTGGGTGAGGCTCATATGGAAAAAGATGAATATCTTTTGGCTGCATTTTACTTTGATGAGTATCTCAAACGCTACGCCTCTTTGGCAAATCAAGATTATGTGCGGTATTTGAAGATTCTAGCAAACTTTTATGGATTTAAAAATTACAGCAAGGATCAAGAGTTTGTCGCTCAAAGCATAAAGGAAGCAAAAGAATTTTTGCAGATTTTTCCACAGAGTCGCTATGCACCCTATGTAGAATACATTTACATTAAGTTTCAATTAGGGCAGATTGAGCTATATAAATCCATAGCTAATGTTTATGATAAGCAAGATAAAGATGAAGCAAGAGATGAGTATCTTTCACGCATTGATGAGGATATTATGACAAGATTCAAGCCAAAGCCCTCGTATGTGCCTTGGTATGTAAGACTTTTTAATTGGTAAGAAGACAAGGAGAGAATACAAAAATGAATAGTATAGAAAAAAACGATTTTCCTATGATAATGCCCCTTGTGGTAGAAGATGAGCTTTTTATTTACCCTTTTATGATTGCTCCACTCTTTATAAGCGATGAGAGTAATATTAAAGCTGCGGATAAGGCTATTAAGGGTGATAGCCTTATTTTTATAAGCTCAACGCGGAGTGATGATAATCAGGCTTTTTATGATGTGGGCGTGATAGGCTCTATTATGCGTAAGGTGGCACTGCCTGATGGACGCGTTAAGCTGCTTTTTAAAGGGCTGTATCGTGGCAAGATTCTAAAAGTGATAAAATCAAGCAAAGAGCCATTAAGTGTTGAGGTGGATAGGATTTGGTATAAAGAATACGATGAAGCAAAGATGAATGCACTTTTAGAAGTTTTGCGTGAAAAGGTAAGGCATTTAGCAAATCTTGATGGGCATTTTCCGCCAGATTTACTTAAAAGCATTGAGGAAAACTCCGAGCCAAACCGCATTGTGGATTTAATCGCTTCAGCTATGCGATTATCCAAGAATCAGGCTTATACACTATTTGCCAAAGATGATGTGGAAGAGCGGATTTTGGGGCTTATTGATTATATTATTGAAGAAACACAAGCTCAAAAGCTCCAAAAAGAGATAAAAAATAAAGTCCATAACAAAATGGAACAAGTCAATAAGGAATATTTTCTTAAAGAGCAACTTAAGCAGATTCAAAAAGAGTTAGGCACGGACAATACGCGTGATGAGGAGATTGAGCAATATATGCAAAAGCTTAATAGCCTAAAGCCCTTTATGAGCGAAAATGCTTACAAAGAGGTGCATAAACAAATTAAACGACTTTCTCGTATGCACCAAGATAGCGGCGATGCAAATATTTTGCAGAATTATGTTGAATGGGTGCTTGAGATTCCATTTGGCACTTATGCGAAGCAAAAACTCTCTATTCAAAAAGTTGCTAAACAGCTTGATATTGATCATTATTCGCTTGAAGAGCCAAAAGAACGCATTGTTGAATATTTTGCAGTGAAGGAGTTGATTGCCAAAAGAGAATCTGCTCAAATGAAAAAGGAAGAGAAAAAAGAGGAAAAAACTCAAAAAGGCACGATTTTATGTTTTTATGGACCGCCCGGAGTGGGAAAAACAAGCCTTGCAAACTCCATTGCTAAAGCTATTAAAAGAAAACTTGTGCGTATCGCACTTGGGGGATTAGAAGATGTCAATGAGCTAAGGGGGCATCGCCGAACATATATTGGTGCAATGCCCGGACGCATTATACAAGGGCTGATTGAAGCAAAAGAGATGAATCCGCTCATTGTGCTTGATGAGATTGATAAAGTTGGTAGAAGCTATCGGGGTGATCCCACAAGCGTTTTGCTTGAGATTCTAGATCCAGAGCAGAATCACGCTTTTAGAGATTATTACACAAACTTTGATGTAGATCTCTCACAAGCCATTTTTATTGCCACAGCCAATGATATTTCTACAATCCCCGCTCCATTGCGTGATAGAATGGAATTTATTGAAATTTCTTCCTACACGCCACAAGAAAAGTATGAGATTGCAAAAAAATATCTTATCCCTCAAGAGCTTAAAAAGCACGGCTTAGAGCAAAATGAAGTGAATCTTTCAGCCTCGGCATTAAAGCAGATGATTGAAAAATATACGCGTGAAGCGGGGGTAAGAAGTTTGCGTCATAAGATTGCACAAATTATGCGAAAAAGTGCGATACTAATCCTTAAGGGTGCAAAGTCTGTAGATATTACGCCAAAAAATTTGGGTGAATTCCTTGACAAGGTGGTTTTTGAGATTTCCCCAGCTGATAAAAAAGACAGCATTGGTGTAGTTAATGGTCTTGCTTGGACAAGCGTGGGCGGTGATGTGTTAAAGATTGAAGCTATTAAGATTAAGGGTAAAGGAGCATTGACGCTTACAGGAAGCCTTGGTGATGTGATGAAAGAATCTGCCCATATCGCACACTCTGTGGTGAAAGTTTTATTTGATACGAAGTTTTTAAAGCCAAAAGTAAGCACAAAAACATCGCCCTATCATAATTTTGATATACATTTGCATGTGCCAGAGGGTGCTACGCCAAAAGATGGTCCAAGTGCTGGAATTGCTATGGCGTGTGTGATTGCTTCAATTTTGACAGATTCTAAAATCAAAGCAAATGTAGCGATGACAGGGGAGCTGACTTTGCAGGGCAGGGTTTTAGCTATTGGGGGCTTGAAGGAAAAGCTTATTGCTGCACATAAGGCTGGAATCCAAAGGGTGCTAATTCCGCAAAAAAATTATGAGCGAGATTTAAAAGACATTCCAAAAGAGGTGCTACAAAAGCTAGAGATTATCGGGGTTAGCAACATACAAGAGGTATTGCCCCTTGCTCTTGTAAAATAATGCAAGATTCACAACTTCTACTCGGGCTTGGCTTTGGGCTTGTTGGTTGGGTATTCTTTGGCTTAGGGGTAGTGCTTTTTCCTTTGAGCTTATTTTTTATTATGCGTTCTTCCCATCGCCCACCATTTTTTGCACTCCTTGTGATTAATGGTATTACAGGCTTTAGCCTCTCACTCTATTTTGATTCGCAATACATCGCCCAGCACATTCTTTAGAATCTCTAGATTCATATCCAAATGCCATTGTTGTGCTGCAAGGTGAGCGTTGTATTTCAGCCTATTAATATCATCTTTCGTGCAGCTTATAAGCGTCTGCACAATATCACTAGATTCAAATCCATTGCTGATTATCCCGCACTGATGGGTGCGAACAAAATGAGCAATATCTTCTAGCGGTGTGCTAAGGATAGCAAGTCGTGCTTGAAGATATTCAAAAAGTTTATTTGGCATACAATGGGCGAGATTAAAAGTTGTGGGCTTAAAGGGAATAAGTCCTATATCATACTCAAGGCTTGTTGGGATAATATCCTGCATCGCCACAGGTTGTAGAATCTGCAAAGACGAGATACTTTTGGCTTGTTGGCTAAAAGATTCTAAAAAGCCTTTTTGGTTGCTTAGAGCCATTATGTGAAGACTAAAGGGTGTTTGCTCTAAGAGCTTGCCAAGCTCCAAAAGCTCCATACTGCTCCTATCTGGGCTTATGAAGCCGTGATAGAGAATCTTTATTTTCTCTTGTGTTGGGCTGGGTGAAGCCTCATATAAAGGTGGCAGGGATAAGAAAAGCTCACAAGGAATGTGAAAGTCTTTTTTGTATCGCTCACATAGCCCATTACTCACGCTCAATGCAAAATCTATGCGGTGCAAATAAGTCTCACATAAAAAGGTAAAAAATCGCCCAAGCCCTTGAAGCCACTGCGTATCATTCTCATACTCAAGCGGGTAAAACTCTCGCAAGTCAATGAGAATCTTACACTGCGGATTATTGCTCTTATACTCGCACGCAAAGGGCAAAAGTGTAATGTCTTCTACAATGAGCAGATTCTGCAAGGGTAGAGAGTTAAGAATCTTGGCGATAGCTTTGCGGTTTGGCGTAAAGATAAGAGGCATAAAATCCCCTTTTTTGCAAAGCTCTAAGATGGTGTCATTTTCTTCTTTTGTGCGTTGTTTGCTGCTTTTATCAGGTGGGAAGCTAAAAAGTGTAGCTTGTGTAGAATCTATGAGTGTAAGGCTGTGGCAGTCCTTTGAGATGACATTGAGCTTTATAATATGATGCGAAGTTGCTGCTATTTTGCTTAAAAGCTCCAAGAGCCGACTTGAGCGTGGTTTGGTATTGATATTATGATCGCAAAGCAGAGTGATATTAAGTTTCAAGTCTTATTCCTTTGTGTGTAAATAGAATCTCACAAGCCTTTTTTATTCCATTCCTTTATAAACTCATTTTAAAATAAATGTGGGCTGTGGTAAATGGCAAATGAGTTTATGTAAATAAAACTTGACTTTTTTGCTTTGCTGTGTTACTTTTATTTTGTTTTGAAATTTCATCTCTCAAGGATTCTGTATGAAAATAGCACAATCAATCACTGATATTATCGGCAATACGCCTATTTTGAATCTCAAAGAGTTTGCCCCAAATCTTTATGGCAAATGCGAGTTTTTAAACCCTAGCCATTCAATCAAGGATCGCCCGGCGTATGCGATGATAGATGAGGCAATGCGTGAGGGTAAAATCAACAAGGACACGATGATTGTGGAATGCACAAGTGGGAATATGGGGATTTCTCTTGCGATGATTTGTGCATCACTTGGGCTTAAAATCACCATTACTATGCCTGAATCTATGAGCATAGAGCGGAGAAAAATGATTGCCTTTTTTGGCGCAAATCTTGTGCTAACCCCAGCAAGTGAAGGTATGAAAGGGGCGTTAGATAAAGCGAGAGAGATTTTAGATTCTACGCCTAATGCTTTTATGCCAAGTCAGTTTGATAACCTCGCTAATAAGCAAATGCACAAACGCACCACGGCATTGGAGATTTATGAGAGTTTTGAGGGGGCTTTGGACTATTTTGTTGCGGGGTTTGGCACGGGCGGAACTATTAGCGGTGTTGGCGAAGTGTTGAAAGAAAAGATTCCATCTATTCAAATTATTGGTGTGGAGCCTTCTGCCTCGCCGTTATTAACCCAAGGACAAGCCGGAGGACATAAGATTCAGGGTATTGGGGCGAATTTTATCCCTAGCATTCTTAATCGTGAAGTGATAGATTCTATCTTGTGTGTGGAAAATGATGTGGCGATACAAACAGCTCAAGAGTTGGGCAGGGCTGGAGTTATGGTTGGAATCTCAAGTGGAGCAAATGTAGCTATTGCAAGAAAAATCGCTTTGGAAAACCCTAACAAAAAAGTGCTGACAATGCTTAATGACACAGCAGAGCGTTATTTATCAACAGATTTATTTAATACGCTTTAGGCTATTGTGGGATTGTAGAATCTATTGCTAGAAGTGGGCAAGGTAGTTATAGAGCTTTTGTAGAGAGGCAGGATAGGCTTTACTCATCGGGCGATAAACGATAGAAAAATGGAATAGTGTATTGTGTGTTTTCTTGTATGCTTTGGGTTTGGCATTGCGTTTTTATGCAGGCTTTAGCTTTGTGAAGCACATTTGTGATATGTGGAGCAAACTCGCTTTTGGACTTATCAAATGTGAGAGAGTGAATCTTGCAAGTGTCAGCTTGGAGCATAAAGCTAGCTTCTAGATTTTCTTCCTTGCCAAGTTGCAGGAGTTCTTTAGGATAGGTATTGTGCTTATTGATACACGCTTGCAGGGCTTTGTCAAAAGGAGCTAGGCTTGAGTTGGTGGTGATTTTGTGTGAATCTTTTGCTAAGTCTTTAAAGCCTATCAGCAAATACACTAATAAAAAAAGCCAAAGCAGTGTGGCAATAACGCCATAAATCAGTGCATATTTTTTCATCATAAAGCCTTGTGGAGCAGAAAAATACTTGTTCTACTGAATCATTTAGAGATGACTTTTACAACTCCGTCTTTAGCACCGCGCCATTTGCAGCGTTGCTTACAAGCAGGGCGTAGCGTTTAAGCCATTTGCTTGTTATCTCTTTTTTTATTGGCTTCCATTTAGCTTTGCGTGCTTCTAAAGTCTTAGAATCCACTTTTAGCTCCAAGCTCCCACGCGAGACAGAAATCTCTATCATATCGCCATCTTCAATAAGTGCGATAAGCCCACCCTCAGCAGCTTCTGGGCTTATATGCCCGATACACGCCCCCCTTGTCGCCCCACTAAATCGCCCATCGGTAATAAGTGCTACACTTTCCCCTAAGCCCATTCCCATAATAAGACTTGTGGGGCTTAGCATTTCTTGCATTCCCGGTCCCCCCTTTGGTCCTTCATAGCGGATAACCACCACGCTCCCAGCCTTTACCTTGCCCCCAGCAATGCCCTTAATCGCTTCATCTTGGGAGTTAAAGCAAATCGCTTTACCGCTAAATTCTTTCATAGATTCTGCCACTGCAGCGACTTTTAGCACCGCCCCTTGTTCGCAGAGATTACCAAAAAGGATTTTTAGTCCGCCCACTTGCGAGTAGGCGTTGTCATTATGGCGGATAATCGTAGAATCTGTGATATTTGCATTTGCTATTCTCTCTCCCAAAGTTTCCCCTGTAATTGTGAGAGCATCTAAATACAAGCTTTGCGTTGCATTTGAGCGATAAATCGCGGATTCTGCGGTGTCGGCTCGGTCATTACCCTTTAGGTAACTCCCTTCGCCTCCACCTTGAAAACCGCAATTTCTCATCTCAACTGCTTCCGCAATGGCATTTTTATTTGACTTGTTGGAATTGCTTAGATTCTGCGTTGTCTCTTTGGTAATGGTTTTTGGGCTTGTGAAATCTGCTTTAGATTTTGCGTTTTTACAATCTACTTTTTGAGAATCTTGGCATTCTAAGCCCCTAGAATCCACAATTCTAGTATTTGCGGTGGTGCTTGTGCTGTTTTTCACAAATTTTGAGGGGGAGCTAGACACAAGGTCTGCGGTTCTCTCAAAATTTGTGAAATCGGTGCAATGATTACCCAAAGACGAATTGTCACGCTTAGAAATCTCATTCATCACTGCCGACACTCCCCCTGCTCGGTTAATGTCTTCCATATGCACACTACTTAATGCCGGGGCGATTTTAGCGATGTGGGCGACATTTGCAGCGATAGTATTGATAGATTCTAGGTTAAAATCCACTTCCGCTTCTTTGGCAATGGCTAACATATGCAAAATCGTATTCGTGCTTCCCCCCATTGCCATATCCACGACAAAGGCGTTATGCACGGCTTTTGCGTTCAAAATATTGCGGAATCTAAACTTTTCACTTAAGCTAGAATCTAGGGCAATCTCTACAATGCGTCTAGCCCCCTGTCTTAGTAGCTCCTCTCTTTCAAGCGTTAGGGCTGGGATTGTGCCATTGCCCGGTAATGCCACGCCCATAGCTTCACAGAGTGTATTCATAGAGTTTGCAGTAAACATTCCACTACAGCTCCCCCCGCTAGGACAGGCTTGACACTCTATCTCGTGCAATCTTTTTTCACTAATCTTGCCACTTTCATACGCCCCTACTGCTTCAAATGCGGAGTTTAGATCTAGTATTGTGCCGTCTTCCAGTCGCCCCGCTTTCATAGGACCGCCACTCACAAAGATTGTCGGCACATTTACACGCAACGCCCCCATAAGCATTCCGGGCACGATTTTATCGCAGTTTGGCAGGCAAATCATCGCATCAAGCGCGTGGGCGTTCATCACAGATTCTATGCAATCAGCAATCAACTCGCGGCTAGGCAGAGAGTAGAGCATACCGCTATGTCCCATAGCAATGCCATCATCTACACCGATAGTGTTAAACTCAAAAGGCACACCCCCTGCCTTGCGTATCTCATCTTTGACAATCTCAGCATATTTGTTTAAGAAAAAATGCCCCGGAATAATGTCAATATAGCTATTTGCCACGCCGATAAATGGCTTACTAAAATCCTCATCTTTTAGCCCTGTAGCTCTTAGCAAACTCCTGTGAGGTGCGCGATTATGTCCCTTTTTCACAATATCACTTCGCATAGAATCTCCTTAATTAATCTCTGCGGCATTGTAGCATTAAAGCGTGATTATGAAGTGTATGTGAGAACATTTCTATAAGAATTCCTATAAATTTAGCTACAATGCAAAGTTGCAAACAGATTCTAAAGGGAGGTTGTAATGTATAAGATACTAGCAAAATGTTTGGTGATAGTTGTGTTATGTAATGGAGTTAGCACAGCACAAGAAAATATTGAGCCTGATGTAGTTATAGTGGAGCCACGCAATTTTATTAGCAGAGATACTGATAGTTTTTCTAAACGCAGTGAGTGGGAGGGCGTATGGGGAGAGATGAGCCTGTGTGATCCACTTAGTAAAATCGGCTGGTGCTATAAGCAAAGTGCGTTACAAATCTATGACTGCTACCAAATAAATGAATATAATTATGAAGATAAAAGTGCAGTATGCACGCTTGGTTTAGCAATGCGTCAAATTCTTGATCCCGCTAAGCCTACCGAACATCTCATTTGTGATAGTGGGGCGTTCCCGGGTGAAGTGGAGATTCTCATAAATGGCAATAAGGCAGAGCCTAAGAGAGAGTATTTTGATCTTGTGTGTGGCCATACACAAGGAGCAGAGCGGAGCAAGTGTGAGAAAAATATGAGCTTTACTCTTAGCAAAGATTCTAAAGGGATTTATTTTCACTCTAGCAAGGGGCTAGATTCTAGCACTTGTGAGACGCCAAGTGATGAGAGTAGGGCAGGCACTCTAAGTGGAATCTATCCGCGATTTAGAGGGAGCTTTGATTGTGAGAAGCAGGGTTTGAGTAAGATTGAAAAAGGCATTTGCAATAGCTTTTATACTCTGCGTGATGATGTGAGCTTAAATGCGATGTTTGAATATGCGCTTGCTTTTGCGTGGAGCAATGAGCAAAAATCTAGGCTTAAAAAAGAGCAACTACAATGGCTAAAAGAGCGTAATATGAAATGTGTTAAGGCAAAAGATGGTGATGAGCTTTTAACCTGTTTGTATCAAGCGATAAATCATCGTATAAAAGAATTACACGAAACAATAGATAAATCACAGCAAGTAACGCTAGAGCTAGTAAGCCAGATAGGTGCGGTAAAAATCTATGAAAATCCAAGCCTAAAATCCCCTGTGCTTTATACAAAGATTCTAAATAGTGAGGGGGAAAATGCAACAAGGGACTATGGGGCGATACTACTTACACCAAAATCTATTAATGGTTTTACAAAGATTATGTTAATGGAGTTTTCAAAGGATACAAATCCTAATGGTAATGCCATTGTAGGCTATGTGCAAAATGCTAATGTGAAAAGGGATAAGAAGCAAGAGAGTGCGTTGTGAGAAAAAGTAAAAGAGATAAAGTTTGGGCTATTTGATTTTGTGGATTTTATATATTATTTGAAGTGGTTTCTATGACTGATTTGAATCTTTATACATATACCCCCTATATGTATATTTACAAATATGTGGAATAATGCCTTATTTCAAAGTTAGCTTAAAAATGCTGTGATTATGGAGGGTGAAATGAAGCCAAAGCACCACGATATACAATCTCAAGAGACTTTGCAAACCCCATATAAAGATTATACGCTTTCAATCTCTGGGCTTGATTGCCCAAGCTGTGCTTCACGCATAGAGGATTCCCTAAATGCCCTGCCGCAAGTGAGCAAGGCAAATGTTGATTTTAGCACTAACACACTTTATCTTTCAACAAGTGATTTAAGCCTTGCTAAATCCACAATTTACGCCATTGAGCCACAAGCTAGGCTTACTTCGCCGCAAGATTCCACACAAATGCCACAAACACAAAAGGGCTTTATATTGTTAGAATCTGCGTTTATTCTCACGCTTATAGGGATTTTTGGCTTATGTATGGGGGCGTTGCACTTGACAACTTTTGGGGAGCAGAATGCTCCTTATGTGTATGGAGTTTTAGCTCTTTTGTATCTCATCGCTGGAAAGCCTATTTTTTTAAACACGCTCAATAACCTCAAAAACAAAGTCATTTTTGATGAAAATTTTCTTATGCTTTTTGCGACAATCGCTGCGTTTTGCTTAGGTGAGATAAGTGAAGCGGTGGCGGTTATGCTTTTTTTTCGGCTAGGGGAATTTTTAGAATCTAGGGCAGTGCAAAAATCTAAAGATTCTATTCAAGCCCTTTTGCAGGTAATCCCCACAATCGCACATAGAAAAATCAAAAAAGATGGTGAAGATAGCGAGATTTTGCAGGACTTGCACCCTAGTGAGCTAAAAGTGGGGGATTGCATACTTGTCAAAGTGGGAGAGAAGATTCCAACTGATGGTGTTATCTTGCGGGGGAAAAGCTATCTTGATATGCGTTCTATTAATGGCGAGAGTGTGCCAATCAGTGTAGAAACTGGGCAAAATGTCATCGCAGGAGCGATAAATACAAGTGCAGTTTTAGAAGTGCGTGTGGAAAAGGTATTTGAAGATTCTCATATTGCTAAAATTGCCAAACTCACACAAGAAGCAAGTGCCAATAAGGCAAAAACGCAAAAAGCCATTACAAGCTTTGCTAGAATCTACACGCCCATCATTTTTGGCATAGCTTTGCTTATTGCTATTGTGCCTCCGCTTGTGCTTGGGGATTGGCAGGATTCTAGCTTGTGGCGTGAGTGGATATATCGTGCGTTGGTGGTGCTGATGATAAGCTGTCCTTGTGCGTTAGTCATTGCTGTGCCTTTGGGGTATTTTGCCTCTATTGGTTATGCGAGTAAGCTAGGTGTGCTTTTTAAAGGTTCAATCCATTTAGAATCTTTATCGCAAGTGAAAAATATGATTTTTGATAAGACGGGGACTTTGACTTTGGGGAATTTTGAAGTATTAGAGATTGTGCCAAGTGGGGAATTTGACAAGGATTTTCTTATCTCTCTTGCTATGTGTGCGGAAAGTGGCTCAACTCACCCCATTGCCCAAAGTATTTTGAGGCTTCAGCCAAAGCCAAAGCACTCTTGGCAGGTAGAATCTTATGAGGAGATAAGCGGAAGAGGTGTGCTTGTGCAGTGTGAAAAGGGCGAGATTCTAGCTGGGAATGAAAGGCTAATGCAGGAAAAGGGTATTCAATTTACTCCGCAGGACACAGGGCTTACAATGGTGTATGTGGCGTATAATGGCGTGTATGCGGGGTATGTAAGCGTTGGCGATAGGCTTAAAAATGATAGTGTGGAATCTTTACAAGCTCTTAAGCAATGTGGTGTGGAGCATTTTGCGATTCTAAGTGGGGATAATCAAGCTCAAGTGGATAAAGTAGCAGAGGAGCTTGGTATTACCCACGCGTATGGGAATCTTCTGCCACAAGAGAAAAGCCAAAAGCTTGTGGAGCTTATGGGGCGTTGGAGTGGCAAAACTGCCTTTGTGGGCGATGGGATAAATGATTCTATCGTGCTAAGGCGAAGTGATGTGGGCGTGAGTATCAACACGGGCGAGGGTGGAAATGATATAAGTAAAGAGAGTGCGGATATTATTTTGCAGCAAAATTCCTTGCAGAGCTTGGTGAGTGCCTTAAAAATCGCCCAACACACACGCAAAATTACTTGGCAGAATATCAGCTTTGCCCTTGTGAGCAAGCTCTTTTTGATTGTGCTAGGGATTGTGGGTGTGGCAAATATGTGGTTAGCCGTCTTTGGTGATGTGGGCGTAGCACTTCTAGCCTTGCTTAATGCTAAACGCCCTATGCGATAAAAAGACTGCTTCATAAATGTGCGTTGGGTAGAAAAGTTATTTGATATAGGGAAAAATAAATAAAATTTTTAAAATGAGATTATGTTGTGTTAGAATGGGGATTAACTAGCTTTAGGAGGTCTAAAATGAGAAATAATATGTATTACTCTTATGTTGGTTAGTGTTTTAACAGGCTGTGCGAATCTCAAAAAACACGCCGCAAGTGCCACAGGTTGTAATCCTAAAGATATTGTCATCTCACAAAGAAGCTTTTTTGATGTGGCTGAGACTTATGTGGCAACTTGCAATGGAGAGCGGTATTACTGCACGACAGGACTATATCAGCAAACCCAATGCACCAAGTCTAAGTGAGCTAAGCAAATCTAATCAAGGTTTATGTTAGGAGTGGATTCCAAAATAAAATCTAAGCGTGATGAGAAAAGCCCCCCCCCCAAATAAGATGCAAATAAAACACGCGAAAAGCTCAAGAAGTTATATAGAATCTCAAGTGTCAGCCACCTAAAATTCTATAAATTTGATTTAGCAACTATAAGTAGTCAAAAATTCAAATGGGTGTGGGCGGGCTTCCCAAGACCAGATTTCTGTCTCAAACTTGTAGGCTTTGTAAGTTTGGATAAACTCCTCGCTAAACACTCCGCCCTCTTTTAAATATGCTCTATCTGCCAACATCTCTTCAATAGCGTGGCGAAGTGTGTGTGGGAGCTGCTTAATGCCCTTTTCTCTAATCTCATCTAATGTTAGTTCAAAGAGGTTGATTTCCATAGGCTCACCGGGTTCAATGGCATTTTTAATCCCATCAATCCCCGCCATAAGTAAGCTTGCAAAGGCGAGATAAGGATTGCTTGAGCTATCGGGGAATCTAAATTCCATTCTTTTGGCTTTCTCGTCGCTGTTGTAAGGGATTCTAATACTAGCGCTGCGATTTTGTGCGGAGTAAGTCAAAATGCTTGGTGCTTCAAAGCCCGGAATTAGGCGTTTGTAGGAGTTTGTGCTAGGATTTGTGAAAGCTGCCAATGCTCTTGCGTGCTTTAGCACACCGCCTAGAAAATGCAACGCCATTTGGCTTAAGCCCTGATAAGAATCTCCAGCAAAGAGATTTTTGCCATCTTTCCAAATACTGATATGCACATGCATTCCGCTACCATTATCGCCATACAAAGGCTTTGGCATAAAAGTTGCGGTTTTGCCATTTAAATGAGCGACCATTTTAACGACATATTTAAGCTTTTGGACATTATCAGCAGCTTCAAGCATATCGCCAAATTTCACGCCAATCTCCCCTTGCCCTTGTGCCACTTCGTGATGCACGACAAAGGTTTCTAGCCCCACTTGATTGAGCACCTTGACCATCTCTGCACGCAAATCCACCATTGTATCCACAGGTGCCACAGGGAAGTAACCACCCTTAGTGCCGGGGCGATGTCCCATATTCACGCCACCTTCAAACTCTCTAGCACGATTCCACTCACCCTCTTCAGAATCTATTTCATAGTATTGGCAATTTACCGCATCTTTTATTTTGATAGAATCAAAGACAAAAAATTCATTTTCCGGTCCATAATACGCCACATCGCCAATGCCACTCTCTTGCAAGAACTTCATTGCCCTTTTTACAATACTTCTAGGGCATTTTTCATAAGGCTCGTTTTTATAAATATCCCAAATATCGCAAAACACCACTGCCGTGGTATCAGCAGTAAAAGGGTCAATAAAATATCGCACAGGATCAGGGATAAGAATCATATCAGATTTATCTACACTCTGCCACGCTGGGATTGAGCTACCATCAAAAGGCACACCATTAAAGCTACCCTCATCAATGGCACTTCGTGAAAAGCTCACATGGTGCCATATACCCTTAATATCGCTAAATCTAAAGTCTATAAACTCCACTTCATTGTCATCGCAGAATCTAAAAAATTCCGCCACCGCAGCCTTATCTACGCTTACTCTACTCATATTTGCTCCTCTATATTTGCTCTTTTGGTCAAAGTGTGTGGATTATAGCACAAGTAAGTAAAATGACTTTGTGCTACTTTTTAGATTTTGCTTTTTAGTGAGTGAAACTCCCTAGCGAGTGAGAATCTCTACCTTACCATTATTGCCATTGACGCGGATTTTATCACCATTTTTGAGAATCTGCAGGACATTTGGCACAGCCATAACAGCGGGGATTTTCATCTCCCGAGCGGTAACTGCTCCGTGTGAGAGTGAGCCTCCACTTTGGGTTACTACTGCTTTGGCATTGTAAAAAAGTGGCGTCCAAGCGGGATTTGTGCTTTGGGCTATAAGAATGCTTTGTGGGATAAATTTGCCAAAGTCTTCGCTCCCACGCACGATAAATACTTCCCCTTCTACCACCCCCGCACTTGCTGGCACACCTTGCAAAATATCGCTAGATTCTATGTGTGAAAGATTTTCTTCCTCCCAAGCAGAATCTAATGTAGAATCTAGCTCCCATTTTGGCGTTTTAGCGGCATTTTCTAAATAAGTTTGTTTATTTGTAGCGATGTGTTCTTTGAGATTTTCTTGTGAGATTGTGCCTTTGACAAAAGATTCTAGGGTAGTAATATGAGCAAAAAATACATCAAAATTTTCACTCACAATACCCAATGTTTTAAGCCGCTCACCCAAAGCATACACGCCTTTACGCACGATAGGAGTAAGTCGCGTTGTTTGATAATGCTCTTCATCATCTAAAATTGTATAAGTTTCAACAAGCTCTAAAAACTCATACAAAAACAGCTCAAGCTCCACGCTTTTTTCCCCCACAAGAGAGAGAATCTGCTTTTTGGCTTGATATTTTTTAGCCGCAATGTTACTCGCTTTGGGGGAGGGTGAATTACTTAGAAGTTTAAGCGTATCAAGCACAACATCTAGGGCTTCACCCCAAGTGGGGATATAGGCGTCAAACTCCACTTCGCGATGTCCGTGATTGTGCAAAAATATCTGCAAACTTTGAGAGAATGTCCCAAAATCCCGCAATAGATTCTGCTCTACAATACTTTTAGAATCTGTGCTATGAAGCAAGTCGTATAATTTTTTATCATTTTTGATTATGCAGGAGAGCTTGAAGAGTTCATCATTAACAAGGCTTGTTTTGGTCTTATCTGTGGTGGTAAGCAGTGTAAAAAGGCTTTGTGCGTTTGTGCTATCAATGAGATTAAGTAAGGCAAATAGAATCTTATAGAGCATAGCTTGGGTAATGGAAATAGCGATATTTGGCTTAAAATATTCCGTGCCAACTTGCACGATTTGCTCTATAAAATCCCAAATTTCTTGCAAACTCGCATTGTTTAAATCTCGTGCTTTTAACGCTCCTAATTCTTGCAGGTAGGTTGCTAAATCACGATGCCATAGCTTTGGTAAGGCTTTTATAGATTCTAGCTTATTTGTGAGTGAGGGCAGGGCTTTTGTGAGTGAATCTAAGTCATTGAATGGAAGTGTATTTTGCCCCATATACAAGCTTACCGCATTTTGATTGCCATAAATATAATTATCAAACATAGCAAACCACTTGCCCTGCATTGGCGGAAGCCCTAAGAGTTTAAAGGAATAATCAAGCGAGATGTGAAACGCTCTATCCACATAATCCCAAGTGAAAGGAGTTAAAGCCTTTGGGTATCGCTCCGCAGACTCATCTCTACTCCAGCGTGGCGGAATAGTTGTAATGGGACGCGACTGCAAAAGGTAGAGATGTTCATCTACAATCGCCCATTCTATATCCTGTGGGAAGCCATAAAATCGCTGCAAGGCGAGATTGAGTGAAGCAATTTGAGCAATTTCTTTTTCATTCAAAACCGCCACATCAATAAATGCAGAATCTATATGGCATTCTCTTGTGCCTTGCATAGAATCTTGTAAATCCTGTGAGCTTTGAGGCGAGATTCTATCCTGTGGGGCGATGAAACTTTCCGTGCAGTATGTGGGGAAAATACCCTTAGTTTTATGAGCGATATGACTAGATTCTACCTTTTGCTCTAAGGTGTTGAAGCGATATTCATCAACATCAAATTCCCCACCTACAACGCTTTCTCCCAAGCCATAATTAGCGTTAATCAGCACTTCATTAAGGTTGCAAGTGATGGGGTTTATAGAGAAGCTCACACCGGATTTTTGGCTTGACACCATTTCTTGCACTACTACTGCCATTAATGCATCTTTATGCGAGAATCCCAGCTCACAGCGATATGCAATAGCACGAGTATGCCAGAGGGAGACAAAGCATTCTTTGATTTTTTGTGCAATCATCTCTAGCCCAACGCAGTTTAAGAATGTGTCGTGTGCTCCGGCGAATGCACCGGCATTTAGGTCTTCAAGTGTTGAAGATGAGCGAACGCTAAAGGCTTGTTGTGGGCTAAAATGAGTGAGGGCAGATTCAAGCTCTTTGAGACAAGAGGGCGGAAGGGGGAGAGTAAGCAAATGCTCTTTATATTGCCGAGCTTGAGATTCTAAAAGGGCTAAATCATCACTTGAAAAAGATGGAATCTTATCAGCATAAGAGAGAAACTCCTCATACGCCTTTGTTGTGATGATAAAGCCCTGTGGCACAGCAAATCCCGCTTGAGAGACTTTAGCTAGACTAGCACCCTTGCCTCCGGTAAGTGAAAGCTGCAAAGCGTCCTTGTCGCTAAAATGTAAAATATTCATTTTTTCCCCTTTATGTTGAGATAAAAAGGCATAACGCAGATGATAGCAAGGGCAAATCCCGCAAGGCAGTCAATCAAATAATGATAATGTAGATAAATGGTAGAAATCCACAAAAACACGCTTGGTAAAAGCCAGATTCTAAACTGCGTGCGTGAAAAGGCAAAATTATATAGCAAAATAAAGAGTGAGATTCCACAATGCAGACTTGGAAATACATCAGTAAGGTTACTCCCTAGCGTGTAATACTCCGCAAGGAGTGGGTAGAAAACATAGCCTTGCGGGGCGGTAAGCTCATTGTGTAAAAAGGCATAAGGTCCCACAGCAGGGAGAAAAATATAGCCCAAAAAGCCAATAGCATATACACTCATAATGCCTATGAAAAATTTTGCAGAGGGTTTATAAAGCAGATAGTAGATGAAAAAATAAAGCAGCTCAAATAAAAAAAGCAAATAAAAAAAGCTAAAAAAATCATCAAGTAAAAGTGATAAACTAGAGTGCGAGTAGGAAAATAGGCTTTTGCCTAGATACTCTCCACAAAGCCAAGTATCAAGCCCATAGAGCAGGGAATCTACCTTGCCTTGCGGATTGATAAGCGGTGAAATATCCCTTAGACTTACAAAAAGCACATTCATTAGCACGATATAGAATCCAAACCGCACAATAAAGGCTGTTATGCGTGTGTTGAGCAGCACAAGAAGCATAAGGGCAAGTATGAAAGATAAGCTTGTGCCTATGTGGCTAGAATACACAAGCCTTATAGCGATAATGCTAAGTAGAATAAACCACAAATATTCGTGGAATAGCATTCTTTTTGGTTGAGCGAGTTTTGACATTTTGTCCCCTTATGGCGTGCTTGTTGATGGCTTTTAATACAAGTAAATGCAAGGCTTGATTATATATAATTTTGCAAAACACATAGACATATCTTGTTCTTAATCTCTAGTTTTCAGATTCCCATACTACACTAGCCCGATGAGTTCTTTGGCTTTGTCATAAGTCGCTTTAGCAATAGGGCGGATAGAATCTGCACTGCTATCAAGCACACTTTGGATATAGGCTTTATCTTGGCTGATTTTGGCATAAGATTCTTGGATAGGACGCAAAGATTCTACTAAAACTTCGGCAATGGCGGATTTGAGATGTCCATAGCCCTTACCTATAAATTCAGATTCTATATCCTGGCGACTTTTTTGCGTGAAAATCTCATAAATACATAAAAGATTATAAAGCCCAGAGCGACTTTCATCAAAGACAATATCAGTTTGTGAATCTGTGATGGCTTTTTTGATTTTTCGCGTAATAATATCTGGGCTATCAAGCAGGAAAATCGCGTGATTTTCGCTCTTAATGGATTTACTCATTTTGGAATGTGGGTCATCTAGTCCCATAATCCTAGCGCCCACTTTTGGGATTATAGGCTCTGGAATCCTAAAGCACTCGCCATACTCACGATTAAAGCGGATAGCGACATTACGCGTTAGCTCTAGGTGCTGCTTTTGGTCTTCTCCCACAGGCACATTATGGGCTTGGTAGAGCAAAATATCTGCTGCCATAAGAGCTGGGTAATTAAACAAGCCGACATTAATATTTTTTGGATTTTTGTTTGATTTGTCTTTGAATTGTGTCATACGATTCATATCGCCCATAGGGATATGGCAGTCTAGAATCCACGCTAATGCGGGGTGTTCATCAATTTGACTTTGGATAAAAAGGCTTGATTTACTTGTATCAATCCCACAAGCGAGCAAGATTCCGGCGAGTTCAAAGGTCTTTTGTCTAAGTTCAGCAGGGTTTTGACGCGTGGTGATAGCGTGAGAATTAACAATGCAAAAGATGTTTTCATACTCATCTTGGGAGCTTACCCACTGCCTGATTGCCCCGAGATAGTTGCCAAGGTGGATATTGCCGGTGGGCTGAATACCTGAAAAAACGCGTTTTTTAGATTCTGTGTGTTTGGTCATTATGTTCCTTTTGTGGATAGTTTTGGATTCAAAAAGTGGTATTATAGCTTAAAATCTTGGCTTGAAAAGTTGCATTTAGAGCAAAAAGATTTCATATATTTTGGTAAAGTTTTTCTTTACAAAATTGTGTAGAATCTCTACTTTCTTTCTTTGCTTAAAATTAAAATGTTTCAAAATGATACGCTTATTAAGAATTGCTATGCTAGAATCCCCGCACAAAATCCAACAAAGGAAGGAGATAGAAAATGCTTGAGATACGATGGCATTCTCGTGCTGGACAAGGTGCTGTAACGGGTGCAAAGGGTCTAGCCGATGTAATTGCAGGGACAGGCAAGGAAGTGCAAGCATTTGCATTTTATGGTTCAGCTAAACGCGGTGCGTCAATGACAGCTTATAATAGGATAGATTCTGAGCCAATTTTAAATCACGAAAAATTTATGAATCCAGATTATATTTTGGTAATTGACCCGGGCTTAGTGTTTATCACAAATATTTGTCTTTATGATAAGCCTTCTACAAAATACATTATTACCACGCGTTTAAGTAAAGAAGAGCTTATAGAAAAAAAGCCAGAGCTTGCTACAAAGGAGCTTTATACGCTTGATTGTATTCAAATCTCCATTGATGCGATTGGCAAGTCTGTGCCAAATGCACCTATGCTTGGGGCATTGATGAAGGTCTCGGGTATGCTTGAGATTGACTACTTTTTAGAATCTTTTTCAAAAGTGCTTGGTAAGAAGCTCCCTCCAAAGGTGATTGAGGCGAATAAAGTGGCAATTAGACGAGCTTATGAGGAAGTCAAATAACATAAAGGAGATTTTATGGAAAAGTTAAAAGATTGGGATCAATTTGAAATCGGCTCTGTGCTTTTTCCTTTTAAAAAAGGTGTAGATGGGGCAATGGAGCTTTATAAATGTGAAAGAACTTATAGTGGTGATAGCTCATTTACCGATAGCGTGGCACATTGGCGTGTAGAAAAGCCTGTGCATAATAGCGAGATTTGCATTAATTGTTTTAATTGCTGGGTATTTTGCCCTGATGCAGCGATTTTGACAAGCAACGATAAGCTTGCAGGGGTAGATTATGTGCATTGCAAGGGCTGCGGTGTTTGCGTAGATGTGTGCCCTACAAATCCTAAATCATTGCTTATGTTTAATGACCACAAGGACAATGATGAGGCATTAAGAGAGTGGCCTCAAAAACAGCCCAAAAAGACAGAAGCGTAGGAGGAGAATATGGCAAAAGTTATGGAAGTAAGGGATATTGAGGTATGGGATGGTAATATGGCCGCTTCCCAAGCGTTGCGTCAAGCTCAAATTGATGTTGTGGCAGCCTATCCTATCACGCCTTCAACGCCTATTGTGCAAAACTATGGTGGCTTTGTGAGCAATGGCTATATTGATGGTGAGTTTGTAATGGTAGAATCTGAACACGCTGCAATGAGTGCGTGTGTAGGGGCTGCGGCAGCAGGTGGGCGTGTAGCCACAGCGACAAGTTCGCAAGGTTTTGCCCTTATGGTGGAGGTGCTTTATCAAGCTTCAGGTATGCGTCTGCCTATTGTGCTGAATCTTGTCAATCGTGCTTTGGCTGCTCCACTCAATGTAAATGGCGATCATTCTGATATGTATCTTAGCCGCGATACAGGCTGGATAAATCTCTGCACATACAATCCTCAAGAGGCGTATGACTTCAATCTTATGGCGTTTAAAATTGCTGAAGATATGCGTGTGAGAGTGCCGGTGATTGTCAATCAAGATGGTTTTATTTGCTCTCATACAGCTCAATCTGTGCGACCTTTTAGCGATGAGGTGGCATATAAGTTTATTGGCGAGTATGTTTCACACAATCCTATGCTGAATTTTTCTAATCCTATCACTTATGGTGCTCAAACTGAAGAAGATTGGCATTTTGAGCATAAAGCACAACTACATAAGGGCATTATGGATTCATATATTGTGATTAATGAGGTGTTTAAAGAGTTTGAAAAACTAAGTGGGCGTAAGTATAGCCTTGTTGAGAGTTATTTCCTTGAAGATGCGGAAGTAGCGATTGTCGCACTTGGCACAAGTGTAGAATCTGCTCGTGTAGCAGCTAAAAAAGTGCGTGAGCAAAAGGGTATAAAAGCTGGTGTGCTATCCATTCGTTCTTTGCGTCCTTTTCCATTTAAGGAAGTTGGCGAAGCAATGAAGAATCTTAAGGCGGTGGCGTGCTTGGATAGAAGCTTACCCGCTGGGACACTGGGTATGTTGTTTAATGAATTTTCAGCAGCAGCTCTTTGTGCTGGATCGCACCCTGTGATGTCAAACTATATTTATGGGCTTGGCGGACGAGATTTAACACAAGCACATTTAGAGGGCATTTTTGTTGAGCTTGATGCAAATGCAAAGGCTGGTAAGCTTACTCATCCACTTCAACAAATGCTGGGCTTACGCGGACCTAAGATGAGCTTTTTTTAGAAGGAGAATGCAATGGTAAAAGAAGTCAAAAATTTAAAAGAATTTCAAAAATCATCAAAAAAATTTGAGGGTGCGCATTTACTTTGTCCGGGTTGTGCGCACGGAATGATTGTCCGTGAAGTGCTAAGTGCGGTTGATGGACCTATTATTTTAGGAAACTCAACAGGGTGCTTGGAAGTTTCAAGTGCTGTATATCCACATACGAGCTGGGATGTGCCGTGGATTCATATAGGTTTTGAGAATGGCTCTACTGCTGTGGCTGGAGCTGAAGCGATGTATAAGGCTCTTGCACGCAAGGGACGATATACTGGAGAAAAGCCAAAATTTGTTGCTTTTGGTGGTGATGGAGCGACTTATGATATTGGGTTTCAATGGATTAGCGGTTGCTTTGAGAGAGGGCACGATATGACTTATATTTGTCTTGATAATGAAGTGTATGCAAATACCGGTGGGCAAAGGAGCGGCTCTACTCCGCTTGGCTCAAGCACTTCAACAACCCCTGCTGGAAGCTCAAGCTACGGAAAGAAAGAAAAGAAAAAAGATTTGCTTTTTATTATGGCAGCTCACGGCTCTCCTTATGTTGCTCAAGTCGCACCAAATAAGTGGAAAGATATGAATAAAAAGATTAAACGAGCCATTGATACAGAAGGTCCTACTTTTATTAACGCAATGAGTGCTTGCACCACAGAGTGGAGATTTGAATCTAACAAGACGGTTGAAGTGAGTGATTTGGCAGTAGATTCTCTTGTTTTTCCTCTTTTTGAAATTATCAATGGTGTGGAGCTTCACATTACATATCGTCCAAGAAATGTTATTCCTGTGCGTGATTATCTTGGCGCACAAGGGCGTTTTAAGCACCTTTTCAAACCTGAAAATGAGCATATTATCACGCAATTTCAAAAAGATGTAGAAGCGCGTTGGGAATATCTCCAAAGACGCGAAGAGATCAACCCAAAATAATCTTAAATCCCTAATCTTAGGATTAGGGAGGATTTTTAACCTTAATCAAATATTTATGCAATTTTCAATACAATTGCCGATTTTATCTTCCACTATTTCACTGCAAGGATACAATAAATGTCAGAAAAATCCGAAAAAATAGGCAAAAAATCAAAAGAAGTTAATGCGGAGTTAAAAAATCTTTTTAAAGAAGAGGATAGCGATTATATAACTTATGAGAAAATCGCACAGATTATGCTCAAAGCCCCCACAGCAGCACAAGTAAAAAAAATAAAAGATTTAAGTAAAAAATATAACAAGCAGCTTTTAAGCTCATCTGAAGTGGCAAAAATGCTTAACACTAAAGAGCAGATTCAACGTCAAGCTGATAGAAAAAAGCTTCTCAATGAAGAGCTTGAAGATGAATTTGATTTTATGAAAGACAAGGAGCTATTAGAATGGAGTAGAAGCGATAGCCCTGTAAGAATGTATTTGCGTGAGATGGGGCAGATTCCATTGCTGACCAAAGAAGAGGAAGTGAGCTTAAGTAAAAATATAGAGTTAGGTGAAAATACTATACTTGATGCGATTTGCTCTGTGCCATATTTAATTGATTTTATCTATGATTATAAAGATGCACTGATTAATAGAGAGAGACGCGTAAAAGAGTTATTTAAAAGCTTTGATGATGAGGAAGAGGATAGTGAGGAGGAGGAAGAGGAGTTTGATGCTGTTGATGAAGAGGAGAACTCACGCAAGGCAAACTCTAAAAAAGATCAAAAAAGAATTGAAAAGGTAATGGAGAGCTTCAAGGCGCTTGATAAGGCAAAAAAGGATTGGCTTAAAGTGCTTGAGACGCCTATAAGTGAAAGTGAAGATGAATTAGGGCATATTTTGTTGCTCTCCCACAAGAAACATATTTTAAAGATGAAGCTTTTAGATTTGGGACCTACGAGCAAGTTAATTAACGAGCTTGTAAGAGCTATGGAAAATAGTCTTAAAAGCGGTGATGGCTTTGAGCGTGAATTAAAGCGTTTGGAATATAAATTGCCGTTATTTAACGACACGCTTGTGGAAAATCATCAAAAGATTCTTGCTAATATTACCGCGATGAGTCGCGATGAGATTGCTGCGATGGTGCCAGAAACGACTATGGTTAGCGTGTATATGGAGCTTAAGAAACTTTTTCAAACAAAAGAGGCAAGTGAGGGTGGATTTAACCTAGAGCCAGAGAAGTTAAAAGAGATTTTAGAGCAAATCAAACGCGGAAAGTCCATTTCGGACAAAGCAAAGGCAAAAATGGCAAAGTCAAATCTCCGCCTTGTTGTGAGTATTGCTAAGCGTTATACAAACCGCGGATTGCCTTTTTTGGACTTGATTCAAGAGGGGAATATTGGGCTTATGAAAGCTGTGGATAAGTTTGAGTATAAAAAAGGCTTTAAATTCTCTACTTATGCGACTTGGTGGATTCGCCAAGCTATCTCTCGTGCCATAGCCGATCAAGCGCGCACCATTAGAATCCCTATCCATATGATAGAGACGATTAATAGAATCCACAAAATTATGCGTAAGCATATACAGGAAACGGGCAAAGAGCCAGATATTGAATACATTGCTAAAGAAGTGGGATTGCCTATTGATAAAGTCAAAAATGTGATCAAAATCACAAAAGAGCCAGTAAGCCTTGATGCACCTATTGGTAGCGATGATGATGGGAAGTTTGGGGATTTTGTGGAGGATAAAAGCTCGGTTGGTCCTATGGACTATATCCTTAAAGAGGATTTGAAGGTGCAGATTGATGATGTGCTAGAGCAGCTCAATGATAGGGAAAAAGCGGTTATCCGTATGCGTTTTGGACTGCTTGATGATGAGAGTGATCGCACGCTTGAGGAGATTGGCAAGGAGCTAAATGTAACGCGTGAGCGTGTGCGACAAATAGAATCTAGTGCGATTAAAAAGCTCAAACACCCAAAAGTGGGCAGAAAGCTGAAAAATTATATTGAAGAATAGAGGGTTAGAGACAATGCAAAGCCATAGTAAACTAGAAGTTGTTTTTTTAGCTGTGCTAGTTCTAACAAAAAATGCCAAGATGTGAGAATCTAAGTAGGATCTAGGGTCAAATATACCAGCAAGTCAAAGGGTAAAAATCCATAAACATCAAAAGGAGTAAGCAATGCTAAGGATTTTTGTGGTTATCAGCTTGTTGGTGGTAGTAGCTTTTAGCTTCCCTAGGGAGCTGATGCACACAGGGCTATTAAGTGATAGTGGTATAGTGAGCTATGATTCTCTCACATTTAGCGGGACTAATGGTGTAGGGACTAATGGTGTAGAAGAAGTGAGCTTTGCTGGAGAAGTGGAGCTTACCGGCGTGCTTGAGAAAGGCTATGAGGGCGAAATGGAGGAGAGTCAAATGAGCCTAAGATTCTACCCTGATACAAATCTTAAGCTGCCATTTTTGTATCATAGTTTTATTAGTATAGATGAGCTGAAGAAGATAGATTTTACAAAGCATAGAGAAAATAGAGCTGTGCTTATTCATAATGCTAGGGAGCTGACACTACCCGGCGAGCTTGGAATGGATAAAAAGATTTTTGCTATCGTGGCAGCTAGGGCAAAAGTGCGGCTTAAACATTATAGATTCTATGGTGAGGGTGATGCGGGGCATGAGATTTATGCAAATATAGAACGCGTGGAGATTTTGAGCGGTATTTCTATCTCGCCTTTGGCTTATGAAGATTTAGGGTCTTTGCGTTTGAAATATAAATCTACAGATAGCTATATCAACCTCCGCCAATCCCCCAATGGCACAATCATTACACAAATTAAGCGCGAGCGTGTGGCAAAGGATTTTGGCGGAGGGGCTAGTAGCGAAGCTGGTGCGAGATTGTATTATGCAGGGGAGAGCCTATCGGCTAGGAGTAAGGCAAGCACGCAAGATTCTGCTTGGCTTGGAGTGTTTTATTTCCCCAATGGCGCAAAAAGTCCAATATTTGGCTATATCCACGGATCGCAGGTGTTTTTTGCCTTTGGTATTGATTGAAACATATATTTTAGCTGATTTGATACGCTTTTAGCCAATCTTTAGCAATTTGTGCTAGAATCCACGCTTTATTTTATACCAATCAAGGAGGTCATTATGGCTTTAGATACGGCGAAAAAAAAGGAAATCATTGCAAAATTTGCAAGAGATGGTAAGGATACAGGCTCAAGTGAAGTGCAAATTGCATTGCTTTCACAGAGAATTGCGGATTTGACAGAGCATTTAAAAGCAAATCCAAAAGATCATTCAAGTCGTTTAGGGCTTTTGAAGCTTGTAGGACAGAGAAAATCACTTCTAGCCTACCTTAAGAAAACGCAATACACTCGCTATGCTAAGCTTATCGGTGAGCTAAAACTCAAAGATAGATAACAAGCCTTAAGATTCTAGCTTCATTCTATTAGGCTAGAATCTTTGCCCAAATCTCCCAAACACAAGCAAAATCATCATACAACACATACCGCTAAAAATCACTTCTCCAAAGGAATTAAGCGCCTTGGTTTGTGAAAGAATGAGAATCCCAAAACTCGCCCCGGTAGTCAAAGCTGAAAAAATAATAGCGTGATTTGTGCGCGGATTTTCCCCCTCTTTTATCGCATAGATTCCATAATCAACGCTCACCACTACAAGAATAAGCAACGCAAAAAGATGCATCATATTAAATTCACTATGACTTGCAATGACACAAAGTGCCACGCTCAAGGGGAAAAGCACAAAACTTGCTGCGTGGAAGAAATCTTTTTTCAAACTCACTACCAAAGAGAGAAGCATAAGCCCTAGGGCAAGACACAAAACAATCAGCATTGGCTGATAAATAGAATCTGCAAGAGAATCCATAATCTTTTGCAAAGGGCGTGTTTCAAGGGTAAGCTTAGATTCTAAAATCTGCTTTTGCTCTTCTACGCTCCACAGTTTAAGGTTTGTGCCAGAATCTGTTTTAAGGTCATTAAGGAGCGAAGTGGCGTGCCGAATCTGCTCGTGTGTCATATTTGCCAAAAGGTAAAAATATCCATCTTGTATGCTTCCTTGCTTTTTATTAAAGGTGATGTTTGAATCATTAGCAAGAAGCCCTCGCACAAAAAGCATAAGCCCGTGAGCCTCTTTAGCTTGGAGCAAAACCTGTGGCACATCATTTTGAGTTCTCTCAAAAAATGCCCTTTGTTCAAGCATTTGAGTGTTGTGATAATCAAGTTTGGATAAGTCAAAATCAAGCTTTGTGTGCCAAGCGGCGTAAATAAAGCCAAGAAGAGCTAGGAGCAAGAATATTAAAGAGGGTATGCGCGGGCTTCTTATGCGGCTTATAAAAGCAAAAAGTTTAGGGGGCTTCAAGCCCAAATGCGGATAGATAAAAGCAAAACTAACATAAGCAATGCTTAGAGAAATCATCGCATACAAGGCAAGCTGAGCCAAAAGCGGAAAAGGAATAAATAAGCACGCCCCAAAGCCTAGCATCGTAGTGATGTAGCCATAAAACACAGCACGATTAAAGGTTGCTTTTTTCTGTGCGTAAAGCCCAAAAAAGTGATGGTGCATCATATAATCTATGGCAATATTTGAGATCCCCATACCAAAGCTTAACGCCATAATTGTAACCTTTGGATACACGCATAGCACGAGCAAAATAGCAACCATATTAGCAAGAATGAGCGTGCAAATAGTATGAAAGGTCAAAAGTGGTATGCGGAGAATCACAAAGTATAGCACAATAAACACAAGTGAAGCAAAGCCTAAAAGTAAATTTACTTCTTGTAGAATTAAACCCAAATTCTCCACACGCATAAAATCAGGGGAAAAATATCGCATATCAGGATAGCTAGATTCTAGCTCCTTGAAGCTTTTAAGCGTATCTTGTAACTGCGTATCTTCAAGGCTATGTAGTTCTATGAGCGCATAAAATCCATAATCTTTAGCAACAAGGGGCGAGTGTGAATCTTGCAAAGGTGGCAATGTCTGCAAAATGGGCATAAAAGTTTGAGTAAAAGTTTGCGAATCTAACTCTAGGCTAGAATCTGGAGCAAGAAGATATGAGGCACTATGTGTCAAAAAATCATAAAGTTGCTGTTGCTGTGATGGGCGGTATTGCAGGATTGAGGCTACATTGCTAAGTTGTTCAACCTGCTCAAGCAGCGTGCCAAATCGCTTTTTTGAAGATTCATCAAATCCGCGTAAAGCCAATGGAACATATTTTGAATTTGCAAAATGCCTGTGGGCTTCAATCAAGGCTCTATTGTCATTATCTGGGAATAAATCAAGCACTTCTTGGCTTATCCTAGAAGAATCTACAATCCACAAAAAAACACCACAAATGCAGGTAAAAAATAAAAGATGTAGCGAGACAAATTTATTCATTGCTAAACCTAGAATCTAAAGGATTAAAAGCGGGTATTATAAGGCTAATGGGATAAGAGAAAGCTAAATTTATAGAGGCTATGGAAGTATGTCGCAAAAAGCGACATAAGATTAGATTTTAAAAGGATTCTCAACGACCTTTTTTCTATCTACAATATATGGGATAAGTGCCATATGTCTTGCGCGTTTGATAGCCACTTCCACACGCTCTTGCCATTTTTTTGTATTACCTGTAAGGCGTCTTGGCATAATCTTGTATCGCTCTGAAAGTGAGTGTTTGAGCATCTCCACATCTTTGTAATCAATAAACTCAAGCTTAGCTTCAGTATATCGGCAGTATCGTTTTGAGTATTTTTTCTTTTCCATTTGGGTCTCCTTGCTAAAAATTACGCTTAAAATGGGAGGTCTTCATCATCAATATTGATTTCAGGGATATTTTGAGAGTAGCCTCCCGCTGCCTCTCTCCCACCGCCATAAGTTTGTGGTTGAGTATAGTTTTGTGGATTATTGTATCCCGCATTTGGATTATCATATCCACTATTTTGAGTGTAGGCATTGTTATAGCCACTATTCTCACTATAAGCACCATTTTCACTTGAAGATTTAGTATCCAGCATTTGCATACTTTCAGCCGTGATGGTATGTTTGCTTTTTTTGGCTCCGCTTTGGTCGGTCCAAGATTCAAAGCTCAATCGCCCTTCAACGAGAATCTTGCTCCCTTTTCTTAGGTACTGATTGGCTATCTCTGCAGTGCGTCCAAAAAGCTTGACATCAACAAAACACACCTCTTCACCCGGTGAGCCATCTTGCTTTTTAAATCTTCTATTACTTGCTAATCCAATAGTTGCTAGAGCACTTCCGCTAGGCAAGTATCGTAGTTCTACATCTCGCGTGAGGTTTCCCATCATAATTACCTTGTTATACATCTAGCGTCCTTTTGTTATTAGGCTTTTGGAGTTTCCTCATTATCTGCCTTTGTGGCTTCCTCTTTTGCTTGGGTTTTTTTAGGCTTTGTTGCTTTTGCTTCAGGCTTGTTATTTGCCTTATTAACGAGTGATTGCCACGCATTTTGCTCCTTTTTGCTTTCATATTTAATCACAATAAATCGCAAAATCTCTTCATTAATGCGATAGTTTCGCTCAAGCTCCAAAATCAAGCTTGGCTGTGCTTTGAAGTAGATAACAAAATAGTATCCGCGTTTATTTTTCTTGATTTCATAAGCAAGATTTCGCATACCCATATCAAGACAGGTTTCAATCTCACCACCATTTTTTGTAATAACCTCTTTAAAGAACTCAATTCTTGTTTTAATCTCTTCTTCAACAAGCGTTGGTTTGAGGATAAACATCGTCTCGTAGAATTTCATTTTTTCTCTCCTTTTGGTGTAACCGCCCTTTTGTAGCACAAAAGAGCAAGGTATAGGGGGCGGATTCTAGCGTATCATTTCTTGAATTTTGATTAAAGCACTCATAGATTGCTTGGATTTACCCTTGCTGACTTCATATCGCCAAAGTGAAAGTAGCTCAAAAATTTGAATATATTCTGCTTCTTTGAAGCGTATGCAATACCGCGATAAACGCTCAATGATATGGGTTGGGGGATTGTAGCCTAGAATCTCTTTGGCATTGATTGAGCCATAGCTCTTTGCATAAGCAAAAAACAAAAAGAGTTGGTAGAAAAATCGCTGAATCTCCCCAATCATCATAATCTCATTTATTCCCTCTTCGTAAATATTTTGGAGTATGTGGATAAAGGGCTTTTTATCCATAACCGCACAGCACAACTCTTCTGTGCTGAAGCTTCCTACACCATCACACAGCAGATTGACATCACTTATATCAATGTTTTTTCCAGTATAAATGGTGAATTTCTCTAGCTCATTTAATGCCAATGCGATATCATTATTTTGCATACTTAGAATCTGATTTAAGATTCTATCTTCTATTTTTAGTCCAAGCTCCTTACTTCTCTCTTGCAAAAAGCCCATACGCTCTTTCATATTTGGCTCAAAAAATCGCACTTCAACAATGCTATCTTTTGGCATTTTGGGTTGATGAAAATACCCCACAATACTCTTGCAATCACGCATATAATCGCCACTAGATTTATTTTGTGCCTGATAGTATTCTATAATCAACGCATTATGCGTATTTGCACATAGTGAGTGTAAGAATAGCTCAATGTCGGCTTTAGGTAGCTTGTGATTGAGCTTTAGCACTACAAGGGAGCTTGTGCCAAAAAGTGAGCCTTGTGAAAGGAGTGTATTAATATTGACACTATTATATTCATCAAAGTAAAAGGTATTTTTCTCTTCACTTTGTAAGGCATTGGCAATCTTTCTACTATAATAGCCCACCATAAAGCTATCCCCATATAAAAAACTCGCACGGGGCGGATTCTGTCTTAATAGCGTATCAAGCTGAGCTTTATTCATTTTTTTCCTTTGTGCGATTTTTTAGTGCGTTTATGTGATATAAAGTCTTGCGTTTGTGAATCTAGCACCTTTGCATAAATACTCATAGAGAGCAAATCCACTTCTTCTACCTCCACTTCAGCTATACTAAAGCGAGGCAGAAACCTATCAAGCGTGATTTTTGCCTGTGGAATGACATTAAGTGCTATACCCTCTTCTTCACTGCTATTGACAAGAATCTTACATATCAAAGGTTGTTTATCTAAAAGTTTTTTAGCATATCGTAGCATTTTAAGATGATAAAAATATAGCTCAATTTGGCTTATTTGCTTTTCTTTGAGATTAAGCTCTTGTGCGATGGCGTTGCAAGATTCAAGTAAAAAGGGTAAATGCTTATCTTTATGCAAAATTGCTTTTAAGATTCTATGAACAAAAAGGTCGCTATATCGGCGGATAGGCGAAGTAAAATGTGTATAAGTTTCAAATCCTAAGCCAAAATGAGCTAAAGGCTTTGAACTATAAGTAGCCTTACTTAGAGATTTGATAATTTGAGCATCTACAATTTCTCTTTGATTTTCATTGTGGGATATTTTGGCTTTATCTTTTTTGTCAGCTTGGGCTTGAATCTGCGTGATGAGCGTATGTATATCTTGTGTTTTTGGCACTTCATAACCCATAGATTCTAGCTCCCACATTAGCTCATCTACTCGCTCTAGCTTTGGTGGAGGGTGGATTCTAAAAATACCTGAATCTAGCATTTTGGCACTCTCCACATTCGCCAAAAGCATAGATTCTTCAATAATGCTATGAGCTAGGGTTTGGCTACTTCTATGCCACGAGACAATTTCTGCAGATTCATTAAGCTCTAGCTTTATCTCATTGCTTGTAAAATCAAAGCCCAAGTTTAAGCGATTTTTTCTACACTTTTTCACAAATGGCACATAAGCCTTGAGCCATTGCGTGATAGAATCTGGCAGCGATGTGGGCTTATTGCGTAAAAAAGATTCTATATCTTCGTAGCTTACATTAGCGTGTGAGCGGATAAGGGCTTCAAAAAGTCTGCTCTTTTTGACTTCTGCTTTTGTGCTTAAGCTTATCTCCCACACCATTGCCAAACGCAGAGCATTTTGCTTTAAAGAGCAGATTCCACTGCTTAGGGCAAAAGGTAGCATTGGCAAAACCTTATGTGGAAAATACAAGCTAAAGCCCCTTTTTTTAGCTTCCTTATCAAGCTCACTTTGAAAGCTCACATACTCGCTTACATCGGCTATTGCCACATAGAGTGTGCGTGAGTTTGCATCAAAATAAATCGCATCATCGTGGTCTTTTGCATCAATGGGGTCTATCACACAAAAGGGCAGATGGCTTAAATCTACACGATTGGGATACATATCCTTATGCACTTCATTGCCAAAAGATAGGGCAAAATCATTAGAGCTAGGGCTAAAATCATATATGCGATTATAGGTGCTTAGGGCGATTTTTTCATCAATGCTTGCATCTTCTAGCACACCAAAAACCTCTACAATATTGCCACTTGCCACTTCCACCTTGACTATGCAATGCTTAGGCAGGGCTTTGAGCGATTTTTGCGAGAGTTTTAGCTCAAGGTAACGCCCCTTTTTCCCTCTAGATTCTAGCTCTAGGGCTAGAATCTGTCCCTTTTTCATTACAAGCACAGCAATAGCATAGGGCTTTGTAGCGTATAAGAGTGTGATGAGGTTTGCTTTTTGTTTTATTTTGCCCTTTTGCCCTTTGTTTTTTGATTTACCCCTTTTGGCAAGGATAATATCGCCCTTTTTGAGTTTATAAAATTTGCCTTTTTCAAGTATAAAATCCGTGCAATCCGTGTCTTTAAAACTTTTAAGAAAAACTTTGCCACTTTGTGAAATATCCACACTGCCTATGATAAAATCACTTTTAAGCTTGTGGATATGTCCTTGTGTTTCAAGGACATTGTATTCTTGTAATTTGGCAAAAGCATTGTGAAATGACTTTGGAATCTGCTTTGTGCCATTGACGATAAGTGCGTAAAAATAAACCATTGCCTACCTTTTAGATTCTATTTTTCACTCAATTCTATTTCTCTCACGCCACAATCTTAGAATCTCGCCCAAGGTCTTTGGCTCATAACCCAAACGCTCACAGCTAACATTAAAGCAAAAGGAATGGTTAGTATCGCGTGAATGAATGTGTCCGTGGATATTTAAGCTACAATCTGCTAAGGCAAAAAGCGTATCTAGGCTTTCTCTACTTTTGGCAAATCTATCGTGAGCCTTGCGGTGAAAAACAGGAAAGTGTGAAAACATAATCCGCTCTTTGTTGCAATCAACAATAATGGCATTAAGATAAATATCATCTTTTATCATCATTTTGCCAAATTTTTCATAGAGTTTTTTGCGTATTGCCTTCTCTTGTGGAATCCGCAAGTTTAAGCCTTTTTGCACTTGCCAATTTTTAAGCGTTTTGAGTTTGGTAAATCGCTTTACATCATTATTGCCAATGATGAGCTGCTTTTTGCCACGCAGTCCTTTTAGGTAATCAAACCCACCCGGATAATACAAATCCCCCAAATGCAAGATTCTATCCTTTTTGCCAACGGCTTTATTCCACAAGTCTTTATGAAAAGCATAAAAATCATCATAGCCATTTGCCCTAGCACTTTTTAGACGCGAAGGCTCTCTTTGTAGCACTGCTTTATGTCCAAAATGACTATCAGAAATCAAAAAAGTATCTTCATTAATGATAAAATCCATACTTTTATCCTTATGGAATAGGCTTTATAAGTCGTTTTGCCACATAGCCTTGAATCTCCCTCTTGCCACTTTGTCCTTCAAATATATAATAAATCTTCGCCCACTCTTTTTTATCTTTATCTTCCACAAAAGCTAGAATCTGCATTTCTCGCCCCATCGGTGCTTTGGCAACAATGGCTGCATTTGTATTTGGCTCACTTCTTATCATAGCAGTATTGACAATGACCTTTGCATAAGATTCTCTTTTTGTGTGCGATAGGTTTTGTATAGAATCTAATGTTTGATTGTGTGTTTGTTTTGGGGTGGTGTCTTGCACTTCTTGCTTTTGGGGTTGTAACTCTTTTTGTATTTTGGGTTGAGTTTGCTTTTGTGGGGGCAAAAGCGTGTCGCTTAGGGCTTGGCTTATCACATAGCCTTGAAGTGTTTGTGGAAGTGTCATATATGGAAGTGAATCTATGCTAACCTTGCTCCACTTGCCTTGCTTTTGCAAAACTTTTACTTGCGTGTATTTTGGCAATTTGGCAACAATGGCAGAATCTGTGCTAGGCTTTGTTCTTAAGTTTAAGCCAAGGTTTGATTTAACAGCAAGGATTGTAGGGGTTGTCGCTAAAGATTCTGTTTTGGTATCTTTTGGCTCTAGCGGAGTTTTTGACTTATCTTTATGCTTGTTTGTATCCGTTGGTATGGAGTTTGGTGTGGGTGCTTTGGTAGGGGCTGTTTGCTGTGGCTCTTTGTGTGAATCTGCTTGTTTGGATTGTGCTGTGGCAAGCTGTGTATTTTTACCTGTTTGCAAGGTTTTTGAGGTGGGTGCTGGAGTGTAATGCACTTGGTGATAAGAAGGGGTTTTAACCTCTTTGGGCTTAGCAAAAGAGATGATAATCATACCGCTAAAGGCATTATCGCGATAGAACTCCGCACGAAAATGTGATGATGTTGTATCAAGGCTATATTGGGGTTTAAAGTCTTTTTTGGAGATTTTTATACCGCTTTCATCGGGCAATGGATTGTTATCGTTGGGTTTGACATAGCCAATGACATTTACTCTATGATGTTTCATAGGCTCAAATTCTACATCTTGCTCTGCATAGATGATTGAGCCTATTGGCACAGATTTTAGCTTTCCATCAACTTTAAGATTCACATTTTGAAGCGAATGCTCAAAGTCATACCATTGTGGAGAAAGTGTGCTAAGTTTGCGTGAGCCATATTGTAAATTTACATTGCCATTTTTGCTAGGGACTATGCCAAGCAGATAGGTTGGGCTTTCAATCTTTAGCTGTTTGAGGCTATTTTGCTTTGGCAATGGAAAGTATGTAAGATTTGCCCTTAAAGAATCCAGTGGTAAAAAAATAGAATCTTCAATTTTTGCATATAGATTCTGCGTGCTAAGCAGTGCTTTGACACTGGCGACATTAAGCTCAAAATCCCGCTCAAACACAATGCCTAGCTGTCCTAGTAAAGATTCAATAGCTAAAAGATGATAAAATACACGCGTTGGCACATCAAGCTCTTTGCTTGTCTCATTTGTAAGAGCGGGTTTATTTAAGGAGAGTGAAAAGAAAGTAAGGGCTTTGAGCTGCTCAACATCGTTTTTGGCTTTTGTTTGGGTATTATGCACGTGGAAGCGATGAATGGGGTTAAGGATATGGATATTAATATCAGCCACCATTTGTGCGACATAAGATTCAAGCTCTCCATATTTTGTATCAATGCGTATTTGATCTACAACGGAGCAGTTTCCCCATTTGCGTGGATTAAGGAGATTGCTCTCATATTTTGGACGCCAATATCCACTTCCATCGTGCAAGTGCATCGAGATGTCAATTTCAGGGTGAGCAAGGAGCCTTTTTATTTTTTGGATACTTTCATAATCTGGGTCATTTTGGCTCAAAGCGGCAAATTTGCGATTCATATCGCCATACACGCCACGCATATTGGCAAACATTCCGTGTGGATTGACCACAGGCACGACCCATACACTTCCTTTTGTTATTTTATAATGTCGCAAAAAAATATCTGTGGAATAATATGCTCCGGGCTCATCGCCGTGAATCCCACCCATAAGCAGCAGAGTAGGGGCATTTTTATCGCCTTCATTGAGTTTGTAGAGTGTAAAATCACGCACAAGATTCTCTGCATAAAGCAAATGTGCAAGAGCATTAAAAGCGAGAAAAAAAGCAAGGATAAAACGCATTATTGTCCTTTTGCCTTTGTGATTCTGCCTTCCCTTTCACTCTCCATTTCTTTATACAGCAAGGCACAGGATTTAGCGAGTTCGCGGATTTGCAAAATGTAGTTTTGTCTTTGAGCCACAGAGATAGCCTTTCTCGCATCAAGCACATTAAAGCAATGGCTTGCAAGCATCGTGTAGTCATAGGCTACAAGGGGGATTTTCTGCTCCAAGCAGTTTTTGACTTCATTAGCGTATTGATTAAAAATATTAAAAAGCATTTGTGTATCTGCTACTTCAAAGTGATATTTTGAAAACTCATATTCGCCTTGCAAATGCACATCAGCATAAAGCATTGGCGGATTATTGTTCCACACAATGTCAAAAATATTTTCCTTGCCTTGAATATACATTGCTAGTCTTTCCACACCATAGGTGATTTCTACTGCCACAGGGCGACAGGGGATACCACCTACTTGCTGAAAATATGTAAATTGCGTTACTTCCATACCATCAAGCCATACTTCCCAGCCTAGCCCCCACGCTCCAAGCGTTGGGGATTCCCAATTGTCTTCTACAAAACGCACATCGTGAGATTTAATATCTAGCCCCAAAGATTCAAGACTACGCAAATATAGCTCTTGAATATTATCCGGGCTTGGTTTAATGAGCACTTGAAATTGATAGTAGCTTCCTAAGCGGTTTGGATTCTCTCCGTATCGTCCATCTGTGGGACGGCGAGAGGGTGCGACATAGGCTACACTCCAAGGCTTTGAATCTAGACTTCTTAATAAAGTCGCAGGGTGGAATGTCCCCGCACCTGCTGGAATATCATAGGGCTGCACGATAAGGCAGCCTTGATTTTTCCAAAATTCTTGTAGTTGCAATAAAATATCTGAAAAACTAAGCATATTACTCCTTTGTATTGTGTAAAAACATCATTGTGCCTTTGGCTTTGTTGCAAAACTTTGCCACGACATCGCATTTGATTTTAAAAAGCAAAAAAAGTCGCTCATCTTTATAAGATTCTAAACATTCAAAATTCCCCATACCTTTGGCTAGAATCATATCCGCAGAATCATAAAGGCTTTGGGTTTGAGTATTCGCATCAGCATACACAAAGCCCGGACTTCTCACACCAGAGCTTAAAACTTCACAAGATTCTACCAAAGGCTGTGCTAGAGGGTGGAGCATATCCTGCAATGTCAAATCATTAATAATCGCCCTGCCACGCACCGCATAAGTGATGCTAAGATGTGGATAAATAGCTTTAAGCGTGGCAATAAGCAGGGTATCAAAGATGTTTTCTCCCGCATTATCAGCGATATACAAAAGGCTTTTAGCAGATTCTAATTTTGAGATAAAAGGCTTTAAGTCATACACCCCAAAGTGCAAAGATTTAAAATCAAAATCTGCATTGTCAAAGCTAAAGCTATGCTGTGAGCCATAGTCAATAACATTGCCTAGAATCGCCATTCTCACCGCCCAATCTAGCCGAGTAAAGATAGAATCTTTACTCCATACTATTTTTTCATTATGTATTGTTGGCTTAAGCTTAGGAGCGGGATAGCGTGAGACAATCTCTTGAGAGATTTCAAATGCCTTTTCAATGCTTTCTTGCTTGACTTGTGCGTATGGATCATCATTTTGCAAGGTGGTAGCAAGATCCTTATAAATATCAATGGCAATTTGTGGTGGGGTTAAAAGATTGTCGTGCTTATGTGGGGCAATGTAGCTTTGTTTTAAGAGTGAGAGATTTTTTTCAACGCGTGTTTGTAAAGACTGCAAATTATGATTTGGAATCATTTGAGAAAAGTTTTTAATCTGTCCTTGCAAACAGGTAAAACAAGCAACTTGCGCTATCATTTTGACTCTGTCATATTAGAGACTTTGCCCCACATTAGGCGGTATTTGCGTTTCATAAATTCAATTTCTTCTCTTGAGCGTTCTAATTCTAAACGCAAAGTTTCCATTGTCTTTTTATCATCATCATAGACTTCTTGCATAGAAATAAGGGCATCTTTTAAAAATGAGTTTTCATTTTTAAATGCACTTATGGTTTCATCTTTTGCTGAAATGACCTTATCGTGCAGTCCAAGGATAGTGGAGATTGTCTTTTCTACAAAGACGGGATCAAGCTCCTTGCCATTCATATCAGCCGACACGAGCCCAGATTCTACTTTTTTCACAAGAGCGGAAGTCCCAGAAGTCGCATCAACAAAAATCTTATTTTCTTCCTCTTTGCTTTTTATGCTCCCCTCATTAATCAAATCCATAATCTTTGTTTCATCAAGCCCAGAGAGTTTGACAAACTCGTGAAGCTCTAGCCAAGTTGTCGTATTATCCATAAATCCCCCTTAGATTCTCACTTCAATTTCTGCTGAATCTAGCTCTACTTTTTTAGCTTTCATCACGCGATCTTCAATGAGTTTTCCAGCAAGCTCTTCATTTTTAAGACTAAGAATCTGCATAGCTAAATATGCTGCATTAATCGCCCCAGCCTTGCCGATACTCACCGTTGCCACAGGCATAGAGCTAGGCATTTGCACGGTTGAAAGCAAGGCATCAAGGCCATCTAATGCCCCACCGCTTAAAGGCACACCAATGACGGGTTTGCAAGTTTGCGAGGCAATGGCTCCGGCTAAATGGGCTGCCATACCTGCTGCACCAATAAATACTTGAGCGCCGCGAGATTGCGCATCTTTGATATATTCTTTTGTTCGTTCAGGTGAGCGATGAGCTGAACTTATAATCACTTCATAAGCAACATCAAATTTTTTAAGCACCTCCACACATTCGCTCATCACATTCCAATCGCTCTTGCTTCCCATAATCACGCTAACAAAGTCCATCTTTTCACTCCTTTTGGCTTTCAAATCTTTGGGCGAGATTCTAGCATATTTGTATTAATTAGCCTTGTTTGACTACTCTATAATGTTTTGAGCCACTCTATAATATGAGATTCTAATTTTTCAACATCAAGCACATCTTTTTGCACTTCTTCTTTGGCAAAAAGGTTTGTGATTTGCTTTGAGATTGTGCAGTTGGCTTTGGCACAAATGGCTTTAATAGCTTCCTCATCGTGCAGCGTGCTATGTGCTGTGGAGCAAGATTTTGCAATCTTATCTCCCATTAGGGCGAGATAAACACTTGGGGCAAATTTGCTCCATTCGGCTGTGGCAAGAAAAATGCTTTTGCCTATCACGCCTTTTTGTTGTAAATTTTTTGCTACAAAATATCCAATCGCCGTGTGTGGGTCAAGCACATAGCCGCTTTTAAAGCATTCCTCTATGCTTTGCAAACATTGCTCATCATCGCAGCTCATTGCACTAAAATCTTCTTGCAAAAGAGCTAGTTCAGAATCTGAAAGGCTGTATTTTCCTTGTGCTGCAAGATTCTCCATTAGCTCTTTTGTGCGTTTAGCACCAAAGAAAAAATACAGCATTCGCTCTACATTTGAACTTTTTAAAATATCCATAGCAGGGGATTTTGACTTGATAAGATGGCGGAAAGAAACATCATATACGCCGGTATTAATAAAATCACTCAAAATATTATTCTCATTAGATGCAACTACAAGCCGATGAAGCGGAAGCCCCATCTTTTTAGCAAAAAATGCACCCAAAATATTGCCAAAATTGCCACTAGGAACGATAATGGAGAGCTTTTCTCCTAGAGTGATATGACCATTTTTTACAGCACTTAGATATGCCCAAAAATGATATACAATTTGAAAAACAATGCGTCCTATATTTACGGAGTTGGCAGCGGAGAGCGAGATTCCAAGATTATTAAGCTTATGGATAAAATCTTTATTCGCAAGGAGATTTTTTAATGCACTTTGAGCATCATCAAAATCGCCTTTAATACCGATAACCTTGCAATTTTTAGATTCTTGTGTTGTCATTTGCAATCTTTGCACATCGCTTGTGCCTCCATCTGGATAGAGGCATACGACTTTGATATAGTCTTTATTCGCAAAGCTTTGTAGTGTCGCAGGACCCGTATCGCCACTTGTAGCAGCAAGAATCATAAAAGGTGTTTTGTTTGCTTTGGCAAATGAGGAGAGTAACACACCAAAGGGTTGCAATGCCATATCTTTGAAAGCTCGTGTAGGACCAGAATGGAGATTGAGCATAAAGAGATTTTTATTTAAGGCATATAGCGGAGCGGGATTTGTGGGGTCATCAAAGCTATCATAGCTTTGCAAAGCCTCTTGCAAAAAATGTGGGTTAAGATTGAGCTTGAGATGAGAAAAGAGTGCTTCGCATAATTGTTTATATGAAAAGGCTTGAAAGCTTTTTAGCTCTTCTATGTTGATAAAAGGGAGCTTTGAAAATGTGTAAAGTCCGCCTTGTGGGGCATTTGGATTAAGCATTGCGTGTTCAAAAGTAACACTTAATTCCTTATTATCATCTCGTGTGGAAACAAACATATTCATTGTAAAAATCCTTTAAGCATTTGTGGATATTCTCCGCATTCTAGCAGTTTTGTTTTAACGCCTTATCTCTATATCATCGCGGTAAAACACTTCACGCACAATCTTGCCAGATTCATCAAACTCTACAGCCTTGCCATCTTTTTTGCCTTGTTTGTAATGGAGCTGATGCCAAAGTTTGCCACTTTTTATATCATAAATATTCATCTGCCCAACTTGCAGTCCATAAGCGAAGTTCATCTCACTTTTAATCTTGCCACTTGCGACATCAAAAAGTTTGCAAGGTCCGTGAAGCAGTCCATTACGATAATATGCTTCATAAATGAGCACACCCTTTTGGCTAAACATTTGAAACAATCCTTCTTTTTTGCCATCAACATAAAATGCCCTCTGTGCCACTCCACCATCAAGATAATACAAAATCTCTTTGCCGTGCTTGATTTTTGTGCCATTTTTATAGGTGATATGTGCGTTGTATGTGCGTCCATCTTCTTCTACTTGCTCATTCCTTTCTTCACCTGTGATATTTTCAAGCATTTCTTGCGTGTATTTTTTGGTGCTTTGAGAATCTTGTGGATTTGGGGCTAAAACTTCCGCAGGAGATTTAGAATCTTGCTCTTGGTTGTTTGTAGTATCTTTGCTTTGGCTTGGGGTTTGGGTAGGAGTTTGGGTTTGTTTTTGGCTAGGCTTTGGTTGAGATTCTGTATTTTTGCCCTGCTTATGTTTTTTGCTTTGTTCTTGCTGTGTTTTGGGAGAAGTTAAAGTTTTATCTTCTTGTGGTTGTGGCTCTTGTGTGCAAGCTGTAAAAAGCCCTAGTATGCAGCAAAATATAAGGATAAGATTCCCTTTTTTTGCTCCCCCTTTTATTATCCCTTTACCTTTTTTCATCTTTTCTTCCTTAGTAGCACGGATTCCAGCGGCAGCTTGTTTCATTAATGACATTGCCTTTTGTGTCATATTGCTTCACCCATTGTTTTCTGCCCTGCTTGTAAAATGTCTCATAAACAAGCGATTCATATTTGTCAAATTCCTGCCTTATGCCCTCACGCATATCATTTTTGTAAAAAAACTGCTCTTTTAATTTGCCAGATTCATAATATTTTTTACCCTCGCCCTCGCGTTTGTTTTGCTCATAGGCTTGTGTGAGCTGAATCTTGCCATTTTCATAATAAAGTGTGCGTGTGTTTGTCTCTTTGCCTTCAATATATTCTCGTGATTCTTTTAAATTACCATTGGCATAATATGAGCGAACAAGCCCATCATATTTGTCATTGACATAATTTGCACGGAAAATCACAACGCCATTTGGTGCGGTTTTAGTCTGCACCCCGCATTTAAGTGTTGTGCCTTTGCAATAATGCGTTTTTATCGTGATAGGTGAATCTTTGCTCCCTGTATAGGAGATTCTTAGCTCCAAATCATCTGCTTGTTTTTGCACTCCAAGCACCATAAAAGGCAAGAATAAAGATAGACTACACGCTTTTAAGATTCTTATCATTCCTTCTTGCCCTCCTTGCTTATTCACTCTATATCTAGTCCTTCAGTCGTGTGATATTAACTCCAAGACCAAGAAGCTTTTTTTCAATTTGCTCATAGCCTCTATCAAGGTGGTAGATTCTATGGATATTTGTTACCCCTTCACTCACAAGGGCAGCAACAATAAGAGCGGAACTTGCCCTCAAATCTGTTGCCATTACATCAGCTCCAACAAGAGAGCTAACACCTTTAATCGTAGCGTGGTTGCCTTTGAGTGAAATATCTGCACCTAAGCGTTGTAATTCGCTTACGTGCATAAAGCGATTTTCAAATAATCGCTCCTCAATTACACTTGTGCCTTCACATTGTGTTGCTAGAGCCATAAATTGTGCTTGCATATCAGTAGGGAAGCCCGGATATTCTGTGGTGATAATCTCAAAGGGCTTTAACTTTTCTGCCGGAAGTATAGTAAGAGATGTATCGTGTTTGTTAAAGCTAAAGCCAATTTCTTCTAGCTTATCTGTGATAGCTCCAAGGTGGGTATTTTGCACCCTTTCAAGCGTGATAGAAGAGTTTGTGATTGCCGCAGCACATAGATATGTCCCCGCTTCGATTCTATCAGGTATAACTTCAATAGGATTAAAATCAAGTAGCTCTCCACCACTTCCCTCAATACTTAGCTCATTTGTCCCAATGCCTTCAATCTTAATGCCACTTTGAACTAGAATCTCGCATAGCTGCACGACTTCAGGCTCTTTAGCAGCGTTAATAATACGCGTTGTGCCTTGAGCTAAGGCTGCTGCCATAATGACATTTTCACTTCCCGTAACCGTGATTTTATCAAATAAAATATCAGCCCCTTTGAGCCCACCTTTAGCTTCAGCGATGATATATCCGCCTTTGATTTGAATCTCCGCTCCCATTTTTTCCATAGCTTTAATATGTAAATCCACAGGACGCGCACCAATAGCACAGCCACCGGGCAAACTCACTTCGCAATGTCCAAATCGTGCTAAAAGCGGTCCAAGCACAAGGATAGAGGCACGCATTTTTCGCACAATATCATAAATAGCTTTGGTATGCACGATATTTTGAGCTTGAGCCTTGAGCGTGTTGGGATTAAGCCATTCAAGATTCACGCCTAGATGCTCTAAAAGTTTAGCTAGGGTTTTTACATCGGCAACATCAGGGAGATTACTAATAGTTACTTCATTTTTGCTAAGTAGTGTGGCTGCGAGTATGGGTAGGGCAGAGTTTTTCGCACCAGAAATACTAATGCTTCCTTGAATCTTTGGGGTTTTGTGTATTTGTAAATAATCCATTGTCAAATCCTTTTATTTGCTTTCGCGTTTTTGTAAGGCTTTACCGATTGCCTCTTTGATATTTGCTTTGCTTTCGGGGTTGGCACTCTCAAGGCTATCTTGAAAATTCACCACCTCATCAACCTCCATAAGATTCATATTTACAGCAAAGGTAGAGATAAGCTCAATCCACAAGCCATACTCCTCTCCACTTTTTGGGTAAGTCTTAAAGGAGCGTAAAAACTCATCAAGCAGTGGTTGAAGCTTGGCTTTGTCGTTTGCAAACTCATTAACTTCTTTTGAAAGAGTGCTTAAGCGACTTTCTTTCACCTCTATCTTATCATTTTCAAGAGCAACAGCTAATAGCCCAGCAAAGATAACAGGTAAGCATAGCAGAAAAAATACCAACCAACAAACAACATAAAAGCTAATATTAAACATTTATGGCACTTAATGCTTAAAATTCTCATAAAAATCAATTGTTGCTTTCACATAGCCATCAATACTTCCGCAGTCATAGCGTTTGCCTTGAAACTTATAGGCTAATACTCTGCCTTGTTTGGCTTGTTCTAAAAGGGCATCAGTGATTTGAATCTCACCCTTTTTGCCCGGCTTTGTAACGCGTAAAATATCAAAAATATCAGGCGTTAAAATATAGCGTCCAATAATGGCAAGATTGCTTGGTGCTTTATCAACGCTTGGTTTTTCTATCATATCGCTTACACGATATACACCAGATTCTATTTCTTCACCTTGGATAATGCCATATTTATCCACTTCGTTTTTATCCACTTCTTCAATAGCCACAATGGAACAGCGATATTTTTTATACAAAGCTACCATTTGGCTAAGCACACCTGCACCATTTGCATTATGGCATAAGTCATCAGCAAGTATCACAGCAAATGCCTCATTGCCAATAAGTGTTTCGCCTGTCAAAATAGCGTGTCCTAAGCCTTTCATTTCATTTTGCCTTGTGTAGGAGAATGTGCAGGAGCTTGTAAGCTTTCTAATACTTGAGAGCAACTCTTCTTTGTCTGTGCCAGAGATTTGATGTTCTAGCTCGTAGTTTATATCAAAATGATCTTCAATGCTCCTTTTGCCCCGCCCTGTAACAATACCTATCTCATAGCAGCCAGATTCTAATGCTTCCTCTACACCATATTGAATAAGAGGTTTTGTAAGAATGGGGAGCATTTCCTTTGGCATAGCCTTTGTAGCGGGTAAAAATCGTGTGCCATATCCAGCAGCGGGAAATAAGCATTTGTGTATCATAGAATCTCCTTAGTTAATGAGTGTTTGTTTGAGATATGCTTCAAGATTGATAGTATTGCCAAAACTCTCTTGATAAACAATATAATTTGCCAAAACTCTAAAGCCATAATCACGAGATTCTTTATAAGGGATAAGCTCCATAGAGAGCCACGGCTCGTAGTTGCGATTTTTCAAAAAGAATTTTTTTGTTTTTAATGTGCGGCGTAAAAAGCCCGGTCCGCCATTGTAAGCATAAGATACAAAAAGCGGATGTTTAAACTCCCTACCTAAATCATTAAGATAGAATGTCCCAAACTCTAGGGCGGTTATGGGGTTAAACATATCTTCAAGCGTGATATTATCGCGTTTTAGACTTTTAGCAAAAGGTTCTACATTAAAGGGCATAATCTGCATCATACCTAGCGCATAAGAAGTTGAAACAAGGGCGGGCAAAAGCGTGCTTTCCTGCTTGGCAATAGCGTAGGTAAAGGCTTTCTCGTGATCACTTTTCCATTTAAGCTTATCGCTAAAAGGCGTAATAAAATAGTGAATCTTAAATTTATTGAGCTGATTTAAGACATAAGCAAGATGCGCACTTGTATCCTCATAGGTGAAATGTTTGCTTAACTCTTCTAAGTCTTTATCATTTTTAACTTGCGAGAGATTATCTTTTAAAAGTTGCCATTGGAATGGGTCTTTAATATCAAAATCAGGTTTTTTGGGTGAGAGTTTGCCTAAATCTGTTACCACTTGATAGCTTGGTTTCACGCCTAGCTTTTGATTAGCATAAATAGTGTAGAGATCCACATTTGTGCTTGAAGCAAGATTCTCTAAGACTTTGTTATCGTGGCTAAGATAATACTCCCAAAAAAGAGCGCGGTTTTGCTGCATAGGTGTTGGAGCATTTTTGCTTGAAAGTCTAAAATATTCTAATGCCGCTTTGGGCTTTTGATGTAAAATCTCATTAATACCTAACAAAAAAAGCGTATAAGAATCTGCCCCTGTGATTTTAGCACCAATGAGAGATTGCTTAAACTTCGCATAGCTATTATCGTGGGTAACGATAATTTTTTGCAGCATATTATTAAAGGATTTATTATTTTCATCGGCAAGTTTTTTTAATGCTTGGGGCTTGATGTTTTGATTGATAATCTGCAAGCGTTGATTATCTCTTAGTGCGTTATATAAGGCTGCAAAAGTTGCCGCATCACTACTTAGCATACCTGTTAGGATATTTGGTTTGCTTAGAATCTCAATGCGTTTTTTATAGGCAGGGTCATTTTGAAAAGTTTTTAATAAAAAATCTTTGTTTTTTTGTGGCATTGTGGGGACATTAGCAAGATTAAGCCCCGATTTAATACACTCCTTATCTTGTTTTTTTAGGCTTTCAAAACTAAGACGCTGACAATATAGTCTCCTAGGCAGTTCACTTACCTTGCCTTTAGCACTCATAAGGCTATCAAGTTTTGAAGTTTTGCGGTGGATAAGCTCATAGGCTTTGAGTGCATCTTGCAAAGAAGTTTGCTCATTTGATAAAAATTGCCAGATGTAAAAATCCCTTGCCAAGCCTTTTGGCTTAGATTCTAAAAATTCAAGTGTAATATCTGTTTTGGCAAAGCCGATACAAAAAGCTAAAAGCAGTAAAACAAAAATTCTCATTTTAATCCTTAAATTTGCAAACTCTTAGCGTAGTTGGCTAGAATCTGCACAAGTGATAAATCAATAAATTTAAGCAGCACAGCTAAAATGAGTGGTGCAAAGTCAATGCCATTTATTGCTGTTGGTATAATGGAGCGTAGCCTAGCATAAAGTGGCTGGGTTAGGCGATTTAGCACTTGTACGATGGGATTGTATGGGTCGGGTCTTACCCAGCTTATAAGAGCGGCAATGACAATAACCCAAACATAAAGATTTATAAGCATACTTACAATCATAGCAACCGCATTTAACAAAGTGCCTATTACCATTATCCCCTCCTAGTCTTTTGTAGGCTTAGAATCTACACAAGCATTTAAATCTAAACGCACAATATCTTTTAAGAAAAATTGCAAATATGGGTAAATCTCGCTTAATTCCAAGCCGTGCGTTTGTCCGGTAAGCAGAATCCTTAAAGGCTTAAAGAATTTTTTACCCTTTAAGTTTGAGCGTTGCATTAATGTATTTTTTAAGCTCTCATAATCTTGCAGGGCTAAATCTTTAGATTCTATCATTTCACATAAAATCTTGTAAAGCACCTTGCATTCTTCTTCATAATGTTCATCGCTATTTTCTTTAGCTACTATACATTTTGGGGCAAAAATCTTATCTAGCTTTTCTCTAATCTCATTAAGCGTGCTTGCCTCTTGCAAATGCAGCTTTGCCAATGCGCCAACACTTGAATCTTTGCTATCAACAAGCAGAGCAAACTCCTGCTCATTAAGCATTTTCAAATGCTCTCTATTTAAGAATCTTAATCGTTTGATGTCAAATTTTACAGGCGATTTAGCAATATTTTTAATATCAAACCACGCAAAACTTTCTTGTAGTTTAAACACTTCTTGTGGCGTGTGATTGCCCATTGAGATGAGATAATTGATAATAGCTTGTGGTAAAAAGCCCTGCTCAAGCAGCCACGCAACCGAAGAGGCACTATCTCGCTTACTCATTTTGCTGCCATTCTCGCCCAAAATAATAGGCAAATGTGCGTATCCTAGAATCTTGTCATAACCCAAAGAGCGATGGATAAGAATTTGGCGAGGTGTATTGCTCACGTGGTCTTCTCCACGCACCACAAAGCTCACATCATAGAGCATATCATCTACTGCACACGCAAAGTTGTAAGTTGGGATTCCATCTTCTTTAATGATGACAAAGCTATCAATTTCATTTGGTTCAAAACTCAAATGCCCCTTGATAGAATCTTCAAAACTAATGGTGGAAGTCGCCCCTTTAATGCGAATAACGGGATTTTTATTCACATTTTTTTCAAGCTCCGCCCATTGCATATCGTAGCGAAAAGGCTTTTTTTGTGCTTTGGCTTCTTCTCGCTTAGATTCTAAAAACTCTTTAGAGCAGTAGCAATAAAAGGCTAAATCTTTCTCTATAAGATATTGTGCGAGTTGGCGATGTTTATCAAAATTATGACTTTGATAGACGAGATTGTCCCACAATAAGCCAAAAAGATTTAAAAGAGAGAGAATCTCCTTGTCTTTACCATCAATATTTCTTGCTAAGTCTGTATCCTCAATGCGAATAAGGAACTTTTGGTTAGATTGTTTGGCGATGATATAGTTAAAAATCGCAGCTCGCAGGTTGCCAATGTGCATATCACCTGTTGGAGAGGGGGCAAAACGCAACATTTTTATCCTTTAAGCATTTGGCTGAAAGCTTTAGCGTTAAACTCATTGAAGTTGTAGTTACCATTTGATTGTGTGTTGGGTTGTGTGCTAGATTCTACCAAGGCATCGCTAAGTGCTAAAAGTAATTGTGTGATTTCTTGTGATTTTTCCTCTATATAGGCAATAAATGCTTCTTGTGTGGCTGAATCTTTATTTTGTTGAAGAAGAGGCATAGGATTATCAATACAAAATGTATAAGAAGTTGCATTGAGTGTGGTGTTTAGCTGTGTGTCAAAGAGCTTTACCCCCATAAATGCAGTGTTTTCTACAATGTCTTGTATGCCTTGAAAAAGGCTGTCTGCGGATACATTTTGAATTTGCTTTAAAATCTTCTTGCAAGCCACATTTGCCGTTTGTAACGCACCTATAAACTCATTTGCCCCCTTAATATCTTCGCTGAATTTATGTATGCTTTGCTGTGTGTTTTCACAAAGTGTATAGGGCATAGAATCTTGGCTAAACTGCTTGTCAATGTGCTTTTGCATTGTGGCGATTATATCTTGCATATTTACCTCTTCAATCTTTGGAGTTTTGCTAGTCTCAAGCATATTTTGTTCCATATAATGCGTTGTTTTATAATTTAGCTTTAAGCGGTTTGGCGAGTTTGGATTCTAGCTTAAAAAAATGTATAGTCATTAAACTAGGCATAGCGATAAGCCGAGTTCTGTCGTGGGTGGCTATTTATCTAGGGCATATTTCACAATATACCTCAAGCGAAGAGTTTGAAGTGTAAGACGATAACCATACTCTTCTTGCTACGGATTGGGTTTGCATTGACATTTTACATTGCTGTAAAATCGGTAGGCTCTTACCCCACCTTTTCACCCTTGCTTTCTTGTAAAAGCGGTTGTTTTCTGTTGCACTTTCCCTTAAGTTACCTTAGCCATTTGTTAAATGGAATCCTGTCTTTGTAGCTCGGACTTTCCTCTTTTGTCAAACAAAAGCAACCACCTACTATGCCTAAGCGCAAATTATAGCAAAATTTGTTACAATACCTGCAATCTAACTTTAAAAAGGCTTAAATTTTGGATAGTGATACGCAATATCTTATCGGGCATTATATCGGTAGGACGGCTAGGAGTTTTCAGGAATTTTTCATTAAAGAGCTTAAGACTCACAATCTTAGCTTTGAGCAAGGCGTGATACTTTTTATGGTTTCAGAGAATCCTAAGCTTCATATTAGCCGTATTGCAATGGAGTTGTATAAGGATAAGGCGACTATTTCACGCGAGGTTAATTCCCTTGTAAGTAAGGGACTCTTTGTAAAAACACAAGATTCTTGTAATAAACGCACCATTTTGCTCACTCTTACCCCTAGCGGAGAAAACGCACTCAATCTTATTAAAGATAAAATCAAAAAACTAGAGACATTATTGCTGTCTCGATTTTCACAAGATGAGATTAGCACCTGTTTGAGTGTGCTTGAAGATATGCGTTTGGCGATTAAGGAAAGTTTGCAAGAATAAAGCGAAGTATCTTTGTTATTACTAAAATCTTTTGCTTTCTTTTTATAAAAATTCTAAGTATGGATTCTAAAACAATAGAATCTACCTATCAAAATTCACAAATATAAAAAACATTCTCTATCACTTCCGCAAAAAGAAAAAAGGTTTATTTAATATCTTTGTTTTTTTTAAATCTTTTTTCGCAAAAAGGGGTTTATCCCCCTTCGTTCGCAATCGTGTCGCTCACCCCTTAACCCCGAAAAAAAGAATAAAACGACCGCTTTTTCTAAAGAAGCTACGCACCACGAGAGGGGCGAGAGTAAGGATTACACGCAAAGCGTGTAACATTGATTTTATAGATTCTGCTAACGCAGAATCTAAAGCAGATTCTACAATTGCTAAAGTGGCAAAGTCGTGCTTTGCCACCATAAAATCAATGGCAGTGCAAAGCACTACCTTGAAAGCGTCGTAGGAGTGGGGGATTGCTAAGGGGGAGTGAGTAGTATATCTGCGAACCGACTTCGCATTCGTGCGTAAGCACTAAGCCACACTTGCAAATTCAAGCCTCTCCCCCTTAGCAAAAAGAAGAAAATCCCAAAAACATAAATACTTCGCTTACGCTCAAGTATGACAAAAGCAATAAAGCAAGAGAGAAAATAACAAACAAGACTAAGAAAGAAAAAAACAAATTTTAGAATCTAATGATAGTAGTCTCTAGGTAGGTTTGTATTGAATAAAAGATACTTTGGCAAAGCCCTAGTATGACATAAGATAGGTAAATTTTGATACAGCAAGTAAAAGCATTAGAGTGATACAAATCTCCTTAAATCGGGTCCCACTAAAACAAAAATGAAAGGAGTTGCTATGACACAAAGGTTTCAATCCCCTCACAAATCGGGTCCCACTAAAACCGACTCTTCCAAGTCGGCTCTAGTATGTGCTTTGAGCGTTTTCAAAGCTTGAAATATCCTAAAACACGCAACTCTAGCCAAACAAGTCATATCAAAATGTCAAAAAACGCCTATTTCTAGGGAATGCCACAAGGGCTTTTAATGGTTTTATGATAGATAAAAGGTGTTAAAATAGAGTAAATCATCTTAGTATTTTATAGAGAATCTTATTTTAGGCTTTACGATTTTACACATTTATGTATGTAAAAGTATGAGAAAAGTGAGAGAGAGTGGAAAAAAGTAGGGATTTTTGAGATTCTAGCTAATGGTGTCTTTTGCTTGTGAGATTTTGCTAAGATAGGGTTTTGTAATGACAGGCGGTAGATTTTAAAACATAGTCTATTTTTAGAATCTAGCTTTTTGACAAGCGGTGTAAAAAAAGTGAAATCTTAGCTCATACGACCAAAATGCTCTAAGGCTTTGGCAAGATCGCTTAGTGTTGTGTCAATATCACTTTTAGAATCTGCAATGCTATCTCGCACACAATGATTGATATGCCCCTCAAGCACAATCTGCCCAACTTTGTGAATAGCACTTTTTGCAGCATTAAGCTGGATAAGCACATCAGGGCAGGGGGTGTCCTCACTAATCATCTTGTCAATGCCATTAAGCTGTCCTATGATTTTTTTCAAACGGCGATGAAGGGCTTGTTTATCGTGCATAATCTCTCCTTAGATTCTACGATAGCTTAAAGCTTCTAATATGTGGGATTTCTGAATCTGTTCTTCTTGTGCAATATCGGCAATTGTTCTGGCTACTTTTTTGACTTTATTCACACTGCGATATGAAAGTGAAAAACGCTCACTCGCTTGGTTTAGCAGTGTAAGTGAATGTGAATCTAGCTCACAATATGTCTCAATCTCTCTTTCATCAAGTTTGCCATTAAAGACTTTTTGTCCGCGTTGTTTTTGCATTTTGAACGCCTGAAACACAAGCTCTTGCATCTTTTTAGAATCTAGTCCTTGAGGCGAGTTTTTATCCTGCTCATATTCATTCATCTGCACAAAAAGATCAATCCTATCCAAAAATGGTTCAGATAGCCGCCCACGATAAGTGCTAATCTCTCGCTCTTGGCAGCGGCATTCTTTATTTTTGCTCAGTAAGTTCCCGCACGGGCAGGGATTGAGTGCGGCGACAAACATAAAATTTGTATCATATTCTATTTTAGAATGCACACGCGAGATACTCAATTTATTGTTTTCAAGTGGCTCACGCAAAGATTCTAAAATATCCTTTTTAAAATGCGGCAACTCATCAAAAAACAAAATGCCATTATGAGCTAAAGCAACCTCGCCGGGCTTGGCTTCAAACTGCGTGGCAGAGCCTAGGATACTTGATTTGCTCGCACTTTGATGAGGGTTGCGGAATGCCCTTAGTGGTGTATAGCTTGTGCTTTGCTTATTGAGGGCTTGGTATTTCATAGTCTCCATCATTTCGCGGAGTGAGCTAGGCGGGAGAATATAAAGGAGACGTTTGGCAATCATACTTTTTCCACTGCCCGGAGAGCCTTCCATAATGAAGTTATGGAATCCTGCTGCTGCGATGAGTGCGGCTCTTTTGGCAATATCTTGCCCTTGCACTTCGCTAAAATCAAAGTCAAAATCTTGATTGTAAAAATATTGTTCCCCCTGCACTTCAAGACTTGCAAAGCCAAAATGATGAGTTTTAGAATCTGCGGTGTGTGGCGTAGATTCTATATTGTTTAAAATATCTATGGCTTCTTGCAAGTGAGCTACAAAATAGAATTGTAAATGTGGAATGGGGCTTAAAAGCTCCTTTGCACAAAGTGGGACGATGACTTTTGCATCTTTGTGAGAGAGGGCGACATCAAGCAAAAGCGGGTAGATAGAATCTGTGTATTTCACACTTCCATCAAGCCCTAGCTCACCAAAAGCAAAAACATCTTGAGTTTTGGTCTTTTGCAATGCTAAAGCAATTGGCAGGTCAAAATGTCCGCCACTTTTGGGAATATCCACAGGAGAAAGATTAATATTGATTTTTTGAGGTGGCAAGGTAACGCCGATATTGGCAAGTGCGGCTTGGACGCGTTGTTTGGATTCTTGAATAGAGCTATGGGCTAATCCTGTGATATTGAAATTTGGCAATCCACGAATAAATGTCGCCTCCACTTGAATGACTTTCGCACTCGTGCCAAAGCTTGTCGCACTAAGGATTGTATTCACCATCAGGTTTCTTTTTTGAGCTTTTTGAGTTCTTTTTCAAATTTTTTGCGTCTAAGGATTGGGAGCTTATCCACAAACAAGATTCCATTTAAGTGGTCTATCTCGTGCTGTAATGCCACGGCTAAAAATCCCTCTGCTTTTAAAATCTTATCATTCCCAAATCTATCTTTGTAAGCAACACAAACTTTATTAAACCGCTTTATACTCTCATAAAATTCCGGCACGGAAAGACAGCCTTCTTCCCACTCTATGCTTTCTTCTTGTGTTAAAAATGTGGGATTAATAATCTCAAGCAAATCTTCCTTATATTGTTGCTTGTCCTCATCTCGCGGAAGATTGATGACAAGAATCTGCTTGGCTTTTCCTACCTGAATTGCTGCTAGTCCTACGCCTCCGCTTTCTATCATTGTCTCATACATATCATCAAGGAAGCTATGCAGTTCTTCATCAAAAGATTCTACTTTTGTAGATTTTTGACGCAAGATAGGATTAGGATATTTCAAAATCGCCAAAATCGCCAAGGTCATCTCCGGGTATATCAAGATCATCATCAGCACCAAATGTGCCACCACCTTTGTTTTCAGCCTGTTTAAATTGCAGCGTTTTGTTTTCGTTCAATGCTTCATCAAGGGCGACTTTTGCTTCTTCTAGCATAGATTCAGGTGTTTTATTGACATCAAAAACAATACCGCCCATCACAATATGCAAATGCAAATCCAAGTCGCCAATAAAAATATTCGTAGCCTTGCATTTTTTAATCACTTCTTCGCATAAGTCTATGGCTGATTGAGCTTGAACATTTTTAAGTAGCATTCCAAATCGCCCTCCGCCAAGATAGCTTACCAAATCTTTTGAGCCAATGTTTTTTGAGACGATTTTGGCGATATTTTTAAAAGTCGTAATGAGTTTAGTTTGATCAATAAGCTGTGCGCCAAGCTCTTTTGATGGAGAAAATACCACAAGCGCACAATGGCGTGGAAAATCTTTGCCATTTTTACATTCAAGCTCTAAGGAGTGAAGAAAAAAGCTTTTGCTGTGAATCCCAAGTGTCGTATCATACATCGCACTTGATTTGGTGGTGGAGGATTTTGCATACATATCGCGGTATGAGCGAGAGATAATATCAGCTTGTGTAACAAACTGCTTGTGGAATCCTTTAATCTCATTGAGCAACACCTTAATGGCATTTTGTGCGCCAAGGGGGTTTGTAATAGCTGTAATTTCAGCAAGGCGTTTGTTTGTGTTGCTTTCCATTGATGAGAGTTGTTTGCAAAGGATAAGGAGTTGCTCTAAGACGGATTTAAGGGTAATGAAGTTGTCATTGAAGGTTTTTTCAAGTGCAATAAGACGGGAATCGTGATTTGCACTCTCTACCATTGCTTTAATCTTTTCTCTTACATTTTCATCTTGTTCTTGGGAAAGTGTTTTTGCAAAATAGGCTTCAAAATTTTCAGGTAAAGGCAAAATATCATCTTTTTCAAGGGCTTCCATTGCTTGTTTGGAGATAGAATTTAGCTTTTGTGTTGCATCTGTTGGGGTTATAGGAGCAGAAGGCTGGAAGCTTGTCTTTCCATCTTCAAGCTCAACTACATCTAAACTGCCAAAAAAATCATTATTGCCAATGTCTAAATCCAATCCGCTTAAATCCATAAAATGCCTCCGTGAAGTCTATTTCAAACTTTTTGTTAGAATCTTATCAACCAATCCATATTTTTTAGCCTCTTCTCCGCTCATAAAAAAATCTCGTTCCGTATCTTGTGTGATTTTCTCTATACTCTGCCCTGTGTTTTCTGCCATAATTTCATTGAGAATTTTTTTCAAACGCAAAATCTCTTTAGCCTGAATCTCAATATCTGTGGCTTGTCCTTGCGCTCCACCTAGTGGTTGGTGAATCATAATGCGAGAATTTGGCAGTGAAAATCGCTTACCCTTTGTCCCTGAGCTTAATAAAAACGCTCCAGCAGATGCAGCCTGCCCAATGCAGATGGTGCTTATATCAGAGCGGATATAGTTCATTGTATCATAGATACTGAATGCACTTGTGATAACGCCACCGGGCGAGTTGATATAAAAATTAATGTCCTTGTCAGGATCTTCAGCCTCTAGGAATAATAATTGTGCCACGATTGAGGAGGCGACATGGTCATTTATTTCACCACTAAGCAAAATGATGCGGTCTTTAAGCAGACGCGAGTAGATATCATAGCTTCGCTCACCTCGCCCTGTGCGTTCTATAACAAAAGGAATATAACCACTCATCACATATCCCCTTATTTATCTTCTTTGCTAGATTCTGTATTTTTACGCGACTTTGAATCTGTTTTAGAATCTGCCTTGGAATCAGTGGCTTTTCCCTTGCTTTTTGCAAATTTTTCATCAAGTAAATAATGCAACACTCTATCTTCAATCATTGTCATTTTAATCGCTGGGACAAGATTGTTTTGCTGATAATACTCTAACACTTCTTTTGGATTTTGCCCCATCATCATTGCTTCATAATAAATTGTCTGTAAGACTTCATTATCTTGTATGACAATATTGTATTTTTTTGCTAAAGCGTCCATAATAAATGTAATTTGCACACTTTTACACGCCTCATCGCGATGCGTTTCACGCACCTTTTTTGCTTCTTCTTGATTATTTTTGATTTTTTCAAACTCTTCTGGGGCGAGCTTGGATAAGGCATTTCTAAATAAAATGTCCATTTCTTGCTCTACAATAAGCTCAGGCAAATCAAAAGAGATATTTTTAAGCAGGGCTTCCACAAGTTTTTCTTTAAGCTCTTTATTATAAAGTTCTGTTTTTTGCTCCATTTCAAGTTGTTCTTTAATCATATCTTTTAAAGATTCAAGGCTAGATTCAGCTCCTGCAATGCTTTTTGCAAACTCATCATCAATTTTGAGTGTATCTTTTTTTAGAATCTTGTGTAATGTTACATCAAACTTCGCCCTTTTACCTGCAAGATGTGCAGCTTGATAGTTCTCTGGGAAAGTAACATCAATGCTTCGTTTTTCACCTTTTTTCATACCGATAAGTGCATCTTCAAAGCCGGGGATAAACTGATTTGAACCAATGACAAGGTTGAAGTTTTCTCCCTTGCCACCCTCAAACGCCTTACCATCAACAAAGCCCTCAAAATCAATATTTGCCGTATCATCTTTTGCCAAAGCTTTATTGTCGGTAACTTCACTAAGCGGAGCACGAGACTTGGCAATTTCTTCTAGTCGCTCATCAATTTGGGCTTTTGTAATGGCTTTAAGTTTGACTTCAGGGACATATTGTTCAACATTGTCAGTTTCAAAGCTAGGTGCAATGCTGATTTTTATCTCAAGCTCAATCTTATCATCACCCTTATCAAACTTGAGAATCATCGGGTTGCCAATAAGCGACTTTGGGGCAATATTTAGCTCTTTTAGAGCCAAATCAAGTAAATCTTGTATAGCCTCTTGCTGTGCATCTTGCTCTACTTGTTCTTTGTATCTTGCCTTAATCACTTGTGCGGGGACTTTACCCTTTCTAAAACCATCAATTTTTACGCTCTGAGCGATTTTTTTGATGACTTTGTCAAATTTCTCCTCAAGCTTGGAGATAGCGATACTGCCATTAACGATAGCATTAGCGTTGTTTGTGCGTTTTGTTGTGAAATTCATAGTGTTCCTTAATGAAATAAAAAAGTATAATTTGGTATTCTATAAAAAAAAATCTTAAAAGTAGGTTTTGTAATGCCATTATCTCATATTAAAGAAAAATTAAAACACAATATGAATCTTTCTCCAAGCTATGGACAACTCATAAAAGTTATGCAAAATATGTTTGTAGCTGATGGTGTGAAGCCCTCCGTTGGTGATATTGTGAAAATTATACCAAGTGGGCAAAGTGGGCAGAATCTAAACGATGATGATGAAGTGCGGAATCTTAGTTCTTTATGCGATGCTAAAAGCTTGGGTATGGTGATTGCCATTGAGGGGGAGAAATTTTTTATTAGTCCATTTTCATTTGTGGAGGGACATAAATGTGGCGATAGGGTGGAGATTCTCAATCACGGATTAAATATTCCTGTGGGCGAGGCTATGCTTGGACGCGTGATTAATCCTTTGGGAGAGCCTATTGATGATAAGGGGAGTTTGCAGACTTATACTAGCACACCGCTTATGCGTTCGCCACTGAGTGCATTGAAGCGGGGACTCATAGATGAAGTTTTTGAAGTAGGGGTGAAATCTATTGATAGCATCCTTACTTGTGGCAAAGGGCAAAAAATGGGAATCTTTGCTGGAAGTGGCGTTGGAAAATCCACGCTTATGGGTATGATAGTGCGTGGGGCAAAAGCACCCATTAAGGTTATCGCACTCATTGGGGAGCGGGGCAGGGAAGTGCCGGAATTTATCCATAAGAATCTTAATAATGATTTGACAAATACCATTCTTGTGGTGGCTACAAGTGATGATTCTCCGCTTATGCGTAAATATGGGGCTTTTAGTGCAATGGCTATTGCCGAATATTTTAAATCTTTGGGGAATGATGTGTTGTTTATTATGGATTCTGTTACGCGTTTTGCAATGGCACAGCGAGAGATTGGACTAGCCCTTGGAGAGCCACCTACGAGTAAGGGCTATCCACCTTCAGTTCTCACGCTTTTGCCTCAACTTATGGAGAGGGCAGGAAAGGAAGATGGCGTGGGCTCTATCACGGCATTTTTTACCGTGCTGGTTGAAGGTGATGACTTGAGTGATCCTATTGCTGATCAAAGCAGAAGTATCTTAGATGGGCATATTGTGCTTAATCGTGATTTGACAGATATGGGAATCTATCCGCCGATAAATATTCTAAACTCCGCTTCAAGGATTATCAATGATATTATTAGCCCGGAGCATTTGGGATATGTGAGAAAGTTTAGACGATTGTATTCGCTGATTAAGGAAAATGAGGTGCTTATCCGCATTGGAGCGTATCAAAGGGGTGCGGATTTAGAGCTTGATGAGGCGATTAATAAACGCTCATCTATGGAGGCATTTTTGAAACAAGAGATTGACGAGCAATGGGACTTTCAACGCTCCCTTGATGAACTTTGTAGAATTATGCAGGGGTAGTCATAAGTTAGCAAATAAGAATCTAAAAATGAAGAAGTAGGCTTTCATCTTAAGAGATTGAGTGCTGCTTAAAAATATTCTACTTGCAGGAGCTATAAGCTCAAAAACAAGGGGAGCGATAAGGAAAATTCATAGTGATATAGAATCTTATAATAAGCAGTGTATAAACAGATGAGCTAGATTTTAATGAAGAAGAGATGTTTGAGAGTTGAAGCACAAGAAAATTGTGGCTTCTTTTGCTCTTGGCTGTGTGATAATTAAATTATACACAATAGGGAGACTTTTTGTATCTGTTTATGTGGCTTTGGCAAAGCCACCGAATATAACATAAAGTTTAGCACTGCTAGAATCTATTCTATGATAAACTTTCTAGGGTCTAGCTTACAGCCTTGTATGAGCTTTTTAAGATTATTGCCCACTTCTCTTAGAGCCGCATTGCTTACGAAGTAGAATCCAGCCTTTTCAAATGGCACCATAAGTGTGCCATTCCTATCTCTTGCTGAAGCCTTGCCACTATCCCAGTAGATATAGCTTGGTAGTTCATCGCCTGTGTAGTTCTCAAAGGCTTCTCTGGCATTTTCTAGCAAGTATTCTATGACAGATTTTGCTAAGTGGTTAGCTTTCCCTATAAGTTTTCTTTGCCCATTTGGGAACTTAATGCTTGAGAGTTTATGGAAAGTTAGGTCATCATCAAGGCTTTTGCTAAGCTCTCTTATGCGGTATTCCTTAGGCAAATCTCTAAACATCTCCACTTTGCAAAACTCCTGTGCTAGATACCTACTGCGCTCTAACACTTCATTTATCCCCCAAGAATCTGTATTATTGATAAAATAGTCATTTAAATGTAGGGAGCTAGACTGCTCCATTAGGGCTATTTTTTCTTCATAGGGTTTGTTGCCAAGCTTTAGATTCTGCCCTGTAAGCGTTAGATTGCCAAAGTTATTAAGATAATCTTCCTCAAAAGTGTGGAAGTCCCCTACCATATCACGCCACTCTTGCTTAGGGCTTTGCGGGTAGAAATGCTCTACTTCTAGATTTTCTTCTTGTGGTGGCTCGGCATTACTTAGCTTTTCTATCTCAAGTAAGATAAATTTGCACACACCTTTCATTGAATACGCATTACGCGTGGCAAATGCCATTGTAATGCGATCATCATTAGGGAACACCCCTTTGCCAAATTGCTTGCCTAAATATTGCTTAAGGCTATTAGCTGAAATCTCATCGCCCAAGTCGTTATACAAACTATAAAGAATCTTATTAAGCCCAGGTGTCGGCTCTCCGCATACACTTCTACGCACATAGTAGCTTATAAGAATCTGCAAGATTTCATAGAAGTTCTCATAATTTAGTTTGCCTTCTTCAAAGTCCCTAGCCAAGCGTAAGATAAAGGGCTTTGCCACGCCAAATTTAATCCTTACAAGTACGCCAATGCTCCTGCGTAAATTTGCCAACTGCTGGGAAGTGGCATTAACTTGCTCTAGTCCATTTTGATGTCCTTCTAAAAAGACTTGGTAGATTCTGCCATACTCACGCATATCACGCATAAGATCTTCTATATCATTGGGGAAGTTATCTCTATGGTGGGTTTTTAGGCAGAAATACACTTCTCGCTCTCCTTCTCTAACTTTCTCTCCATAGTAGATTCGCAGATAAGTTAGGATAAATTCATTTAAGTCCTTTTCCTTTGTGCCAAGCCACTCTTCTAAAGGTATCCAATACCTTTCATAAAGCTCCTGCTGTTTGGCAGAATTCTCGCCCATCATTAGGTAGTTTCGTATAAGATCCACTCCTTTTAGCTGCACACCTGTGGCATTAATGCTCTCAAACACCACTTGCGGATCATCTTCATTTGTCTCTAAGCCTATACCTACGATTTTAAGTCGCAAAAACGCTCCATAAATCTCTTCTAGGCTATATCCTTTGAGCAGATACTCATCAAGCTTATTTAGGAAAAATTTATAATTATCCTTAATGCGTGAGATGCCTTGTATTTCAAGCCAGCGATTTTGCATAACAAGATCAAAGGCTTCCCTATCTGTTTTGATAGGCTTTAAGCGGAGTTTCTGCCCTTTTGTGAGACCAAGCGATCTGCTAATCTCATCTTTTATGCTTTCATCTTTTGTCTTTGTCTCTATGGCTTTAAGCAGGAGCATTGTTGTAGTGGTCCTTTGTTGCCCATCGATGATGACAAATTCTTGCAGTGATCTTAGGCTATTTTCTTCACTAATGTTGTGTAGTATATAAGTGATAGAACCCATAAAGTGTGTTTTGTTATTCTTAGAGATACTGATAATATCTTCTAGCAATTTAGTGCAATTGTCTTGTCCCCAAGTGTAGTTTCGCTGATACACAGGGATAGAAAATATCGTATTTGTTAAGGCAAAAAAGTCGTTGATGGTGGATTGTGCTACTTTCATTATGCTTGCTCCTTAAGTGATTTCTTAGCTTGAGCCTAGCATTAAATCAAAAAAAAAAAAAACAGCTTAAATTCTCAAGGAAAGTGTAGAATTTAGATTCTACAAACCCCAATTCTTAATCGCAAATCCACTTCCAGCAAA
>CAUWMC010000005.1:0-96120 GCA_963559865.1 uncultured Helicobacter sp.
TAGCTCAGCTGGTAGAGCAATTCCCTTTTAAGGAATGGGCCGTTGGTTCGAATCCAACACGGGTCACCACCAAGGATAAAAGTGGCCCCTTCATCTAACGGTTAGGATACCACCCTTTCACGGTGGCTACAGGGGTTCGAATCCCCTAGGGGTCACCACTTTTATTTTTGTTTATCCCATTTGGTCGCTTAGCTCAGTTGGTAGAGCGCCACCCTTACAAGGTGGATGTCACAAGTTCGAGCCTTGTAGCGACCACCACTTTTTCGTTAAGCGAGATTTTGTGGAGCGGTAGTTCAGCTGGTTAGAATACCTGCCTGTCACGCAGGGGGTCGCGGGTTCGAGCCCCGTCCGCTCCGCCACTTTTCCTACTCTTTCTAAATATAATTTCTGCAGATTGCTTTTTAAATATTCAGTTGTTTTTCTCCATTTGATTGTGGATTCTATATTTTTGCATAGCTAAAATCTTAAGAAACTCATAACATAGAGTGCTACTCATTGTATGTAATTGCTATACATAGCTATGCTTGGTTTGCAAAAAAAAACTTGAATATTAAATTATGATATGTAGAATAGTTAAATAAAAAAATTTATATAACTTTATATAAATACACTAAACTTTTATAATTTTTAGCAATATTTTTATTTATTTGCTAATTTATTTGCTTTTTTTGTGTTATAATGCCACCTGTTTCATTAAGAAACCTGAAACGAACTTAGCAAACAATACAAGATATTGCAAGTTATAAGGCGAATGTGTCTATAAGTATAGAAACAGAATGAGAGGGAGCAATGAGCAAGAAAGATTTACTGCTTTGCCGTGTTATCGTTGAGTATTTGCAGCATAAAGAGCCTATTGGCTCTGAATCGCTCAAAGCCCTAATGAAGACAAAAATCTCATCTGCAACTATACGCAATTATTTTAAGGCATTGAGCGATGAGGGGTTATTGTTCCAGCCACATATTAGTGGTGGGCGTATCCCCACACTCAGTGCTTTGAAGGCGTATTGGTATAGACATATTGATGCAAAATCCACACTAGAAGTGGATTCTATGGAGCATATTCAAAAGGCGTGTTTGGCTTGCGATATATTTTGTGTCTTAAGCGTAGAGCAAAGCAACAAGCTTTTATCTGTTACTCGTATAGATGAGAAGCTTTTGCTTGATTTTGAGCATATTGGCATTACCCTGCCCTTTAGCAGTGCTTTGGAGAGATTCTTAAGTGAGCTAAAAGGGCTAGATGTTATAGATATGAGGAAAATTGCCTTTCAAGTTCGCGCTCAAGGCTTGCTTAATGCACTGCAATGTGTGCAAAGCCGCAATTTACGATTTTTTGGCGTTGGTGCATTGGGACAAGTCTGCAGGGACGATGATGGGAGATTTCATAATATTATTAACGGAGAGATGTTTGATACGCTTGAGAATGGAATGTATTGTGAGGAGGTGTTGCCTAAAGGGCATTTGGCTATTATGCAGGAAATAAGGCTAAAGTCCCAACCTGATAAAAAAGTAAGAATGCTTTGCATCGGGGCATTAGATAGAGACTTTACACATTTTTATTCGTGTATTCAATCTTAAAAAAAGGAGTGGTTTATATGGAAGAAAACAAACAAAGCCAAGATTTTGAGGATTTACAGAGTATAGATGAAAATCTAGAATCTGAAGATTCACAAGATCAAGCCCAAAATATGACAGAAAGCACTGATACCCAAGATGAGCAAAGCGAGGATTGGGAAAGCAAATACATAGAGCTAAAAGATCAATATGTAAGGGCTTTTGCAGATTTTGAAAATACGAAAAAGCGTTTAGAGCGAGACAAAAATCAAAGCTTAGAATATGCAAATGAGCGTGTAATGAATGATTTGCTTCCTGTGCTTGATACGCTTGAGAAAGCCTTAGAATCTGCACAGCAAAATCCACAAGCCTCAGCGATTGCACAGGGGCTAGAGCTTACGCTTGAGAGTTTTATCAAGGTGCTAAATAAGCACGGCGTTGAGCTGATTGCCACAGATGGGGAGTTTGACCCTAATTTGCACGAATGCTTAATGCAAGTGCCAAGTCAAGAAAAAAATGATGGCGAGATACTTCAAACTCTACAAAAAGGGTTTGTGTATAAGCAAAGAGTGCTACGACCATCTATGGTAAGCGTAGTGAAAAATAATTAATTAAGGAGAAGACAATGGCAAAAGTAATAGGAATAGATTTAGGAACAACAAACTCCGCAATGGCGGTATATGAAGGTAATGAAGCAAAAATCATTGCCAACAAAGAGGGTAAAAACACCACCCCTTCAATCGTAGCTTTTACAGATAAGGGCGAGATTCTAGTCGGTGAGCCTGCAAAAAGACAAGCCGTAACCAACCCCAAAAAGACGATTTATTCTATCAAGCGGATTATGGGGCTTATGTTTAATGAAGACAAGGCAAAAGAGGCAGAGAAAAGATTGCCTTATAGCATTGTGGATAGGAATGGTGCGTGTGCGGTTGAGATTGCTGATAAGATTTATACACCTCAAGAGATTTCAGCCAAGATTCTAATGAAGCTCAAAGAGGATGCAGAATCTTATTTGGGTGAAAGTGTTACAGAAGCAGTCATCACCGTTCCAGCGTATTTTAATGACTCTCAAAGAAAGGCAACAAAAGAAGCCGGGACAATTGCAGGGCTAAATGTATTGCGTATTATCAATGAGCCAACTTCTGCTGCCCTTGCTTATGGCTTAGATAAAAAAGAAGCTGAAAAGATTATGGTTTATGACTTGGGCGGGGGGACATTTGATGTAACTGTGCTAGAAACAGGCGATAATGTCGTAGAAGTCCTTGCCACAGGCGGAGATGCTTTCCTTGGCGGAGATGATTTTGATAATAGAATCATTGATTGGGCGGCTGAAGAATTTAAGAGTGATGAGGGTATTGATCTTAAAAATGATGTTATGGCGTTGCAACGACTAAAAGATGCCGCAGAAAATGCCAAAAAAGAGCTAAGTAGTGCGCAAGAAACCGAGATCAATCTCCCCTTTATCACCGCAGATGCGAGTGGTCCAAAGCACTTGGTTAAAAAAATCACTCGTGCGAAGTTTGAAAGCTTGATTGATGATTTGATTGAAGATACGATTAAAAAAATTGATTTTGTGATTAAAGATGCAGGTTTATCACAAAGCGATATTAGCGAAGTTGTTATGGTAGGTGGCTCTACACGGATTCCAAAAGTGCAAGAGCGTGTGAAAGAATTTATCGGCAAAGAGCTTAATAAATCAGTCAATCCTGATGAGGTTGTAGCGGTAGGTGCGGCAATTCAAGGTGGAGTATTAAAAGGTGATGTGAAAGATGTCCTACTCCTTGATGTAACACCTCTAAGCTTGGGTATTGAAACTGCCGGTGGAATCTCAACAAAAGTCGTGGAGCGAGGTGTAACAATCCCTACGAAAAAAACGCAAGTGTTTTCTACTTATGAAGATAACCAACCTGCAGTGAGCATTAATGTCTTACAAGGGGAGAGAGAACTTGCAAGGGATAATAAATCTCTAGGAAGATTTGATTTAAGCGGCATTCCAGCAGCCCCTCGCGGTGTGCCTCAAATTGAAGTTACATTTGATATTGATGCAAATGGAATCTTAACCGTTTCAGCAAAAGATAAAGCCACAGGAAAATCTCAGGAGATTAAAATCAGTGGCTCAAGTGGGCTTTCGGATTCAGAGATTGAAAAAATGGTCAAAGAGGCTGAACTTCACAAAGAAGAGGATAGCAAGAAAAAGGCGATTATTGAGCTAAGAAATAGTGCGGATTCATTGGTGTATCAAACTAAAAAGAGCCTTGAAGAGTTTAAAGATAAGATAGATTCTGCTGAAGTGGCTAAAATAGAATCTGCGTTAAATGCTCTTGAAGAGACTTTGAAAAATGAAAATGCTTCAAAAGAGGAACTTGAAGAAAAGATTAAAAATCTTACAGAAGCAAGTCATCAACTCGCACAAGCTGCCTATGCTAAAGAGCAGGGCAACGCACAAGCAAGCGGAGATTCAAAGAAAAAAGATGATGATGTGATTGATGCGGAAGTGGAATAAACTCTAAAAATCCTTCAAAATCTCCCTTGACATACAATACTAAATCTCCTACAATAGAATTTTATTTTAGCGTAGGAGACTTGGTATGGGCTATGTAACCAAAACTTTGTGGAATAGTATCTTATGTGCCATTCTTGTAGTAGCTATGGGCTGTTCAGATTCTAAAAAAGAGAAACAAAATCAGCAAAAGGAGCAAACTTTGCAAGATTCACAAAAATCGCATAAAAACACCACAAAGCCAAATATTGTAATCCTTGCCACAGGTGGGACAATCGCCGGAGCGGTAGATTCTTCACTGCAGACAACAGGCTATCAAGCCGGCGTGCTAAGTATAGAGTCTTTGCTGCAGTCCGTGCCAGAGCTTGCGAGTATCGCACATTTAGAGAGTGAGCAGATTGCTAATATTGATAGTGCGGATATGAGCGATGAGATATGGCTTAGACTTGCTAAGCGTGTCAATGCTTTGCTTAAAAGCTCTCAAGTTGATGGTGTGGTGATAACGCACGGCACGGACACAATGGAGGAGAGTGCATTTTTCTTGCATTTAGTGGCAAAAAGTGATAAGCCCATTGTGTTTGTGGGGGCTATGCGTCCTAGCACAGCCCTTAGTGCCGATGGTCCTAAAAATCTCTATAATGCTATCTCTCTTGCAGCAAATCCTAAATCCCAAGGCAAAGGTGTTATGGTAGTGATGAATGATAGGATTCAAAGTGCAAGGTATGTGAGCAAAATCCACACGCTTAATGTCAATGCCTTTGCTTCGCCAAATACCGGCGATATGGGCTATATCCTTGATGGCAAGGCGTTTTTTTACACTACGCCAAGTAAGCCTCACACCCTGCAAAGTGAGTTTGATATAGACAAGCTAGATTCGTTGCCTAAAGTTGATATTTTATACTCTTATGCTAATGATAATTCTCAAGTGGCAGCCCAAGCGTTGTTTAATCACGGCACAAAAGGGCTTGTCATCGCAGGAAGTGGGGCGGGAAGTATCCACAAAAATCATAAAGATATGCTAAAAAAGCTTATGCAAAATGGCTTAGTAGTGGTGCAAAGCTCAAGGATAAATAATGGCTTAGTCATCGCAAATGAGGCGGATTCTAAGCTTGGGTTTATTAGTGGCTATGACCTAAATCCACAAAAGGCACGAGTGCTACTAATGTTAGCTTTAAGCAAAACGGATAATAATGAGCGGATTGCTAAGATTTTTGAAACTTATTAGAATCCGCGTTGTCTTTTTGACACTTTCAAGGGAGTTTGCTTTTTGTGCTTTGTCATTTATATCTCAATAAACTTCTCGCACACAAAGCTTCACAGCCCTTGAAATTGTCTAAAAATACTTTCGCGGGACTTTTCTCTGTGCTTTAAGCGTGGGATAACAAGTTAAAAAGGAGCAAAGAATGGATATATTATCAATAGCTTTGACACTCTTAGTTGTAGTTGGCACGGGATATTATGTATTAAAAGCATATAATCCCATTTTTGTTTTGCTATTTTCTGGCATAGTTGTGTTGTGTGGGGCGTTTTTTCTCTATGGAGTGGCAGTGCCTTTACCTAAAAATACTCCATCTCAAGGCGTGTTTTTAGATGTATATAAGTTCTTATCAGCCACTTTTGCAAAAACACTTTCAGAAGTTGGGCTTATCATTATGTCTGTGGCTGGGTTTGCCGCGTATATGAAGCATATTAACGCCTCTTCAAAGCTCGCCTTTGTTGCAAATGCTCCACTTGGCAAAATCAAAAATAAATACCTTATCCTAAGCGGAACTTTTGTGGTGGGTATGATGCTAAAGATTGTTATTTCAAGCTATGCTGGACTTATTTTGTTGCTGTTAGCAAGTATTTATCCTGTGCTTATCTCTCTTGGAATCCGCCCTATCACAGCGGTTTCTGTGCTTTCACTCATTACACTTGATTATGGTCCAAAAGATGGTAATTCAATCAATATGGCAAAAATGGTAGGAGAGCCTGATAATGTTATAGGGCTGTTTTTGGACTATCAGCTATGGAGTGTTGTGGCGTATGTTGTTATCATCGCTCTTGTGATACCGCTATATTATGCGTATGTGGATAAAAGAGATAAGGCAAAATTAGAGGCTGAAAATGTGGAGGTTGCAGAAATTACCAACCCACAATGCCCACTTTTTTATATTTTGTTGCCGTGGTTACCTATCGTGCTGCTGTTTGGGACATATTTTGCAGGGATTAAGCTTGATGTAGTGAGTGCGAATTTTATTGCTATTTCCTTATGCTTTTTGATTGAGTTTATCCGTCACAGAGATGGCAAAAGAGTGAGTGAAGATATTATCGTGGTGCTAAAGGCAATGGCTGAGATTTTTGTCTCTGTGGTGAGCATCATCATCGCTGCAAGTGTGTTTGCTGAAGGGATAAAGGCTCTAGGCGGACTTGAAGTCATTGTAGGGTATCTAGCAAGTATGGGGAATATCGCCGTGCTGCTTTGCATTATCGTGCTAAGCTTTCTTGTCTTTGGGATTACAATCATTATGGGAAGTGGGATAGCGGCATTTAGTGCTATTGGCAATATCGCGGCAAATCTCGCTCCAAAGCTTGGTATCAAGCCTATTATCTTGGTTTTACCCCTTGAGATAGCTTCTTGTCTTGGTAGGGCAGCTTCACCTATTGCCGGTGGGATTTTGGCATTAGCCGGATTTGCCAAGCTAGAGCCTTTGGCGATTATCAAACGCACCTTGCCGCTCTTGCTTTTAGGTATGGTGATTAATATTATCGTGGCGTGGAGCTTTACGCTCTAAGTTTGTGTTAGATGATACTTCTAGATTCTAGAATCTGTTGTGTTGTGAGAATTTGAAGTTTATAGAATCTCGCAAGATTCTATAAGAAGTTTTTAGAGCATTAGAATATATCTTGCCCCAATAATTGAGTTGCCAACACCAAGCCCTGCTTCTATGCGATGTGTGTTTTCAATAGTGAGACTCCCACCTGCTTGTATGCCCCAGGCGGCACCAAAGCCACTTGTGCTATAACTCGCATCATAGCCAGACCAACGATCTTTGTCAGTGTGATGTGTGATAAGTGCTTGAAAACCCAAGCCAACGCCTGCAAATGCACCCCACACATATTTTTCTTTGGGATTAAACTCAATTGTCCAATCTACATTTGCGGTTATAGGGAAAAAGTGGTAGCTATAATCCCAACCCCAACCAGAATCGCTCCCATAGGAATACCCCACGCTCCCATAGCCGCGTATTCCTTGGCGGAATTTACCGGCAATGTTATATTCCTTAGGGAAGTAGTGTTGATAACCTATGACAGCTTCCGCACTTAAAAATCCAGCACCAAATCCGCCAAGCCCAGCACCAGCACCGATAAACATTCCGCTTTTAGCTTCTTTTGCATTTGCTACATTTGCCGCACTCAAGCCAAGCACGAATGCTAGAGAGATGTTTCTAAGAAATGAAGTTGTTGTAAAAGTCATTGTAATCCTTTGAGTAAAAATTAAAGCCCCTATCATAGCGTTTTTTTTTTTTTTGTAGAGTCAAGGGGTAATTTTTCATTATTTTTTTATTTTGTGTTACAATTTTGGCTTAAAAACGCTACGATAAGGGCATAGACTGAAAGGCATACAATGGATTCTTATGAATATGGTGAGTTGTTAAAAACTCTGCAAAATAAAGCACAAAATATAGCAAAGATTCTAAACCCAGATTTATTACAAAAGCGACTAGATGAGATTAATGAGCTAGAATCTCATCAAGAGTTTTGGAATGACGCAAAAAAAGCAGGGGAAATCACAAAGGAAAAGCGAAAATGTGAGCGGATTTTAAGCACTTATACAGAGATGAAAGCCGAGCTAGATGACGCAAAAGAGTTATTTGAGATAGCAGAGAGTGAGGGGGATTCTAGCACTTTGGAGCTGTTGTTTGAAAATGTAGAATCTTTGCAAGAGCATATACAAAAGGTAGAAATTCAAGTTATGCTAAGTGGGGAGCACGACTCATCAAATGCCATTATTACCATTCAGCCCGGAGCCGGTGGGACGGAGTCCCAAGACTGGGCTTCTATGCTGTATCGTATGTATTTGCGTTGGAGTGAGCGGCGGGGCTTTAAGGTGGAGCTACTAGATTATCAAGATGGCGAAGAGGCGGGCATTAAAGGGGCGGCGTTTATCATCAAAGGTGAGAATGCCTATGGGTATGCTAAAAGCGAAAATGGCGTGCATAGGCTGGTTAGAATCTCCCCCTTTGATGCCAATGCCAAGCGGCATACAAGCTTTGCGAGTGTGCAGGTAAGCCCAGAGCTAAGTGAGGATATAGATATAGAGATTTTGGATAAAGACATTCGCATTGATACCTATCGTGCGAGTGGTGCGGGCGGTCAGCACGTGAATAAGACAGAATCTGCTATCCGCATAACGCACTTTCCAACAGGCATAGTCGTGCAATGTCAAAATGATAGAAGTCAGCATAAAAATAAGGCAACGGCTATGAAAATGCTGCAGAGCAAACTCTATGAGCTAGAGCGGTTGAAACAAAGTGAGGGCGTGGCAAATGCGGAAAAAAGCGAGATAGGCTGGGGACATCAAATAAGAAGCTATGTCTTAGCCCCCTACCAGCAGGTAAAGGACTTGCGAAGCAACTTTGCTACGAGCGATACTGATGGCGTGCTAGATGGCGATATTGATGATCTAATAGAATCTGTGCTGGTGAGTAGTGGTGTGAGTGAGTGATGAGAAAAGTGGCGGCTTTGAGAAATTGGGCGTTTAGGGAAGCACATGCCACGACCTAGCACAAAGGCACAATTGCTGCAAGATTCACAAGTAAAGTTTGAGAAGCTTTTTGCGTTAATTGATGGTATGTCGCTGTATATGCAAGAGGGGAGCTTTGCCCACAATGAGCGAGATTGTAGCTTTAAAGATGTGCTGGTGCATTTGTATGAATGGCAGATTCTATCATTCAACTTTATACACACAAAATGAAAAAAGAAAAAATTGAGGCAAAAACCCACTACACATAAACCACGCAATCTACCCGCTTGTGCTAGAATCTAGTCCCTTAGATTCTAGCTTTGATTTGAGAGATGAGTAAATGGGAAGCTTCATTTTACACAACCCCTTTAGAATTTATGATATAAAATTCTACATTATCTTTGCTTCAAAATAGCAGTTTAAAAGCATACTCCCCACCAATGCCTATGGTTTGAGACGACTTGCTGTTGCCACAAGCCCCAAAAACTCCTGCTTATAGCTATCATTACACACGCCCTCTCTGCCAAGCGTGTTGAGAATCTGTGTATAGCTTGTATCGCCCTTAAATGGCGAATCGCTAAGTAGCATGCCAAAGGTAGCGACACTCTGGGCAAACATCATATCCTTGCTGCCTTGTTCGCTAATAGCTGGTGCGCCATTAAGCAAAGTGTGTGAATCAAGACTAAAGCTTAAAAGCTTACTTGTCTCCTTGCTACTTGCTTGATTAGCTGGCTCTTTATAGCGGACTTTGACTGTCGCCCACTCATCGCTTAGATCCCCATTATCTCCTTGCTTGGCGATATTTTGGCTGTATTTGAGCGGATCGACCACGCCTTTAGAATCTGGTGCAAGCGGCGTGCTAGATTCTAGCTTGACGCCCACTGGCACGATTTCATAGAGTGCGACTACATTATGCCCACTTCCCATTTCTCCAGCGTCCTTACTATCATCGTTAAAGTCCCTATCTTCAAGTAGCCGCTTCTCATAGCCAATCAGTCGATAGGCACTCACTTTCACGGGGTTAAACTCTACTTGAATTTTCACATCTTTTGCCACGGTGATGAGGTTCGCTCCGACTTGCTCGACAAGGTGCTTTTTGGCTTCGAGGATATTGTCAATATAGCCATAGTTGCCATTGCCATTGTCAGCTAGCTTTTGCAGCATAGAATCTTTATAGTTCCCCATGCCATAGCCAAAGACAGAGAGATATACGCCTCCCTTTGCCTTTTCTTTCACAAGCTTAAGCAGGTCGCCCTCACTCGTGATGCCGACATTAAAATCCCCATCAGTTGCCAAAATCACGCGGTTATAGCCACCCTTTTTGAAGTGCTTTTGCGCGAGCTCATATGCGGTGGTGATCCCAGCACTCCCATGTGTGCTGCCATAGGCGGAGAGCGATTCTATTGCTTTGATGATTTCTTGTTTATTTTTGGTGGGCTGCAGGGCGATTCGCGAATCTCCAGCGTAGGTTACAATCCCTACAGAATCTGCCTCGCCTAGATTCTCAACAAGCATTTTGAGGGACTTTTGCACCAAGCCAATCCTATGTTCTCCTTGCATTGAGCCAGAGGTATCGATAAGGAAGACAAGGTTAAATGGCTTGCGATTTTTCCAATCAATCTCCTTTGCCGCAAGCCCTATGCGTAAAATCTTATGTTGCTCGTTCCACATTGCGTTGCTCAGCTCTAGGCTTACGCCAATGGGAGCATCTTTTGGCGCGGGGAGATTGTATCTGAAGCTATTGAGCATTTCTTCAATACGCACCATATCGCTGCTTGGGAGTGTGCCAGCCTCTATCTGCTTACGCACAATAGCATAGCTTGCCGTATCCACATCGGAGCTAAAGGTCGAGAGCGGCGCGGTAGAGACGAGCTTAAAGCCATTTTCTGTTTTTTGAGTAAAGGAGTTTGTGTTCATTTCTGGGTTATGGGGGTTGGAATATGCTTGTTGTGGAGCATGATGAATGGAGCTTACCACTTTCTCCACTTCGTTATGACCGGGCACCCTTTCATAGTTTAGCATAGGAGCTTCGACAAAGTCTAGCATGGGAGGAGCATCGTCCTTGGTGTCGCTGCAGCCAATAAGCCCTAGGGCTAGCATCATAGCAAACCCGCCGCCATAGATTGCCCTACAAGTGTTTTTTGTGATTGACATATTTGCTCCTTGAGCGTTTATTTAAAGGTGGGGTATTATAGCCTATTATTTTAAATTCAGGTGTTGTTTTGATGAGATAATCTTGGCGGAGTAGCCCTAGATTCTGAAATCTCAGAATCTAGGGGCGAGTGAAAGAAAGAGAGGCTAAACTCAGAATCTATGCAATTTTACTCGCATCGATGATGTTATAATCAAGCCCAAGTTCTTTTACACCTAGCCCAAGGGCAAGTCCTACGAGCTGTGAAAGGTGGATAATAGGTAGCCTTGCTTTAGAATCGCTACTGCTTTGGAAACGCTCTTGGTAAATATCAAGCTGCATCTGGCAGAGTGGGCAGGGCGTAACCACGCAGTGGGCTTGGTTTTTGCTCGCGTTATTGACGATGTTGCTTGACATTTTTTTCACCGAAGTATCCGCTGGGTAAGTCGCGTGGAATCCACAGCAATCAAGCCTTTTTTCAAATGGCACAATCTCCGCCCCAAGAACGCTTACCACCGCCTCAAAGCTTTTAGGGTTGGTTGAACTTTCACCCGTTTTTGCCTCGCCATCTTTGCCTCCACCTCGCAATTCTTTTTCTGGACGCACACTATGGCAGCCATAAAAAAGTGCAACTTTAAGATTAGAGAGAGGTTTAACGACCTTGGCTTTGAGCGTGTCAAGATTTTGATAGAGAATCCAAAGCAAACTTGTAATCTCGCTCGTGCCTTTGTATTGCATATTACCTTCAGCCAAAAAGGTATTGATATGCTCTTTTGCACCCTTATCAAGGGCGTTTTTTGCCTTTGTGAGTGTGAGCATACAGGTGCTACAAGTAGTGAGCATAGGCATATTCATAGATTCTGCAAGGGCGATATTTCTTGCATTTGCCACAAGTGTTGCCATAGGATCAACACATTGAGCTTGAGAGGCACCACAACAGCTCCAGCCTTTAATCTCATTAAGCTTCCAGCCTAGAATTGGCGCAATCGCCTCAAGGGACATTTTAGATTCTTTAGCGGCTTGAGATAGCACACAGCCGGGAAAAAAAGCGAATTCATTTTGCATAGCCTACTCCTTACTTGCAGCTTTTGCTGCTTTAATCATCTTTACCAAATCCTTATGCCCCTCAATGCTTTCTTCACCAAAGATATGCAAAGGATTCATCTTACCAGCCATCATAAGATTAAATGCAATGTCTGTTTTGCCTACCGAGCCGATAACGCCTTCGGAGCGCAATGCGAGTTTAATCTCATTTAATCGCCCAGAGCCTTCAACAAGATCAGTGTAGAATGCCTTAGCGTGGTCAGGTCCTAAACCACTATCAAGCCCTTTGTTAATTGCCATAACGCGAATAGAGGCAATGTCATCAGCAGAGCTAATACCCTTTGGGCAGCGGTTTGCACATTCTTGACAATGCACACATTTCCACAAGCCATTTTTCACGCTTGGCTTAATATGCACCATTGGATTTTCGCCACGAGAATCATCAGCTGCTCTCCACGCGTGAGTAAAGACAAATGGCTGCATATAGTCGCTACTATCCGCAGCAAGTTTATTGCACTCACTCGCACAGCAGCCACATAGGATACAATCCCACTGCTTTGAGATTCTCTCAAACTCCTCTTTTGTCTGTGTGCAACCCTCTTCAGGGGTAAATTCTTTCTTTGCTACCATAGCAGGGCGGATTTTACGCAAGTTTTCAATTGAAGGCTCCCAATCCACCACAAGATCAGAAATCACTCTAAAGTTGCCAAGAGGTGAGATCCTAAGTGTATCAGGATTGTCATACTCAGCAAGAAGCTCATCCATTTTGGTATCACACGCAAGGTAGGAATGCCCATTTACACGCACTGCACACGCCCCGCAAATCGCTGAACGGCACGAAGCTGTGAAGTTGAGCGTAATATCCTGTGTTTCTTTAATATGAAACAAAAGCGCAAGAAGTGTGCTTTTAAGTCCTTCATCGCCGACAATATATTCTTTTTGGTAGCTTTGTTTTCCATCAAAACGATCAATGATTACTTTCATAGTGGTTTCCTCCCATCAAGTGGATAATCAGTGATAACAACATCTTTATAGCTGAGTTTCAGCTCGTTACCCTCCATACTGACAATGCTATGCTTGAGAAACTTCTCATCATCGCGTTTTGGATAATCCTCGCGTGTGTGCGCTCCTCGGCTTTCCAACCGGTGTCGTGCTGCCAATACTGCACAGCGTGAGAGCAAAATCAAATTGCCAAGCTCTACATAGTCAGTAAAGGCAGTGTTCATAATCTCATTAGGATTTGGGACTTTGAGTTTGTCATACTTTGCCTGAATCTCATCAAGATTCTTAGCAAGGAGGTCAAGCTTACTTTGGGTTCTAAAAATCCCCATATTATCCCAATTTTGTCGCCCAAGCTCTTCACGCAAGGCATACATCACTTTGCCATCAGATGCTGAAGCTCCGCTTGTTACGGCTTTAAATCGCTCCTGCCATTGCTGTGCGAGAGCCTTAATCTTTGCTCCCTCAAGGAAAGAAGCGTTTTTGGCGTATTCCCCAGCGCCCACACCGGCGAGATGCCCTGTTACAACTGCATCAGCTAGAGAGTTGCCACCTAGGCGGTTTGCGCCGTGGATTGAGATACACGAGGCTTCACCACCGACATATAATCCTGCGATTTTTGTGCTCATATCATCAATTTTGACAACTTCAACGCCACCCATAGAGTAGTGTGCGGTTGGACGGATAGGCACAGGCTCTTCAATGAGGTCAATATTTTGGAAAAGCAATGCAGTATGGCGAATCTTAGGCAAAGCACTCATAATCTTTTCTTTGCCAAGGTGGCGGACATCGCACAGCACATAGCTGCCAAGTCCGCTACCATAGCCTCGCCCCTCGCGGATTTCTACCTCAATAGCTCTTGCTACAACATCGCGTGGGGCAAGCTCCATTTTTTCGTGGTAGTTTTTCATAAAGCGTTCGCCCTTGTTGTTGATGAGGTAGCCGCCCTCACCTCGTGCTGCTTCGGTGATAAGTGTGCCACCATTTGCCACGCCGGTGGGGTGGAACTGAATCATTTCAGGGTCCTCAAAGCCCACTCCCGCACGAAGTGCTGCTGCGACACCATCACCTGTGGCAATGTAGGGTGTTGAAGTGCGATTATAAAAGATTCTAGTGTAGCCACCTGTGGCAATTACGAGACTTTTACAAGCGATGGGAAAGATTGTGCCGCTTTGAATATCTCGTAGCACAGCACCTTCACATTTGCCATCACTTACGCCAATGTCAAGCAGCTCGTGGTCCATAAGGAATTTCACGTCATTGCTGATAGCATCATCAAGGCAGGAGTGCATAAGGATATGTCCGGTTTTGTCCGCGGAGTAGTTGCAGCGACGCTTTGATGCACCGCCCATCATTCTTTGTGCGACACCGCCTTTGTCGTTGCGTGAGAAAAGTGTGCCGATATAGTCCATATTGGCGATTGCTTTGCCTGCAAGCTCACAGAATTTCTCCGCAGCGTCCTGATCAACAAGATACGCTCCACCTTTAATAGTGTCGTAAGCGTGGAGTTTATAAGAATCGCCATCGCTAAAGTCTGTAACGCCATTGATTCCGCCTTCTGCCATACAGGTAGCATTGCGTGAGGGCATCATTTTGCTTGCGACAACAACGCTAAGGTTTGGATTATTTTTTCTCACTGCTACGGCTGCACGCAAACCCGCACCGCCAGAGCCGATTACTAGCACATCACACGAGGGCACAGAGGGCTTTGCCTCTTGCTGTGCATTTGAAGAATCAGAGCAAGAAGTCACATAAAGCGCTCCTGCTGTGATACAAGCCGTTTTCATAAAGTCTCGTCGATTAAATTCACCCATAAATTGCTCCTTGTAGGGTAACGAACAAAAACTGCTTTGAATCCATAGGGGTGGGAGGTGTAAGTTGCATCAGAATCTGCCCTATCCCCTAGGCTTTTGAAGCTGCACCTTTTCTCTTCCTAAAAATTATTTGGCAATACACAATCGCTCCTGTAAAACATTCATAGCTTTTGTTTGATTGCTTGATAAAACTCCTCCTTCTTACAAAGCAAATTTATATGAGAATTTTACTTAAAGTTTAATGAATTTTGAAAAATATGGCTGTTTTTGATTTAAAAATTAAATTTTTCTTAAATATAAAGTGCTTACATCAACATTATCACGCAGCTTAATGGGTAGAAAATGATATTTTAGGATAGATTCAGAATCTGATTTTGCGAGTTGCTGCAATCTATGATTTATAAAGTTTTAGTCAAAACATTACACAACATATTTGAAAACGATTTGTAACTATATAAGCATTTTAAAATGAGAGCAAAGCAAGAAGCAGAATTTGTTTATTTTTTGAATAGATTAGCAAACGATAACTCTTTATATTTTTCCATTTTTAGAATCTTCTTAAAATTAATGAGGTATAATTCGCCTTATTTTGTAAAGACTAATCTTTAAAAGGGTGTGCAATGACACAAGAAGAGCTAGATTCTCTAATGAATGGAGAGCCTGACATTGCTCAAGTAGATGAGGCTCCAGAGCAAGAAGAGGAATTTAAAAAAGAGACTTTTGATCCAAATGATTTTCGCGTAGAGGCGGATAAGAAGTGGCCACCACCACCACCGACAGAAGATCACAAAGTTGTCCATCAGCTTGATGAGGTAACAAAAGATACAGAAGTCAAAGGCACACAGATTTTTGATCAGCTTGAGATTATGGGCGATGGAGCTGGGAAGATTCAAAAACAAGCCAAGAGTCTTAAAAAATACCTTGAAACGCAAGAAGAGCTTTTCTCTAAGCTTTGTGCGGCTTTCCCACATATTCAAAGCTTTCAAAATGCGTTAGAATCTACGCAATCAGTCAAAGATAATATCAAAGAAATTTTGAATGCTTCAGATGACATTAATGACGCGTCTATGCAAGCTATGGATTTGATGCAATATCAGGATATTCATAGGCAAAAGATTGAACGCGTCATCAATGTAATGCGTGCATTGGCTCAATATATGAACTCGCTCTTTGAAGGTAAAATAGATGATAGTAAGCGTGTAAGCTCGGCTGTATTTATTGCGGGGGATAATAAGGAAGATGTGGCAAATGAAGAGGATATTGAAGCATTAATCGCTTCATTTGGTGCAAAGTAATAGCCCCCTACCACAATTTATAAATTTTATTTTAAAGAACAAATTATGAATCTACAAAACAAACTAGAATCTAAAGATACGCCCTCTAAAAAGGTGCAGCTTCTCTCACCTGCGGGGAATTTGCATAAGCTAAAAATCGCCCTTGCATATGGTGCAGACGCGGTGTATGGAGGGGTGAGCCACTTCTCCCTACGCACAAGAGCAGGCAAGGAATTTAGCTATGAAGATTTTGCCAAAGGTGTGGAATACGCTCATAAGATGGGCAAAAAGGTATTTGTTACCATCAATGGCTTTCCTTTCAATTCTCAACTCAAGCTCCTAGAATCTCACATCGCCAAAATGGCTGATCTATCCCCTGATGCGTTTATTATGGCAGCTCCGGGGGTTGTGCGTTTGAGCAAAAGGATTGCTCCGCACATTCCTATCCATCTCTCTACCCAAGCTAATGTCTTAAATGTGCTTGATGCCGAAGTATTCTATGAAATGGGCGTTAAACGCATTGTCGCTGCACGCGAGATTAGCCTAAAAGATGCAATGGAGATTAAAAAGCATTTGCCGGATTTAGAGATTGAAATTTTTGTTCACGGCAGTATGTGCTTTGCATTTTCTGGGCGATGTCTTATCTCTGCATTGCAAAGTGGGCGTGTGCCAAACCGCGGAAGCTGTGCGAATGACTGCCGATTTGATTATGAATATTTTGTGCGAAATGTGGAGAATGATGAGCTTGTGAAATTTGATGGCAGGGAATTTTATGTCAAAAACCCCGATAATGGCGTGATGATGAGGCTAGAAGAGGAAGAGGGCTTAGGGACACATATTTTTAACTCTAAGGATTTGAATCTTAGCGGGCATATTAAGGAGATTTTGGATTCTGGGGCGGTTGATGCGTTAAAGATTGAGGGCAGGACAAAGTCAAACTACTATGCTGGGATTACTGCTAGGGCGTATCGTGTGGCAATTGATGGGTATTATAGTGGCACACAAGATTCTAGCTTTTATGTGAATGAGTTACAAACGCTCAAAAATCGTGGATTTACCGATGGCTACATTATCCATCGCCCTTATGAAAAGACAAATACCCAAAATCATCAAACTGCCATAAGTGAAGGAAGTTATCAGGTCAATGCTGAGGTTGATGAAAGCGGGCAATGGGCGGTGTGTAAGCATACCATAAGAGTGGGCGAGGCAAAGGAGATTGTCTTGCCTTTTGGGTGTGATGTGGTATGTGGCAAAAGTGAGCTAGGAGAGATTTTTAGGGAAAATGGCGTGTGGTATATGCGTTTTGATAAAATCTGCTTGCAGGATAATAAAGAGCTAGATTCTATCCATAGTGGCAATACTAATGCCTTTAAGCTCCCTTTACCTTTGCCGCCATTTAGCTTCTTGCGTGAAAGGATTCAAGACTAGAATCTACGCAAGATGCTTTGTGTTATTGAGTTTATAAAGCATAGGGCTGAAGGCTTTTTGTGCGATGACAACCTGCTCTCCTATGCTAAACTCTGCTCCTTGCTCCACATCATATACAACCTGCAATACCTCTGCGTTGCACAGCACACTGATTATGCAAAATAACTCCTGCATATCAATAGCGATAATCTCACCCACAAGCGTTATTTTGGCACTTAGGCGTTTTTGAACAAATACCTCTTGATTGCTCCCATCGCTTAGAATCCTTCCAGATTCTACAACAAAACTCCTCGAAGCAAGAGAGAAAATCTCGCCTAGATTGTGGCTTACAAGCAATGTAGTGAGCTTAAAATGCTGATGAATCTTTTTAAGCTCATTTTGCAAAGTCCGTGCCATTCCTACATCAAGGGCGGAAAAAGGCTCATCAAGCAAAAGGATTTGCGGTTTTTGGCTTAACGCTCTAGCCAAAGCTACGCGTTGAGACTGCCCACCAGAAAGCTGTGAGATTCTAGCTTTTTTAAGGGAATGTAAATCCATAAGCTCTATAAGCTCGTTGGCAAAGCCCTCATCACGCTTATTTTGAAGACCAAAGCAAATATTTTGATAGACATTAAGATGCGGAAAAAGTGCATAATTTTGAAAGACAAAGCCAATGCGGCGTTTTTGTGGTGGCAGGAAAATACCCTTTTGTGAATCTAGCCAAACCTCATTGCCCACGCGAATGTAGCCATTATCCACATCATCAAGTCCGCTTAAGATTCTTAAAATACTTGTTTTTCCCGCTCCACTTTTGCCAAAAATAGCGACAAACTCGCCAAATGTTATGTGCTTATCAATCTCTAGGCAAAATTTACCCCTATTGCCGAGCAGAGTTTTGCTAAAACGCAGGTGAATATCGCTCATACAATGCCCTTTTTTTGAAAATGTTTGTTAAGGTAAAAAATGGCTAAGAGCAATACAAAGCAGATAAGAAAGAGGCTTAGGGCATACTGATGAGCAAGGGAGTAGTTGAGCGATTCTACCTCATCATAAATGGCGATACTTGCTACACGCGTTTGGTTTGGGATATTGCCCCCTATCATCATCACAACGCCAAACTCTCCTATGGTGTGAGCAAAGCTCGTTACACAGCCAAGTAAAATAGCAGGAATAATATTTGGCAAAAGGACGAAAAATAAAGTGTAGATTCTACCTTTACCAAGTGTTAGACTCGCTTCTTTTAGGCTTTTAGGCAGGGTGGAGAGCGCTGATTTTATGGGATTAGCCATAAAGGGGAGGGAGAAAATCACACTCGCTAAGATTAAGCCTTCAAAACTAAAAACAAGCTTGAAGTTAAAATGTTCTAGCAAAAAAGCTCCCAAAGCATTTTTTGGACTAAAGGTAATAAGCAAATAAAATCCTAGCACTGAAGGTGGTAGAACTAGAGGCATCCATACAAGCACTTCAATAACAGGACGCAATGGATTTTGCGAGAATGCAAGATAATTGCCAAGCACAATGCCAATGGGAAGTAAAATAAGTGTAGTGAGCAATGCCACGAGAAAAGTAAGCTTCATTGTGTCAAAAAACTCCGCCATAGAGGCAAGATTCAAGCCCTCTAGAATCTCCACTACATTTGCCTTTCTAATAAAATATGCGAACTTGGGATATGCCAAAGGCAAGTTTGATTTTGGCTTAGCCCTATGGGTAAAAGGCTAGGAAACAAGGCATAAATAGGCGTAGAATCTTGTGTGTTTTGTATGGTAGGAATAAGCTTAAGACGCGTGAAAAATCCGCTTGTTTGAATCTTTGCAACTTTTGCTTCAAAGGTGTTTAGACTAGAGATAAGATTGTGTTGTGAAAGGATAATCTCATTTTCTTTGAAAGTCGCCACCACTTTATCAGCAGATTCAAACTCACAAGGCTCAAGCACAAGGCTATGCAATACCCCAAATGAGCATTGCATTTGCAGTAAGACACAGCCATTATGCCTAAGAATTTCAGTAACACAAGCGGGAATCTTATTCATTTAATCTATTTATCAGCCTTATCATAACCATATTCTTGGAATATTTTTTCTGCTACTTTTGAGGTTAAGATATATTCCACAAACTCTTGTGTGAGTTTAGAATCTTTGCCGTGATTTGGGATAATCAAAGCTTGATTAATCGGCTTGTAGGTGCTTTCATCAATGAGCGTGTAAGTGAGATTTGGAGTTTTATCTTTAATCACCATTGACAATGCGCTAAAGCCCACTTCACTTGCCCCTTGCAAAACATAGCTCGTAGCTTGACCGATAGAATCTCCTATGCTAAGCTTGGATTTAAGCTTTTTGTCTAGCTTTTGTGATTTTAAAAACTCCTCTGCTGCTCTGCCATAGGGGGCAAGTTTTGGATTTGGGATAGCAATATGTTTGATTTTATCATTTTTCAAAATCTCAATGCTATCTGTTTTAAAATCCGCATTTGCACTAAAAAGCACAAGTTTGCCCTTGGCATAGTTACTTGGCTTATTGGGTGCTAGTTTTTCATCATAGAGTTTTTGCGGATAGCTAACATCAGCAGCGATAAAAAGATGTGTGGGAGAGCCATTTTGAATCTGTGCATACGCTTTGCCAGAAGAGATATAGCTCACTTCAATCTTGTCTTTTTTGTGCGTTTTCAAAAACTCACTTTTAATATCTTCTAGGACATATTTAAGACTAGCAGCGGCTAGGACATTGATTTGCTCCGCCATTGCATTGACGCACATAAAAGCACTTAAGGCACAAATGCCAAGCAACTTATTCATTTTCATAATGTTCTCCTTGTGGTGAAATATTAAAGCTCAATGATATATAATTTTATATAACCAAGTCAAGGTTTGTATCTAAAAGTATATAACACTCAAACATTTTGCAACATATTGAGATATAAACCAAGAATACAAACCTACCCCGCGGGAATAGGAAGCTTATTTTGTTTTAAAATCTTCAAGGGCAGATTCTAAATCATTGAGTTTTTTTGAAAGCTCGGCAAAGTCCCGTGAATTATCCAAATAATCAAAAAAAATATTTTTCACGCGTTCTAGTTCATTAAATGTTTTTAGGGCTTCAAATCCAAGAGGTGTGAGCTTTGTCCCACCACCACCTTTTCCGCCATTGCTAGATTCTACAAGGGGGCTGGGGGAGAGCTTATTCATAATATCTACGCTATCCCACGCAGCTTTGTAGCTCATACCCATTTGTTTAGCTGCCTTTGAGATTGACCCGCTCTCCGCAATACGCGTAAGCAGTTCAGCTCTCCCAACGCCAATATAGCTTTTATCATCTTTTTCAAACCAAAATCGTGCAAACACATTCATTTTTATACTCTCAATATAAAATAATATAACTTTTCACAGAGCCGTGCACGCCAAAGACGGTTTGTAGCTCAATATCCGCTGTGCGTGAGGGACCGGCGATGAAAATCATATTAGTAGGCAACTTTCCATTCTCGCCTTGGGCTTTGAGCGTTTGCACCCCCTCATAGAAGTTCTCTACAATATCTTGTTTTTTGAGCAAAGCAATACAAGTGCGTGTGATGAGCGAAGAAAGACGCGGTGCTTTCGTGCCTGAAGTAACACCAATAACACCCAGATTTGCCACGCCACAGCTTGCCTGCACGATTGAAGTATCAAAATTAAAAAGATTAGCCCTCTGCTCATCAACACTTCTTTCATACGCCACAAACCGCATAGAATCTTGCGTATCAAGTGCTTGTAAAGCTTGTAAATCAATGTCAATGTTTGGGTTGTAAAGGATATTTTGAGCTTGAGATTCACTTAAAGCTTTGTAAATATCCTGTGAGAGTGTCTCTTGGCTAGATTCTATCACAATGGCTTTGTTTGCCCCCTGCCACGCGATGTATTCTTGCACTTTGTCTTCATTTGTGCGTTTCATAGGGTTTGTGTAGTTTGGGAATTGTGCTTGAATCTTGTTTTCTTGCAATGAGGCTTTGACATTGCCTAGAATACTTTGCTTACTCATAAATCACTCCTTGCATTTTTGATACTTTCTTGTGGAGATTCCCGCTTAGTTCAGGAAATGCCCTATAAGCTACCCAATTTTTTAACCCCGGTATGAGAAAAGCAAATGGCTTAGCAATGGGGGCAAACAATGCAGCCAAGCTTAGCATTCTTCTCCACGAATTGCCATTACTTGCTAGATTGGCAAATTTTGTCATACCAAACTGCTCTTGCTTATCTTTCAAACTGCCATCGTTATTTTTAAGATTCTTCCTGCCTTGCCCTACTTTTTCACTTCGTAAATCCCGTATAAGCTCTGCAAGGGGGATTTTGACAGGACAGACTTCAGAGCATCGCCCACAGAGCGAGCAGAGATTCACCATATGTCCGTAGTTTTTCATACCAAAAAGTTGTGGCGAGATGACCTCCCCAATCGGTCCAGGATATGTGCTAAGGTAAGCGTGTCCGCCGATTTTATCATACACAGGGCAGTGATTGAGACAAGTCCCGCAACGGATACAGCTAAGAGATTTATAAAAATGTGAATCTTTTAAGATTGTGGAGCGATTATTATCAAGCAAGATGATATGCACTTCCCTTGGTCCATCAAGCTCACCATCTTTACGTGGAGAAGTGATGATGTTATTGTAACAAGTAATCGCCGCTCCCGTGGCTGAAGGCACAAGCAAGGCATCAAGAATAGAAGCATCTTCAAAGCTTTCCACAATTTTTTCAATCCCACAAATAGCCACGTGAATATCACTCGCTGTGGTGCTCATACGCCCATTGCCTTCATTTTCAATAAGCCAAATTGCACCTTCATCAGCAATGGCAAAATTTACTCCACTTAGCCCCATTTTGAACTCTTGAAATTCTTTGCGTAAATGCACACGAGCAATTTCATTGAGTTTTTCCGGCTCAGATTCTAGCTTTGCCCCGAGTTTTTGGGCGAAAATCTCACCAATTTGATAGCGATTTTTATGAATTGCAGGGGCGACAATATGCACAGGTGGCTCATCTATAAGCTGGATAATAAGCTCACCCAAATCCGTCTCAATAGGGTCTAGTCCTTTTTGTTTCAAAAAGGCATTAAGGTGAGTCTCCTCACTTGCCATTGACTTGCCTTTGAGAATCTTAGTGATGTTATTTTTTTGCATAAGCGAGTAAATAATCTCATTTGCTTCCTTGCTATCACTTGCCCAATGGACAATAAAGCCATTTTTGCTTGCATTTTGCTCAAATCGCTCCAGCAACACATCAAGTTGCGATAATGTTTTTTGTTTCAGTGCTTTGCCTTTTTCGCGTAGCTCTTCCCAATCTATATAACGCGAAGTTATAAGATTCTTGCGATTTGTTTTGAGAGTATCCATTACATTTTTGAGGTTTGTTCTTAACTGCTTATCGTTAAGTTTTGTATTGACAATATCGTGATGTCCTTGATAGCTCATATTATGCTCCTAGTCCAATTCTTTGTGCCAAAAAGTCATAGAGATGAATAGGCTTGATGGGGGCATTTTGCTTTTTTAACGCTCCGCTAATATTAAGCAAACAACCTGCATCAGCAGAGATGACATACTCTACATTACGCGAGAGAATGTCCTCAATCTTTTGACTGACCATTGCGTATGAAACTTCAGGCTCTTTAACACTAAAGCTTCCGCCAAACCCACAGCACTCTTCTTCACGCTCTAGTTCTACAAGTTCCACATTCTGCAGTGAGTTAATCAACGCCTTTGCACTATCTATCACCTTTGAAGTTCGCAAAGCGTGGCAGTTGCTATGCCAAGTAACTTTTACAGGATTCCCCTTATCCTCATATTTTACACCCAACACCTTGTGGAGATATTCGCCCAAGTCATAAACGCGTTGGCAAAATTGCTTGACTTCAGCAAATTCACTTCTACCCTCAAAAAGCTCTAAATAATCCTCCCTCATCATTCCCGCACAAGATCCAGAAGGCACGATGATAGGCTCTTCACCCTTAAAAAGATTGATATTATGCAAGGCTACCCTGCGACTTTCATCATAATAGCCAGAGTTATAGCTTGGCTGGGCGCAACAAGTTTGATCTTTTTTGAAGACCACCTCACAGCCCTCTTTTTGCAAAAGTTTTATAGCATTTACACAGGTGTCAGCATACGCTACGCCACCAAGACAGGTTGAGAAAAAAAATACTCGCATCACTTGCTCCTTCCTTGTTTATGAAAGGACTATAATATATATAAGGAGCTTTAAAACAACAAAAGGTTAAAAATTACTTGTTTTTCTTTTGCTAATATTGTTTCAATAATACACAATATTAAGAATCAAAGATACATAAATGTGAATATTTTACACATTTATGAAGAAAACATTCTTGCAGTCCTATTTTTTAAAGGTTAATTTTTTTTATAATGTCTGCCAAGCAAATTATGCTTTTACACTTCAAATTTTAAAAAAGGAGAATCTCAATGGAAGTATGGCAGCAAGTCTATGACCCATTCAACAGCATTTGGCTAAGTGCGTTTGTTGCATTTTTGCCAATAGCGTGTTTTTTGGTATGTTTGTTAGTTTTTAAGATGAAGGGGTATCAAGCGGGGTTTCTTACCGTTGTGCTTGCTTCAGTGTTGGCAGTTTTTGCTTATGATATGCCTTTTTCGCTTGTTGGGGCGAGTTTTGTTCAAGGGTTTGCACAAGGGATTTGGCCTATCGCGTGGATTATCATCGCGGCAATTTTCCTTTACAAACTCTCTGTTAAGTCCGGTGCGTTTGAGGTGATCAAATCAAGTGTTATTACCATAACGCCAGATCACAGAATCCAAGTGATTTTGATAGGATTCTGCTTTGGGTCGTTTTTAGAGGGTGCTATTGGATTTGGCGGACCTGTGGCGATTACAGCGGCATTACTTGTGGGGCTAGGGCTTCGTCCGCTCTATGCAGCAGGGCTATGCTTGATTGCTAATACCGCTCCTGTGGCTTTTGGTGCAGTTGGGATTCCAATTATTGCGATGACAAATCTTGTGCATATTGAGCAATATGCAGTAGCAGCGATGGTTGGTCGTATGCTCGTGCCTTTGAGCTTGACAATCCCTTTTTTCATCGTGTTTTTGATGGACGGATTTAAAGGTGTGAGAGAGACTTTCCCAGCGATTTTAGTGGCTGCTGTAAGTTTTACCGGAACGCAATATTTTAGTTCAAATCATTGGGGTGCGGAATTGCCAGATATTGTTTCTGCGATTGTTTCATTGCTTTGCACCACTTTGTTTTTGCGTGTTTGGCAGCCAAAAAACATATTTAGACTTGATGATGAAAAAGATTTTTCTAAAAAAAGCACTTTAAGTGTAGGGCAGATTTTTAAAGCGTGGCTACCTTTTATTTTGTTAATCGCGTGTATTGTTATTTGGACGCAACCTTGGTTTAAGGCTCTTTTTGCCAAAGGTGCGATTTTTGACTACACGCAAGTAACCATTGCCTTTAACAACATTGCCCTATCAATTGTAGATCCAAAAGGTGTGGCTGTTTCCTTGGCTCTTCCTGTGAATTTTATCGCACTTCAAGCAGGCACAGCGATTCTAGTCGCAGCATTTTTGACAATCCTATTTTTGCGTATTAAATCTAGCGATGCAGCGGAGTGTTTTTGGGATACGCTTAAAGAAATGGCTATTCCTTGTATTACAATTGGGCTTGTTGTCGCCTTTGCATTTGTGTCAAAAAATAGCGGTATGAGTGCTACACTTGGGACAGCCTTTGCAAAAACTGGCGATTTCTTTGCATTCTTTAGTCCGGTTATTGGGTGGCTTGGCGTGTTCATCACCGGAAGCGATACAAGTTCAAACCTTCTTTTTGGGACATTACAGCAAGTTACAGCACAAGAGCTTGGTATCAAAGAGGCATTATTCTTGGCGGCAAACTCTGTTGGTGGGGTTGTTGGTAAGATGATAAGTCCGCAAAGTATAGCCATTGCTTGTGCGGCGGTGGGATTAGTGGGCAAGGAGTCTGAGCTATTTAAATTTACCATTAAATACTCTGTTGCTCTCATTATTCTCATTGGCATTTGGACGACAATTATCGCTATGTTTTTACCGGCGATTATCCCCGACATTGTGCCATTACATTAGATAACTACTTTAGGTTTCCTAAGAAGAATCTTGGGAAGCCTTATTTTTAGAAATACAACATTTATTAGGATTTTAAAAGTTTTAAGTATCTTTAGATTCTAAGCGAATCTATCTGCCCAGTGTAGTAAAAATATTTTTCTAACACTAGAAGCGAGATAATGTCCTCACGCTTTTTATCAAAAAATTGTTCAATATATTGATGTGCATTGTGGATAATCTCCTGTGCAAAATGAGGATTTTGCAAACAGTATTCCAGCCTTTCTTCTAAATCAGCGTAATCATCGCGGATTTGCACATAATGGATATTTGGCTCTAATTTCCCCTCCATAAACCAAGTCTCAAATTTTGGTTTTGGCATAACCGCTAGAGAGTTTGAGCTCATCACCCATTTAAGATTGCTCGCCACATCATTGCCCTCTAATGACAAAAGGAACTTATAAGGCAAATGCTTGGCGATACCTATTTTGGGCTTTTGCCAAGCGTGATGCACACTTTTGTGTCCGGTATGTCCTAAATCACACAAGGGGTGATTGAAATATTTTTCAAAAAATTGCGTCCTATGGGCTTGGTAGATTCCACCACGATAAAAAAGTTTGTCTTGTTTTGTGGCAAAAGTGTAGGGGTCATTGATAAAAGTAAAATGGCGGATTTTCTCAAGATTCAAAAGTGTGGAGTTGGAAAATGGTGGGATATTATCCCCCCCCCAAGTAGCTTTTTGAGATTCTACATAGGTTTGTGTGGGGCGAGATTTTGTAATGGAAGGCTTAGGGCAGATGTAATTGACATCGCCAAATTCAAAATGTGCCTTAAAATCTTGCGGAAAATAGCGTGTAAATTCATACGCATCAAAATTATACATTGTCTTTTTCTTTGCAAATCGCACACAGCTAATGTTTTTGGCACTTTCATCAAGCGTGATTTTAGAATCCAGTTGGCAATAATAATCCACCCTTTGCTTGATGTATTCTATATCATTGCGTTTATGCAAGTCGCGTAGGAGATTTTCAACACTTGGGAGCAAAAAGCGAGGGGAGAGCATACGCACAATCCCGCTAATATTATAAGCTAGGCGATTATTTCTCATTATCAAATCCTTGCATTAAGCGATTTAAAGTATTCTATCGTCTTTTCTAACCCCTCTCTTAGCTGCACTTTTGGGCTAAAGTCTAGCTCTTTTTTGGCTAGGGTTATGTCTGGTTGGCGTTGCTTTGGGTCATCTTGTGGCAGGGGTAAAAATACAAGCTTTGATGTAGATTCTGTGAGCTCAAGCACATTTTTGGCAAGCTCTAGCATACTGAATTCGTGCGGATTGCCGATATTTACCGGTCCATAGAATCCGTCTTTGCTATCCATAAGAGCAGTCATTCCATCAATTAAATCATCTACATAGCAAAAGCTCCGCGTTTGACTCCCATCACCATAAATGGTAATGTCCTCCCCACGCAACGCTTGGATAATAAAATTACTCACCACACGCCCATCATTTGGGTGCATTCTAGGACCATAGGTATTAAAAATTCGCATTACTTTAATGTTTAGGTTATGCTGCCTTTGATAGTCAAAAAACAGCGTCTCCGCACATCTCTTGCCCTCGTCATAGCACGCCCTTATACCGATAGGATTGACAGAGCCTTTATAAGATTCTACTTGCGGGTGGATTTCGGGATCGCCATAGACTTCGCTTGTAGAAGCTTGTAAAATCTTAGCTTTCACGCGTTTAGCAAGCCCTAGCATATTTATCGCACCCATTACAGAAGTTTTTGTCGTTTGCACAGGGTCAAACTGATAATGCACAGGGCTTGCTGGACAAGCAAGGTTATAAATCTCATCAACCTCCACATACAACGGAAAAGTTACATCGTGTCGCATAAATTCAAATCTAGGGTTTTGCAAAAGGTGCATAATATTTTGCTTTGTGCCAGTGAAAAGATTATCCACGCACAGCACTTCATCACCGCGTTCAAGCAGCCTTTCACATAAATGTGAGCCTAAAAACCCAGCCCCTCCAGTTACTAGAATCTTTTTGTTTAGCATTTGTATTCCTTTAATATAAAAGTATGGATTTTAGCATAAATATATGCTGATAGAAACACTTTTTATGCAATTTTCTTGCGATAAAAGTAATGCAGTGGGATATAGATAATACTCGCCCAAAAGCCTAAATACCATAACACAAAGCAGAAATGTGTGTGAATATAGCTATGCGACTTACCAAGCACAAACCAGCTTATTGCAGGTAGGGCAAAGCATATAAGCAAGGCGATATAGAAGTTTCTGTAACTTTTATTAGATTCCACTAGACAAACCAGCATACTCACTCCAAGTAAAAAAAGCAAAAAGGGCTTACTGAGATAAATCTTTATAACTTCAAAGGCATTTGCAGTAAGTGATGGGGCATAACCCGGATGAAAGTCCTTAGGATTACCACCTGTCATTCTGCGTAAAAAGTCATTGTGATAAATATCCATAAGTCCAGCCCATAAATCCCCACCACCGCGGATATAAGTATGGATTATAAAGGTAAGCCCAAACCCCACACAAGCAAGGATAAAAAGCCCTAAGCCATATTTGAAAGCCTTTTTTGCTGAAAGGCTAAGAAAGGGACTTTGAGAGCCTGTAAGCACCCCATAGATAAAGCTTACAATAAATGGGCTAAGAGAAAACAGAATAATGCTTGTAAGAAACTCATAACTCATACTTGCACGCAGGGCTATGGCAAACATATAGGCTAGGCAAAATAGAGTGAGTGTGGTTTTAGAGAGTTTATTTTGTGTCGCCACCACTCTATACAAGCTAAAAGCAATAATTGCAGGGAGAATCCAAAAAGCAAGACCAAAGTAAAGACTTCCGCCAAATTTTGCGATCCAGTTATCTGTAAAAAGAGACAGAAAGAATATAATCCCAAAAGCTCTACCAAAGATTTTGCCTAGCAAAATTGAGCATACAAGTAACGCCATTGCGCTAAAAATGGCATTAAGCCAATAGAGAACTTTAAAGCTTGTGAGATTAAGGGTTTGATAGAGCCACGCATAGAAAAAGCCCTGCACTCCTATGGTCGATCTATAATGAGAAAAAGAATCTGGGACAATCCCCTCATTTAAGATTCTTAATGCTCCATTGCCATAAGTATCCTCTATGCCCTTAGCACTCACACCACTTAGCCCATAGCCCTCTAAATCATAGCCATATTGTAGGGCTAGAATTGTCGCTGGGATATGACTCTCCACATCAGCAAATCTATTTGCTTTTGTGTAGAAAATACTACTTGTAACAAGTAGGACAAAAACTCCCCCAAGCAGCATATATGCCCTATTTCGTGCGATAGAATCCACACTCTGCAGAAATCGTGTAAAAAGATTGTGTAACATTTTTTTGCTCCTTTGTATTTTGCTTATTAGCTGATTTTCTCATTCAGCTTATTTTCTTCTTCTAGGATTCTAGGAATTGCGGTGGGGCTGTGGTTGTTTTGTGCGATTTTTGGGGCAGGAGTTACCTAAAGCGGTAATGACTACCCTAAAAATCGCACAATCGTTTCGCTTACCTACCCAAGACCGAATCCTAAGCCTTACCATTCTCTTGATAGTCATAGTCCGTGTTAATATGCCACAAATCACACTCCTTACCTAGAATCTTATCCGCACACATAAGTCCCATAAGAATGCTATGGTCTTGATTGTTATACTTAAAGCTACCATTACGCCCGATGAAATACAAGTCTTTAAAACTATCTAGGGCTTTATAGATTTTATGCAAGTTATCTTTATAGCCCCGCTCATACACAGGGTAGCTTTTGTGGATTTTTAGCACACTTGTGTTTTTGATAAGGCTAGAATCTGCTACAAGCTTAGATTCTAGTAAATCCCTTTTTGCTATCTCGCTTAGGGCTTTATCATCTAGATTCCACAAGGCTTCATCATCATTTGCCCAATACTCAAGGCATAAAATCGCAGAATCTTTTCCGCATTGCAAGTCTTTAGTCCAATTAGCAAAGTTTGTGATCCTGCCGGTGGAAGTATCCTTGCTATGGACATAAATCCAATTATCTTTGAATAGCGTTGGCTTTTGCGCGCTTTTGCGGGAGTCTGCGGTAGCGACTGCGGTCACTACCGATAAGGTAGCTCCCTTGTCGCTGCCTTGACAACCCACAAAATCATCGCAAAATCCTTCCGCTTGCGACTTGTCTAAACTTTGTGCGTTTTGGGTAGAAAAACTAGAATCCAAATTTCTGTCATTGCGAGACACTGCAGTAGCAGTGGCGTGGCAATCCACACTAGAATCCCCTACTTCTACATAAACTAAAATCGTATTCCTAAACTTCAGCCTCCCCGCCATTTCTTTCACGCTAGAATCTAGCTCTTCTAACGACAGCAACATATCCCTAAAAGGTGCGGTTGAAATCACAATATCCCCGCTAAACTCGCCCTTATTGGTAGTAATGCCCACTGCCTTTTTGCCCTGCGTTGTAATGCCTAGCACTTCCACGCCGCAATGCAAAATACCTCCGCGTTTTATAATCTCATCTTTCATATTTTCATACACCACGCCACAGCCCTTTTTGGGGTAGCTAAACTCATCAACCAAAGTCTTATGCTTTTTGCCTCCACCGCCAAAAAACGCCGATTTTACTGCTTCATAGAGATTAAGCCCTTTAATGCGTTGCGCGGCAAAATCAGAATCTAACTCACTGCATTTTATCCCCCAGAGCTTTTCTGTATAGCCCTTAAAAAATATGCTATACAAACGATAGCCAAAGGCATTTGCCACCCACGATTCAAAGCTATCGCCTTTAAAAGGGCTAATTTTTGCTTTTATATAGCTTAGGACACAAAGGGCAGATTCTAAAAATCCAAGTTTAAAAAGTGCATCAAAGCCACGCAAAGGATAGTAGAAAAACTTGCGGTTATAAAAGATTCTAGTCAAACGCGAGACTTTCTCATACTCACCATTTGTATGGGCGTGCCAGAAGTCATTTAGGCGTTTATCCTTGCTAAAAAAGCGATGAGGTCCAATATCTACAATCTGTGAGAATAGCTCTATGCTTTTACTCATTCCACCAACCTGTGAATCTAGCTCAAAAATCTCCACACTATATCCATTTTCACTCAGCACTCTAGCCGCACTAAGCCCAGCCGGTCCTGCACCGATGATTAAGACTTTTTTATTGTGTCTCACTTGTTATCCTTTCTTGTAAATTTAATAAAACTAAAATATTTATGCCCCAAATAGTTGCAGATAAAGCCCACGCCAACACCGCTAATATGGGCTACAAACTCTAAATGTTTTTGATGAAGTAAGAAGTTTTTGTATGGGGCTAAAAAGGGGCTAGATTCTATAAAATCTTGCAAGGTTGTATAAAAGCTTTGTAAAAGCCAAAGTGTCCCCACACTCACAAATAAGGCAATAAGTAGCCCAAAAAGAGCTACAATACTAAAGCGGATAAAGGCTAGTTTAAGGCTGATATTACGAGAAAAGATATATCTTGCGGACAGGGCGAAATTCACAAAATGCCCTAAGATATAGGCGATAATCACGCTGCTTGAAAAGCTTATGTAAAAGCTTAGAAAATGCCTTGAGATGAGATTGACAAATAGGGCTAGAAAAGCAACACAAACATACTTTATTAACTGCATTAACTTCCCTTATTTTAGTAGCGTGGGTTTATATGCCAGCTAAGTGCTGAAGAGAGAATTGTCTCAATACTTGCAAAATGTGCCTTCCAGCCTAGAATCTCTTTTGCCTTAGAGCTATCGCCAATAAGCACAGCAGGGTCGCCCTCTCGTCTAGATTCTATGGTGTAGGGGATTTTTTTATTGCAAAGATTACTAGCACATTCTAGCAGCTCAAAGATAGAGAAGCCCGATCCATTGCCAAGATTAAAGCCTTCACTTTTTCCACCATTTAAGAGATACTTTAGGGCTAGGATATGTGCATTTGCTAAGTCATCGATATGGATATAATCCCTTATGCAAGAGCCATCTTTTGTAGGGTAGTCATCACCATAAATGCTAAGAGATTCTCTCTGCTCTAGTGCGGTTTGTAGAAGAAGTGGGATTAAATGCGTTTCAGGACTATGAGACTCCCCGATATTAAAAAGCATACTTGCCCCAGCAGCATTAAAATAACGCAAGATTACATAATTTAGTCCATACGCGTGGCTAAAATCTTTTAGCATATTTTCTACCACAAGCTTTGAGTAGCCATAGGGGTTTATGGGATTTTGCGGATGAGATTCTGTGATGGGTAGGTGCAGGGGATTACCATAAGTGGCACAGGTGGAGCTAAAGATAATGTTTTTGATATTCGCTTTACGCATAGATTCTAAGAGATTGAGTGAGTTAGCGATATTGTTGTAGTAATACTTGCTAGGGTCTTTGACACTCTCACCTACATAGGCAAAAGCAGCAAAGTGCATAACTGCTTGTATTTGATATGTGCTAAAGATAGAATCTAGAGTAGCTTTATCGCTTAAAGAGCCGTGGATAAAAGTGGTATTTTTGTGTGCGGTGTGAAGTTGGCGAGAGAGATGAGATAGATGTGGCGGATTAGGATTGTTGGAGTTTAAGTTGGAATTAAGGTTATCACAGAGAATAGAATCTTGTGGATTTACCCCCCCCCCGTTAAAATTTCGCACTAATTGTGTAAGAAAATCTAGCACAGAATCTTGTGTGTTAAGTATGTTAGAGTCTGTGGAATGTGTTTGTGTTTTAGAGCTTGTTGTATTTAAAATCTTGTCATCTTGTCGTTTTTGGATTACTTCCTTGTCATTTTGAGCGTTAGCAAACAATCTAGAATCTAGCTTTTTAGATACTTCGCTATGCTCAGTATGACAAGTTAGTTTAGAATGTGGATTTTCTGCCATTTGGGTGTGTGCAGTGTGCGTAGGTGCAAAATTATTAGTTTCTAGATTCTGTGATGAGGCGGTAGGATTTTTGGTAAATACATTCTTATGAGAAAAAGGAAGCGGTGCATAATGTAAAGATTCCTTATGCCCATAGACTAAATTATCTAGCACAATGGTTTGAAACCCTAGAGTATTTAGCAGGGCATTGGCGTGAGAGCCAATATATCCAGCCCCTCCGGTTACTAGAATCTTTTTGTTTAGCATAGTATTCCTTTTTACTGATAAAGCTTGTTTGAGTTGAACGATGCGCAATTGTAGCAAAAGTTTCTTAAGCTATCTGCCCATTTTTAATAGCTATTTGGGTGGAATGCCAAATCTTAAGGACAATTTTACAATCTATTTCCAGCCCACCTTGACAACTCTTTGGCTAAATTCTACTTTTTCTATATCACTTACCTTAGGTTTATCTGCTTATGCTTTTTGATTCTTTATGCTCCTTTCTCTTCCAAAAGCGAGTTATATCATAAAGGCTTGTTGAGATTCTATAAACATACCAATTTGTGAGAGGATATGTGTCATTTTCTTATCTGCATTGTTTGGAGAATCTAGCTTTTTGTCATATTAAGCGTGAGCAAATCTCTCGTTAAAATCTCACTAAGAACTTGAAAGATTCTAGCCGTGTTTGTTCTTATGTTGTATTTTTGCCAAGCACAAATGCAACATAGAATCTAGTTTATAAATCAAAGCTCCATTAGCTCACTCTCCACAAAAAAGTGTAAATATCTTGTTAATTTTTCCATCAAGTCTTGTAAGATTCTTAAATTTAGCTAGAATGCTATCTTAAATTTTTGACATATTTAAAGGGAGCAAATGAATAACTTCAGTAAGATTGGCTTTGTTTTGGCGACTTTGGGCAGCTCTATTGGCTTAGGGCATATTTGGCGATTTCCCTATATGGCAGGGGAAAATGGTGGCGGAGCGTTTGTAATATTTTATCTTATCTTAGCAGTTCTTATTGGAGCATCTATGCTGATGGCAGAAATGCTTCTTGGCAACAAGGCTAGGAGCAACCCTTTGGATAATTTTTCTATCCTAAGTAAGCTTAATAAACTCCCACCAAACACGCCCACACAAGACCACAATACCACAGATTCTAAATCTGGCTCATCGCTTATGTGGCTTGGCTTTTCTACCATTGCCGCACCGCTGATTCTTAGCTTTTATGCGGTTGTTATGGGGTGGATTATGTATTATCTCTTTTTTGTGAGCTTTCATTTGCCTAGCAATATTGCTGAAGCTGATATGATATTTGATGAGATTACCGCACACTCTCTTTTGTGGCAAAGCGTATGTTTTTTTGGGGTTATGGGCATCACGGCTATTATCGTAGCTTTTGGCGTAAAACGCGGGATTGAAAGCCTAAATCTTATCCTTATGCCACTTTTATTTATTATCTTTGTAGGGCTTTTAATCTATGCAATGAATCTACCTGAATTTAGTAAGGCGTGGAAGTTTATGTTTCACTTTGAGCCGAGCAATATCACCACAAAAACAATTATAGAATCTTTGGGGCAGGTGTTTTTCTCGCTTTCACTTGGTGTTGGGACTATCGCTGTATATGCTGCAAGTGCCAAACAAGATGAAAATCTATTCCATAGCTCTGTGTGGGTGGTGGTAAGTGGGATTATTGTTTCACTCATCGCTGGGCTTATGATTTTTACCTTTATCTATCATTTTGAGGGCGTGCCAAGCGATGGTGTTGGTTTGCTGTTTAAGTCCTTGCCATTGGCATTTAATGCCTTGGGAAGTAGTGGTGCTATCATCAGTATGTTCTTTTTTATTGCTGTGCTTTTTGCTGGAATCACTTCAACGGTTTCTATGCTTGAACCCGGAGTAAGTATTTTGCGGGATAAATACAACTTTTCACAAATAAAAGCGACTTTTGTCCTAAGTCTAGCGATTTTAATCCTTGGCTTTTTGGTTATTCTATGGGCAAATGCAGAGATGGCATTGTCTCTCATCTTTGGGCAATCGCTCTTTGGCGTGCTAGATTCTATCACTTCTTCATTTTTAATGCCTATTGGTATGCTTATCATTTTAACTTTTGTAGGTTGGGGGATAAGCCCAAAGCACCTAAGAGCTTGGACACCCTACTTACCACAATGGCTTTTTGTGATGTGGCTGTGGATACTCCGCATTATTGCACCTGCAATCATCGTTATTGTCTTAATGTCAAAGTATTTTGATATTGTCAGTTTTATTAATAAGCTGTTAGCCTAGAGTCTTCTACGCTTTGTGCGAGAGACATAGTGTAGCAAACTCTTGAAATAAGATACTAGCCTCTTTTGGACCCGGACTCGCCTCTGGGTGATGTTGGACAGAGAAAATAGGCTTATTATTGTATCGCACGCCCTCAATAGTGTTGTCAAATAAGTTTCTATGCGTGATTGTGGCTATTTGCGAAATGGATTCTGGCACACAATAGTTATGATTTTGAGCCGTAATTTCTACAACATTACTTTGAAGATTCTTAATAGGGTGGTTGCCGCCGTGATGTCCAAACTTCAGCTTGTGTGTAGGATAGCCGTGTGCGATAGACAAAAGCTGATGTCCAAGGCAAATGCCAAAAATGGGAATATTTGCTTCTATAAGGAGTTTTATCTGCTCTACTTCATCGCATAGCACAAGCGGGTCGCCCGGACCATTTGATAAAAACACGCCCTGAATCTCACCCTTTTTAAAACGATATACAATCTCATCTGCCATAAAAGTATGAGACATCACTTCTACTTCCAAACCAACAGATGTAAGCTCGTTTAAAATATTGCGTTTGGCACCAAAATCAATAGCAATGACTTTTGCTTTGGGCTTTTGTGGCTTAGCATAAGTAAAGGTAGCAAAATCAAATATAGAATCTGTATGTGTATAGGGCGTTTTGGTGGAAACCTGCTCGATGAAATTAATCTGGCTTATATCGGGCGCGGATTCTAGAGCTTTACGCAAATCATCAACTTGGCTAAGCTCCGTGGAGGCTATCATATTCATTGCACCTTCTTGTGTAAGAAGCTTAATAAGCCCACGCGTATCAATATTGCAAATCCCCATAATATTGCGTGATTTTAAAAAATCAGCTAAAGTCCCTTGAGAGCGGAAGTTTGACACACAATCATTGTATGAAGAGACAATCACACCAACACACGATGCATTTTTGGATTCATTATCGTAGTTATTTACGCCTACAATGCCTATTTCTGGCATACTGAAGATAACAAATTGCCCAGCATAGCTTGGATCAGTAATGATCTCTTGATACCCAGTCATTGAAGTATTAAAGACAACCTCACCTACAAATGTGCCTTCCTTGCCAAAACTCTTTGCCTTGAGACTTAAGCCATTGGCAAAATATAAATACACATCTTTTAGCTCACTCATAAAAGCCCTCTTTTACGCAACTCTTCTTCGTATAATTTACTGAATACAATCTCATACTCCTCCGTTCCATAGGTAAGCTTTCGCTTGTATTTTTTAAGCTTATCCATCACAGATTCTTCAGCTTTATCATAGATTTTAGAATAATCATTAATAGCTTTAAAGATAATATTTTTAATAATCGTCTCTGACACACTAAATGCAATTAAACCTTTGGATTCTAAAGTGGAGAGAATCTTGTGCGAGACATCACTACACCGCTCTTCCCACGCAAGATAAAAGCCCCTTTCTTTGGCTACTTGACGCTTACACATTCTAAAAAGTTCGCGTTCGTCCATATTGAAATCCTCAATCTCATCACTTCGTTCTTCTAGAATCTCACGCACTCGCTCATCAATAGCGAGTTCTTTTTGGATATTTTCCTGCAAACACTCTAGGGCAACTTGTGCAATATTTGCAATTGGGGCTAGGGGCTTGATATGTGGGGAATTACCCAAGTCAATACTGATTTTATTTGCAATATAGGGAGCGTGTTGTAATTTTAACCTCATATTAGATTCCTTTTGTAATTTTTTGGGTATTGTAACTAGTTTTAGGTAAAAAATGGATTTAATACCTAAAACAACAAATCCTCTTCAATATCAACCGCTGTTGGCTTTTTGCTAGGCAATGGAGAATTTTCTGTATAGTAGAAGTCTCCATAATCAAGCGTTTTGAGCTTCACGCCCTCTGGCACTTTAAATTTTCTTGTAATACCCGGATCAAATGTCAGCACTTTTGAGAAAAAATAAGCAAAAGCCGGAGGAGAGACTATACCACCAGATTCAGTTGGACCAATGGGCGTATTATCATCGCGTCCATACCATACAATAGCCTGAATATCTGGGGTGAATCCACAAAACCACCCATCAATATTGCGATTTGAAGTGCCTGTTTTACCAGCAACTTCTAGCCCTTTAACTCTCGCTCTAAAGCCTGTCCCACGATTAACTACATCACGCAAAATATCAATGGTTAAAAAAGCTTGTTGTGCGGTTGTAATATGGCGAGATTGAGCAGGAGAGCTATAAATATTCTCACCACTTTTATTAATCACAGATTCTATAAGTGTGGGCTTTAAAATCGTGCCATAGTTTGAAAACATTGAATACTGCTCTGCCACCTCAACCAAAGATAGCTCAAAGCTCCCAAGCACAATAGACATATTTTCGGGAATATCTTTAAAGCCATCGTGCTTTAGGGCTTGATAGAGTTTGCTAAAGCCGATATTTTGATCCACGAGATTAATTGTTGCGAGATTGCTTGAAGTCCGCAAGGCGTCTTTAAGCGTCATAAAGCCATTAAACTTGCTTGAATAGTTGCTTGGTCGCCATTCTTCAGATTCTGCCTCTTTTGCCCCTTCAGCAGCTGCCTCAGCAGCACCTTTTGTGCCGAATTTACGCGGCACATCAGGAACGAAAGTCGCTGGAGAATCACCCTTATCAAAAGCAGCTTGATAGATAAAGGGTTTAATAGAACTGCCTAATTGTCTCTTGGCTTGAGTGGCACGATTAAACTTCTGCTTAGCATAATTCACACCTCCAACCATCGCTAAAATATCGCCCGTGTGTGTGTCTGTAACCACCATCGCACCATTAAGCGTATCATTTTCACCCAAAGTATCGCTATTGTAAAGTTTTGGGTAACGCTCTTGTAGTCTTTTATTAATCTCTTCATACCCATATGCGATAGCCTCTTGAGCGGCTAACTGATAATCCAAATCAACTTTGAGCTTAATGTAATATCCACCCGTTTTCAAATCCTCAATATGCCCTAGCTCACGCAACACTTCATCAACCACATAGGGGGCAACATTTTGCGTAAGCGTTTCATTATATACATCTGGCACTTCATTTATGGCATTATCGTGTTCTTCTTTTGAAATCCAGCCAATATCATATAATCTATCAATAATGTCATTTGCCCTAGACATAGAATAATCTTTGTTCTTTGTGGGATCATAGAAACTTGGTGCTTTTGGTAACCCAACTAGCATACAAATCTCTTTTAAAGTCAATTCGTGCAAAGTTTTGTGAAAATACCCCAAAGCCGCGGTTTTTATCCCGTGATAGCCGTGTCCAAATGAAATACGATTAAGATAAAGCTCTAAGATTTTTTCCTTACTCAAATGTCGCTCAATATGAATAGCAAGCATTGCTTCTGTGAGCTTTCTCTTAAGTGTTTTTTCCGGACTCAAAGCGATATTTTTAATAAGCTGCTGCGTGAGTGTGCTTCCACCCTCAACATAACGCATACTCTTAATATTTTTCAACATAGCACGAGAAATCGCATCAGGATTTATCCCGATATGTTCAAAAAACAATGTATCCTCCACGGCAAGAAGAGATTCTATAACGCGTGGGGGAATCTCATCAAATGTAGCATAGAATCTAAAATTTTCATCGGTAAAAATATTGGCAATCAACCTATCCTTGCGATCAACAATTTGTGAAGCAAGGGCAAAGCGATATTCCTTAATCTTGCTTACTTCAGTTTCCACTTCATAAAACAACTTCACAAGATAACCGCATATGCCCACACCTAGCACAATGGACACAACAAAAACGCCAAATTTTATCCTACGCCACATAATGTTCTCTACCCAAAACCTATTGTAGATTCTATCCTATTCTTCTTGTGCTTGTGGCTCAGCTACATCGTCAGTGCGTGAAGAAGAAACTGCTCTAGGTCGTTCAGCCTGCACTATCTCGCCTTCTAGCTGCTTAATCTCACGCAATACTTCTTCGCGTTTTTCATTATACATATCCACAACAGATTCCATAACGCCATTTGAGCTTTCCTCCATCGCTAGGATCTTACTATCAATAAATGTTTTAGGGCAAGATTGATTTTCATCAGCAAATGCTTGTGCCAATGTAATTGCCTCTGTATGCACATCTGCGTGGAAAGCATCAAGTGCTTTATAACCACGCGTATTAGCAAACACAGCCTTGCCATCGCCTTCAAAATACCATTTGCCCAAGCGGCAGTTATGGTGATCCACACAATTAAAGTTATCCGCCAAACCAAAGATATAGGAGTAAAGATTGTTTTTAAACACGACGTGGTCAAGCTTAGCCAACACACAGAAGATTCTATTGCTAAGATTAAAGGTGCTGTGTTTTGTGATAAGACTACCTATCTTAAGGTTATTTACAATGCCGTGAAGCTTCATTATCCCTTCTCTTACATTGCTTGTTGCTTCATTTGTTTCTTCTGTGCTTGTTTGAATATCATTTGCCTCTTGTTGCATTGACTTAACAACAACGGCAATTTCTTTTGTCGCTTTTTGTGTCTTTTCAGCAAGTTTTCTTACCTCATCAGCAACAACAGCAAAACCTCGTCCGTGTTCCCCAGCCCGAGCTGCTTCAATAGCAGCATTTAACGCTAAAAGGTTTGTCTGCTCGGCTATATCATCAATAAGTGAGATAACGCTTGTAATTTCATTGCTTCTTTGTGTGAGAGAATCTACAAGCCCAGATGCTACTTGCATTTTTTCATACAACACTTCGATTTGATCCAATGCTTGCGTGCTCATACCCAAGCCATCTTCAGCAGATTCGGCTGCTTTGATAGAGTATTCAGCCACACCATTTGATTCTGTAAGGACATTTTGTAATGAAGTTTGTGTCTCTGTTACACCTGACTTCAAGCTTTTTGTATAAACTTCAAAAAGATTTGTGCCTGTGGTATTGTTTGTAAGATGATCAAGCGGAACGATTGAATAATACACTACATCTTCTACGCGTGTGCTTGCTACACTATAATCGTGGCGAATACAGCTCACACTACCCACGCCTTCTTTAAGTTGAGGGACAAGACACTCCATACGCTCTAGCTTTTGAGCTACATCATTTTGATAAATGATTTCAGTTCCCTTAAGTCCAATAATAGCCTCCACTTGAGAGAATCCAACCAATGTCTTATAAACCTCAAGCTCCTTTGTAAGATGTGCAATATGTGCATCTTTCTCCATAATCTGCCGCTGTAACGCCTTGCTAGAACCAAACATTCAATGCTCCTTTGCTTGTTTTTTGATAAAATCGGCAGGTATTGTGCCATTTTTCACATAAATTTAATATCAAAATGACATTTATTTGCTCAAATATTGTTCTTACTTGGGATTTTGTTAAAAAAATGCACATTTTAAGTGTAAAAAATCATACATTTTTTTAATGAGAAGCTTTCTTATTTGCATATTTACACATTTTATTGCTATAATACTGGGCAAAATAAGAATCCATAACATCAAAGATTCTTAAGATTCTCTCATAAATCATCTAAGGAGCGATAATGAATATGAATGCTAATCACCGCGTAGAAACGCTGGATTCTATCCTTGAGCGACTGCGAAGTTCTATTAAAAAAAATGGCTTAAAAAACTCCAAGCAACGCGAAGAGATTATCGCCGTGTTATATAAAAGTGGCACTCATCTTAGCCCGGAAGAAATCACAAACATCATTAAGACAACGGATAAAAATGCGAGTATCTCATCTGTGTATAGAATCTTAAGCTTTCTTGAAAAGGAAAATTTCATCACCGCACTTGAAGCAGACAAAAGCGGCAGACGCTATGAAATAGCCGCAAAAGAACATCACGACCATATTATTTGCCTTGCCTGTGGGGATATTGTGGAGTTTGTTGATGATGAGATTGAGCAACTACAACTTGATATTGCCAAGCAATTTGGTGCAAAGCTCATAAGCCACGATATGCGACTTTTTGTCAAATGTTCAAAATGCCAAGGACTTTAGAATCTATCACGATTTAATCAAAATCTAAAATTCATTTTTGTATAATCGCCCTTTCCAAAATATGGAAACACCCTTTTAAAGGGACGCGTAGCTCAGCTGGTAGAGCAACTGACTCTTAATCAGTGGGTCCAGAGTTCGATCCTCTGCGCGTCCACCACTTTTTTTTATAATCCTTTTTTTCATAATTTTCTTTAGCATTCCTTAACAATCCCACTTTTTGGCATAACACAAAGGCTTTTAGTGTATTTACCCTTTTGCAGTGTGATTTTAAAAGGCTGTTGCAAAGGCGTTGGTATCTTGCCACAATATGGCACACCTAGCTTGTCAAAGTAGATTCTCCCTCCGCCACTTTCTTTGCAGAATCTATCAGATTCTAAAAACATTTGCTCTATCCCAAAATACTCTCCCAAACGCACCTGTGCTTGTGCATTGTTCTTGCATTCTTGTGCGGTATTTGTATTATTATATGCACTCAAACATTTTCTATCCATATTTTTCAATATCATATCTCCCGCCATCGGGCGACTATCAAAGTTTGTATGAATAGCGTGTCTTGGCGTATCTGCGTATATGCTGTAACTATAAGTTGTGTAGATTCTGCCGAGATGAAATTGTATCTGCCACATTGCATTATGATAATGTTGCAATAACGCCAAAGCATCAATGGAAGGGTAGAATCTCAGCATATCCTTTGAAGATTCAAGCTGTGTGAAAGCAACATCATCGCTTAAAGCCGCTATCTGTGTAGCTCTAATATGTGTAGCAAGGCTTTTATACGCAGATTCAAGGCTGTGATTAGTCGTAATGGAAGGAAAAGAAAAAAGCACAAGACTTACTACAATAGCTATAATAAATTCAAAAAGCTTCATTGCAAATTTGGCTGCACACTAGATGTTGTAGAATCTTGAAGCTTTTGAATCTGCTTGTTTTTATGTGCTTGTGTTGTGCTTAAAGGCTTATCATACACACTAGGCACAATCACAAAACTCGCCACTTTCTTGCCCAAATACACAATATCAATCTCATCAACATAGCTTTCATTTAAATTTGTAATAGGAATCAAATAAGGGCTTTGTGAATCTTTTATCCCATAAAATCGCAATGCTAACTCCAGCTTACGATTCCCAACATTGAGAGATTCTATGCCGCGAGATTTAAGAATATTTGCAAGGTCTTTGCTTATGTAATATGAACTTGCAAAATGATTTTCCATACCAAAAAGATACAATAATTTATTGCCATATAGCACAAAACTTTGTGCCAACAGCAATGCAAAAATCACCACAAATCGCCGCACATACGCTACCCTAAAATCTGGCAAACGAACCCGCATATCAGAGAAAAAATGTCGTATCGCCACAGGCAAAGCCACCACACTCATAGGAAATAAGCTCTCCAAATCCACATCTTGCCGAAAAGACAAAAGTATGACAAAAAATAAAGAAGTTGCTCCAATATCTACAAGAATATTATTTTGCTTTTTTAAGGCATTGATAATCGTATAAAAATAATACACCAAAAGCAAAGGTGAAAAATAAAACGCCATTTTGCCAAGATTCTGCAAAAAATAATTGCGTGGTGAGCCTGACACATCAAGCCCAAACAAATACATATTGAGTGCAAAAAATACAAGTGAGACAAACATTCCTAATGTATTTTTATTTTTCAACGCGTAAAAAAACAATGCAAAAAATAAAATCGCAAAACTCCCATCTACAAACACCGCTAGAAACATAATGGGATAGGGCATTTTCTTAAAACGCATTTGATAATAACAACACAAAAGTGTTATAAAAATAATAAACCCACTTTTTAATACAAGCAACGCACCAAACATAACCCCGGGCAGTAAGGCATACACAAGCACGACAATCAAGCTATCGCGTGGTTTTTTAAGATAAAGACGCGAGATTCTATAGAGCAAAAACATATTGCCTATATGCACAAGCACAAAAGGCAAACGCAAAGCATAGTCATTCCACCCAAAAGTATCAAGGAAAAACCGCACAACCACAAAAAGTAAATCTTGTGAGTAAAATACCCCCACAGCCTCTTTATGATGAATGCTTAAATCCCCACAAGAGAGTAGCAATAGCCCGACATTCATTCCAAGAATCAAGCAAAATAATACATTTGTGCGGAGATTTGAAGTCTTATATATATCCCATAAATCTTTTAGCATAGCCTATCTCTGCACCTTTTAATTAATCTCATTAAAAAAATATCCATAATTTTTTAGGCTTTCGCGGATTTGCTCCTTATGCTCTTGCCCCTTTGTTTCTAACGCCATTGTTACCAACGCATCGCCATATTTAAGCATTACCGAAGTCCTATCATACTCAATCTGCACGATATTTGCTCCAACTTTGCTTAAAATATCTGTTAGTCCCTGCAAACTCCCGGGCTTATCAATCAGCACAACTTCAAGCTTCATCTTGCGATTTGATTTAAGCAATCCCTTTTCAATAATCACATTGAGCATTGTAATATCAATATTCCCTCCACTTAGCACAAGGGCGATTTTATCACTTTGACTAAAACTAAATTTCTTATGCAAGACACTCGCCACACTTGCTGCCCCTGCACCCTCCACAACAAGCTTTTGCTTTTCAAGCAAAAACAAAATCGCATTAGCAATTTCCTCATCATCTACACTCACTATCTCATCTACGCATTGCTGCAAAAGCGTAAAATTCTCTTCATTCACATCACGCACAGCTATCCCATCAGCAATGCTTCTTACAGATTCTACCCTCTCAATTTTCCCACTCAAAAATGACCGCTTCATCGCATCAGCCCCACTTGCCACCACACCAATAACTCGCACTTTAGGCTTTAGTGTCTTTATCACGCTGCCAATGCCTCCTATTAGCCCACCCCCACCAATAGGCACAACAACCACATCTATATCATTTTTCTCTTCCAATATCTCAAGTCCTATGCTTCCCTGCCCAGCGATGACAAGCTCATCAGCAAAAGGGTGGATAAACACCAAATCACGCTCTTTGGCAATTTGCAATGCCCTTTCAAACGCCTCATCATAGTTATCCCCACAAAGCACCACTTCCGCTCCCAACGCCTTAGTCGCACTCACTTTTAATAATGGTGTCGCTTCAGGCATAACAATCACAGATTGAATCCCAAAGTGCCTTGCACTATATGCTACACCTTGAGCGTGATTCCCAGCACTTGCGGCAATGACCCCTTGAATCTGCCCCGCCTTAGTAGATACTGCTTGAGCAGATTCTACTAATGAAGCGATTTTATTAAACGCCCCGCGAATCTTAAATGCCCCAGTAAGCTGAAGATTCTCTTTTTTAAGATAAATCTCACTTGATGAAATATGTGAAAGCACAGGCGCGTAACTTAGCGGCGTATGGGCAATCACACTTTGCAGCCTTTGATTTGCCTCTAAAGCTTTATCATAAATGTGTCGCATTGCTATCCCCTTATTTTTTAGTGTTTTTAGCGTGTAGTAACTTTTTCATATCCGCAAGCAATGGAGGCAGTCCAACACCAATGCCAGAGAGTATAATAAGCATTATGCCAAAGCTTGTAGCAAGATTTGGTAAATTATCCCCAAGTAAAACGCCTAGAATCACGCTAAAAACCAAACGCATATAATCAATAGGGGCTACAATCCCAGCAGGAGCGGACATATACGCCTTTGTGAGATAATGCTGCCCTAGTGTCCCAAATAGCCCTAGCAGGATAATATGTAGCCAATCTATCCCTTGAGGCATAGCCCAAGATTCAGCAAAAAGCGGGATTTGAGCTACACTTATGCCAAGTGTGATAACACTCATCGCCACACCTGTGGCAAATACCGGCACCCACGAGCTAAAATAATCCTTCAATGCCCTAAGATTCAAGAATGCCACCGCCATAAACAATGCACTTGAAATGCCAAAAATAATATTTTCTACTCCCATCGCATTGAAGTTTGGGTTACAAATCAGCAAGATTCCACAAAAGCCCACAATCGTAGAAATCACCACGCCAATATTAAACTTTTCTCCCAAAAACAAAAACGACAGCACCACCACATACAAAGGCATACTTTGGCTAAATGCCGTGGCATTGCCCAAAGTAATAGTTGCAATATTATAAAAAAGCGCCACAAAGCTTAAACCCCCAGCCACAGAGCGAGAGAGCAAAAACACATAGCCGCCTTTTTTATGGCTAGGCTTTTTCATCGGCTTACTCACGCACAAAGGCAAAAGAAACAGCACCATCAAAAATGAGCGTAAAAATGCCACCTCCATAGATGGCAGATTGAGAGATAGAATCTTAGCCTCCGCACCCATTAACGCAAAAAGCAAAGATGAAAAAAGCATAGCCAAAATGCCCTGCGTGAGATTTGTATTCATAGAATCATACTCCTTTAAATGCGGCATTATAGCAGTTTAGATTCTTAAAAGCCTAGAATCTCTAGTATATTCTACAAATGTAGCAGTGGCAAAGCACGACTTTGCCACAAATACAATCAATAGTGGTGATTCACAAAGTGAAACGCCAACCTTAGAGGCGTTGTCGGGGGTGAGCAGTATATCTGCGAACGATTTTAAGGGGGAGCGAGTGGCACGCCCACGAGCCGACAAGCACTTCAAGCCCCTCTCCCTTAAAGAAACAAACAAGAAGCACTCAAAGATTCTCAAAATAGAGATACTTGCTGTGTTGAGTATGACAAGGGGGCAGAATCCACTTGAGATTCTACAAATGCAGATTCTATTTTAAGGAATGCCCTTTGCTTAAAAAGCCCACAAAGACACTACAAAGGATTGTAAATGCTTACACGAAGTTTAGGAATGTCGCTCCTTGGAATCTTAATTCTTTTTATCGCCCTTTTTCCAAATAAAGCCTTAGCCTTTGAGCCAAGTATTGACTTTAACGCCCCAGATTGGGTAGAAGAGCGAGAATCTGCGGATAATGATGTCCCAGAATTACCCCGTGCAGGAAGCCTCTTTGGCAGTGGAGATAGACCGCTATTTTCTGATAGACGCGCAATGAAGCCTGATGATCTTATCACTATTGTAATCAATGAAACTGCCAATGCCAACTTCACTACAAACAAAAACTACAATGGTGCAAGTGGTGGAAATGTAACACCCCCAGCGATTGAATACACAGGTAACAATGAAGAGCAAAAGCAAATTGTCCAAGAGCTTAACGACCAAGCCGCCTACAATCTCACAAAAGCCAACAATACTTCAAACTTCCAAGGCGGAGGCGCACAAACCCGTAATGAAGCACTCAATGCCACGCTCACAGCAAGAATCATCAAAGTCCTAGATAATAACACCTACTTTATCCACGGGCGGAGAGAAGTGCTTGTTGATGGCGAAAAACAGATTCTAGAATTAAGTGGCGTGGTGCGTTCATTTGATATAAGCAAAGATAATGTCGTGCAGAGCAAACATATTGCCAATGCCAAAATCGCCTATACATCAGTAGGACCCATCAGTGATACCAACCACAAAAAGCCCATTAGCGATGGAATAGAATCTCTTTATCCATTCTAAGTAGAATCTAGCCCTTTTTCACAAGGGCAACACCACAAGCAAAGGCAGCAAAAGTGAGAAAAATAGCCCTTATCCCAGCACGAGGCGGGAGCAAAAGAATCCCAAACAAAAATATCAAAGATTTTTGTGGCAAACCTATCATCGCCTACCCCATAGCCACCGCATTAGAATCTAATCTCTTTGATGAAGTCATTGTCAGCACAGATTCTCACACCATCGCTCAAATTGCCATTGACTATGGAGCAAAAGTCCCCTTTATGCGTCCAGAGCATTTAAGCGATGACTTCACACCAACTGCTAATGTGGCAAACCACGCCATAGAAATGCTTCATCTCACTCAAGATGATTTGCTTTGTGTTATCTACCCAACCGCCCCGCTACTAAGTGCCAAGAGCCTGAATCTAGGCTATCGTGCCTTACAAGATTCTGCCTATCTTTTTAGCTTCTCTGCTGTGGCGTATGACTACAATCCCTACCGAAGCTTTTGCTTTAAAAATGGCGAGATTGCTATGCTTTTTCCAGCTCATTATGCCAAACGCTCCCAAGACTTAGAGCAAGTCTATCACGATGCAGGGCAGTTCTACTTTGGCAAAGCAAAAGCGTGGCAGGAGAATCTGCCTATCTTTGCCCCGCATTCTTATGCTATTATCCTAAAAAGCTATCAAGTCCAAGACATTGATACGCTAGATGATTGGCAAATAGCGGAGATAAAATATAAGTTGCAGGAAAGCTTGAATGATGAAAAAGCTTAGAATCTAGCAAAAGCTTTTTAGCCGGAAAGTAAGCAAGGAAATTCCTTGCTTTAGATTCTATTCATTTGAGTATATCTCTACGAGTTTATCAGCGATGTTTTTATAGGTTTGCTCTTCCTCTTTTAGACTTTCTGGAATTTTGCGTAGCAAAAGTGTGGAGACTAGAATATTATTTGTTCCTTTGCCTGTTTTGTTTTTTCTTACAACAAAGCCATCTCCTCCCATATCGTCGGTAGATAAAAAATATTCTAAAATATTTTCAAACGAAAGGGCTTTATTAAAAAATATCATTTTATATAATTCCTTGGCAGCATCTCCCCCTCCTTTATTAAAAGCTAACATTTTTGTGCCATTGACTTCAAAAACCAAGTGTGGCAGAGTCTCTAAGCGATGTATTCCCCATTCACCATTAGAGTCTGTATAGCCATATCGCGATACATTTCTTATAGACAATCCGCCCATATAAAAAACATTTAATGCAGTGTGAATACCTTCAACTCCCTCCATTCGTAATTCATTATCACGTTTTTCTACCAAAAATGGGAAGGCAATATATAGAGCATTTGACTTTTCCAATGCTTCTGACAATGCCATAAAATAAGTGTCAAGCAAATATGCAAAAAGCTTTTTCCTTGATTCCATACCAATTTCATAGATAAAGTCTGCTCCACCGGGCACAAAATTCTGTAAATCGCTAAAACCAGCTGCCTTATCACTTCCTTCCCATTTGCTAAAATCTCTATCAGTAAAATTTTCATCTGTAAAGTAGCTTTGCTGTATTGCTTTAAGCTTATCTTTAAAAGCCGCACCATCTTTAAGCTTACAATACGCCACCACCAATATTTCATCACTATTACGCCAACTTTGTGTTTTTTGAGCTTCCCATTCTATGCTTTCACAAGTCTTACTCCATTTGTTTAAAAACTCTTGGGTTGTAATATTTTGATATGACTCAATCTTTGAATTTTGCACCGATGCTATAGCCTTATTTTCAAGCTTAACAGCACTAGCCTTTGGGACATTGCTTGATTCTGTGCTTTGGCTTGTTTGTGTATTTGCCGAGCTACTTTTTGCAGTCTCTGCTCCCTCTGTCTTTTGAGAATCCCCACAAGCCACATTCATTAGTGCCAACACAACACACAATAGCATTCTTTTCATTTTTTTCTCCTTGTTTTGAAAATTAAAAATGCAACTATACGATATATTTTCTTAATTTTTTATATATAAACGACTTATTATCATAGTTAGCTTTAAAGAGAGTTTTAACTTAAATGCCAAAAATATTAAAAGGCAAAGCATAATGAAATACACTCAAAGAGACAAAGCTAGAATCTTGCGTATCACAACACGCACATTGCAGCGGTGGAGGACAACAAAGCCGGAGTTATACGCGATTATAGAAGCAGGATTTAAAATGCGTGAGAATCTCGCTCAGCAAGAGCTGTATCACAAGGAGATTTTAGAGCTTATTAAGTCCATAGACCCAAACTCCACGCATTCAGCCTAGAGCTTACATCATTCAGCAAATCTAAAGCCTTTTATAAATCTCCTTTTGTAAGTCGTGTTTGGGTAGCAATGTGATTTTGGGGAATTGTGTGCGGTTAAAGGTGGCTTGGCGTTTAGCTAATTGACAGGTGTGAAAAAATAGCTCTTGTTGTAAAGATTCAAGGCTTGTGGTTTTGCCTTGTAAAAACGCTATATGTAGTAAATTCTACACGCTCTTTGAAGGCTTAAAAAAGCAAAATAGAATCTATGAAAGCTATTGCTCTTGCGTTCTTATCTCACTCAAGCCCGGGAGGCAATTTTGTGCCTGACAATCAAGCTTTGCAACAATCTCGCCTTTCTCGTTGTATTCTTTTTGCCATATGGCTTGATTATTTTCATAGAGCATTTCAAGCTTGAGTTTGCCATTGGGATAAAACCAGCTGACTTCTACCTTTTTGGGAGAGCCTGTGCTGTAAATGCGTTGCATTACAAGACTACCATTTTCATCAAAGGTTCGCTCTTTGCCAACTTTCTCATCATTTTCAAAACTTGCCTCCGAGCGGACAAGTCCATTCTCATCATACTGCTTCATATCGCCATTTTTGACACCATTGCGATAGGTTACTATCTCTTGAATCTTGCCATTATTGAAAAATCCTCGGCTTATCCCTTCAATCTTGCCTTGCTTGTAGGCATATTGGCGAGAGACTTTGCCATTATCATAGTATTCAATCACCTTGCCCTCTGGCACACCATCGCTATAATCTGCCTCTTTAGCAAGTGTGCCATTTGGGTGAAACCACCTTGCCTTACCTACGATTTTGCCTTCATCATAGGTAATTTCGGCTTTAAGGATATTTTGGGGGTAAAATTCTTGTGCCAAGCCCTCAAGTTTGTTATTTTTATAGTTTGCATCATAGAGCACCTCGCCATCTTTGGAATACTTCATCTCTCGCCCCTCTTTGCGTCCATTGACATAGTGCATTTGATGAAGCAAATGCCCCTCCTCATCATACCAAGCCTCGCGTCCGTGCTTAATATCGGTGCCTTTAATGTAGCTCACACGCATTTGCTTGACTTCACCCACCGTTCCCATTGTTGTGGTGCGTATCTCAAGCTCTGTAGCTAGAAGATAGCTCATCATACCCATAAAAATGACAATGTTTCTTAGCATACATACCCCTTTAATATGGAATCCTAGCTCTTATAATCGGCTTACTTGTTAAATAGCACAATTAGGCTCGCACCTGACTAACACCTATTTGATAATACTTAAAGCCTTTAGATTCTAAAGCACAATGCTGGTAAATATTTCGCCCATCAAAGATGATAGGCTCTTTTAAAAGCTTTGCTATCTCGTCAAAGTCAGGACTTCTAAACTCCCGCCATTCAGTCAGTAGCACCAACGCCGCACAGCCTTGCAACGCACTATATTTACTCTCCATAAATGTAATAGAAGATAATTTGTCTTTAAGATAAAATCTCGCTTGTTCGTATGCCTTTGGATCATAGGCTTGTATCGTTGCTCCACGCTTAGTTAGCTCATCTATCAGCACCAAAGAGCTTGCTTCACGCATATCATCAGTCTCTGGCTTAAAGCTAAGTCCCCATACACAAAAGCTAAGCCCTTGCAGATTCTCCCCAAAATGCTTAACAATCTTTTCTACCAAAAGCATTTTTTGTCTTTCATTGACTTCCTGCACCGCATTTAGAATTTTTGCCGTGTAGCCCACATCTTTCGCACTTTTCTCTAACGCCCTTACATCTTTAGGGAAGCAGCTCCCCCCATACCCACAGCCCGGGTAAATAAAGCTATATCCTATGCGTGAGTCGCTGCCTATACCCTGCCGCACATCATTGATATTTGCCCCCACACGCTCACAGATTTGGCTCATCTCATTAATAAAGCTAATCTTTGTAGCAAGCATCGCATTTGCCGCATATTTTGTCATCTCCGCAGATTCTATCCCCATAGCAATGAGCCTATCACTTTTTAGCAAAAATGGTGCATATAAGGCTTTCATCACTTCTAATGCCCTTGTAGAATCTGTGCCGATAACCACTCTATCTGGACTCATAAAGTCTTTAATGGCAACGCCTTCTTTGAGAAACTCAGGGTTGCTTACAACATCAAAGGTTATGTGTTGCGTTGTTTCTTTGGCTTGAACGCTAGATTCTGTTTTTCTATCTTTCTTTAAGGGGGAGGGGCTTGAATTAGGCGAAGTCGCTCCCTCCCCCTTAAAAATCCCCCACCCCGACAACGCCTCTAAGGTTGGCGTTTCACTTTGTGAATCGCCACTATTGATTGTATTTGTGGCAAAGTCGTGCTTTGCCACTTTGGAAGTTGCGGAATCTACTCCAGATTCTAGGCTTTGAATATCTACGATTCTAGTATTTGCGGTATTGCTAGTGGGGCTTTTTGTGGATTTTAGGGCAGAGCTAGACAAAGAGTCTGCGGTTGTCCTAAAATCCACAAAATCGCTACTATGACTACCCAAAGACGAATTGCCTTGACAAGCTGAATGCCTACCCCTTTTAATCAACGCAGATTCTATGATTCTTCTCACCTCCCTAGCCGTCCCCACCGGCACCGTGCTTTTATCCACAACTACAACATAATCTCGCTCTATATGACTGCCAATGTCTTGTGCCACAGCTTTAACAAATGATAAATCTGCACTCCCATCTTCGCCCATCGGTGTGCCAACAGCGATAAAAATCACTTCTGCATTTGAGATGGCTTCCTTTTTATCCGTGCTAAAACGCAAAGTTTTAAGCCTAGCATTCTCACGCACCATTTCTTCTAAGCCCGGCTCATAAATGGGGATTTTCCCTTGTTTTAAAGATTCTATCTTTTTAGAATCTACATCAAGGCAAATCACTTCATTTCCCATTTGGGCAAAACACGCCCCAGCTACAAGCCCTACATACCCACTACCTATGATTGTAACCTGCATTTGTGTCCTTAAAGCTTATTTGCTAGGCATATTTGAAAGGTTGTTAAAAATCGTGCGGAGTGAGCGTCTAATGACATTTTGCTTTTGCTCTTGCGTGATTTCTAGCTCATCGCCAACACCGAGATATTTTTTCTCACTTAGCTTCAATGTGCTTGTTGCATTTTGCTGAATTGTGTTTGTCTTATTTGTCATTGTGAAGCTTACATCGCTTTTTAAAGTCGCACTATCTTTGGTGCTAATAGCACTTGTATCTTCTTTTGTCTCTTGAATCTCAAAGCCGTATTTGATGTTAAGCGTGTAGCTTGTTGGGCTTATTTTAGATTCAATCTTAAAACAACCACTTTTTGCAAGGCTTTCATCTAAGATTGCTTGAAAATCTTTTTTTGAAAGGATATTTTCCTTTGTAGTATCAATCTTACCAAGGGCAATAGTATATTTTGGCTCATTACAAATTTGTGTAATCTCTCCATTATCCGCCGAAGGTGTAGGCTCACCTGAAAAGCACCCAGCCATCAATAATCCCAAACCAAAAGCTCCAAACATATGTAATGTTTTCATCGTGTCTCCTTACAAAGTGAAATTTTAAACGGATTTATTCTAGCTTAAGAATCTAAATTAGCAAAAACAAGAAGCGAAAAAGTGAGTTTTAAGGAAGTTTTGTAAAAAAGAGTAGAATCCCACAAGTGTGAGATTCTATCGGTTTAAGATACCACAGGGTGTGTGCCATCTCTCATATCAGCACCGATATTATCGCGATTGCTACTTCCCAATTCGCTCCATACGATGCAGCCATCAGTTGGGCAAGCACTTGCACAAGCAGGTTGCTCATTATGCCCAACACACTCTACGCATTTGTCTGAATACACATAGTAAATGCCTTCACCTGTTGGATTATCATCATCATCAACGATAGCACTTACAGGACATTCATCAATACAAGAACCACAAGCGATACAAATATCTGTAATCTTAACAGCCATAGCTTTGCTCCCTTATTTGTTGTTTGTTTGGGTTGAAACCCAAGCTGAAGTATAGTCATACTTATCTTAAAAAACACATAAAATTAAGAATGAAAGTTTTATTTTACTTTCTTATGGCAAGATTTTTACATCTACTTAGAACTTTAATCATTATATCGTGCCAAAGCCTTATTCTTAACTGCAGATGTTGCTACTACCTTTGCAGTTAAGATTCAGTAAAACTTATGTAGAATCCACGGCTTTATTACAAATAAACTAAGATTTACAAACACTACACGATAGGAGAATGGAGGGCAATGGAAGTAGATAGTATGAACATTATACATATGGCAATGGCAAGTTTTTTGATAAGTTTTGTGCTGTGTGTTGGCATTATTATCAGCTCTAGGCGATTTGGCGTTTTCATAGATAGTAGCACTTCGCATAAGCCTCAAAGATTTCACACTCAAGCCACGCCTCGTGCTGGTGGGATTGGAATATTCAGTGCTTTTGTTCTGCTTGTGTTGTATGCATATTTTACTCAAATGAGCTGGGCAGCAAACACGCAAACGCTGATTATTTTACTTGGCAGTAGCATTGTCTTTGCAAGTGGGTTGATAGAAGACTTTAGCGGGAATCTCTCTCCTAAAATGCGTCTTATTATGCAGTGTGTGGCGGCATTTGGCGTGTGTGCGTGGCTTGATGTGTATTTAAAGGATTTATCACTTGGCTTTATTCTGCCCTACCTTATCGGTCTATTTTTCACCACATTTGCACTTGTGGGTGTGAGTAATGCTATGAATATTATTGATGGATTTAATGGTTTAGCAAGTGGAGTGTGTTTGCTTGTTTTAGCTGGGATTATGTATGTAGCCTATGATGTGAAAGATGTAGAGATTTTTTATTGTGCTTTGGTGTTATTTTTTGGAGTATTGGGGTTTTTTGTGTGTAACTTTCCTTTGGGTAAGATATTTTTAGGAGATGGTGGGGCTTATTTTTTAGGATTTATCTTAGGTATGCTTTTAGTTTTACTGACACAAAGGCATACTGAATCTATGAGCGCTTTTTTTGGATTAAGCATTATGATATATCCTGTATGGGAAGTGGTGTTTTCTATATGGAGAAAGCGATTTAAACGCAAAATGTCCGCTACAAAGCCAGATAAGGTGCATTTGCATATGCTGATTTTCAAACGCATTACGCATTCTAATAAAAATACTTCGCTTGTTATCTTGGCGTGTAATGTGCCTTTTGTGATTTTGAGCGTATGCTTTTACCAGCACACTTGGCTACTTTTGGCATTTTGTGGGATTTTTGTTTTACTTTATGGCTATTTTTATGCCAAATTAATCCGCTTTGGTATGTAATGCTCCCTTACAGAAAACACCACTTCTCATTAGAGCTTTTTGAAAAGATTCTAACTTTTGGCTTGAGCTTTTATCAAGGAGTTCCTGCTTTTCTCTCCAGGGGATTTTGGGGCGACTTACGCAATGGTGGAATACGCAAAGTCTCTAGGGCTTATTGCCATTTACGCCACGACTTTGCGAGAATCTAAGGAAATATTAAACAAAGATGGCTCCATAACAAAGCAAAATGTCTTTAAGCATTGTATTTTTAGAAAATATTAAGCCAAATTCCCTTTAGATTTCACCAGATTCAATGTTAGGCTTAGAAGATTCAGTTTTGTTTCAGTGTGGTTTAATATAAAGCAAGTCAAAAAAATGCTAGAATACACGATTTATTTTCTATAACACTAATATTTTTTTAAGGAATTTAATCATTATGAGATATGCAAATAGCAGAAAATTTGGCGTTGCGATTGTGCTATCGGCTACATTGATGAGTGGGCTAAATGCCCAAGCTATACATCTTGATAAGTTTTTCTACCGCGATTTTTTGGACCTAGGGCAGAATAAGGGGGCTTTTAGTGCTGGGGCGGAAAATGTTGTAATACACTCTAGTAAAACTCCGGGCGTGTCTGTGAGCTTTGAAGCCCCTATCATTGATCAATCTGCTAGAAGCAATAATGGCAACACTACTTCGCTAGGGCGGAATTTTGTCATTACTGCCACTCACGTAGCAGGAAGTAGTGGCGATAGCAACGACTCGCTTGTCAATTCGCAAACTCCGGAGATGAGACGCTGGGGACAGACGAGTTATAGCATAAGCCCAAATAGTAAATCCCAAAACTATGGCTATGATATAACTTTTACGCGGTTTAATAAATATATCGTAGAGGGCGAGACAGAAATCTTTGACGCAGGATTAGAATCAGATCAAAATATTAATGCTGGTAATCCTAATACACAACACGAGCAGCAGAATCTACAAAAGCTAAAAGAGTATTTAAAAAACAACGCGACAGATTCTAATGGCAATCTTATTGTTTTTCAAGCAGGGTCTGGGAGACTAAATATCACTAATACCCCTGCTGGAGGGCGTGGATTTAGAGAGGCTGGGATCGCCGCTATTACCGGGACGCGTGGCGGGAGCTTCAGCCGCCCTGTTGATCTTAGCAGAATCACCTATGAAAATTCAACAGCAAATGCAAATGTCGGTGCTAGGGGCATACAGCTTATAGATTATACTGATCTTACTTGGGTCAATGGTATCAGCCCGGGCGATAGCGGGAGTGGATTCTATATCTATGATAAAAATAAAAAGAAATGGCTGCTGCTTGGTGTAACTTCTAAGGCAGATTTAGTGGGGCAAGGTAGCTCTGGGATAGCTGTGGCGACTAAGGCGGATTTTGAAGCATTTAAAAAGCAAAATGAGCAAGAGATAGATTTGAAAAATGCTAGTAGTAATGGCAAACTTACATTGAATAATGCTAGTTTAAGTAATAGTATAACTTTACAACACGATAAAGATATTATTTTTAAAAGTGGTGGAGATATTGAAGTTACACAAAATATTTATCGTAATAATAGTGGATATGTTGGGGGCTTTGTGTTTAAAGCAAAAGATGGGGCAAATGCCACAAATCCAACAACCTATAAAATCACAAGTGGCACACAAAGTAATGGCAAACCTTTTGGCTTTGATGGGGCGGGGCTTGATATAGATGAAAATGTCAAAGTAGAGTGGGGACTTGGCTTTATCAGTGGCAAAGCCACCGTAAATGATGCCCTACATAAAGTCGGCAAAGGCACACTAGAGATTAAGACAGGAGCGAATGCCGAGCAGGGCTATCTCCGCGTAGGCGATGGCAAGGTGATTTTCAATACAGAACATCAAGTGTTTAAGGGTGTGTATCTTACAAGCGGTAGAGCGACTTTGGAGCTAACAAAAGATAAGGCTCAAGCCTTTGGTGCGGTGAAAGTGGATCCACAGCTAGATTCTAAGTTGCCACATCATTTTAAGCTGGAGCAAAATAACAAGGATAGTTTGGGAATCTACTTTGGCAATGGCGGTGGGAATTTGGACCTAAAAGGCAATAGCCTAACGCTTAATGCTATCTCTAGCAATGACTCTCGTGCAAATATTATCAATACAGATTCTGCCACAAGCACAATGATCATTGAAGGCTATGGCTACGATAAGGATAAAAAGAAAACACAAGAAAAAGCCGACACCATTATCCACGCGAGTTTTGGACAAAGCACAGATTCTAAAAATGACAACTCAAGCACAAATGGGAATCTAAATCTTGTCTATAAAGGCGATAATAAAGCTGCCACCGATGAAAACAAAGCCGCACTCGTCTTTGACGGCAATGTCAATGCCAAGGGGCTAGAAGTGGATAATGGCAAGGTCGTGCTGCAAGGACACCCTACAACCCACGCATATATTAGAGATCAAGAAGTAACCGTTACGCAATATGGGCAAGTTATAAAAAAAAGTTTGCTTCAACTTATTAAAGACGCTGAAGGTCCTAATCTGCCAAAATGGATGGATCTAAGTCGCCCTAGCACACTAGAGCAGCCCGACTGGGATCATAGAGTGTTTAAAATCGGCACGATTGATTTGCAAAATTCAAGGCTTGATGTGGGGCGTGAGGCGACTTTGGAGGGCAAAATCAAGGCAGATTCTAACTCGGCGATTAACTTTGGCGGGGATATAGAGCATTATATTGATAAGAAGGACGGCGAAAACACCACCGGCAATGGCTTTGAATATCAGCAAGAAGCAGAGAAAGATAAGCTTTCAGCAGAGAGCCAAGCAATCGCAAATCAAACAATCCACTTTAAAGGAAGCATTGAAGCGAACGGCACAAAGATAAACTCAAGCATTTATGACTTTAATGCCAAGCTTGATTTGAAAAATAATGCGAAACTTAACGCCGACTTTTTAACGCTTGATAGAGAAACGCACAAAACCGGGGCGATTCTAACGATGAATAATAGCAATGCGGAAGTTAAGAATCTTATCTTTAAAGGGCTTAAAGACACCGCGAACGACATCGTAAGTATCACAGGCACTTCAAGTCTCAAGGTTACAGAATCTCTAGGCTTTGAAAGCTCTACATTTGATTTAGATAAGCTTAACTCTATCGGTGGTAATGGCAACTTCACAAAGCCCACAAATTATGACCTTTTTGTAAAAGATAAATCAAATATTACCGGCACAAATACAGCAATTACCGGCAATGTTGGCGTAATGAATGAATCTAGCCTAAGTCTCAAATCCATAACGCTGAAAGATACTAGCACGACAAAAGGGGCAGATTCCACAACAACAGAATCTAGCAATATCAAAAATTCCATTTTGGTAGATGGTAAAGATTCTAAACTGCAAGTGCAGGATAAAATCACTTCACAAAAACAAGATAATACGCTGATTGTTGTGAATGGATTTAGAGAGACAACAGGCGGTGGGACACGCGATAGAGTAGAGGGGCAAAGGCAGGAAGTGGTGCATTCAGCAACTCTTAGCACAACAGGTGGCATTGAGCTTGAAGGCACAACGCAACGCGGACTAAATCAAACTTGCGGAGATTCTAAAAGTGGTGTAGGTTGCTTTGATGATGAATCTATGAATGGTAAGATTAGCAATATTGTGCTAACAACCGGGGGAAAAATAGATTCTGACTTAAAGGCTACGAATCTACAACTCAATGTCAATGTAGATAAAGATTCTAGCTTTTTGGGTAAGGATAAAACGCTCACAGCGGATAAATCAAGCGTGGCACTAAACTTTGAGCTAGGCGGGGAAAAGGAGCAGGAGTTTAACATTGACGCTAAAGGAAAAAGCCATATCACGCTCACTGCTCACGCAAAGGAAGCTCTAGCCAAAGATACCGCAGCGTTTGAAAAGGCACTAGAATCTTCGCAGTATAAGGGCAAAATCACAGCGGATAATGAATCTCAAATAGATTCAAATCTAAGCAATATTACCGCTAGTGTGGATTTGAAAAATGGAGCTAAACTCAATGTCGCAAATGGCGGAATCCTAACGCTTAAAGATAGCCTAAATAGCATAAATTTGAGTGGGGCTAATACGGCGTAAATGTCGGCACAATTGTAGCGGAGAAGCTAAGCAATCTTACTTTAAATGTGGGGCAAAATTCAAAGTTTAATGTTACAAACTTTGTGTTTAAGGGCGGAAGTGTAAGTAATGATAAATTCTATGGGCAAAATGTATGGCTACAAGAGGGAGCGAGTGTAACGCTAAATCAAGGTGGCACAATCGCACATAATCTCTATATTGATGGGAAATCTAGCTTTAGCACAAACCCAAATGATGTTCTGCTAGGCGGTGGCAAAAAGCTCTCAATCGGTGGAGAATCTAGCTTTAAAGTGGATAATGGAAACGGGACTTTGGGTGTAAATGAAAGCGGAGAGACGATAATTCAAACCGAGATAGGCTCAAAGCTAGAGATTAAAAAGCTTTTAGCACAAAATGGTAGCAAGGTGTATGTAAGCCTAGATTTGGATAAGGTGGAAGTGGAAAAAGCGGATTCTGCTGATAAAAAGCCTGTCAGCCAACAAAAGAACTTCAACATTGACGCAAAGGGTGGGAGCAATGTGTATGTGAATGTGTGGGATATGAATCGCACGGGCTTTGATGGTGGCAATACAAGCTTGACTACTGATGCAGATTCTAGAATCCACTTTGGGATTTTAAAGCATAATATGGCAAATAAAAACTATATAGATTCACCCATCAAGGCAAATCTCTCAATCTCGCAAAGCTTGACTTTAGAGAATGTGGGCAAACCAACGGCGAGTGCTGGGAATAAAGCCACGCCAAATGGCGTGAATCCGGGAGCGGCTTCAAAGATGATTACAAGTGAGACTGCTACAACGCCCACAAATCACACTTTTTCAGAATCTGATCCGCTGAAGCTCGCTGCACAAGCGGGGACAAATGATGATAGATTCCACGCTTTGAAGCTAGAGGGCAACACTATGGGTTCAAATGGAGAGGTGCAAAACACGGGCAAAAATCTCACCCTAGAGAATGGCACACGCATTGAAGTAAAACTAGATAGCAGTATAAAAGCAGAATCTAGCAATGGTGGCAGTGGCAAACCCGGAGACTTCCAACTCAATAAATACTACACGCTTATTTCAGCTGGAAGCATTACTGATAATCGCACGGATAAGAGAATCTACTTTACTTTTGCCGATGGTAATACGCCGCTGTATTGGGTAACGATTGTAGAAAATGGCGAAGTCAAAGTGAAATTTACTAAAGAAGATCCAAGTAGCTATAATGAGCTAAAAAATTATATTAATGATGATAAATTACTAGAGATTCTTATACAGCATAATCCTAAAAATGACTTCGTGCAAATGGCAGGAACAGCAAATCAGCACAAAGAGCTAGATGGGTATTTGGGTGTTTTAAATAAAGATATGGAGCATATTGCTAAAAATACTGAAATGAATATCAGTGAAAAGGTGCTTTTAGCAAATGATCAAAGTATCAATACGCGTATTGCTCAAGCACGATACGCACAAAGCCGCTTTGCTATAAGTCCTATAAAACTTGCAAGCAATGATGAAAAAGATGTGGCTTTGGCACTTGGGGCGATTAAAAGTATGAGAGAGAAAAATAGTGCGTGGCTTAGTATGGGTGCTGGGGCATTTATGCAAGGGGGAGACAATAAGGCAAACCTTAGCTTTTATAGCACAAATGTTGGCTATGATAGGTTGTTTAATATAGGCGATGATGAGCTGATATTTGGCGTTATGGCTGGGTTTGGTGGGTCAAATTATAGTGCGTCATCTTTGAGTGATAATGCAATGGTTATGAATCTTGGGCTTTATGGGTTGTATCAAACAGGCAAACACGAGATACAAAGTAATCTCTCTGTTAGCTCTATTAGCGGGGATAGGAGTGTGCAAGGGATTCTAGGTGGTGAAAAGGCAAAGGCAGATTCTCTAGGGCTACTCTCGCATAGTTATTATAAATACCGCTTTTTACTCAAAGAGACACATAATTTTGAATCTGTGCTAAAGCCGGTGGGGCTTTTTAGTATCGGCTATAATGGCATTGGCGAGTATAGGGGGACAAACTACGCACAACAAGCATTTAATGCCTTTAATGTGGGCTTGGGTGCTGGGGTGGAATATGCTCTTGTGAGTAAAAAGACTTCCTATACTTTTTCACTTTTGGCTAAGCAAAATGTGTATAGCTCGGCAAATCAGGTCTTTGTAACTTTGAGTAACGCCCAAAACTTTATCGGCTATGAGATTAATCCCACAGCTTTAACCTTTCAGCTTGGCTTTGTGGGGACAAAGCAGTTTGATAAGGGCTTTGCGTTGCAATATGGGCTTACAGGTATGAGTGATATACAAGGCGGATTTGGCGGTAAGGGCGATATAAGGCTTGAGTATAAATTTTAGGGATTTTGGGGAGCAAGGGAGCGGAGCGACTTACGCTTAAAGTATATCTTTAAGCGTGTTAAATTAAATCGCGTGAAACGCAAACCTATAAAAGCGTTGTAGGGGTGGGGGATTTTTAAGGGGGAGGGAGCAACTTCGCATTCTTGCGGAGCAATAATCCACTCTTGCAAATTTAAGCCCCTCCCTCTTATAAGAATAAAAAAACAAACAAAAAATAAAACATTTCACTGCAATTTTTTAAGAAAAACTCACAATAATAACTTTAAGATTATAAAAATGGCGTAGAATAAGGTGCTTAAAAAGTGGAAAAGCTAAGATGAATAAAGGATAGGGAATGCAGAACTATCAGGTAAGAATCTACTTTGAAGATACGGATTGTGGGCAGATTGTCTATCATACAAACTACATAAAATATTGCGAGCGGGCAAGGAGTGAGCTATTTTTTTCTCAAGGGTTACAGCCATTTGTGGGGGAAAGTGGCTTTGTGCTAAAGAGTTTGAAGGCGGATTTTTGCTCTAGTGCGAGGCTTGGGGATTTGCTAGAGGTAAGAAGTGAGCTAAAAGAGATGAAAAATGCCTCTGTGATAATGCAGCAAGATATTTATAGAATCTACAATGCCTTAGAGAATAGGCAATGTGATGAGATTGTGTTTAAGGGTGAGATTACACTTGCTTTTGTTGATGTGAAAAATGGGAAGATTACTAAGATTCCACAGCAAATGCGTGAAATACTTGTTTAAGCTTAAGGGGAGTAAGAATGAATCTTGATTTGCAAAAGCCAAATATCACTTATCCGTGCAAGTGGGAATATCGTGTCATTGGGAGAGATGAGAAAAAATTGCGAGAGCTTATTTTTGAGACTATGCCGCGTGAATATGAGGTAAAGTTTGGCAAGAACTCCGCACAGGGGCATTATGTCAGCTTGTATGTGGAAGTGGAAGTGCTAAGTGAAAAAGAACGCAATGATATTTTTGCCACTTTGCAACAAAGCCAAGAAGTCAAAATGGTGCTATAAGGGGATAGAGTGAGATTTGGTAAGATTTCTTATTTGAATCTTTTGCCTTTTGATGTGTTTATTAAAAAATACCCCACGCCTTGTTATTTTAAGACTTTTTTGGGGCTTAGGAAGTCCTATCCTGCGAGATTGAATAAGGATTTTTTGAGAAAAAGAATTGATGCGGGGTTTATCTCATCTATTGCTGGGTATGAATCTATGCGTTTGGGTAGGGCAACAAATGCTGGGATTATCGCTAGAGGTGAGGTGTGGAGTGTCATAGCTATACATAAAGGGCAAAAAGATGACTATCAATCGGCTTCATCAAATGCCTTAGCTAAGGTGCTTGATGTGAAGGGGGAGATTCTCATCGGCGATAGGGCATTAGCCTATAAGCTAAGCCATAATGAAAATAGCTATACAGATTTGGGGCAGAAGTGGTGGGAGGCTCATCATTTGGGATTTAGCTTTGGGCGGTTGTGTTTTAATAAAAATGCGAAGTTTTACACAAAAATGGCTCAAAGCTTTATCAACAAACGCATAAAGATTCCACATTATATTTTGCAGCAAAGAGCAGCAGAATCTCACATCGCTTCAAGGGATATTTTGGCATATTTGGAGCATATCCATTATAAAATAGGCAAAAAAGAAAAACTTGCCCTTAGTCGTTTCTATGCTAAACTCCGCTTGAAAGGCATAAAAAAGCCAAGCCGATTTTAGCAAAGAGTTGGTTATCACTTCTTAGTTATAATGATGTGTAAGATTCCAAAGCAAAAGGGTAGGTGTGAAAAAAACTCTCATTATCGCACAAGGTGATATAGCAAAGATTTTTCTTGATAGTATTTTAGACAAATACTTTAGCAATGATTATTATATTGTCGTATCAAAAGATATGTGCTTTATCCCGGAGAAAATCCCAAGCTCATTTGAGTTTCATACTTTTGATTACACCTCTGCGTTTAGAATCTCGCAAATCTTCAATGAGGAGATTTATAATATTTTTCTTGTGCTTGATGATGAAGAGGAGATTATTGCTACTTATGATTTATTGCGTGAGCTTAATAAAAAGGCAAGAATTGTTACTTCCCTTGCTTTAGAAAAACATACGCAGAAAATGAAAGATGATAAGAATTTGATTGTGCTTAATGAAAGGCAGATTATTGCTAATAAGTTTATTGAGCGTTTGCCAAATGTCCCGCTTATCCCGCGTAGCTTTGGTTTGGGGCAGGGCGAGATTATGGAAGTGGGCGTGCCTTCGGGTAGTATTTTTGCCTATCGGCATATAGGCTCAATCCAGCAAAAAAAGTGGCGGATAGTGGGCGTGTATAGACGCGGTGAGCTACTTTTAAGCTCACATTCTGTGGTGATTCAGCCAAATGATAGTCTGCTTATCGTGGGCGACCCAAAAATGCTAAATGATGTATATATGCAGATTAAAAGCGATATTGGGCAGTTTCCCGCACCTTTTGGACGCGATATATTTTTGTATGTGGATATGTCTTTATCAAATGAGCATAGAATCTACAATGATGTGCAAAATGCACTTTTTTTAAATGAGAAGCTCAAAAACAACAAGCTTTTTATACATATTTTAAAGCCAAGTAATTTTGATTTGCTTGATAAAATCAAGGCGTTAGAATCTAAGAGCGTTGAGGTGAGGGTGGATTATACAAATGCGAATTTTAGGGAGAAAATCGCTAAAGATTCTCAAAAACGATTTGGGTTAGTTATTGTCAATCAAGATATTTTTGCCTCACGCAGAAACCGCAGGGCATTATTTGGGCTATCCATTCCGGTGATGAAAACAGGCTGGGAGCATATAGATGAGTGCAAAAAAAGCTTTGTGGTGCTAAGTGAAAATATGGCAAACACGGAAAATGTTGCCTCCGTGGTGTTTGATATATCAAAGCAGTTAAACTTAGAAGTTGATGTGTATGATTATGACACAGATGGCTCATATCATAATGAGATTATGCAAAGCTATGAGGAGCTTTCTAGAATCTATGAACGCAAACTTAATACTATACAAACAGATTCTAAAAATCCTATCTCTTATATCCAAGATAGCTTTACGCCTTATTTATGCTTTGTGCCTTTTGAACGAAACATTGCAAAAACAAAGACCTTTGCCTTTACTTCAACTGATGTGCATAAAATCGCCTCTATGAATCATAAGAATCCTCAAATTTTTATCCCACTTCCACAAAAGCAAGGCTCATAATGACTACATTGCAGATACAAACGCCACATTCTACCTATCCTATCCACATAGGCAAACTGCCTAAGATTACTCACGCCCACAAGGTGCTGATAGTCTCAAATCCAAAAGTTGCAGGGTTGTATCTTCCTTTGGTATTAGAACGCCTTGAATCTAAAGAAGTGTATGTGTGTATTGTGCCTGATGGGGAGCAGTATAAAAATATGCAAAGTGTGGAATATATCCTTGAATGTGCGTTTTCTCATAGACTTGATAGAAAGTCATTGATGATTGCCTTAGGTGGCGGTGTCATAGGCGATATGGTGGGCTTTGTGAGTGGAATCTATCAGCGAGGCATTGACTTTATACAGATTCCTACGACTTTGCTTTCTCAAGTTGATGCTTCTGTGGGCGGGAAAACAGGCATTAATAATGAGTTTGGCAAGAATCTCATAGGGCTTTTTCATCAGCCAAAGGCTGTGTATATTGATCCGCATTTTTTACAAACGCTGTCTTCACGCGAGTTTGGGGCTGGGGTAGCAGAGATGATAAAAATGGCGGTGTGCTTTGATAGGGAGTTTTTTGCGTATTTGCAAAATCACACTTTGAATCTGCAAGATACGCAAAGCCTTGTGTATGCTATCACTCAAGCGGTGAGTATTAAAGCAAAGGTAGTGAGTAGTGATGAAAAAGAAAGGGGCATTAGAGCGGCGTTAAACTACGGGCATACTTTTGGACACGCGATTGAAAATCTTACAGATTATAAGCGATATTTACACGGCGAGGCGGTAAGTATTGGTATGTGTATGGCAAATATGCTCGCTTGTGAGTTAGGATTCTTGCAAGTTGATGAAGCAGAAGCGATAAAAACTTTGCTTGAGCAATATAATCTACCGACATTTTTTCAAGTGAGCGATACGCTAGGCTTTTATGAAAAGTTTTATTTGGATAAAAAGAGTGCGGATTCTAAGATAATGTTTATTTTGCCAAAGGGGCTTGGAGATGTAACATTGTGCGAAGATGTGCCAAGGCAAAAAGTGCTTAAGATTCTAGGTGAGTTTGGTGGAGTAGAATGAAAAAAGTCTTTTTATTGCTTATGTGTTGTTGTGCGGTGCTGTTGGCAGAGAAGCCCCACAAGCAGCAAGACTATGAGGGCAAAGATCTTAGGGCAACGCAACTTCACAAAGAGCTTGAGGCTATTGATACAAAGTTTGAACATAGCGACAATGTATGGCTCAAGCACTATATGAGTTTGGAAAACTACAATGAGATTACAAATGAGATTACCACATTACAAAAAGAGCTAGAATCTCATCATACAAATCCTCCGCGTTCTCTCATTCATCGCCTTGAGACATTGCAAAGACAACAGGATTTACTCAAAGAATATGCCCAGCACCCTTATGGCTCACTTTTGGAGGTGAAAAATATTGAGGAGATTCCACAGATTACAAACCCTTTCTTAATCCTTTCAGGCTATTCTTTTATTAAACAAATTGATGAGCAGAAAAATGCCCTTATGGCTAATCAAGAGAGTTTAGAAGCCCTTTTGGAGCAGGTGAAAGAAAAATATAGAATCTTAAATCAACTTTCTTTTGTGGATAAATCTATTGAGGTGGCAAATAAGATTGTGCAGATTCAAACAATGCTAGAGGAACTGGAGGGCGCACAAAGGATTCTAGCGACATCTATGGAGATTTACAATCAAGAATCTCAAAGCACAATCACAAAGCTTAAACATCAAATCAAAGCACAATTTTTAAAGACTATATATATCGGCGTAGCGGTGCTTATTACGATACTTTTGGCATTTTTGCTGAAATTGACTTTAAGAAAGTATATCCTTGATACAGATAGAATCTACACAGCAAGTAAAGTGATAAACTTTTTAAATATCACCATTATTGTGCTGATTTTGCTTTTTGCTTATATGGAGAATGTCAGCTATCTTGTAGCGATTGTGGGGTTTGCATCTGCAGGTTTAGCTATTGCTATGAAAGATTTATTTATGAGCGTGCTTGGGTGGTTTGTGATTATCTTAGGTGGAAGCGTGCATGTGGGTGATAGGGTGCGTGTGTGTAAAGAGGGAAGCGTGTATGTGGGTGATGTGCTTGATATATCTATGCTTAGAATCACTATTTTTGAAGATGTAACGCTTACAAGCTATATGGAAAATCGCCGTGCTGGACGCATTGTCTTTGTGCCAAATAATTATATTTTTACAACGATGTTTGCTAACTATACGCACGGAGGCTTAAAAACCGTGTGGGACGGGATAGACTTTACCATTACTTTTGATAGCAATTATAAAAAAGCCCTTAAAATCGCCACAGATACGGGCAAAAAATATGCTAAAGGCTACACGGAGATGGTGCGACAACAGGTGCATCGTATGCGTGATAAGTATTCTTTGAGAAATCCAAACTTAGAAGTAAGAAGTTATTGTATGATTGAGCCAAATGGATTTAGAATCTCTATGTGGTATCAAACAAATGCCTATGCGACTTTAGCCCTGCGTAGCACCATTTCAGGTGAGATAATGGAGCAGATATTAAAAGAAGATGACATACACATCGCCTACCCAACAAGCAAGGTTGTTGCTTCAGCAAATGATGGCATAGGCGATAAGGCTAAAAAACTTGATGAGACACAAGCACAGAATCTTGCCCTGCTTAGTGGGGCTGCGGTGAGTGTGGATTCTAAGGGGCAAATGTAGATTCTAAGGGGAATGTATGAGTGCATTGAAAAAAGTATATTTTAAAACCTTTGGCTGTCGCACAAATTTTTTTGATACGCAGGTGATGAAAAGTAATTTAGAGCAGTTTGAATGCGTGGAGTGCGAGAGTGAGGCAGATATTGTGATTGTAAATTCCTGCACGGTAACTAATGGGGCAGATTCTGGCGTGCGTGGCTATCTTAATAAAATGCGTGATTTAAATAAAAAGGTATATTTTACAGGCTGTGGCGTTGGCACAAGGGGGCAGGAAGTATTCTCACGCAATCTTGCTTATGGGGTGTTTGCACATAGTTTTAAGGAAAATATTGATGAGTTGCTTCAAAGCAAGGAGCGATTTTTTCACAAAGAAGATAGCCCAGAGCATATTGATAGCACGATTGTAACCGAGTTTGCAGGGAAGTCAAGGGCATTTTTAAAGATTCAAGAAGGTTGTGATTTCGCGTGTAGTTATTGCATTATCCCTAGTGTGCGAGGCAAGGCAAGGTCGTATCCAAAAGAGAAGATTCTAAGACAAATCCGTTCTTTAGCTGAATCTGGCATTAGCGAAGTGGTGCTAACAGGCACGAATGTAGGGAGCTATGGCAAGGATTTAGACTATAATTTATCGTGCCTTATAAGAGAGATTTATGCTTTGGGGGTTTTGAAGCGTTTGCGTATAGGCAGCCTTGAGCCAAGTCAAATTGATAGTGAGTTTAAAGAGGTGCTAGAGTTACCTATTATGGAGAAGCATTTGCATATCGCCTTGCAGCATACAAGTGATACAATGTTAAAGATTATGAATAGGCATAATCGTGTGGAGAGTGATTTGGAGCTTTTTAATTACTTTGCTAAGAAGGGCTTTTGTTTGGGAAGTGATTTTATCGTAGGACACCCCGGAGAGAGCGAATCTGTGTGGGAAGAGGCGTTAAATAATTTTAAACGCTTTCCGCTCACACATCTACACCCTTTTGTATATAGCAAACGCGATGGCACGAAATCTAGCGAGATGAAAAATGACATTAAAGGCGATGTGAGTAAGCAAAGACTGCATACGCTTAAAGACATCGTGGCACAGAATAATTTTGAATTTAGAAAAGCTCACAAGATTCCACTTAATGTGCTATGTGAAAGCAGAATGGAATCTTCTCAAGGCTTTGTCTATACGGGATTAGATGAATTTTTTAATCGTATGAGATTTGAGAGTGAAAAGGACAATCTTGAAGGACAATGGCTCACTTTTGAAGAATATGATGTAGCAATGGAGCAAAATAATGGCAAAATCTAAAAGTTTGATTATAGGCATTGTGGGGCTTGTGCTTGTTGTGGTTTTGGGCTTGGTGCTTATATTAAAAGATAATGTAGAGCTTGTGAGTGCTAAAGAAGCAGAGCATTTGCTTGCAAATCAAGGCGTGAGTGATATTATCTATGATAGCCAATACATTTATTTTACACTTGAAAACAAGCGATATAAGGCTTATGGGCAGGGCTTAGATTCTAAAATATGGGCGTTAGATAAACCTGTGATTGTGAAAAATCAGTATTTTTTTAGCGAGATTTTAGGTGAGTTTGGCGTTGTGATTGTGCTGATTTTGGGCTTGGCTGTGCTTTTACAAGCATTGCGATTATTATTTAAAAAGCCAAAAGTTCCTCAACAAAAAAAAGCAGAGTTTTTGCGTGAGAATGAATCGCCCCTAGAAACGCATATATCTCAAGGTGTGCAGACATATACACCCTTAGATTCTGGGGTTAGATTTAAAGATGTTGCTGGGATTAGCGAGGTTAAAGAGGAGCTGCTAGAGATTATTGATTATCTTAAAAAGCCTAAATTTTATCAGGATTTGGGTATAGCTTTACCTAAAGGGGTGCTGCTTGTAGGACCGCCGGGCGTGGGTAAAACGATGATTGCAAAAGCCGTAGCTGGGGAAGCAAGTGTGCCATTTTTTTATCAAAGTGGTTCTAGCTTTGTGCAGATTTATGCAGGAATGGGTGCAAAACGGGTAAGAGAGCTTTTTATGAAAGCAAAGGCAAATGCACCGAGCATTGTTTTTATTGATGAGATTGATGCGGTGGGCAAGGCAAGGGGTAATACAAGAAGCGATGAGCGTGAAGCGACACTCAATCAGCTTTTAACGGAAATGGACGGATTTGAAGATTCTAGTGGCGTGATTGTGATTGCTGCGACAAATAAGATTGAAGTGCTTGATGAGGCATTATTAAGAAGTGGGCGATTTGATAGACGCATTTATGTGGAGCTGCCAAATCTGGAGGAGAGAAAGCATATTTTAGAGCTATATTTGCGTGGCAAGTCGCATAATGTAGATATTCATCATATTGCGCGTTTGTGCGTAGGCTTTAGCGGTGCAGCTTTAGCAGCATTAGTCAATGAGAGTGCATTAAATGCGTTACGACATAAAAGAAAGGAGATTACACAAGAAGATATTTTAGCCACAAAAGATAAGGTGCTTGTAGGGAAGAAAAAGGCTTTGAGCTTGAGTGAGCAAGAAAAGGAGATTCTAGCTATTTATCAAGGGGCAAAGGCGCTCAGTGCGTATTGGCTAGAGATTGATTTTGATAAGATTGGGCTTGTGGGAGAAAGCTTTAAGCAGATAGATAAGGAATTGATTAGCAAACAAGAGCTTATGGGGAAGATTAAAGTAGCATTAGCTGGGAATATCGCTACAAAGCTCATTTATCAGCAAAGTTTTAGTAATGCTAAAGATGATCTTGCTAGGGCAAAGGAGATTGCTACGCAGATGTGCGTAGAATATGGTATGGCAGAGCGGCTTTTGGGCGATGTGAGTGATGTGGCGTATATCTTAGACACAGCACAAAAGGAAATGAGCGAGTTTCTTACAAACGCTAAGCCCTTGCTTGAAAAAGTGGCAAAGGAGCTTTTGGCAAAGGAGCGTTTGAGCAAAGAGGAAATTAAAGCCATTTATGAAGCGAGTTTATGAGAGCGGTAATCATAGTGTTAGAATCATAGATGAGATTCTAGCTAGGCAAGGGCTCAACCCTTATGTGATTATAGGCTATGGAGAATGTGGGCTAGATATGCGTATAGATTCAGCACAAAATGCGTTGGATAGAGCATTAGAGCGTTTAGAAAAGTGCAAGGTGTATGGGACTTTGACACAGGAGCGGATACAAACTAAAGAGATTCTAAGGGTGCAAAATCTTGTGCTTTTTGCACCGCCATTATGTGTGTATCCACTGCTTAGGCGGATTAGCGATGTGTTTAGTAATGTGGATATAGATATGTATATGGGGAGTGAAAGCAGTATAGAAACTATGGAGCTTTTCGCTACTTGCGGTGTTGTGAGATATTATAAAGATTGTAAATTTATGTAACAAGTTGATAAAAAAATCTACATTTATTCTTTTCTTGCCTAAGATTCAGCTAAACAAAAAAAAAAAAAATAGAATGCCGTTTTACAAAAAATTTTTACAAGGAGTTTGTATGGTGAAAAGTGTAAAATGGTTGGCTTTGATGGCGATTTTAGGACTAGGGCTTGGAGGGTGCGCAACGATTTCAAATCAAACAAAGCAAAGAGTAGCGATTACAACAAGCAATGGTCAAGTCGTTGTAGCTACAATCAATGGAGTAAAGGTCAATCTACCTGGTGAAGTTAAAATCTCTCGTGCTAAAGGTGCTGTTGTAGAGGTGCGTGGGCAGGATAACTCGTGTTATGAAAGCACACAGCTTGTTATTGCTGGTAAGAATAAAATGAGTGGTTGGTTTTGGGGTAACATTCTTTGGGGTGGGACAACAGGCTCTACTACAGATGCTATAACTGGTGGTATGTGGAGTTATAGTAATCCTAACTTTATTGTGCCTGTGGAGAAAAAGTCAAATTGTAAAAGCTAAATTTGCTTTTTTGCTTGTATAAAATGGTAGCGAGAATTTTATTATTTTTGCTACTTATTTTTGTCCCACAATATGCTTTTGGACTGAATCCTTTAGATTCTGTATTTGATTCTAAAGATTCTTCAATCTACACACAAGATTCTTGTTCACTTGATTCTATTGCTTTACTTTCTCAGTGGAAAAGGCTTTTGCATTATCGCGGTAAAACATCGCTTATAAGGCAGGATTCTGGATTTTTTCTCTCTCCACTGGGTGCGATAAATCCCCAAGCCGAGCTTATCTCAACACTTCAGGCATTTGGCATTGATATTGTAGATTCTACAATACAAATAGAGCCTAGTCATACGGGTATTGTAAAAAACACTTCATCTTTTGTATGTTCCTATCCTGCAAGGGCAATGTTTTTATCGCAGTTCTTTCCACAATTAAAAGAGATGGCTAAAACAACATATTGTGCGGAGTATGAAGAGTTTTTGGAGATTGTGCCAAGTGATAGCATTTCACTCATTTTTGCTGCAGAGAGTGATATTTATCCCGGTTCGGCTATGGGGCATATTTTTTTGGCTTTAGAGGGGGAGGCAAAGGCGGATTTACACAAAACATTCAAAGGGAGAAGTGATTTACACATACAAAAAGGGCAGTATTTGGGCTATTCATTAAGCTTTTTTGCTAATGCGGAGCTTGGGCTTAATCCTATTATGTATATTCGGGCATTAATGGGGAATCTTGGCGGTATTTATGCGTTGCAACCACTTGATAATAATACATTTGAATATCTTGAAAATGAAAAGCGGAGTTTATGGAAGTTGGGGTTAAAGCTAGATTCAGATTCCAAGGCTTTGCTTTTAGCACATTTATGGGAGCTCAAAGATATTCCTGTGGAGTATTCTTTTGTTACACATAATTGCAACGATGCGTTAAAAAGTGTGCTAAGTGTGGCAAATGCTGCATTTGATACGCAAAAATCAAAACCTTATCAAACGCCTGTGGAATATCTTAAGAGCTTACATAATGCTGGGCTTTTAGAAGATGTAAATGTGGAAGTTCCACAAGATAAAAAGGCATTTATTGAAAAATATGGTTATAACGAGATTTTAAAAGTTCGTGATAGTGCAAAATTTACATTAGGCTATGAAAATAGGGTTAATAATTCAATGATGAGCTTGTATTTTGCACCTATTTATGCTGACATAACAAATGCAAATAATGCCTATAAAGAATTGATAGAATCTCGCCTTATGAGCATAAAAGGCTATGTGAATCTTGAGAATGCTTCTGCTTTTATTGACAAGATAGAGGCACTGCATCTATTTTCAATTGCAGATTTATATCGCACAAAGAGCTTGTCAAAATATATTGATGTGAGCTTTGAAAATCCATTTGATGAAGTTGCACATACGCGATTAAAGCCAAAAATTTCATTTGGAGCGGGAATTGGCGGCTATGTGGGTAATTTTAGTTTGTATCTTATGCCACTTGTGGGCTATGATTATGTGAGGAGTCATAACGCATTTCTTGATATACAATTTGGAGTTGTGGGGAGATTTGAAAAAATAAGACTTATTGGGAATTATGAGTATTTTGTTGATATAGTTAATCAAAGAGGCTACACCCAACAAGCAAGTGGTTTTATGGGCTTTAATCTTTATAAGCAGTGGGATTTTTATATGCAAGTGCAATGGAGAGATACCCTAAAATATGGTGATTATGTGAGTTGGCAAAGTGGTATTAGTGTGAATTTTTAACGCTTGGCTTCATCTAGTCTTGTGAAAAAATAATGAGTGATAAGCAGAATCTGCAAGGGCATAAGGAAAAAATTTAACAAAGGGATAAAATTAAAGCAATAAGCAAGCAAGGCATAAGTGTGATTTGCAAAAAGACGCGTTTGACTGACAAATTGAAACCTAGTCTTGTCCATACTAGAGCTACCTACATCATAAAAAGTCATATTTTTAAAAAACAAATACCACACAATAAATAACGCAAAAGAGCCAAGTAATGAGCCAACAAAAGGCACGAGATAAAATAGAAGTGAAAAAAGGGCTAAAAAAGCAGAAAGCAAAAAATTTCTTATAAATACACCCAATGAGCCAAGCAATGAGCCAAACCCTGCTTTTGGTATATGTGGATAGCTTTGTTGTCGCACATATTCTACGATAAAGGGTGTATAAAAAACGGAGAAAAGCATATTGGTGAGCAAAATGGCAATAAGAAAAAAGATTCCAAATAGAGTGTAAAGGGCAAAGGATATGCTAAAGCGGACTATGCTTCCTAGAATCCCTTGTGTATTAAGCCAATCTGGCACAAAAGCTAAAAGCATTTGCGAAAGGTAGGTGTAAATCTCACTACCTAACGCATAAAACACACTTCCCCAAACGATAACACCAAAGAGAGCGGGAAAAAGAGTGATTGTTAAGATTCTAGCTGAAAAAAAATCAGTGATACTTTTGCCAAAGAGTGAAAGTAAGCTCTGCATAGGTTTAGGCTTTAAATGGGCTTATTGCTTAATGCCAAGCAAAGTTTCTATCATACGATCAATGGTTGTGATGACTTTAGCATTTGCCGCATAACCACCTTGAAACTTGATGAGATTTACCATCTCTTCATCAAGGCTTACCTGTGAGATGGCTAAATGCTCCTTTTTCACAGCTGATAAAACAGAATCTTTTGTCTCTTTTGTGCGTTGAGCTGCTTCTGTTTGGTTTGCCACGCGTCCAGCTAGGAACTGAAAATATTCCGGGATTCTCATTTGCTTTTTTTCATATTTATTGACATAAAAATCCACATCATCATATTGAAGCTGTTGCATCATATTTGCCACATCAAAGTTTCCATTTACAGGGGTAAGCCAAGGGCGTATGAGTGTAGCGTCTTTAACATATTCTTGATTTAGGGCAATATCGTGTGCATCTTCTCCATTAAAGAATTTATTGAGTCCAAATGCTCCTGTAAAATTACTCCCATTATCCTGAATCGCCACATACAAGCCTTGTGATGGATTCTTTGATAGGATATTAAACTCTCTTGTGCCGTTATCATAATACGCACGAAAATAGTCATCAACATCATTTAGGGCGTTATTATCTTTATTATCATCGGTGTTTTCATTAATGGCTTTCACCACATCGTGCATTGTGGTGATTCTATCAATTGTGATAGTTTTGCGTGCAATCTCTTCACCTTGTGTGCTATACACGACAACATCAAAACTTCCCTCTTTAATATTATAGTTGCTATCTACAAGGGCATTTAAGCTCCATACATCAAGTTTATCACTGCGAATTTGTGTCGCTGCACTTTGTGAATAAATGCTATTTGTCGCTTCAATAAAGCCTTTTGCGAAAATATCAAGGTGATTGATATAATCTTGAATTTTCCCAACCCTTGTGCCATCGGCACCCGAATTATACAGGCTAATGAGTGAGCCGGCTTTGCCTTGCACGATTTTATCTGTGATTTCAACGGTTTTAAAATCATCGCCTTGAAAATACACGCGGTTTAAATTGAGGTGGTTATCATCTTTTTTCAACACAATGGGGTGATACATCGCTCCATCAACAATATTAAATCCAAAGCCGATATTGAGCACATATTCATCATCAAAATCCGCAAGTTTAGGGTGTATGGAGGCATTAGAATCTAGATGATTTTTAAAGACATTTGCCCCAACAAGCGTTTGGAGATTGTATTCTAGCTCATCGCGTCTATCGCGTAATTCATTGGCTTGTTTAAGCTCTCTTTGGTCTTCCATTTCTTTGAGTTTGCCATTAATGTGGGCAATTTCTTTGGCGATACGATTGACTTCATTGATTGTTACTTCAAGCTCTTCACTTGCCTTTTGCTGCAATCGCACAAGGCGTGAGCGAGTATCTTTAATATTTGTGCTAAGCACTTGGGAATTTTTGGCTAGGACTTGCTTTTGTGCTGGGTCTGTGGAGTTTTTAGCCAAATCTTTCCACGAGTTAAAATACTCCTCCAAATCATTGTAGATTCCAACCCCATCAACTTCTGGAAAAAAGGCTGAAGCCTCACGCAATGTGGTAAAATGTGTATCATAATATTGTGCTTCTTCTGCGGCTTTGCGGTAGCGGTTAAACACAAATTCATCGTGGATTCTCTGAATTGTCTCTACACTCACGCCTCTCCCAAGATTATAATCTTGAAAATACAGAGGTTTTTCTGGGCGGACAAGCACGCGTTGGCGACTATAAAATTCATCACTCGCATTTGAGATATTATTTCCCGTTACATCAACCATAAGCTGATGAGCTTGTAAGCCTGTGTAGGAAGTGTTAAGAGAGGAGAGAATGCCACCCATAGTCTAGCCTATGCCTGAATCTTAAGAATATGGCTTTGTGGGCGGTTGTGTCCATAGCCATTGTTTTCGTGAGGGATAACCCTTTGAATAAGGGAATTGTAAAATTCTGCCACGGCAAAGACACTGCGTGCATAGTTGGCATTAAGTACTTTGAGTTCTTCGAGTTTCGCACGCATTGTGTCAAGCAAAATACTTACTTCCTCGCTTAAAAGGTCTTGGAGTGATTTATGGGGGTTTTTCTCACAGAGCAGAAGCATTTCTTGCTGTAAGAGTGATTTTTTATTTTCAAATTCTTTCACAAGAGAATCTTTTTGTTCAACTCTAGCAAAAATCGCCTCGTGATTTGCCACTTGAATATCAGCGTTATCAAGCTGTGTGAGTTCTATGAGTGCTTCCAAATCCGCAATTGCACCATTAATATAAGTGTGTAGCATAGCCTATCCTTAAAACTCCATTGCCACACTCGCTTTAAAAAGCAAGCAAGCCACAATGGAAGAGTTTTTAAAGATTAAGCAAATTTGATGCCATTTTTTCGGAAGTTTGTTGCAAATCAATCTTGTATTCGCCATTTTTGATTTGCTCTTTAATTTGTTCAGCACGAGAAAGCTGCACTTGCTCTTTTTCTTTCACTTCATTGTTTTCATTTTGCTTTGAAAGTATGTCTCTATTAAGAGCTGTTGTTGCTTTTATGCTTGTATTGATACCATTTACCATAAGACACCCCTTTTTGATGTAATTAATGCCAAATCGGCTAATATGTAAAAAACTTTAGCTATTTTACATATCCTTGCACTTCTTGCTTAAAGTCTTTGAGTGTGGTTACACCCTTAGAGCCTCCATCAGAGCTAAACAAGGGCTTGTTAGCATCAACACGATATGTCCAAATCCCAAGAAGCAACATCACATACAAAAATGCAACAAAGCTAATAGTGGGAAATAGCCAATTTTTCAAGCCTATGCTCATATTCTGCTCCTTAAAAAATACTCTGTGCCACAAAGACAGCAAAAAGAATGCCAAAAACACAAAATCGTATTCTAGCATTTTTTATTAAAATTTTTATACTAGAATCTAGCATTTTAAAAAGAGTAACAATATTATCTAGATTATCTAAGGCATTCTATGGTGAGAAAAATAATTGTAATGGTAAGTTTGTGGGGCAGTCTAAGCTTTGGGGCAACTGCACATAGTCAAATTTGGGAAAGCGGATATACATTTTTTGCTTTTTTTCAAAAATATAATATCCCAACAAGTGTGTATTATAACCTCCCGCCCAAAGATAGAGAGCTTACCAGCGAAGTATATGCAGGTGTTACCTACTACACACTTTTAGATGATAATGAGGAACTATTACAGGCACTTATCCCTATTGGTGATGGTATGCAGATTCACATTTTTAAGCGAGATGGAGAGTTTAAGCTTGATTTTACGCCTATGATCTATTTTGAGCAAGAGCAGATGGTTAGCCTCTCTATTCAAAAATCCCCCTATCAAGATTTGCTTGAGATGACACACGATAATGGGCTTGTAAGTGAGTTTTTAAACGCATATAAAAATAGTGTAAATTTTCGCTCTATTCTTAAAGATGATAGGTTAGCAGTGATTTATGAACGCAAATATCGTTTGGGTAAGCCACTTAAAAATGCAAATATCAAAGCTGCGGTTGTGGAGATAAATAAAAAGCCTCATTACATCTTTAGATTCAACAATGGACGCTATTACAACAAGGAGGGTAAAGAGATTCAAGGCTTCTTGCTACAAACGCCTGTAGCAGGAGCAAGGATTAGCTCAAGATTTTCACTTGGCAGAAAACACCCCATTTTAGGCACCGTGCGTCCGCACTATGCTGTGGATTATGCCGCACCAAAAGGCACACCTATTGTGGCAGCCGCTGATGGGGTTGTGATTTTTGCTGGCAAAAGAGGTGGGTATGGGAATCTTATTGAGATTCGCCACGAGAATAACCTCAAAACACTTTATGCACATATGAATTCTTTTGCTGTGGGTATGAAAAGTGGCAAAAAAGTCAAGCGTGGGCAGCTCATAGGACGCGTTGGTTCAACGGGCTTAAGCACCGGACCGCATTTACATTTTGGGCTATATCGCAATAATGTGCCTGTTAACCCACTCTCAAGTGTGAAAGCTGTAAGCAAAGAGCTACAAGGCAAAGAAAAAGAGAAGTTTATCGCTGTAAGTGAGCATTTTATACCTCTTTTACAGGAGGCATTGGAAAATGGAAATAATAGCATTATTGCAAATGAAGGTTTCAATTTAGATTCTAATAAAGAGGCTGAAGATTCTGAGGATTCTATACGGGAGACAACAGAGCTTGAATCTACGCAGCAGAATATACCCACAGATTCACAAGGAAAATAACCAAATGAAGTCTATCATCACAGATATAAGCTTTTGTGAATGCGTGGATTCAGCGTATGTCAAGCCTCGCCGTATGCTCTATATGGAGAATGGAGTAAAACGCAGTTGGGATTTTATCCATAGTTTGGATTCTGTGTCTGTTTTGCTCTATCACACACAAAGGCAAAGTTTGCTTTTTGTGAGGCAATTTCGTCCGCCCGTATTTGTGCGTCATTTTGGTGAAGCATATTTAGAATCTAGCCAAGAGGATTCAAAGTTTGGACAAAATGAGGTAGGTTACACCTATGAGCTATGTGCTGGGCTTGTGGATAAAGAGGGCAAGAGTGTAGAGCAAATTGCTAAAGAAGAAGTGCAAGAAGAGTGTGGATATAAGGTAAAGTCATTAGAGTATATCACTTCTTTTTCCACAGCGGTGGGACATAGTGGAGCAAAGCAAAGTTTATTTTATGCTGAGATTGATGAAAATGATAGGATTGGCACAGGTGGGGGAGTTGATGGAGAGGTGATTGAATCTGTGTTTGTTGGGCTAGATTGTTTAGAGCAGTTTTTGTATGATGAAAGCAAGATTAAAACGCCCGGTTTAGCCTTTGGTGTAATGTGGTTTTTAAGCAATAAAAAAAATAGATGATATAAAGGAGAATCTTATGTTGTGGCGGTTGTGGTTTGGCATTGTGTGTATGGTGAGCGTGGGCTTTGCCCTAAATCTTGAGCCTGTATCAAAAGACATTGCTGAAGTCAATGGCAAAATACTTGCCTTTAAAGCAGATGGGCTAAAAGTGGGGCAAAGTGGGGTAGTTTTAGCACAAAATGGGGATTATAATGTCATCATTGCAAGTGCGGTTATTGAGCGTATTAATGATGGTTATGCGTATGCGAGATTTGCCCCTTTTGAAAACATCGCACAAAAATATCTCCCCACACCACAAGCTACACCGACAAAAGATGATAGGGTGATCTTTGGCGGATTTTATAATAAAGCCATCGCTATTGCACCAGATCAAGAGAGCTATACTAAGATTCTCTCTATGAATCCAACGCATTTTGTGCATATTGATTTGTTTGCTGCATTTTTAGCAAAAGATGGTATCAATGACCCAAAGCCCAAGCATTTGCGTGAATTTTGTAACGCATATAGCATAGGGCTTGTGTATATTTTAGCATCAAATGGGCTTAATGTGCTTGATTGTCAAAGTTTTGCTTTGCTTGAAGTGCAGCCTTTTAATAAGCCACAGCTAGAAAAGACACACGCTCCATTTTTCTCACGCATTGCTAATATTGATACCGGTTCGCTTGCAAGTAAAATGCGTTCAAAAAAATCGCGTCAATATTTTAGCTATTATGATGAGCTTTTAAGCCCAAGTATTCAAGCCTTTAATGCCACAAATAAGGAGTAATTATGCTACATAAGCGACATATTCAAGCAATCAAGCAAATGGTGGGAGAAGAGAATTGCTATGATGATAAGGCACATTTGGTGGCGTATTGTTATGATGCGACAAAGGAGCGTTACGAGCCTGATGCGGTGGTGTTTCCTAGAAACGAGCAAGATGTCAGCGCAGTTTTAGCCTATTGCAATGATCAAAGCATACCTGTCATTCCTAGAGGTGCGGGGAGTGGCTTTACCGGTGGGGCATTGCCGGTCAAGGGCGGAATAATCTTAGCATTAGAGCGACATTTTAATAAAATCCTAGAAATTGATGAAAAAAATCTTATCGCTAGAGTGCAGCCCGGTGTAGTCAATAAGGCATTTCAAGAAGCTGTGGAAGCACGAGGCTTATTCTATCCACCAGATCCTGCAAGTCAAGAATACAGCACGCTTGGGGGGAATGTAAGCGAAAATGCCGGAGGTATGCGAGCAGCAAAGTATGGAATCACAAAGGACTATGTAATGGCGTTGCGTGCGGTTTTGCCTAATGGCGATGTGATTCGTGCTGGAAAAAAGACGATCAAAGATGTAGCAGGATTCAATGTCGCTGGAATCTTAATCGCAAGTGAGGGTTCATTAGCCGTTATTACGGAGATTACACTTAAGCTTATTGCTAAGCCAAAGCTCACACGCTCGGCTATGGGGGTGTTTGATGATATAGAATCTGCGATGAATGCAGTGTATAAGAGTATGGCAAGTGGCATTACGCCTGTGGCGATGGAATTTTTGGATAATTTGAGTATTTGTGCGGTTGAGGAGCGGTTTCATAAAGGGTTACCAACTCAAGCTGGGGCTATTCTTATCACGCAAGTTGATGGAGATTTGCAAGAGCAGTTAGACTTTCAGCTTGGGGTGCTAGAGGAGTGTTTTAAGGCAAATGGTTGCGTGGAATTTAAAATCGCCAAAGATGATAATGAAGCGGCGGATTTGTGGTTTGCAAGGCGGAATGTCAGCCAAAGTATCACAATCTATGGCAAAAAGAAGCTCAATGAAGACATCACCGTGCCTCGTTCAGCCCTGCCGGAGCTGCTTAGACGCATTGGTGAGTTGAATAAGGAATATGGCTTTAAGATTCCTTGTTTTGGGCATACGGGCGATGGCAATGTGCATGTGAATGTAATGGTGAGCGATCCAAATGATGTTGAGTCTTTGCAAAGGGGCTATGCGTGTATAGAGGAGATTTTTAAAATTGCCATTGAGCTTGAGGGGACACTAAGCGGAGAGCACGGCATAGGCTTATCAAAAGCACCTTTTATGCGTTTGGCTTTTAATGAAGCGGAGATGAATTTGTTTGCAAATATCAAAAAAGCATTTGACCCAAATAATATTTTGAATCCGGGCAAAATGGGCTTAGATATGAAGTAATGGCTAGAACACATAAGAATAGCTTAGATTCACACTTGCTGCTGTGAATCCAAAGCCGCTTCTATTTTGCGACTCAAGGCTTTGATAAAATACAGGCAGTCGGGGGAGTCTTAAGCCAAGTTCAACTTTGTGCTGTTGTGTAAAAGTCGTTGAAACGCCTACATTTGTAGTAAATGCCAAGCCAAAATAGTCATAGTTTTGAAGGAAGTTAAGAAAACTTGCATTATTCCAAGTGCTGATAGTATAGCCTAGCCCAAATCCACCAAATATGCCTAGTGAAAAAGATTCTGTATTGAATATATTAAGCATTAAATCCATATTGCCGGTTAAGTGTTGAAAATGGATAAATAATTTATCGTTGTTGATGTGCCAAGTGCGACCAGAATTGAAATCATATTGCAAATATGTCCTAACACCAACGCGTGGAGAAAACCAATACTGATATCCGCCTTTTATGCCAAGTGCGGTTGAGTAGGTTGTCTCTTTCATTAGCACACTATCCCACGATGTGTCATTACCAGCTGTATCAAAAAATACGCCTGTTATAAAGCCAAGCCCTCCCATTGCCCCAAGAAATAAGCCACTTTTTTCTTGTGCAAGTATGTTTGAAGCCAATGATAAACTTAAAAGAATTATGACAAAAACTTTTTTCATTGATATTCTAACTCCCCAGCGAAATTAAGGCCAGATTCTATTTGAAAAAAATCTAATTCTTTAACAAAAAAAAAAAAAAAACGGAGATTTACAAAAATTAATCACAAAAAGTAACAAAATAAATTGAGTTGGTATTGGAAATAGGCATAGATAAACATTGATTACAAATAAATATTTTTAGATTATCATAAGGCATTTGACTCAAAATAATATTTTGAATCTAGGCAAAATGGGTTTGAGTATGAGCTAGTTTATCTCATCAAAAAAAATTTTTATATCTACTTGCAAGACTTGAGCTATTTTATAGAGATGCTCAAGGTTGAAATGAATGTTTTTATATTTGGCTTCGGCTCCGGCTACGAGCGATACAGATTTGTAGCCTATAGCTAGGCTAAGTTCAAGTTGTGAAACGCCTTTTTCTTTGCGGATTCTAGCGACATTATTTGCGATACGATGATAAAAGCCCTGAATCTGCTCTTTATCCATATCTTCAAAAAAATCAACTTTATGTTTTTTCATACTTAAGAAACTCTATCATTATAGATTTTCTTAAGTTTATTTATTTTAGAATTGCATTTCACTCTATTATGATAGAGTATAAAAGGTAAGGAGTATAGATGGATTTTGAAAATGCACTTAATGCCATTATAGATACAATTTCAGAAAGAAAAGTTCTTGTAAAGACAGAAGAAGCCACCAAGATGACATTCATCATTCCTTTTTTAAAGGCATTGGGTTATGATGTTTTTGACCCAAATGTTGTTGTCCCAGAATATACTGCTGATGTAGGTATTAAAAAGGGTGAAAAAGTGGATTATGCTATTTTTAAAGATGGACAACCCTTTATTTTGATAGAGGCAAAAAATCATTCTGAAAATTTGGATTATCATAATAGTCAATTATTGCGATATTTTAACACTGCTCCTAGCATAAAGTTTGCTATTTTAACAAATGGGATAGAATATAGATTTTTTACTGATATTGAACAAGCAAATCTTATGGACAAGATTCCTTTTCTCATCATAAATCTTGAAAAATTAAAACCTCGGGACATTAAAGATTTAAAACGCTTTATGTATTCTGAATTAAATGTTGATGATATATTTGGGGTTGCGATAGAGAAAAAGTATTATCGTAGCATTCAAGATATTTTTAAACAACAAATAAATGAGCCAAATGATGAGTTTGTAACTTTTTTTGCTAAGCAATTAACTGAACGCAATATGACAAAATCGGTTATAGAGGAATTTCGCAGCCATATCAAAAAATCATTGAAAGAGATTATTAGTGATATGGCGTATGAAAAGATTTCTAATATTAAAAATAATCTGCAAAATGCTAACGATGAAGAAGAAACCTTGGACTTAAAAGACGATAAAGAGATTATCACTACGGAAGAAGAACTGCAAGGTTTCTATATCATTAAATCTATTTTAGGTAGTGCTGGTGTTGATTTGACACAGATTCAATATAAGGACACTTTAAGTTATTTTGGTGTCAATTATCAAGGAAAGGTAACAAAATGGATTTGTCGTCTCTACTTTAATGACAACAAAAAGTCTATTGGCTTTCCTGATGGCTCAAATCATAAGCTAGAAAACATAGATAAAATGTATGAGCTAAAAGATAAGATACTTGCCGCTTATGAAATGAGAAAATCCTAATGCTTATTTTCATAAACAAGCACAGATTCTGAATCTTCGTAAAATGCCTTTGGAAAAAGATATTTGCCTTGAAATGCAGGGAAGTCAATCTCCTCATATTGTGCGTTCAAAGTGATATGGGGAGAAAGAAGAGATTCTAAAAGTGTTGTGCAGTATAACGCATTAGAATCTGTGCTTAATATAAACTCTCTATCAAGCCACAATGGAGCTTCAAGGAGTATTTTTTCTTGTATTTGTTTGCTTAAGACATAGCGTTTGATAGCAATACTTTGAGCTTTGGAAAGAAACTCATCAAATGAGCTAAGAATAACGCGGTTAGGCTTTTTTGGATTATCATCGGCACTTGCGTGGAGAATGATAATGGGCTGTGTGGATATGACTAAGCCAATATGCGTATAGCGGTGATGGCTTAGTTTTTCTATGACAAAGCTCTCCATACCCACGCCTTTGCGTAAAATAATATCGCCTATCTCAAGCTTTGGGATATCATCAAGCAGTCTTTGGGAAAGTGTGAATGGGGGATTGATACGCGGATAGAATAAATAAATGAAGTAGAGGCAAAGGCACAAGCTACCAATGCCCCCTAAAAGTAGGAATTTAGAGTTTAACTTTCCACTCATCTTTATCTTTGACAAGTCTCACACGCTCTGAATCTTCATTGCCATTGCCAAAATTTACACGCAAATTAATTGTTGCTGTATTTTCCTTAATCTCTTCAGATACCACCTCTACACTTTTTAGCCCACCTGCATCTTCTGCTTTTTGTGCAGCCTGCCCAGCAGCTGCTTTGAGCTTGCCCTCTGCCATTTCTTTAACACCAGCTGTATTTTCATCTTTTTCGGACAAATAGACATATTTGAGCAAGTTTTCACCCTCGCCCTTATATACATTTTCAATAAACGCCACTGCGACATCTTTAGGCTCACTGCTTCCACAAGCGACAAATAGAAGTGCTACCGCACCAAAGGCTAAAGCCATCACCAATTTTTTGAGTGTATTCATTGTAAAGCTCCTTGCTAAAATGAGAATTAAGCTTTGCATTCTAATTAAAATTGCTAAATTTAAGCTAAATTTGACTTGATTTATACGCTAAAAGTCCAATGATATTAAGCAATATGGCTAATATCATTAAGCCTACAAGGGCATAGGTGAAGTGATGAAACATATCATAGATTCTGCCTATTGCCACAGGTGAGAGTGAAGCTAAAAGATAGCCCACGCCTTGAGCCATTGCGGAAAGTTTAGTGGCGGTTTGCACATTTGAGCTTTTGATTGAAATAAAAAGTAGGGCAATGCCAAACACACCGCCTATGGGGATTCCAATGATGATTGAGACAAAGACAACAACCCACATTTGCTGTGAGCAAAGCAAAAGAGCATAACTCACCACATATAGCCCACAAGTAAATCCCATAAGCAAAACTCTGCGTTTATTTGGGAGTGAGCCTAGCAAGAGTGGAATAAAAAAAGCCGCAGGAATAATGACACAATGGGAGAGGATCATCATCTGCGAGGCAAAGCTCTGTGAATAGCCAAAAGAAATAAGAAAGCTAGGATACCACGCAAAAAAACCATAAGAAATAGTGCTTGTTAAGCCCATAAAAATGGTAATTTTCCACGCATTGAGGTTGCTAAAAAGTGAGCCTTTAGAATCTGTTTTAAGCTTTGGGCGTGAGATTCTGCGATTTTTCATTTGTGGGATATAACTCACTAGGGCAATGAAGGCTAAAATTGCCCAGATTCCAAGTGCGATTGGCACGGGTAAAAACATCATAAGTGGCAAGATAAGGGCAATGCCAAGTGCAGCAGAGAGATTAAGCACAAGGCTATAAATCCCCATAATTTTTGGAATATTGCGTGGGAATTTTGCTTTTACAAGGCTAGGAAGCAAGACATTTGCAACGGCGATACCGCCTCCCATAATTGCCGTGCCAATAAAAAGCTCCGCACTCTCCCCCACACATCGTAAAATTTCGCCTACAAAAATACACATAAGCCCTATAAACAAAGCCCTTGTGGGTTGAAAATATGACACAAAAAATGAAACAATCCCAAAAGCTAAAAGTGGCAAAGAAGTCAATAAGCCAGTCAATGCCGCACTTAAATGATAATACTCTTTAACACTATCAACAACAGGTCCTATGGCGGTGATGGGTGCGCGGAGGTTGAGGCTGATTAGAATAATTGGCAAAAGATTGACAAAAAAGATTTTTTGACGCACATTCATTAAAAGTTTCGCTCCATTATAGATTTAGATTCTAGTTTTACGCTTGGTTTATGTTTGTGAGATGTTGTGTGTGGCATTGTATAAAATAAGTATAAATCCTTGAAAAACTCTCAAAGTTTAGAAAATTTTATTGCATTATTAAGCAAAATTGGTATGATTTGCCTTTTCTTAAAGTTTCCAAAATTTCAAGCATTAAAATTATCTACAGAAGGAACATTGATGAAAATGATGACAGGTGCGAAAATGGTGATTGAAGCCTTGCACTTAGAAGGTGTGAAGGTTGTTTTTGGTTATCCGGGTGGAGCAGTTTTGCACATCTATGATGAGATTTATAAACAAAATTATTTTTCCCACATTCTCGCACGGCACGAGCAGGGTGCAATTCACGCTGCTGATGGCTACGCAAGGGCAAGTGGTGATGTAGGTGTGGCTATTATCACTTCAGGTCCGGGCTTTACAAATGCAGTTACAGGCATCGCCACAGCTTACACAGATTCTATTCCCCTTGTTGTGATTAGTGGGCAAGTGCCTATCACACAAATTGGCACAGATGCGTTTCAAGAGATTGATGCGGTGGGGATTTCTCGCCCTTGCACGAAGCATAATTTTTTGGTAAGGAATTTAGCAGAACTCCCTAGAATCTTAAAAGAAGCTTTTTATATCGCACGGAGTGGGCGACCCGGACCGGTGCTTGTGGATATTCCAAAAGATATTACAGGCACACAGGGTGAGTTTTCTTATCCAGATTCTATTGCGTTGCAGAGCTATAAGCCCACGCTAAAAGGGAATCCTCGCCAGATTAAAAAACTTTGTGAAGCCATTAATAAGGCTTCAAAGCCTTTGTTTTACATTGGCGGAGGGGCTATTCTCTCAAATGCGGGTGAAGTGATTAGAGATTTGGTGCATTGCACGGGTATTCCTTGCACGGAGACACTTTTGGGACGCGGGGTGCTACGATATGATGATGATAATTTGCTAGGAATGCTAGGAATGCACGGGAGCTACGCGGCAAATATGGCAGTGAGCGAGTGTGATTTACTTGTGTGCTTGGGAGCTAGATTTGATGATAGGGTAACGGGTAAATTAAGTGCATTTGCCACACAGGCAAAAATCGCACATATTGATGTAGATCCTAGCTCTATTGGTAAGGTTGTAGGCGTGGATTATCCTATTGTTGGGGATTTAAAGAGTGTCGTGAGTGATATGCTAAGTGAGCTAAGTGGCTATGAGAGTGCTAAGATTCTAGAGTGGAAAGAGCATTTGCGAGAATATGCAAGGTGCTATCCGCTAAGTTTTGAAGATAGTCTTGATTGTATTAAGCCACAATGGGTGATTCAAAGGCTAGGTGAGATTCTAGGAGAGAGTGCGATTATCACCACAGATGTGGGGCAGCATCAAATGTGGGCAGCACAATTTTACCCCTTTAGCTTTCCGCGTCAGTTTTTAAGTAGTGGTGGGCTTGGGACTATGGGCTATGGGCTACCTGCGGCTATGGGGGCAAAACTCGCGCGTGAAGATAAGACACTTATAAATATCACCGGTGATGGCTCAATTCTAATGAATATCCAAGAGCTGATGACTTGCGTAGCATATGGGATTCCGCTTGTGAGTGTGATTTTAAATAATAATTATTTGGGTATGGTGCGGCAGTGGCAGAGCTTTTTTTACGAGCATAGATTTTCACACACAGATTTGACTTTGCAGCCTGATTTTATAAAGCTTATAGAATCTTTTGGTGGCGTGGGCTTTAGAGTGGAGAAAAAAAGCGAGTTTGACTCTGCGTTACAAAAGGCATTAGATTCTAAAAAAGTAGCGTTTATTGAAGTGATTGTAGATAGGTATGAAGATGTGCTGCCTATGGTGCCAAGCGGTGGGGCGATTTATGAGATGATACTCCCAAATACGCAAAAGAATCCAAAACAAGACTAAAGGCGAATGTATGGAAGCAAAAGTTTTAAGAAAAAGTATTTGTGTGAATGTGATTAATGAACATAGCGTTTTGGCTAGAATCTCTGGGCTTTTTTCAGCGCGTGGGTATAATATAGAATCGCTTACCACCGCTCCTATTCCAAATAGCAACCTTTCACGCATTACGATTGTAACGCAAGGCTCGGAAGTTGTCATTGAGCAGATCATTAAGCAGTTACACAAGCTTATCCCTGTGGTGAGCGTGATTTCAAGTGATGATTTACTTGAGAAAGAAGCGGTGCTTGTGAAGATTCCAATCAGTGAGAGGTTAGCTGATATTGAAGTGCTATGTAAAGCCTATAATGGAAAAATTGTCAATGCTAATGAAAAATATGTCATCGTTATTGCCACAGATAAGCCCTCTGCCATTGAGCAGTTTATTTTAGCCATTAAGATTTTTAATCCAAAAGAGATTGTGCGAAGTGGCGTTATCGCAATGGAACGATAAGGAGAGTGTTATGCAACTTGGGGTGAATATTGATCACATAGCGACTTTGCGTGAGGCAAGGGCGATTTATGAGCCTGACCCGTTGGAGGCAGTTTTTATTGCTAAGAATGCTGGAGCAGACCAAATCACTTTGCATTTGCGTGAGGATAGGCGGCATATCCACGACAGCGATGTCAAACGCATTGTAGAATCTAGCCCTTTGCCTGTCAATATAGAATCTGCCCTTGATGAAAAGGTGATTGATTATTTATGTGCGATTGCCCCACAACGCATTACGCTTGTGCCTGAAAAGCGAGAGGAGGTAACCACTGAAGGGGGCTTAGATTTAGAATCTCATTATGATAGCATTCGTGAGGTGCTAAAGACTTTTGAAGCTCAAGGCATTGCCACGGCGTTGTTTATTGACCCTAAAAAAGAATCTATTTTTCTAGCGCGTGAGCTTGGCGCACAGGCTGTGGAGCTACACACAGGGCGGTATGCAAACTTACATTTAATGAAATATACAAATCTTTCCCGCACACATCGCAGAATTACAGAGCTTGACTTGCCCCCACAAGAGCTTGAAGCACAAATACAAAAAAGCCTAGATTCTATTACGCAATGTGCCAAACTTGCCACTTCTAGTATGGATACAAGAGCATTGGAGTGTTTTGCAGGACACGGGCTAAATTACCAAAATGTCGCTGCAATAGCACAGATTCCTTATGTGAGTGAGCTAAACATAGGGCATAGCATTATAGCTAGAGCCGTATTTGTGGGGCTGGATCGTGCTATTATAGATATGAGAAGGGCAATGTGCCAAAGATAGCTATCAGCATAGGCGATATAAATGGCATAGGGCTTGAGATTGCCCTGAAATCGCATAATGCTATATCTCAAATATGTGAGCCTATATATGTTGTGCATTATGAAATTTTAGAATCTGCAGCAAAGATTCTAGGCTTATCAATGCCAAAAGATATGCAATGTGTGGCGGATTTTGAGCTTTGTAATGCTGCCATAAAGCCCGGTGTAGTGAGCAAAGAGAGTGGGCTATATAGCTATAAAAGTTTTATGCAAGCCATTCAAATGACAGAATCTAGTGTAACACAAGCCCTTGTAACCTTGCCTATACACAAAAAAGCGTGGCAAGAAGCAGGGGTGGAATCTATCGGGCATACACAAGCGTTATCAAAATATTTTGGTGTAGATTCTATTATGATGCTAGGCTGTGAAGAGATGTTTGTTGCATTATTTACCGACCATATGCCGCTTAGTCAAGTCAGTCAAGCTATAAGCCAAGATTCTGTGAGAGCATTTTTAGTGTGTTTTGCTCAAGCGGTTAGGCTAAATGAACCTTGCTGTGTGCTTGGGCTAAATCCACATTGTGGCGATGATGGGCTTATGGGAAGTGAGGATAGATACATCACTCAAGCAGTCCGTGAGGCAAATCTAGCTTTGGGTAAGGAGCTATTTTTTGGAGCTTATCCACCTGATAGTGCTTTTTCTCCGCTTAATCGCAAAAGATTTAGATACTTTGTGAGTATGTATCACGATGTGGGTTTGGCTCCACTTAAAGCCTTGTATTTTGAACAAAGTATTAATGTAAGCCTTAATCTCCCCATTCTCCGCACTTCTGTTGATCACGGCGTGGGTTTTGATGTAGCGTATAAAAGGGAAGTAGAGATTCACAATCTAAGTTATATTAATGCCGTGAAATATGCGGTAGATAGGCTATAAGAGAGTGTTATCATAAGCAATTTTAAGGATAGAATCCTATAATAACGCTTTTATTTTTTTGCTTATGAAGGATAGGAATGAAGCGGCTTTGTATGGTGCTATGTATATTTGGAATCTTAAGCGTATCTCACGCACGAGAGAATGAGTTTGAACAATTTGGCGATGCGTTTAGATTTTTGCCTTTGTATGTAATGATTGTCTCCATAGCAATGGAAGATTATGAGGGTGCTGGGCAACTTGCACTTGGCACACTTAGCACACAGCTTGCCACTGAGGGTATTAAGGAGATTTTTCAAACAATGCACGAGAATGGTTATAAGGTAGAGTTTGCTAAACGCCCTTGTTGTGATATTTATAAAGGTATGCCAAGCGGACACGCAAGTGGGGCATTTAGCGCGGCGGGGTATGTGTATTACCGCTATGGGTGGAAGCCAGCCATTCCTGTTGGGATTCTAGCCACACTCACAGCAGCTTCAAGAGTGGAGGCAAAAAAGCATTCTGTGTTGCAAGTGAGTGTTGGAGCGCTTCTTGCTTGGGGTTTTGCGTGGGTCTTTACAAAGGAATATATGCCAAAAAATACACTGATTACGCCAAATATTGATACTGATATGCAGGGCAATCCACAAGTAAGCTTGAATGTGCTTTATAGATTCTAAAGGAGCGAAGTGATGAAAGATATTAGAGCATTGTATTTAGACTTTTTTGAAAGCAAAGGGCATAAAGTCTATGATTCTATGCCTTTAGTCCCAGATGATGCAAGTTTGCTTTTTACCAATGCGGGAATGGTGCAGTTTAAGGATATTTTTACAGGTAAGATTCCAATCCCAAGCCCAAATATCGCTACAAGCTCTCAGCTTTGTATCCGTGCAGGTGGGAAGCACAATGACTTAGAGAATGTCGGCTACACAGCGCGTCATCACACACTTTTTGAAATGCTAGGGAACTTTAGCTTTGGGGCGTATTTTAAAAAAGAGGCGATTGCGTATGCGTGGGAGTTTGTAACTGAGATTTTGGGCTTTGATAAAAGCCTTTTGTATGTAACAATCCACGAGAGCGATGATGAAGCTTTTGAATTATGGCAGGAGCATATAGAATCTAGTCGCATTAAGAGAATGGGCGATAAGGATAACTTCTGGCAAATGGGAGATACAGGACCTTGCGGACCTTGCAGTGAGATATATGTGGATCAAGGGGCGGAGTTTTTTCATAGCGAAGAAGATTATTTCGGCGGTGAAGGGGATAGATTTTTAGAGATATGGAATCTTGTCTTTATGCAATATGAAAGAAGTGCTGATGGGAGTTTGACACCGCTACCTAAGCCTAGCATTGATACAGGTATGGGGCTAGAGCGAGTAATCGCACTGAAAGAAGGAAAGATTAATAACTTTGATACTTCGCTTTTTGCACCTTTGATGGAGTGTATTGAGAGGGTAACGGGGGAGAAGTATTATAGAGATGATGAGATTTTGGGGCATTCAGTATTGAGCGATAAATCGCGGATTGCTTCAGCGGAAGCTGCGGCACTTACGCCTAGTAAGCTTCTTGCTTCCGCTTCGCAAAGCCACTATTTATCATCTCAATCCTTAGAATGCCAAGATTCTAAAAACCCAGAATCTAAAGCCGATTCCGCCAACTTAGATTCTAATGCGGAAGTATCTTTGAGTGATTTTCAGGGTTGTGAAGCTTTGAGTGCGAGAAGCTACCTAAGCGGTAATGACCGAGCCTTGAGCGAACAATCCGCCAAAAGCACCAAAGAAACAACGCAAAATATACAAGCGACACAGGCTGGCTTTAGGGTCATTGCCGACCACGCAAGAGCCGTTGCTTTTCTGCTCGCACAAGGGGTGAATTTTGACAAAGAAGGCAGGGGCTATGTCTTGCGGAGAATCTTACGGCGAGCGGTTAGACACGGCTATTTGCTAGGCTTAAGAAAGGCGTTTTTGTATGAAGTGGTGGGGGTGGTGTGTGATACTATGGGCGGACATTATGGCTATTTACAAGAGCGTAAAAACGCCGTTCAAGAGCAATGCAAAGCAGAAGAAGAAAGGTTTTTTGAGACGATAGAATCTGGAATGGCGTTGTTTCAAGCCGAGCTAGAAAAGCTAAGGGGGCATTCAGTATTGAGCGATAAATCAGGGAGTGCTTCGCCTTGCTCACTGCAACGCACGCCTAGTGCGTCTCATTCGCAAGACTCGCACAACCCTAATTTATCATCTCAATCCTTAGAATGCCAAGAGCCTAACAAAGTAGCTCAAAAAGTGGATTCTAGCAATGCCAAAAAAACGACACAATTTAGTGGTGAAGTTGCTTTCAAGCTTTACGACACTTACGGCTTCCCGCTTGATTTAACACAAGATATGCTAAGAGAGCTTAGTTTAAGCATAGATTTGCAGGGCTTTGAAAAATGTATGCAGGAGCAAAAAGAGCGGAGCAAAGCACACTGGAGGGGTAGCGGCGATAGTGTAAAAGATGGCGATTTTAACACACTTTTAAGCGAGTTTGGAGAGAATGAGTTTGTGGGCTATGAGTGTGTGAGTGTGGAATCTAAGATTCTAGCCCTTTTAGATTCTAACTTTAAAAGAGTGGAATCTTTAGAAGCAGGGCAAGAGGGCTATGTAATGTTGGAAGCTACACCATTTTATCCAGAATCAGGGGGACCAGTAGGGGATAAAGGAGTTTTACTTGAAAACAATTCGTCTTTGGGTATGCAATGCGACAAGGTTGAGAATTTTGTGAAAGGCACGACCGACAAGGTCGCTAGCCTTCCTCAAAATTCTCAAAACTTGCACAGCCACACCGCACTCGTGCGTAGCACTAGTCCAAACCTGCAAAATACTAGAATTGTGGATTCTACCCCTTGTCATTTTGAGCGTAGCGAAAAATCCACAACCCTAGAATGCCAAGATTCTAGTGGAGTGGAATCTCACAAAGTAAATTCTAGCAATCCACAAAACATAGTCGCTAAAGTTTTAGATACACAAAAATACTTTGGGCTAAATCTCTCTAAAATCCACGCCCTAAGCCCATTAAAAGCAGGGGATTTAGTAAAAGCACAAGTAGATTCTAGCCGGTTTGAAATCGCCAAGCACCACTCTGCTACACATTTATTGCATTATGCCCTAAGGCAGATTCTAGGCTCTCACATTGCTCAAGCTGGAAGCCTTGTAGAAGCAAATCGCCTGCGGTTTGACTTCTCTCACCCAAAGGCGTTAAGCGTCAATGAGCTAGAGCAAATAGAAGCCCTAGTGAATGAAAAAATTACAGAATCAGCCCCACAAGTGTGCGAGACTATGGGGATTGAAGAAGCTAAAGCAAAGGGGGCTATGGCACTCTTTGGCGAGAAGTATGGGGAGAGTGTGCGTGTGATAACTCTTGGCGATTCTATCGAGCTATGCGGTGGGATTCATACGCAAAATACCGCAGAGATTGGGAGCTTTTATATCGTGCGTGAAAGTAGCGTGAGTAGCGGGGTTAGGCGTATTGAAGCGGTGTGTGGCAAAGCGGCGTATCACTATGGCAAAGCAGCATTAGAATCCATAAAAAGCCTAAAAGAGCAGCTAAAAGCCCAAGATGTTTTGCAGGGCGTGGCAAAGCTGCAAAATGCACTCAAAGAGGCAAGAGATAACGCAAACAAGGCAAAGCAGAGTGTCAAAAGCCTAGATTATGAGGAAATAAATGGCGTGAAACTCATCGTCCTAAAGCTAGATTCAGTGGAAGCAAAAGAGGCAAAAGACATCATAGATAGGGCAAAAAATGAGAATGAAAAAGTAGCGATTTTACTGCTTACAGAATCTGGCGGCAAAGTTGCCCTAACCGCTGGGGTAAAGGGCGTGGAATCTAGCCTTAAAGCCGGAGCGTGGGTCAAGCAAGTAGCACAGATTCTAGGGGGCAATGGTGGTGGCAGAGATGACTTTGCTACTGCTGGGGGCAAAATCACAGATTCTAACAAAATCCAAGAAGCCCTAGAAGTAGCAAAACGCGTGGCAAGAGAGGAGTTAAAGTTATAGGTTTGAGGTGTTAGATAGGGATTTAAGGAAAACAAAATAAAATAGGAAAGTCTTAAGTTAAATGAATACAATCTTTTATAAACCTAGTCAAAATATGTGCGAAATAAGTGCTTGCAGTGTAGATTTAATCATCACAAGTCCGCCTTATTTTAACATCAAAGATTATGCCAAAAATGGTTATCAAGATTGCACACATTCTCATTCTAAAAAAGGGGATCTGGGTGCTATTGGTGATTATAAAATATATATCGATGGGCTTTTAAAAGTATGGCGTGAGTGTGAAAGAGTGTTAAAACCAAATGGTAAACTTTGCATCAATGTACCTTTAATGCCTATGTTTAAAAAGGATTTAAACACACATTATAATCGCCATATTTTTGATTTGCAAAGCGATATTCAGCATAGCATTTTAGAATCTACTTCATTGTTTTTGCTAGACTTATATATTTGGAATCGTACAAATACGACTAAAAAATTGATGTTTGGAAGCTATCCCTATCCACGCAATTTTTACGCACAAAATACAAGCGAATTTATCACTATTTATGTTAAAGATGGCAAACCGCAAAACATTTCAAAAGAATTAAAAGATCAAAGCAAGCTTAATCAAAAAGAATGGGTGGAATACACAAAACAAATTTGGGACATACCTATCCCAAATAAAAGTGATGTAGCCTTTGGCAAACACGCGGCAATTATGCCTGAAGCGATTCCTTATCGACTTATCAAGCTTTATTCTTTTGTGGGCGATTTGGTGCTAGATCCTTTTGCAGGAAGTGGCACGACACTAAAGGTGGCAAAAGAGTTGGGGCGAAATTATGTGGGCTATGAGATTTATCCGCATTATGAAAGCGTGATTGAAGAAAAGCTTGGGAGTTGTGATGTATTTCAAGCTTTAAGGCAAGATAATGCTAAATAGTATTTACATACAAGATTGCTTTAGCTTTTTAGAATCTTTGCAAGATTCTAGCATTGACTTAGCCATAATTGACCCACCTTATAATCTCAAAGTTGCAAGCTGGGATAACTTTAAAAATCAAAAGGAATTTTTAGATTTTAGTTTTAAATGGATAAATTTGTTTTTACCTAAAATGAAAAAAAGCGGAAGCTTTTATATCTTTAATACCCCTTATCATTGTGCGTTATTTTTGCATTATTTACAAGAAAAAGCAGTATTTCAAAATTTCATCACTTGGTATAAAAAGGATGGACTAAGCTATACAAAAAAGCGATTTGTAAATAATCAAGAATCCATCCTTTTTTATACAATGGATTCTAAAAATTATTACTTTGAGCCCGAATCTGTCCGTGTGCCTTATGAATCAACAAGTCGCATAGAACACGCTAAGAAGAATGGGATTTTAAAAAATGGTAAGAGATGGTATCCTAATCCAAATGGCAAACTCTGCCCTGATGTGTGGGAAATCACTAGTCAAAGACATAAGCAAAAAATAAATGGTAAAACGCAGAAGTTGCACCACCCAACGATAAAGCCTAAAGAAATGATTGAGCGAATGATAAAGGCAAGCTCACGAGAGGGAGATTTAGTACTTGATTTATTTAGTGGAAGTGGGATAACAAGTGCAGTGGCAAGGGATTTGAGGCGTAATTTTATCGGTTGTGAAATCAATAAAGAATATGTAGATTCTAGCTTAAATATAAAGGAGTGTTAAATGACCGAAGCTGATTTCAAAAGTGCATTATTGGGTATAAATCCTGCTTTAGAAAGTTTAAATTTTCTTTATCATAGAGTGCTAAGAGATGATTATAGAGGTTTGCATAAATTGCAACACTATCGCTGGAGTGTGGAGTATATTAAAATTGTGCTAAAACACTTACCAAAGGACAGCCTGCTACTACATACACAAGGCGATATTTATGATGACTATAAATATAGTGGCGATGAGCTAGAATTCTGTGTGTATCTAGATAGGGTTAATAAAGATTTGTTGGCGATAAACAAAAGTGTTACAGATATGGCTATGAGGAAGATTATTTTTGTAAATTTGCAAAGAATGGGCCTTATTGATAGGTTTAATAAAAAACAAGAATTATGTGCGATTGATAAAACCTGTCGCAATTACAAATATGTAAAAATCACACAAAGGGGCTTAGAGTTCTTAGAATCTAGAAATATTTTTGAAGAGCAAAGACATTTAGGAATTGCATTAGATTTTGTTGTTGGTGGGATAGCACAAGATATGCTAGATATAATCAATGCCCTTAGTCCTCAATATATAAGCGTAAGTGAAATGATATTTTTTGTAAGTTTTTTAGGCAAAGATTATCAGGGAAAGATTCTAACAAAAGATGCAATTATAGATTTTATCAATGAATTTAGAAGCTTGAAAGCTAGACAGAAAATTGTCGAAGAGGTTATAAGTGAATTTTGTATTCCTAGTAATTTTAGTGGCGATAAAACACAAAAACGAGATTTTCATAATTGGAAAAACGAAACACAAACGCTATTTGATAGCTTTGATTTAATGGCATTATTTGAATATGATAGGACAAGGCAGAGATTATTGCTTAAGGCAGATATCAATGGTGAACATATTGAATTTAAACGAAGTCATTTAATCAAAGCGGAATATTTCAAGCAACACGAAGTAGAGAAAGATATATGTTTTGAACTTCACCATATTGTGCCATTTTATTATGCAAAAGACATTGACGCTCTAAAGGCGATTGATAATTGGCAAAATCTCATTTATATTGATGCAAATTCCCACAAGGTCTTTACCCTTGATAAGAATGCTAAAAAGGCTATAAGGCTTAATTTTGTAAATAAAGATGCGGTGCTTGATAATCTTATAGGTGATGAAGTAGTTTTGCAATATACTAATAACATCCGCTATAAAGTTGCTTTGCAAGAAAGAATGCTGAGATATAACAAAGCTTTGTTGGGTTTATAATTATTAAGGAAATATGGCAACAGATTTCTGAACAATAAGTCTTGACTTTATAGAATCTTTCATCAAAGCTATTCAAAAAGAATGTATAAAAAGCGTGGTGTTATGGCAAGAGAAGCAAAAAAGAGCGTATGAAAAGGTGATAGAAAACCAATAGATTTAAGCCTTTTGTATAGATCTGTCAAATTATCAAGGCTTAGAATCTATGAAAGTAAAAAATCCCTTTAGTTCAAAATAATTAAAGTTTTTTAAGCGAATGAAATCACAAAACAAATCTAGTTTAAGAATCTAACCTATAATGTCGCCAACATAATGTGATAAGAGGAGTGTAGAATGCTTATTTTTGCTGGTGTGGTGTTGGCTTTATGTGTGGCGGTGCTGTTTTTTGGTATAAAGATTATCTCACAGACAGATATTGCCATTGTGGAGCGGCTAGGGAGATTCCACAGGGTGCTTGATGGTGGGTTTCACTTCATTATCCCCATCATTGATAGGCTAAGTGCGGTGGTGAGTGCTAGGGAGCAGATGATAGACATCGGGCGGCAGCAGGTGATCACTAAAGATAATGTCAATATCAATATTGATGGGATTGTGTTTTTAAAGGTCTTTGATGCAAAATCCGCGGTATATAGTGTCAATGATTATAAACAAGCCATTGCAAACCTTGCTACCACGACACTTCGCGGTGAGATAGGGCGGATAAATTTAGATGACTCTCTCTCATCTCGCGATAGGCTTAATGCCGCCTTGCAAGTGGCTTTGGGCGATGCGGCAAATAACTGGGGGGTGAAGATTATGCGTGTGGAGATTAGCGAAATCTCTGTGCCAAAGGATATAGAAAATGCGATGAATTTACAGATGAAGGCAGAGAGAGAAAAGCGCGCCATTGAGCTAAAAGCACAAGCGGAGAAAGAAGCTCTAATCCGCAACGCCGAAGCCCTAAAGCAAGAAAAGGTGCTACAAGCAGAAGCTATTGAACGAATGGCAGATGCCAAAAAATATGAGCAAATCGCCCTAGCACAAGGACAGAGCGATGCTATGGAGCTTATCGCTAATCAAATGAGCAAAAACGCTCAAGCAGCGGAGTTTTTGCTGACAAAAGAGCGGATCGTGGCTTTCACGGAGCTAAGTAAGAATCCAAGTAAAGATAAGGTGATTATCCCCTATGAGACGAGTGAATTTATCGGTGGGCTTAGCGTGATAAGTGA
>CAUWMC010000006.1:0-88762 GCA_963559865.1 uncultured Helicobacter sp.
GTGCTCGGAGGGATTCAAACCCCCGACCTACAGGACCGCAACCTGTTGCTCTATTCAGCTGAGCTACGAGCACAAGAATAAAAATAAAGTTGGCATTCTAGCTAAAAATCCTTAAAACTCACTTTATATAATGCAAATTTAAGCATTTTTAAATAAATTTTTCTTATAATACTGCCCTTAAATCTTACAAGAAAGTGGGTGAACTTATGCCGGGTATCAAAGTTAAAGAAAGCGAATCTTTTGAAGAAGCGTATAGAAAGTTCAAGAAACAAACCGACCGCAATCTCGTTGTAACGGAGTTGAGAGCGAGAAGGTTTTTTGAATCTAAGACTGAAAAACGCAAAAAGCAAAAAATTAACGCTAAGAAAAAAATGCTTAAGCGTCTATATATGCTAAGACGCTACGAGTCAAAACTCTAAGATTCTAGTAAGATTCTTAAACCTTCAAGGCTTTAAACTTTGGAGGTTTAAGAGACTTCACACAATACTTCTCAAAACATTTTTCAATTTCACCTTATTAAATCTCCCTTACTATAATTAAATGATTTAACAAAAGCGATGTTAATTTAAGCCTTGCCCTTTTTAGTTAGAATGCTCTAATAGAATCTCATCATATTTTCATCAAAGTAGGACATATCAATGAAGCTTTTCACTCACCCCACACTTTTTAAGATTCTTATCTTACTTATTTTTCTAAACACTATCATTCTTTTTGGCTCACAATATTTTGTCTATACTAAGCATTGGGATTTGTATTGGTTTAGCTCATTTTTCTACCGCGAGTTGTTGCTGTGTGTGAGCTACTTTGGCGTATTTTGGATTCTTTCACTTGTGCCTTTTGGCGTTTATGTAGCGTGGGCGATTTTTGGCATAAGTATTATATGTTTTGTAGTTGATATATTTTTGCTCTACACCTTTGATACAAATCTCAATTCCTACCTTGTCATCGTAGCCCTAGAGACAAATCCGCAGGAGAGTGCGGAGTTTTTGCATAACTATGTAAGTTTTGGGTTGCTTGGTGTATATGCCTTTTTTATTATCGTTGCTGTGTTGTTGTGGGCTAAGATTCCACTTTTGCAGCCCTCTATTAAGCTTAAGAAATTTATGCGGTTTGTGTATATGTGGTTTGTTGTGAGTGTGTGTATCGTGTTTGCTATGATTTTCACTCACACCAAGCCTTTGAATGAGGATTGGAGCGATATGCTTTATAATTATACAAAGCAGTTCTATCGTGCAATTCAGGGCACTTATGGCTTTATGAAAGAATATGAGCGGCTAAATAGTAAGTTTGATGAGCTATCTACCACACTACAGGTAAAAAAAGCAAAAAATAATATACAAAACATCGTGCTTGTCATTGGTGAATCTACCCAAAGAGACAAGCTGCATCTTTATGGCTATTCGCTCCCCACCACACCAAATTTAGATTCTATCAAACAGCATAGCCATAAGAATCTGCTTGTTTTTAGCGATATTATTTCCGCTCACGGACAGACACACGAGTCTTTGAGTCTTAGCCTTACTCTTGCTAATCAAGACAACACGCAGGGCATACAGACCATAATCCCCAAGCACAAGCCAAAAGCCACCAAGTCTAGTGAGATTCAAAAGCCGTGGTATGAGTATATTAATGTCATTGATGCTTTTAAGCTTGGAGGCTACCATACAATCGCTATTTCAAATCAAGAGCCAGTGAGCCTTTTTGGCAATGCCGCAGCGACCATTCTTAAGCGTGCTGATGAAGCACATTTTGTCAATGTCAATGACAAGATGAGCACGACAAAGTTTGATGAAGCAATTTTAGATATTTTAGATGAGGAGTTAGGGATAGGCGTGGAACAGGGCGATTTACAAGAGGATTTTAGCGATGTAGATTCTAAGCCTACAAGCTCAAGTGAGAATCCACCACAAGAGCCTAAAAACACAGCAGATTCTAAAGATTCTAAGCCGATATTCTACGCCCTGCACCTTATGGGGAATCACGCTAAGTATTATAACCGCTATCCAAGTAGTTTTGCGAGATTTAGCCAAGAAGATATGCTATGTCGTGCTGATAGCGTGGAAGATCTAGCTGCCACAAGTGTGGAGGAGAATATGCACTATGATAATAGTGTGCTATATGGTGATTTTGTGCTAAGTGAGATTATAAAGCGATTTGAAAATTCAGATTCTTTGGTGTTGTATTTTAGCGACCACGGGGAAGAGATTTATGATTGGAGGAATTTCATCGGGCATTCAGATTCTAAAATGTCGCGTTTTATGGTGGAGATTCCATTTATTATTTATGTAAGCGATGAGTTTATTGCAAAACACACAGAACTTTATAAGCGATTACAAAAAGCACAGAATCAACGCTATATGAATGATGATTTAATCCATACTTTGCTTGATATTGCAGGGATTGATATGCAGGGCTTTGAATCTAAGCGGAGTTTAATGAGTAATGACAAAACCTTGCTGAATAAGAGAATCCGCCTTGTTGGCGAGAAAAAAAGTGCTAAAGATTATGACAAAGAGTTAAAAGCTCAAAAAAGCTACTATCAGCAGGGATTATGTGGTAGAAAAGATTCTGCTCATAAAGAGGAGATAGCTCAATGAGTGATACACGATTTTTCCGTGCTTTTGTGTTTTTGTGGATTTTAAATACTTGCCTTATCATAATGTCTCATCAAACTTTTTTGCATACGCATTTTGATATGTATTATTTTCTCACTTTTGCATATAGGGAAGTGATGTTTCTTGTGAGCTATGGTGCATTGTTGTGCGTGATTTATTTTCTTAAGTGGCGTTTTTTACAGAATCTTTTGCTTTTTGTTGTGGTGGCTCTTAGTATTTTGTGTATGGTAGCTGAAATTTTTTGCCTTTATAACTTCTCTACTTTGCTCAACTCATATGTGGTAAGCATTGCGTTTGAGAGTAATGTGAGAGAGAGTTTAGAATTTTTACATACATATATGGATATAAAGCTGCTTGGAATCTATGGGCTTTTTGCTTTGGTTACTTGGCTGTGCTTTAGACTAAAAGTGCCAAAATATGTGAGAGGCAATACATTAAAGTTAAAGATTATGTATGTGCTTTTATTGCTTTGTGTTGTGGTTGTGCATATTGTGGGTGTGCGTCCTTCAAGCCCGGATTTGCGTTTTAGTGATGTGCTGTATCATAGCTATACCGCCTTGTCTAGCTCATTTAAACGCACCCTCGCATTTATGGAGGAGTATAAAAGGTTATCGGCACATTTTGATGATTTTGCTAAAGATTTTGAGGCAAAGCCTAGTAAAGAAAAGATTGCAAATGTTGTGCTTGTCATTGGAGAAAGCACACAGAGAGGTAAAATGAGCCTGTATGGCTATGAGCTGCCTACCACTCCACTTTTGGAGAATCTTAAAAGGCAAAAATCGCAGAATCTGCTTGTTTTTAATGATGTGATTTCATCTCAAGGCTCAACCTATGAAAGTCTCACGCAAGTGCTAACCTTTGCAAATCAAGAAAATGCTCAAAATTCGCAATGGTATGAGTATTTAAATATGATTGATGCTGTGCGTCTTGGCGGGTATTGCACGATTGCTATTTCAAATCAGGAGGCGGTAAGCTTTTTTGGCAATGGCGTAGCAACAATTTTAAATAGGGCAGATAGGGTGAAATATTTAAATTATGGCGATAGTTTTGATTTAACAAGGCTTGATGGGGAGTTGGTTTTAGCACTTGATACTTATCTTAATCAATCTTATGTATCGCCCCCCCCCCCGCTAGAATCTAAAACATCTAGCTTGCATAATTCTTATTGCAATAAAGAGCGAACTTTGCGATTTTTTGCCCTGCATCTTATGGGTAGCCACGAGCGATATGAGAGTCGCTATCCAAGAGAGTTTAATATTTTTAGTCCCAACGATATAAAGCAGGACTTTGGGGACAAAAGTAAAATTGCTGCTTATCTTAATAGCGTGCTATATGGTGATTTTGTGCTAAGTGAGATTGTAAAGCGATTTGAAAATTCAGATTCTTTGGTGCTGTATTTTAGCGACCACGGCAAGGAAGTGTATGAAAATGGAGATTTTGCTGGACATAGTAATTCTAAAATGTCGCGTTTTATGGTGGAGATTCCATTTATTATTTATGTAAGCGATGAGTTTATTGCAAAGCACGCAGAACTTTATAAGCGATTGCAAAAAGCACAGAATCAACGCTATATGAATGATGATTTAATCCATAGCGTTTTAGATATGCTAGGCATTATGATAAAGGGTTTTGAATCTAAGCGGAGCATTACAAGTGATAGTGAGTTTTTACAACTGCGTCCAAGAATAGTAGGAAGTGGTGAATATCGCAAGGATTATGAAAAAGAGCTTGTAAAATAACTACTTTAAATAATAGAGAATTTAGAAGCGAGTAGCTATAATCCAGCCAAAAAACATAAGGAGTGAATGTGAAAATACTTATTTGTAACTTAGGTATTGGTGGCGGTGGTGCTGAACGCGTTTTGATTGATTTTTTGAGCTATTGGCAAAAACAAGCTGCGGGGGGGGGGGCATATAAACCCTAAAACAGACATAGATTTGTTTTTGATTGAAAAGAAAAAGCAAGATGTATATTTGCAATGGTGCGAGGAGAATCTCCATAAGGTTTTTAGCTTTCCACATATTTTTGGTAAGGTGCGGTTTTTAAATAAGTTTTGGAAAAGACGCGTTTTGAAGAATCCAAAATTGATTAATTATTTTATTACAGAACAATATGATGTTAATATTGGCTTTTTAGAGGGGATTAGCACGATATATATTTCCCAAAAACAAGGGGGCAAAAAGATAGGCTATATCCACATCTCTTTGAAAGAAATCCGCAATAACAAACGAGATGAGCTTGAGGCAAGGGCGTATTTAGAGCTTGATAGCATTATATGTGTTTCGCATTATGTGAAACAATCGCTTTTAGAGCTTTATCCAGAGTTGGCACATAAGCATATTGAAGTTATCCATAATCCCATTAATAAAGATTCTATCCTGCAAAAGTCCCAAGCTCTACTATCTCAAGCAAAGCAGAGATTCACATTTTTACAAGTGGGTAGGCTAACGCACCAAAAAGGCTTAGATGTATTGCTTAGAGCAAATAAAATTTTACAAGATAAAGGGCTAGAATATGACTTATGGCTTTTGGGCGAGGGAGAGCGGTATAAAAAAGAGCTAGATTCTATGATAGAAGCACAGGGGGTTAAGAATGTGAAGTTTCTAGGCTTTTGTGAGAATCCTTACCCCTATATAAAAATGTGTGATTGTATGGTGTTGGCGTCATATTATGAGGGATATGGTCTTGTGTTGGCTGAAACTTGTGTGTTAGGTAAGGCAATTATTGCGAGTGATATACCCACAAGCAAGGAAATTTTACATAATGAAGTTTTGGGCGATTGCGGGGCATTTTTTGCAAGTGGCGATGAGGTGTCTTTGGCTCAAAGTATGCAGGAGATTTACAGCCAAGAGAGCAAGAGAAGTGAGCTTAGCTCTAAAGCCCTAGAGCATTCGCAATGTTTTAGTGTTGCCAAGGCGGCTGAAAGTTTAGAATCTTTATTGTAGATTCTAGCTTTTTAGCCCTTTTTGGCAAAATGTGCTTTTGTTTTGGATTGTTTTAAGATAGATGGCGTGGTTAGATTCTAGCATTGAGCGGGTGTTTTCTTTATGATAGAGATGATAAGCAATAGCACTAAACTTTAATCGCCTCATCTCTCCACCATTAAATAAAAATCTCGCCACAAATTCGGAATCTTCCCTTCCCCAGCCGACAAATTCTTCATTAAATCCATTGATAGCCACACAATCAGCCTTATAAAAGCTCATATTGCATCCACGAATCCCTTTGATAAAATCTTTTTTATCAAAATATGATGCTTTGATAGTAGAAGTTGCAAAAATCATTTTAGCTAGGAGCGGGATTTTTTTAGCTTTCATATCGCCGTATTTAAAGGCGAGATGATAAGAAAGGCTATCCATAATCTCTTGTGTATTGCTTTCATTTAAAATAACACGAGAGCCTTGTATAAATGCTCCTTTTTTTGCAAAGGATAAATGATCTTTCACAAAATGCGGATGTAAAATCATATCGCCATCAACGATGATGATATATGCTCCACTTGCCACTTGAATGGCTTTGTTGCGTATTTGGCTCAAGCGGAAGCCATTATCTTCTTGCCAAATATGTTTAAGGGGGCAAGGGAAGTTTTTTTGATAATTTTCTATAAGCTCTTTTGTGTCTTTGAGACTACCATCATCGGCAATAAGCACTTCGCTTGGCAAAAATGCTAGATTTTTTACAGAATCTAGCACAAGGGCTAATCGCTCCTTTTGGTTGTAGGTTGTGATGATAAGGGAGCAGCTTGGCAGTGTTTGCTGCAATTCATAAAGTTTAAGATATTTGAAAAATGCTCCTAAACCATTGCAAACGCTAATGCTAAAGCCTTTGTAGCCATATAAGATTCCACTTTTAAAAAAATAGTTTCTTATAAAAGTCCATAGCCCGTGTGTGAATGCTTTTAGCGGACTAGAACGCTTGAGTGTGTGCTGCTTAGCCCATAGGCTTGAATAACGCTGAAGTTTATCAAGCAAATGCGAAATGTCCCTAAAGGCATAATGCTTTAATCCACTTGAGAGTTTAATAAGCTTGGCATTTTGTGGGAGTATAACGCTCTCGTGTATGATGTTATCATTAAAGCGTGTGAAAGTTTTATTAAAAAGTCGCCATACATAGTCTGGATACCAGCCACACGCTTTTATCCACTCGCCATTGTAGAGATTCCTGCGTGGCATAGCATAGATATGATGAGGCTGCATAGAGTTAAGGGCTAGGCGTATCTGCTCCAAGGTAGTAGATTCTAAAATCTCATCAGAATCTATGCTTAAAATATAGTCGTGTTTGGCATAGCTGATAGCGAGATTTTTTAACGCACCAAAGCCGATGAACTCGCTTTGATGGATTTTGACATTAGGAAAATTTTTCGCAATATCAAGCGTGCCATCATCACTGCCATTATCAAGGACAATCACTTCATCAAAGTCTTGTAATGCCGATAAGCACTCATTGAAAGTGCTTTTGGCATTTTTGACTAAAATTGTAACGCTTATAGGGAGCTTTTGCATTTTAGAAGCTAAAGCTGCCGCCTAGGCGGAGATTGATATATTGTGGGAGGAGATTGATATATTGTGGGATAGGTGTGCCATCAATCTTAGTAGTCTTTGTGCTTGCCTGCAAGGCAATATCTAAGAATCCTAGCACATTTAGCCCACCTGTAAGGATAAGCCCGGTATCTTGTCGCAAGTCTTTCATCGCACCTAGCCTTAAATCAAGAGCTTTAAACCCAAAGCCTATGCCCCCGCCTACCATTTGACTTTGCTGTTTGACATCGCTAAAAGCAAGTAAATCATTTGGTGTCAAGTCCGCATCAAAAGCGACATTTAAAAACTTAGAGTTGTAGCCTAGCCCCATACGATATTGAGGTTTAATCGTGATGTCATTAATGCTTGATTTAAAGGTTGGGGAGTTGAGATTTTTAGCTACAAGCCCAAAAGTGAGATAGCGAAACTCTGGCAAATCAAGCTCATACAGCAGCCCCACATCTACACCAAAATTATTTGATGAAATAGTATTTTCAAGTGAAGCAAGGCTTGTAAGCTCTTTTTGAAAATCTGTATTTTTATTGATATTAATCTGCTTTTGTGTGCTGATAGCATTCATTAGCTTACCGGTTATGCCAAGATTCAAGTTGCCGTGCTTAAGGTAGAACGTCCTTGCATAGCCGATTGGCACTTCGGAAAGCATAAATGCGGTGGTAACAAGCTTATGCGCATCGCTATTGCCCTCTAGTGAAGCAATAAGTGAGTATTTATCATAATCAGCTTTGCTAGAAGCCTTGAAGCTAAAGCTCCCACCATTATCTACAAGCTCATAGTAACCACTTCCGCCTTTGATGATAAGTCGCATTTTGCTAGAATCTGCATTGATAGACATACTTGAATACGCCGAGGCAAAATATGCCACCCCCAAAGAGCCTAGCTTTTCATTCATCGTTTTGCTTGAGATTTGCAAAATCACGCCATTTTGGCTAACGATATTAAGATTATTATCTTTGAGAATCTCCTGCATTGAGCTAATGTCTTCTACGGCTTTATCTAAGCCTTTATCCCCGCCTTTATTTATAGTAATATTTTGTAATGCATTTTGAATTGCTCCGGTGCCACCACCATTGCTAAAGTCAAGATTCCCATAATCAATATTTCCCACAATATTATCAAGCAAATCTTTTTGATCCTGCGAGATATTTGGATTTTTATTGACTGCCCCTAAGATTCCTTGGATAAGATCGCCATAATTACCATCAGGGTGTTTTTGTAGGTAGTCTTTTAAGTCTTGTTCTACATTGCCGGTTGCACCTTGTCCAAGTGCTGTTTGCAATCCCTCTTTTATGACATCTGTTATCACCCCAGCACTTGGCACACCACCTGCTCCACCACTAAAAGTCGCTATAAGTCGCTCCGCGGTGTCGGTCATATTGTTTATATCAATAGTAGTGAGTTTAGCAAGATTCTGCTCTCTTAAGCCCACGCCTAGCGAGTAGCCAAGCTTGACTTTTGGGTCCGAGCTTAGAAGTGCTGGGTTGTAGTATAGCCCCCAAGCGGAGTGTTTGAGTGCTACTCCCGCACCACCCATTGCCGCAGATGTATTGCCCATTGAGCCAAATTCTAACGCACAAAGGCGGCTTAAAAACAAGCCACCAAGCATAGTGAATGCAACGATTTTTTTCATAAATCCACCCAATTTACCTTTATTTATTTACCTTATTTTGCCACCAAAACAGGAATAGGAGAGGAGTTAATAAAGCTGTTTTGATGAGAGTTAAAGATTCTATGCAAAAGCGAAGATTCACTCGCACCAATGACAAGCAAATCATATTCATTAATGATTTCTAGCACGACATCAACGGGATTGCCTGTTTTGAGAATCTTTTGACAAGCAATGCCTTGTTTGTTAAATTCCGCTTCAAACTCATCAAGCATTGCATTTGATTTTTCATTCTCAATATTTTCAATCGTGCCATAATCTACAATGCCACTTTCTGCATACACGATGATTTCAGGATTCACGTGAAGCAGTGTCAGCTCAATCTCATCTCTATTGCCAAAAAAGCGGATAATAGTTTGGATAGCCCTTCTGCATTCTTGTGTGTCGCTCACCCCAAATAGCAGCTTTGTCATTTTCACTCCTTTGAAGCTTTAATTGTTTAAAAAATCCATTATATCACAAAAATCGGCATTATACATAATTACCTTAATCGCACTTCCCTCCGCGTAGCTTATAGGCTTTGAGCTAGGATTCTCAAAAAGGGCAATGGCATTGTTTTTCCACATTGTGGCAAGAGAGCTTGAGCCGATTTTGCCGTTATTATAGGGCAAAAAGTGAGCAGATTCTATCACGCCAAGCAGGGCTGAAGTCGTGCCTGATTTAAGCGTGAGGGCAGAATCTAGGCTAAAAGTAAAGCTTTGTGGATAAAAGGCACTGCCCCCTTGCATAGATTCTAGAATCGGTAGGATTAAAGTGTGTGTGTGCAAAAGTAGGGCTAAAGGGTTGCCCGGTAGCAAAATGATGATCGTTTTTCCCAAAGTTGCTATGGCAAGGTGTCGCCCGGGCTTGACATTTACTCCATCAAATATAAACTCCCCTCCAAGCTCCAAGAGGGCTTGTTTGATTAAGTCCGCATCGCCTACACTTGCTCCACCGCTTGTGATGACCACATCAAAATCCTGAAAAGATTCTATTTTTTCAAGCAATGCCTTTTTGTCATCTTGTAAAATCCCCTCATAGCTACACGCAAAGCCACGAGAATGCAAAAGTGTATAGAGGCTTGTGGCATTTGTATTGTAGATTTGATGCTCTTTGGCTTTAAGATGCGGCTCAATGACTTCATCACCGCTTGAGAAGATTCCAATTTTTAGCGGCACAAAGCTTTCTATTCTGCTTATCCCCTGTGAAGCGAGAATACTCAAATCAAGGTGATTAAGCCTTTTTCCTTTGCGTAAAAGTAGTGAATCTTGCTGTATCTCTTCGCCTTTATAGCGGATATTTAGCCCTTGTTTTATGGGAGAGTTTGCTTTTGTGAAGCTGACTTTGCCATTTTGCTCCTGTGCCATTTCTATTTGAATAACGGCTTGGGTGTTTTGTGGGAGCATTGAGCCTGTCATCACTTTGTAGGTTTCCCCTTGTGTAAGCGTGATATGCGTGCTATCATCTCCGGCTAGAATCTTGCCACGACTAAGACAAGCCCTATCATAATCTTGTAGTAAAATCGCATAGCCGTCCATTGCGGAATTATCAAAAGGCGGTAATGGGCGGGAAGCAAAAATATCTTGGCTTAAAATGGCATTGTGAGCTTGAAAAAGCTCAAGATTGTGTGTGCGGCTGATTTGTGGCAGTGCTGTGCCAAGCTTTAGGGCTTGAGTAAAACTTATCATTTTTTGCTCCTTGTTAAAATGCTGTGGATTTAAAATTGCACGAGATTCAAATACGCATTACTTAGGCTTTGAACGATTGAATCTAGCTCAATTTCATCATTATAGCTTATGCTTAAAAGCTCTCGTGTGCTTGGCTCATCATAGCCTTGGGAAGCAAGCACAAATGATGGCTTTGCGTTGCCAAAAAGGCAATCCTGTCCATTAATGGCAAAAATGCCCTCCACACTCAAAGCCTGCAAGAGAAGCCGTGCTTTGATATGAGAAAATCGCAAGGGCAGGGCATTTGGTAGGGTAGATTCTAAAGGGGCAAAAAGGGAGAGATTTTTACCTAAAAGATTTTTAAGCTTTGTATAAAACTCATATTTGCAATCTTTTGGCTTTGGGCTTTGCAGTATGTCTTGTAATGCGATATATGCGGCTTTGTAGAGATTGGGACGCAGGAGCTGAAGCTGTAAAAATTCATCTAAAACCTGATTGTTTTTTAAAGCATTAAAATCACTTAAGATAAATCCACTAGGACGAGATAAGCCTATACTTTCGGCGTTGCATAAAAATAGAATCTGCGGGTGGCTAAGATGAGCTAAACGCTCTAGCTGTGTGGAATCTAGCACACTTGCAAGAAGTGAAATATCAAGGAAAACTAACGCGTTTGGGTAGGAGCAAAAAATCTCTTCAAGCAGGGTTTCAATGGGATTTTGCGTCAAAATATCTTGATTGACAAAGGGTAGGAAAAAAGCAAGTTTCTTTTTATTTGGCAGTGGCGGAATGCTTTGTATAATGCCTTGTTGGTTTGGGGAAATAAGCGTGATATTGTGGCAGATTCTAGCGGCATAGAGACTTTGCTGATGAAGAGTAGTGCTAAGAATAGTATGAAAATTATGCTTGTGTAAAAGTGAAAAAAGCGTGAAAAAATCACTGCTTGTGTAGTTGAAGCTATGGGCGTGGGTTTTGCCAAAAAGTGAAGCAAGGTTTTTAGAATCTTGGCTTAGTTGTGAAAGATATGCACTATCAAGCGTGTTTGGATTAGGGACATTTTGTGAATGAAGCAAAGCATTTGCTTTGTGATTTTGCGGGAAGTTTGCTAAAAAATCAAGGCGGACTTCTTTTGTTTTTTCTTTTTGCACACTTTATCCTTTTATATGGCTAGAATCTTGGCTTGATGGAGCGTATTTTAAGGTGCGTTTATTATCTTTGCACACTATATCGTCAAATTTATCAAGGTATTCTAAATATGCGATGAGATATTTTCGGCTTAATTGTGTGTGGTTTCGTAACAGATTCACATCAATATAGCCATTTGTCTGTAAAATCTCACGCATTAAGCTCACAATACTTTGCAGGGCAGTTGTAGTGATAAAAAGATTATGAGCAATACGCACGACTTTTTGGGCTTGAGTGAGGGCTTTTAGGGCATTATCCCCAAGTGTTTTATCAAGCTCTAGCTCTTCATAGAGATTATAGGGTGCTAGGGGTGCGTAGCCTTGATTTGCTAAGGATTCTAAAATGCTTTGCTGTGCGTAGGTTTGAATATTTTGTATTTGACACCATTTGGCAAGATACAAGCCATTTTGGCTCTTAATCTGCCCTTGAGATAAAAGCTCATCTAATGCCTTTTGACATAAAGCAAGGGACGCCCATTTGAGCTTCGCATTTAAGCTTTGGGCGGATATAAGGGCATTTTTATTGCGTGAGAAAATCTCCAAAATGTGGGTTTTGAGTATCTCTACTTGAGAGAGTGGATAAAGCGTTAGGGCTTTTTCATCAAGGAACACATTGAGATTTAGAGCAATATCTAGGCTTTGAGCGTGGCTTAGACAAAATCGTTGTGTAGAGCTCACAAGCCCAAAGCCCTTTTTGTGAATCTGCGTTAGGAGATAAAAGCTTTGTTTGAAGTCTTTTTGAGCTAGAGATTCTAAAAGAGCTATGCGAGTGTGCTTTTTAATGGGGTCGGCAATGGGGTTTAAAATCACGCCGCCACAAAGTGTGTCATTATCATTGCGTAAGATAAAGCGTTGAGTGTAGATTCCAAAAATAGGCTCATCGCTCTTTAGTGTGGCAAGGGTAAGCGGGGCTTTACCAAAGGCGTGTGAGGTGAGAGCTTGAGATGAGAGAATGCAGACTTTGGCACTAAGCTTAAAGCTACCGATATGAAGCGTATAAGTGGCATTGTGCTTGACTTCACCAAAAATCCCTACATCAATACTATCAAACCCACGCAAAAAGCCTTTTTTTGAAATAAGATAACCTCTTTTAAGCTCATTATGACTTATCCCAGCAAGATTTAGGGCTACGCGTTGTGAATGTGATGCTTTGAGGGCTTTTTCATTATGCACTTGAATGCTTTTTAGGCTTACTTCTTTAGCCTTATTATAAATATAGAGCTTTTCATCAATATGGCATTCCCCACTTAGCACACTACCTGTTACCACGCAGCCCGCCCCCTGAATAGCAAAGCTCCTATCTATGTAATACACAAAGACACCATAATCATTTTTTGGCACTCTAGGGATAGATTCTAATCTTTGCTTTAATCTCTCAATCTCTTGTGTGCTAGGCGAAGGATACAAGCTCAAAGCAAAGATAGAATCTAAGCTCATATCAAGGGGCTTAAAAAAATCTTTGATTGTAGATTCTAGCTCTGCTAAGTCTTTTTGTTTGTTTTCAAGCTTATCAATCTTAGTGATGACGCAAATACAGCTTTTTACGCCAAGTAAATTTGCGATATGTATATGCTCCTTGCTTTGAGGCATAATGCCTTCATTTGCCGCAACTACAAGTAAAAGCACATCAATGCCAAACACCCCAGCAATCATATTTTTCACAAGCTTACTATGTCCGGGAACATCAATAAAAGCGACATTGCGGGAGTTAAACTCAAGGTTTGAAAAGCTCAAATCTAGTGTAATGCCCCTTTGCTTTTCCTGCTCTAAAGTATCGCCATCAAAGCCATTGAGTGCCTTTATAAGTGTAGTCTTGCCGTGGTCTATATGCCCAGCAAGTCCTACAATAATATCATTGTGAATCTCATTGTGATTTTGCTCTAAGGGCTGTTTAGTCATTGTTTTGCTCCAAAACAGATTCTAAAATCATCACAATCTTTTCTTCATCTTGTGGGAGCAAAGTCCGCATATCTAGCAGAATCTTATCTTTTTGTATGCAGGTGATAAGCCCTTGCAAACGCAGCTTTTCTTCAAAGACCTTGGCATTGAGAATGTGGCTTTGTAAGCTTAAGCCCCAAGATTCAAACTCAATATGCGGCACACTTCCACCCCCTGCGAGTGAAGAGAGTTTTAGCATTTCAACCTGCACTTGTGAGCTAATGCGAGATTGAGCGATGAGATTTTGTAAATGTCTAGCTTTAGATTCTAGTTTTTCTAGCGGGATTGAAAGCATATTAAGGGTTGGAATCTTATGATAAGCCTTATCCATATAGGCTTGAAGTGTCGCAATAAGGGCAAGAATGCTAAACTTATCTACTCTTAATGCACGCAAAAGTTGATTAGATTTAAGCTTTTCTATCAGCTCTTTTTTGCCAAGGATAATGCCCACTTGCGGACCGCCTAAGAGTTTATCACCGCTAAAGCTTAAAAGTGAGGGCTTGTATTTGCAAATCTCATTGATACTTGGCTCATCTTTTAGGCTTAAGATTCCGCAATGTCCGCTGCCTAAGTCAAAATAATCAATAAGATTATATTTTTTGGCAAGGGCAATAATATCTTTGATATGGCAGTCTTTGGTAAAGCCAATTTGCTTAAAATTGCTTTGGTGAGCTTTCATAATCATCGCTGTTTTTTCATTTATGGCGTTTTCATAATCGCTTAAATGTGTCTTATTTGTCGCACCCACTTCGCATAAAATGCTTGAAGCACTTTTCATCACTTCTGGGATTCTAAAGCTCCCGCCAATCTCTATAAGCTCCCCACGCGAGATGATGACTTCTTTACCTTGAGCGAAGGTATTTAGGATTAAAAGCACACTTGCGGCGTTGTTATTCACTAGCAGGGCGGATTCTACGCCAAACATTTGAGCTAGAATCTGCGTAGCGTGGATATATCGCTCCCCTCTTTTACCCTCTTGTAGATTGTATTCTAGCGTATTGTATGTGGATAAAAGCGGGGTAATTTCATCTAAAATTTCTTTGGAAAAAACACTGCGTCCAAGGTTTGTGTGAATCACCACTCCTGTGGCGTTTATCACACTTTGCATTGTGGGGATTTGGCTTTGCTTGAGTTTGGCTTTTATTTTTGCGGCGTGGGTATTTATGTCAGTATGCGGCACTGCTCCTTGCAAAATAGAATCTCGCAATGCTTGTAAATACTCATAGATTAGGGGCAGAATAAGAGCCTTATCAAAGTCTTGTAAATCAGCGTGAGTAAGAAGCGTATCAACTTTAGGGATAGAACGCAATAGGGCTTTTTGCGTGGGTTGTAATGTACTTTGTGTGTCTTTTGGTGTGTGTTGCAATGAAAATCCTTTGAACCTGTTTGTGCTTTGTGCAAACAATGTAAGTAGGATTCTAGCTTAAATATGCTTAAAATCGCGTTTGCAAATATGGCAAAAAAGTAGAATAAAGGAATAAAAATGGCGGTGATTTATCTTGCTGGTGGTTGCTTTTGGGGAATGCAGGGCTATTTTGATAGGCTTAAAGGCGTGCTAGATTCTGTTGTTGGTTATGCGAACTCTCAAATTGCAAATCCATCTTATGAACTTGTATGCAGTGGGAGAAGTGGGGCGGTAGAGACTTTGAAGTTAAAGTATGATGAATCTGCTCTGCCCCTGCGTGAGATTATAGAGCGGTTTTTATCTATTATTGATCCTTGTGCGTTAAATTATCAAGGCAATGACAGAGGCACACAATATCGCAACGGCGTGTATTATGAGGATTCTAAGAGTGAGTGTGTGGTAAGAGAATGTCTCAAAAAATGGGAGCAAAGGCACAATCTCAAAGCAGTTACAGAGATACTGCCTTTAGCGAATTTCTATGCTGCGGAGGATTATCATCAAAAATATTTAGAGAAAAATCCAAATGGCTATTGTCATATTGATATAGATTCTGCTTTGCATCACTTTTAGAGATATAGCAAAGCAGAATTAAAAAGGCTTAAGAATCTAAGTGAGCGAGATGGGATTCTATAAAGGCTTAAAATGTATATCGCCCTTCAATAAACGCACTTCGCCCTTGCCCGATAAGGAAAGCATATCCCGCAATTTGGTCTTTAGAATCGTGGTTATAGTAGCTATAATAGAAAGTATCAAAGACATTTCTCACCCCAGCACTCAAAGATAAATCGCCAAACTTCGCATTTAGCCCAATATCTGTAAGGCTATAAGGCTTTATCTTTTCTTGTGTGATGTCGTAACTTGTGCCAAAAAATGTATTTTGCGTCCAAATGCTAAAAATTCTGCCAAGGGCGAGATTTGCACCGATTGTGCCTTTATAGTTGCTCACATAGGGGATTTTGAGATTTGCACTTGCCCCATTGTTTTGTAAGATTCTCGCATCTACATAGGTAAAGCTCTCACTTAAGCTTAAACTTCCGCTAAAGAGATACTGCTCGGAGAATAGCTCTAAGCCAGCTCTTTGGGTCTTATCATAGTTACCATAAGTTACACCGCTGACAGAGTGGGCGTTGCCCTGCGTGTAAAATTCATTATTTGTCAATGTGTAGAATGCACTTGCACTCAGCATTACAGAATTACAGAATCTCCCAAAAAAGTCTTTTAGCCCAAGCTCAAAAGTATCATAAGTCTCTTGCTTAAGGTTTGTAGCAGTATAGGAAGCCCCGCTCCCGCTTCCATTGCGTTTAAGCATAGAATTTGGGCTAGGGGAGAAGTAGCCCCGCTCATATTTGGCATACATATTTCCAGAATCTGAATAGCTATAATTTGGCGTTAGCTCTAGGGCGTAGTTGTGAAGCGAGTCTGTGAGTGAGCCTAGCGTTGTGTATTTTACAGGCCTTCCCCCATTTCCCATTGTGATTGTCATATCATTAAAATAGCTTACATCTACATCATAATACGCATATTCATATCTCGCTCCGCCTGTGAGCGAGAAGCTTTTGCTAAAGTCGTATTTTTCTAATACATAAAGGGCATTGCTCCATTTTGTGCCAACAAATGGCACAAGGATTCTATGCTTGTAGCCTGTAACTGTCTGCCCACTCATTGACGCGTTTCCACTCCAATTAATCATTTGATCCATCGTGCGTTTGCCGCGATTCCAAATAGATTCTACTCCTAGGATAAAAAGTCCATTTGTGTGTTTGAGGTCATATTTTGCGGTGATTCCGGCTTTTTGATCATCAAAAAGGGAGCCGCTTTGATCAGCTGAAGCGTTATTAAGTATCATATTCATATAGCTAAATGAACTTAGCCTTGTAATAGAATCTACATAGTTGATACGATTGAGATGATAGAAAGCTTTTATATCAAGCTTAGAGTTTTCACTTAGCTCACCTTTGTAGCCAAGGCTCACATCAAGGCGTTGTTGCGTATTATGCAAACTACCATTGCCGGGCGTTTTTCTGTCATCTTTGCTTGGGTTTTTAATATCCATAAAGGAATTATTCGGGCTTGTGCGGATAATGCCATTGAAATAATCCACATCAAAACTTAAACTATGCCCTTGTGCCACATCATAAATCAGTCCCATATTTGCTTGTGCGCCACTTGTTTTGTCTCCACTTCTTGGTCCGCCGCGATTGATATATGCTGCTCCTAGTGAAATGTAAGTTTTCTCCCCGATTTTTGTGCTAAACTTCGCATCGGCATTGTAGCTATGCCCAGTTGTTGCAATGGTGTTGCCATAACTCAATCCCGCTGTGAAAAAGGGCTGCTCGTAGCGTTTTTGCGTGATGATATTGACTACTCCGCCGCGTGTGCCATTCCCATACATCACCGCCCCGCCCCCGGGCAGAATCTCAATAGATTCTATACTTGAGGGAGATAGGGTATTAAGCGGAGTAACGCCGTGGCTAGAATCTAGCATATTTGAGTAGATTTCATTTATCAGCACCTGCACGGAGGTATTGGCACGATTGCCCTGTCCGCGTAAGTCAAGATTGCTTCCTAGCCCAACATTGCTAAGTCCCACAAATGGCGTGTAGCGGAAAATATCTTCAGTTGAGCGATAGCCCTTATCAGCGATACTTTCCTTATCTATCTCATACACATTGCGATTGAGCTCATCAAGCTTGGAGTTCATCATAGAGGCTTTGACAATGGAAGTGCCAAGCTTGACTTTTTGTTGAACTTCTTTTTGTGTTTTATTTTGAGAATCAAAATCATCACTGAAAGCATAATGTGCCAAAGAAGACAATGCAGTAAAAAACAAGAGATATTTTTTCATTACTTTTTCCTTTATTTTATGGATTATAAACCATTTTATGTGGGTTTATGAAATGGAAGTATAAGATTCTAAATTTAAAGTTAAATAAAAAATATAAGAATTATTTTCATTTTATAAATAAAAGTGTAGGGGAAAATGAAAAAGCTAAAGTATATGAAAAGGAGCTATCAAGGTGTGAGAAAAACCACTAAATTTATGACTTAGATTCTAGAACCCTATGAAGCTACTTAAATAAAAACAAAAAAAGTAAAAGTTAAGTAAGAGAGTGAGTAAGACTAGCCTACCCCCTTAACGACAAGGTAGGCTATGGATTATCCTAGTAGCACTTGACTATTATGAGACATAGCAGTATAATGCCGACTAAGATTCTGGATAAAATCTTACTCATCGTAACCTCCTTTTTACAAAGAAGTAGGTTACTCTAAGAGAGGTCGCACTCTCTTAGGCAACCTCTAACGCGATTATATCATATTCCTAAAGCTCACTTAATCCTTGTGTTATTCTTAGTTGTTTTATAAGTATAGAGCCAATTTTGCACTCTCCCCTTACCATATAAGTTCGCCACAGGTTTGCACACCTTTATTAGCATTGCTTAAAATACCTACAAAATAAGTGTGAAGCAAGGTCCTATACTCCCACTTTACACTAAAACGCATTGTCTTAATATCCTGCATACTGCTTATATTTGGCGAATGTGAGGAGACATAAAGCGTATAAGAAATAATAGAGCTTCCAAATAAAAGCCTTTGCAACACGCTAGATTCTGTTTTTTCGCTGCCTGTAAATTCCCAGCTATATAATGTTGGATTACCACGAGGTGGGTATGTTGGCGTATTTGGGTTAAGATAGCTTAAAAATTCTTCTTGTGTTATTACTTTTGGGTTAAAGTGTAAGCGTCCTAGGTAAAGGGCTTCTTTTTCATCTTTATCTAATCTATCAACCTGCGTGGAGTAAAAGAGATGTTTTAACTTAAAAATTTGGCTGTATTTTTGCGGAGAATCTTGCAGGGGAAAATCCATTTGCCCTTCAGCAATTTGGCAAAGCTCCTTATACCGCTCATAGCCACTATGCCACTGCACCCTTAGCATAGAATCTAGGCTAAAAAGCCCAAGTGCCAAAGCACATTCTAATACCAAACAATAGGCGATTGTTTCGCTCTTACTCCATAGCTTTGTGCCAAAGATTCTCATATGTAGGGGCATTTGGCTTTTCTGTGCTAAATGAGTAGAATCTAAACGCTTTTGCCCAGCCTTGAAACAATGCTTATTAAGTTTAGAAATAAGAAAATAGAGTATCAAAAGCACAAGCAAGGGTAAAATCACATAGAGCAAGGCAATACCGCCTAAAATAACAAGCAATATCTCCATATTTACCCCCTACACAGCCTATTAAACTTACTAGAATCTAGCATAGCACAAAATCCCCCATCACAATCTAGCAAAGCCCACACAAAGCTTACTTGCCAAAGCTAAAAATGAGATTTATCCATATTTGTGCGCCCACAAGAATGGCTTTATCCTCCACATAGTAGGGATTTGAATGCAAATAATTACAAATGCCCTTTTTTGCATTCCCACTGCCTAGAAAATACATCGCTCCCTTTTTGTCTTTGCACGCATTTATCATCTCGCTAAAGTCTTCACTCGCACTCATTGGCTCACATTCCTGTATAAGCATTTCATCTTTTTTCAGCACTTTTTGAGCAGATTCTACAAGGCGTTTCACACATTTAGCGTGATTAAAAATCGCCAAATACCCATCATAGCTAAACTTTGTCTTAAATCCCCGTAATGCACTTTGCTCCTCTATCTCTTTGAACGCATTTTTTAAAATCTCATCAGTTTTGCTATCCATAGCACGGATAGTGCCTTTAAGTAGGGCAGATTCAGCCACACCATTGGGGATAGAGCCGCCTTGAAACATACCGCAAGAAAACACAGCCACAGAAAAAGGATCAGTCTTTTTGGCTACGATATAATCCATATCTGCTAAGATTCTAGCTCCTTCACGAATGGCATCTAAGCCTTTTTGTGGCGTGGAGCTATGAGCGGCTCTGCCTTGAATGCTTAGATTCCAAATCGTGCCAAAAGAACTCATAATACCATTATTAATTTTCACACTGCCATATTCTAGTGAAGCATCATTATGCAGGGCATACACTTCATCTACACCCTCCATACAGCCAAGCTCTACCATTTTGTTTGCTCCGGGGATATGGGCTTTTTCCTCCGCCATTTGAAAGATAAAACGCACATTGCAGGGTAGCTTCTCTTTGTGTTTAGCGATAAAGCACCCGCTTAAAAGGGCGATTGCCATATGCAAGTCGTGTCCGCAGTTATGTGCCAAGCCTTTATGCGTGGAGGTATGCTCATTTTGGGTTAAATCAGTCATCTCTAGTGCGTCCATATCCGCACGAATGGCAATGCGTGGGGCATTTTCACTCGGTGAATCTAAATCCGCCAAAAAGCCCGTATAGCCTTCAAATGTGGTGATTGTAAATCCTGCTTTTTTTAGCACATCTTGGCAAAATGCACTTGTTTTAAACTCTGCCCCAGAGACTTCAGGGATTTTATGCAGACTATGGCGAAAATACTCCCCTAGCTCTTGCATAGCCAAAAGTTTAGAATCTATAACAAAATCTTGCATAACACTCCTTTTAGCCTTTGTGTTGTTGTATCCATTCTTGTGATTTTGCCCTCACTTCTTTATCTAGTGCGGTAATAGATTCTATATCTGTCAGCTTAGAAAAGTCAAAATCCACAAACGCATTCATAAGCTCTAGCACTAGCTCACTTATTTTGCCAAAATTGATTTGACTTTGTAGAAACGCACTCACTGCTACTTCATTACTTGCATTTAAGATAATACCCTTTTGTGGTGTGTTTAGAATCTCACTCTTTAGCTCCCAAAGCGGATAGCGTTTTTGGCAAATGGGCTTAAACTTCAAATGTAATGACAAGGGATCAAGTGGTGGGACAAAAGGCGTTTTAGGAGCTTTTGTAGAATCTAGTGCATAGGCAATGGGGAGCTTCATATCAGGGCGGCTTAGGTGCATTGTAAGGCTACCATCTTTAAATGCCACAAGGGCGTGGGCTGTGGAGCTAGATTCTATAAAGGCATCAATGGCATTTGTGTCAAAAAGCCACCTTGCTTCTAAAATCTCAAAAAGCTTATTTGCCATAGTCGCAGAATCTATGGTGATTTTATGCCCCATTTGCCAATTTGGGTGTTTAAGTGCATCTGCTATGGAAGCTGTGGGGATAGAATCTAGCGGATAATCGCGGAATGCCCCGCCACTTGCGGTGATATAGAGCTTTGCAATAGGGCGAGTGTGAGAGAGATACCATAGGCTAAAATGTTCGCTATCAATGGGCGTGAGATGGGCATTTTTAAAAAGCCACCCCGCATTGACAAGACTTTCTTTATTCGCAAGGGCGAGTTTTTTGCCACATTCTAACGCTTTAAGGCTTGGTTTTAATCCTGCAAAGCCAACAAGGGCATTGACAACAAGGGGCGATTTTGAATACTCTATAAGCTCTATAATTCCCTCTTCTCCAAAAAAGAGTTTGTAATCCCCACACACAAGCTTGTGTGCATCATTTTTATCGGCTATACAGACATTTTTTGGCTTAAAGGTATTGATTTGAGCATTTAAAAGAGCGATGTTTTTTCCAGCACATAGAGATTCTATTGTGTAGTCAAAAGCCTTTGCGACTTCAAGCGTGTTTGTGCCTATGCTTCCTGTGCTGCCAAGGAGTATCATAAGATTCTTTTATAAAATAATCGCCATTTCTTTGTAACCGGGTAGAAAATATAGCAAAAAGTGCATAATTACCGCCCCAAAAAGCACCGCATCAAGTCTATCAAGCACACCGCCGTGTCCGGGGAGCAAAGAGCCACTATCCTTTACCCCTGCTTCGCGTTTTAAATAGCTTTCAAACAAATCGCCAAAGACAGATGCGATTGAGACAATAAAAGTAATTATCATAGAGTATAAAAAGCTTCCACAAGTGCCAATCCCCACAAGTGAGCCAAATATCACACCGCATACCACGCCACAAATCACGCCTTCTATGGTTTTTTTAGGCGAGGTTTCACAAAAAGGTGTTTTGCCAAAGGCTTTACCGCCAAAATACGCTCCGGTATCAGTAAATGCCACAATCACAATTAACCATACAATCACCCATATTCCAGCACCTCCAGCGTCTTTATAGAGGGCATAAATGCTTAAAAATGGAATAAGTGGATAGATAAAAGGCAACATCGCTTTGGGCGAGATTTTTTTAGAATAGGCTAAAAATGATGCGTAGATAATAAGCACGATAAAGCTAGTTTCTACAACGCGTTCATTGATATATGCCAAAACCCAAGCAAGTGCTGTAAAAACATAATAATGCAAGGCAGATTCTAGCTTGTATAAGCTCAAAGCCTCTCTCACCCCAACAATACACAAAACCCCAAGCACAATGCAAGTAAGCAAGGGAGAATCTATAATCAGCACAAGGGCTAAGATTCCAATAAGGATAAAAGCTGTGATAAATCGTGCCTTATCGGCTAGGAATTTTGCTTTAAGCTTATCTTGCAAAGCGTGGGATTGCTCTGTGCTGGAAGTGTGAATTGAATCTTGTGTATTGAAATCTTTAGAGTTTGAATCTTGCTCTGTGTGAGCAGGATTCTGTTTGGCTAGGCTTTGCTCTGTGGTAGATTCTATCTGTGTAGATTCTGTTTGCGTGGTATTGTTTTTCATTTGTATCCTTTTATGTTTGTGGGGTGCATTGTAGCATAAGTTTGTAGATTTTAAAAAGTATTGAAAAGAGTTGTTGTAAAAGTGCGGCTAGCTTAGGCTAACCGCAAAGGTTTAGAAAGTATGGCGGATATAGAAGAATGCGTGGCTTCTATCATCTGTGCGTTTTTTGTCAAGCTTTGTTCCTGCACTATCGCCAAACACGATTGGTGTGTATCCTGCTTTTGTCGTATCACTAAACCACTCTAGTTTTCCACCAATGGCAATGTCCTCTCTAATTTGATAGTTAAGAAGCAAAGCGACACTTTGTTCCGCACTTCGTGGGCTGTTTGTCCCACGCCCGATAAACTTCCAATCAAAGCTACCATAATTTGATCCAAGGTATCCAAAGCCTGTTACAGCATTTCTACCTACAATATCATTTAACGCATTGCCTATATCATATGCCCCTGCTGTCCAAATATCTATGCCGATAGGATTCCCCCAGCGACCGATAAGCTCATTAGCATTGCCAAAGTTTTGGTAATACCCTGCTCCAAAGAAGAAATTATCTACATCAAAGCGTTGGTCAATGTAGAGTGTGTAGGAGTTTTTACCGATTTCGCCCCAGTCTCTGTTTGATGAGCCTTGTGTGAAAGCTATCCTATCATCAGCAATCGGTGCAAGGAAGCGGATTTTTGTCGTGGCGTTGAATCCTTGTCCTTCAAAGCTAGGATTTGACTTAAAGGTTACATTTGCACCCGGTGCGGTATAAACGCCCGGTGTGAAGTAAGAGAATGCACCAATAGTTAGTCCGCCAAAGTTCAAATCAAGCCCGGCTGCATAGGTATTTCGCGTAGCAATGCTGTCATTATATTGTCCGTGAACGCGGTAGAAGTCATTAAACCATTGATCATACGCAAATGCACGGCGATTTGAGAGGAAGCCCCATACTTTTAATACACTGATATTAAGGGCGGCTTCTGCACCTTGATTGTATCCGCTAAACCATTCGCCAACTTTGCCAGATTCATAACGACCGGCTTTGACATAAAATGTGTTATTATCATATTCTACAAAAGCATTTTGAAACATATAGTTTTGCACTTTGCCTCTATCCCAAGAAACGCCATAATACGCATTACGCACCGCACTAAAAGGCTGATTTGGGTCTTTGCCATCTGTGGAGTCAAAAGCCAAACCACCAATCGCCCCACCAAATCCAGCTTTGAATCCTGCACCTAAATCAAGGTTGAGATTGAGCTGTGAAAAGATTGTTGTGAAGCTTTCAGTAGGAGCTGCACCGCTTTGTTGATTAAGCTTTTGATTGTTAAAACCCCATTTTGTGAAGCTTTCCGCCGAGCCGCTTACCTTGTAGTCAAAGGCAGTTGCACTTGAAGCTACAAGCCCTAAAACCACGCTTGAGTATAGAATCTTTCTCATTTTTTTCCTTTTTTGTTTATGGATATTGTGCTAGATTTAACACAAAGCAAATGTATTTTTTACAATACAAGGGCGACATTGTAAAAAATAAAAACTTAATCAAAAATTAATTAATTCTCTTTTAATCATAAGTGCGGGGATAAGGGCAGATTCTTGATATTTGATAAGATTTCCAAAATCTTTCTTTTTGAGTGTTTGTTTTTCACAAAATATTGTAGTCTCACGCTTTAAGGCACGCCCACGAACGCCCTTAAGGCAAGGGGCGGATATATAAGGGGGAGTGAGCGGTATATCTGCGAACCGACTTCGCATTTTTGCGGAGCAATAATCCACACTTGCAAATTTAAGCCCCTCCCCCTTATATAAAAAATCACAAAGATTCTAAAGCGTGTTTTATGTAGATTTCCCCAAAAGCACCACTTATGCGACTAGTCCAAACTTGCAAAAGAGGCAATACATTAAGCACAGCAAAATTCTAGCACTGCCATTCTTACACATACCCCATTTGTTACTTGCTCTAGCACCTTGCAACGAGAATCTTTAAGCACTTCATCATCAATATCAATATTCCTATGCACAGGTCCGGGGTGTAAGACTATGGCTTGTGTATCTGCTAGAATCTCTAAGGTTAGGCAGTATTGTGAGGCATAGTCTTTGAGTGAGCCATAGATTTGCTTATCGTGTCGCTCTGTTTGTGTGCGTAAGCTCATAAAGACATCAACCTCTTTAGCAATCTCGCGGAGATTGTGTGTAGTGCGTAAGGTGGTGGGTGGGAGAAAGTGCGGTGGGGCAACTAAAATCACTTCCATACCAAAAAGAGAGAGCAGCTCAATATTACTATTTGCAACACGCGAATTTTTTATATCACCGATAATGGCGATTTTTTTACCCTTAAGATTCTTTAAATCATTGCCAAAATGCTCTTTGAGCGTGAGTAAATCAAGCAGGGCTTGAGTAGGGTGAGCGTGCGCACCATCGCCACCATTAATGATGGGGCAGCTCACTTGAGATTTGAGATAATATCCTGCTCCGGCGTTTTTATGACGGATAATAATGGCATTTGGCTTCATTGCATTTAAGTTTGCTGCCGTATCTGACATACTCTCCCCTTTGGCTGTGGAGCTTTTGCTCACATCAAGGCGGATAACATCAGCCCCTAGTCGCTTTGCAGCTATTTCAAAGCTAGAGAGTGTGCGGGTGGAGTTTTCAAAAAAAATGGTAATGATGGTCTTGTTTTTGAGAATCTCTCTGTGGTGCATATCTTTGTAGGTTTGGGCTTTACTAAGAATAGATTCAATTTGTGATAGGCTAAGATCGCTTGTGCGGAGTAGGTGTTTTGGGGCGGGAGTGGGCATTTGCATATCAATCCTTTTACTTTTTGGGTTTAGGCATTGTAGCAAAGTTTGTGATACAATATTTAAATAAAAGGATAAAGGAAAGATGTGAAGTTTTTTGTGGCGTGTGTTGTGGCATTTATGCTTATGGGGTGTAGTGATTTTTATAAAAAAAATTTTGTGCATATTGCTTCAGCTCATTACAAGCCACAAGATGAAAAATCTATAAAAGAGCGTGAGATTCAAGCAATGAGAAAATCTCAAATCCTGCAAGATAATCATACGCAGATTTTGATGATAGCACGATATGTCAATGAGATTGACAAAAAATGGATTGGTGCGGAGAGCGGTGAAGTATTTTTGATAGAAGTGTATGATAAGCTTGATGTGGTGAGTGAAAAAAATATGAAATTTAGCTTAAAAACTGCCTACAATAGCCTAGAATCTAGCAAGATAGAAAAGCTAGATTCTAAAAATCTAGGCAATTTTAGCCCTGATATTACTTATAATGATGTGTATCTTGTTGCTTTTGAAAGAATTGGCAAACGCGGTAAAGATACACTCAAGCTTTTTGCGGAGATAAAGGGTGTGGGGCGTATGAGCTTTGACTTTGGCTATGCAAAGCGTGAAAGTAAGCTGACACAATAATGCGACTTGATGTGTATGTGAAATCTTTGTGTAGCTCACGCACAAAGGCAAAAGAAGCCATAGAATCTGGTTGCGTTAAAGTCAATGGTATTGTGGTGAAAAAAGGCTCATTTTTGCTTGAAGAAAATGATAGGGTGAGTGTGGATTCTAAAGATTTGTTGCTTTCGCGTGCGGGCTATAAGCTAAGAGGTTTTATAGAATCTTTGGTGCAAAAAGGGCTGTGGGATAGGGAGTATCTTTTCCACAAAAGAGCCATTGACATTGGAGCAAGCACGGGTGGCTTTACGCAAGTGCTTTTGGAATCTGGTATAGATTCTGTAGTGTGTGTAGATGTAGGAAAAAATCAACTCCATAGTAGCATTGTGCAAGATGAACGCATAAGGGTGTTTGAAGAATGTGATATACGAGATTTTAGCTATGAAGGGGAGTTTGACATAATGGTGTGTGATGTGAGCTTTATCTCGCTATATAAGCTTATGGAGAGTTTTGAAAGACTAAATGTGGGAGAATATATTTGGCTTTTTAAACCACAATTTGAAGTGGGAATAGAGGCAAAACGCAATAAAAAAGGTGTATTAAAAGATAAAAGTTTGGGTGAAGGGGCGTTAAAAGCGTTTTGTGAATATCTAAAAAAGCGGAATTTTAGCATTTTAGCAAGTGAAAAAAGCGTAATGAGTGGAAAGGAAGGGAATGAAGAGTTTTTTGTCTATGCAAGAAGATAGGCGTATTACTCATATTGCGTTGGGCAAATTTGATGGTATGCACTTAGCTCATAGAGAGCTTTTTAAGCATTTGGGAGAAAATGGAGCGGTGTTTTGCATTGAAAGTGGTGGGGAGCTACTCACGCCAAATAAAGAACTATATTGCGATAAAGAGATGATTTTTGTGGATTTTAGTGATATTGGGGAATGGAGCGGAGAATATTTTGTAAAAATTTTAAAAGAAAAGTTTAGGGCATTAGAAAAACTTGTTGTGGGCTATGACTTTTGCTTTGGAAAAAATAGGGCGTGGAGTGCGGCGGATTTGGTAGATTTATTTGATGGGGAAGTGGTGATTGTGCCGGAGTTTCGCATAAAAGCTCAAGGGGTGCATTCAAGCGTGATAAAAGAATCTATCAAGCAAGGTGATATGCAAAGCTCAAGGGCTATGCTTGGGCGGTATTATGAGATTTATGGCAAGGTTATCTCTGGGCAGAATCTTGGCTCAAAGCAGCTCTATGCAACGATAAATTTGGAGACTAGCGGATATGTTTTGCCCCAAAATGGCGTATATGCGAGTTTCACAAAGTTACAAAATAGAATCTATAAAAGTGTGTGTTTTGTGGGGCATCGTCTTAGCACAGATGGGGCTTTTAGCATAGAGACGCATATTATTGATAAAGACTTTGTAGCACAGGATAGGGTAAGTGCAGATTCTATAAGTGTGTGCTTTGTTGAAAAAATCCGTGATAATTGCACTTTTAGCGATTTAAGTGAGCTAAAATCCCGCATTGGCAAAGATATTTCACAAGCTCACAGCATTTTAGATTCTGCTTCTTTAGTATTTGTGGCGATGTAGCTAGACTTTTTCCCAAGTGCTGCCTTGAGGAGTGTCCATAATCTCAATGCCTTGATTGTGTAGCTCGTTGCGTATGCTATCAGCAAGGGCATAGTTTTTTTGTGCTTTGGCTTCTGTGCGAAGTTTGAGTTTAGATTCAATATCTTGCTTTTCTTGCTCTGTTAGCCCAAGCTGAAAATATAGAGTGGGGTCTTTTCCCCCAAGCCCAAGTAAATATTCTATACACGCAAGATTGCCACTAATGGCGAGTTTGTAGGCTTTGTCTTTTGGATTTTTATCAAGGTATTCATTGCTTAAAGAGAGCATTTCTTCAATAATGCTTAGAGCTTTTGAGATGTTATAATCATCACTCAAGGCTTCAAGCAAGGGCTGAATAAAAGAATCTTGAGCGTTTTTAGTGTGGGCTTTGAGATTGCTCAAAGATTCTAGTTGTTGAGGTAACTCGCTTGGATTTGGAGATTGTTTATTTGGGATAGAATCTATAATACGTTTTTTTAAGCGATAGATTTTATCAAGCCTCTTTTTGCTTTGTAGCAAGTATTCTTCGTTAAAATTGAGTGCCAAGCGATAATGCACCCCAAGTAGATAGTTTCTTAGAATCTCGCCATCATAGATTTTGAGTGCATCTTTGATAAAAAAGCTATTGCCAAGGCTTTTACTCATTTTTTCACCATTGATATTGACAAAGCCGTTGTGTAGCCAATATTTGGCAAGTTCTCGTCCCGTGGCACAGCGAGTTTGGGAGGCTTCATTTTCGTGATGGGGGAAGAGTAAGTCAGCTCCACCTGCGTGTATATCAATAGCAAAGTCTTGCTCCTTATATGCAAGGTGCTTTTCAATCATTGCTGAACATTCAATATGCCAACCCGGACGCCCTTTACCAAAAGGACTATCATAAGCGATGTCATTTTCCCCTTTGTAGCCTTTCCATAGTGCAAAATCACTTTCTTCTTGCTTGTCATTGGCATTAGTAATACGACTTTGATTCTGCTCGTGTGTAGTGCGTTGAGAGAGTGAGCCATAGGCTTTATCTTTTGTGATACTTAAATACACATCGTTGTTTTCGCCCATATAGGCATAGCCCTTTTGCAAAAGATGTTCTATCATTTCGTGCATTTGAGGAAGGTTACTCGTAGCTTTTGGCTCAAGGTCTGGACGCAAGATTCCTAAAGTGTGCATATCATTTAAATACAGCTCAATGTATCGCTCGCTCACTTCTGTTACACTTATGCCATTTTGCAAGGATTTTTTAATGATTTTGTCATCAATATCAGTGAAGTTTTTGGCAAATATCACTTCAAAATCAAGAAACAAAAAAAGTCGCCGCCACAAATCAAAGGCAATAGAGCTTCGTGCGTGTCCTAAATGTGCGTCATCATACACCGTTGGTCCGCAGACATAGATTCGCACCTGTTTTGGTGAGATGGGCTCAAAATGGAGCTTTTGCTTCTTGATACTATCAAAAAGGGTAATCATACTATATTCCTTACAAAAAGATGAATGGCATTGACTAAATCGCTAACATAAGGCTTAAGAAGCCATAGAATCAGCACTTCAACGCTCAAAATTGCTATAAGCAGTAACCACGCTTTTGTGTTGGCTATTATAGCTAAGAATTGTTTGAAGCCAAAGATTCTAATTGTTAGCACAAAAAGCACAAATCCGCTCAAACTGCCTGAAAATGCCAAGCCCATAGCTCCAAATGGGTGCATAAGTATGAGTGAAAAGCCAATGCCACATAGTAAGGATATAGCCGATATTTTAGCTGCTTTGCCCTGCATTTGATGAGAGTAAAGCCAAAGGGAAAAGATTCTACTTAATCCAAAAGGCACAAGTCCTATCATATAGGCACTAAACACTCCTGCTACGATAATGGTATTTTCTTTGGTAAAATTTCCCCACTCATACAAAAGGCTGATGATTTCTTCACTTAGCATCACCCCACCCACGACACAAACGCATAAAATGATACATAAAAACCAAAATGATTTTTTTAAGGCTTGTAAAGCCTTTGTTTGTTCGTTGTTTTTAATCGCCTTTGCTACAAGGGGGAAAAGGGCGGTGGATATGGCAATAGCAAAAATCGCTAGGGGGAATTGAAAGATTCTATTTGCATAATACAAAGAGCTAATGCTCCCAGCAGCTAAGAATGAGGCTAAAAGTGTATCGGTAAAGGTGGCAAGCTGGGCTGTTGAGCTACCAAGCATAGCGGGGAAAAATTGCTTAAAAAAAGTTTTTAACTCGCTCTTTATTTGAGTGATTTTTGCTTTGAGTTTAGAATCTGGATTTTTTGTTTTGCACCATTGCCATAACTCAATCACGCCCACCCATAAAAGCTTAAAAAATCTCAAACGATACAGCGGATAGAAATGAAGCAGAATCTGCAAGATTCCACCACATACTACACCATAGCTTAGCATATACACCACTTGCATAGATTGCTTATCGTGAGCAAGAAAGAGAGCGGCTATCATAGCGATATTTAAAAGTGCGGTGTTGTAGGCATTGACCCAAAAGCAATTTTTGTATTGCAAGAGTGAGGAAAGAAAAGTAACGATAAACACAAGCTCCAAATACCAAAAGTTAATCACCACAATGGGCTTTGCAAGCTCTATTGTTTCTTCATCAAATCCCCACGCCAAAAGCTTTGTAACAAGCCCACTGCAAAACACCACAAAAAGCGATAAAAGCAAAATCACAAAAGCAAATATAAGCAAGGTGATTAAAGCAAACATACCTTTTTTGCGACTGCGAATAAAATTTGGCAAAAAACTTTGCGTGAAAGCCCCTTCTCCAAATACGCGTCTAAAGAGATTTGGGAGTTTAAAGGCGGCAAAAAATATATCACTATACACACCCGCTCCTAGAATCTTTGCCGTGCATAAATCACGCACCAAACCAGCCACGCGTGAAAGCAAAATGCCACTGCTATTTGTCAAAAATGCTTTTTTAATCAATTTTTTGCCTTTTTAAAGATTGAAAGTGTAAAATTATAGCTACAATAAACAAACTTTAAGCTACGGGGGTTGTTATGCAATTATTTGAGCCTGTATCAGTCAAGGGCTGTGCTGATGTGAGTGCGGAGATTAAAAAAATCAGTGAGCTTTATGCACTTGAAGAAAAAATGATTAGCTTTGATATTTTGCAGATTAGCACCTTTTTTCGTGGCGAGAAAAAGAAAGACTTTGCATCTCCTAGCATTGAAGAAAGAGATAAGATTCTAAGTAATGATGCCGAATACAACAAAAATGATTTTGAAATACGGCAAGTGTATGATATTAGTTTGCGTGGTTTAAAAGAGAACGACTTAGCCCCTTTTGTTGAGCTTAAGCTAGATTCACATTGCTATGAGTTGAGCTTAGAGCTTAAGGCAGGGCTAGAGGTAAAAAATGATGAGAGTTTTTTTGAGGAACTTTACGCAGAGATTACTAGAAAAAAAATTGCACATAATATCATCATTAGACTATTTGATAGCGGAGTGAAACAAGAGATAGCAAACCTTAAGGAGCTTTTTTCACAGCTACAAATAAGTGGTGTGCTAGAATCTACGCAGAGTTTTGTGATTGCAAAGGCGAGTTTTATTCCAGAAATGGAGGCAAGTTTTAGATTTATCTTGCAAGAAGAGTGGAATAAAACGCATAGTGAGAATGTTGAGTTTGCTTCATATGCGGCAAAAAGCGGTGAGCTTGTGGGTATAAGCTTAAAACATCAGGCTGGAATGAGTGGGCGGAATCTCAAGGGCGATTATATCAATGTCAAAAAGCAAGATATTGAGGGTGATGACAAGATAAAGAAGCTAAGATTCAAAGAGAGTGAGTTTAGCATAGAAGAAAAAGAAGATGAAGTATTGTATTATGCGGCACAAGATGGCTATGTGTCTGTGGGCGAGGGGGAGCTGCGGATTTTGCTTGATTTTAATTTTCCCGAAGTGAGTTTGCGTAAGAATGGCTCATTGCTAGGTGGGGACAAAAAAGGCTTTGTCGTTGAGGTAACTTGTGCTGACCCTAATCAAGATGCCATAGGAGCGAGCATTGTGCTTGAGGCACAGGATATAAAGATTTATGGCAGTGTGGCAGAAAATGCTAAAGTGATAGCAAAAAAGCTTGAGATTAATGGACAAACACATCAAAGTGCTATCATCAGGGCAGATGAGATGAGCATTGATATACATAAAGGCAGTGCTGTGGGAGAGAAGATTCGTATCAATCGCTTGGAGCTTGGCAGTGTCAAGGGTGAGGAGGTGAGTATTGAACAAGCTAATGGTGGAAATATTGAAGCAAAAAAGATTACTATCGCTTCTTTACATTCTCATACAAAAATAGCCCTCTCGCAGCATTTATACATCAAGGCTATGAATGGTGGAGAAAATCACATCAGTATAAATTCTCGTGCTTCGCTTAAAGCCAGTGAAGAGGTGGAGCATTTTAACGCACAAATTGAATATAACATCAAAGAGATGAATACGCTTCTAGCCGTGCTGAATAAAGATTTATCAAGGGTGCGTAAAACAAAGCCTGTTGTGGAAAAAATAAAGGTTATTATGGAAGAAAATAAGAAAAATAATAAGCCTAATGAACGCAATATTACAGAGAGTGTGGCTCAATATGTTGTGCTTTTACGCCACACAAAGTATTTAAAGGAGCGTTTGATAACATTGCAGGAGAAGAGTAAGACATATAGCACAGCATTGCAGAATCTTGACTTACAAACGCAAAATGCCAAAATCACAAGCGATGCTCCTTGGCAAAATGATAATGAAATTGTCTATGAGAGCTTTTTCCCAGAGGCAAAGGATATTATGCTTTTAAGCCACGGCGAGGAAGTTGATATTGGCATTGATAAAGAGAGCTTAAGGCTTGTGCGAGAAGTGCGTTCATAAAATTAAGGATTTGAGCAGATTCTAAGGGAGAAGGGTATGATTGTTGGGTTAAGAGGTGTAGTTGTAAAATATGAACCTATGATGATAGAGATTGATGTGGGTGGTGTGATTTATGGGGTGCAAATGTCGCTTAATGCCACCTCTAAACTTAGGGCAGAGAGTGCAAAGGAAGCAAGGATTATCTGCACGCAAATTATCCGTGAAGATGCACATTTGCTCTTTGGTTTTGTAGAGGAGATAGAAAAGCAGACTTTTGAGCGACTTATTAAGATTAATGGCGTGGGTCCAAAGGTGGCTTTGGCTATTTTATCCACTTACACACCAATGGAGTTTGCAAAAATAATTAGCAATAAAGACATTGATGCGTTAAAAAAGGTCCCCGGGATTGGGGCAAAAGGAGCGGGGAAGATTATGGTAGATGTGGCAGGATTCTTTGCTAGTCTTATTGCTGATGAGAGTATCCCACAGACAAATGGCTTAAAAAATGAGGCAGCCCTTGCCTTGCAATCGCTTGGCTTTAAAAATACAGAAGTGCAAAAGGCACTTCAAGGGCTAGAGGCACAAAGTGTCTCAGAGCTTGTGAAGCAGGCATTGAAAAAATTAGCATAGTGCTACTCACGCAAAAATATGCTAAAATACGCTTGCAAAGGGCAATATTACAGAATCTAGCAAAGAAGGGGATTATATGCTACAAACATTTCGTTCTAAAGTGCTTTTCACTCTTTTTGTTTTCATTATCATTGGCTTTGGTGTGTTGTATCAAATCATCTCATTTGGGTATGAGAGTATGGCGGTAAAAGAGGGAAAAAGAAGTGCGCAAATGCTTGGAGATTCTATTTTTCAAACCGTGCGTATGAGTATGAATATGGGGATTAGAGAGATGATTGATGCGGGTCTAGCTGATGCAGGGAAGATCCCGGGGATTCAGTCTGTGCAGATTTATAAATCTCAAAGCGTGATTGATTTATTTAACTTGCCTGATTCTGTGAGCAATGATCCTAAGATTCAAGAAGTTTTTGTAAATAAACTTGCCAAACTTGATGAATTGAATGAAAATGATCAGCATAGTGTCTTATTTCAAAAGCCTTTAATTGCAGATGAGGGTTGTATGGCGTGTCATCAAGATGGTAAAGTTAAAGAGGGCGATGTGCTAGGTGTGCTAGAGCTTAAAATCTCAACGCAGAGTTTTTATGATCAAATTAATGAAAGTGAAAATTATCTTTTACTTACAATGCTTATAGCAGGGGCTTTGGCACTTTTTGGATTATATGTGTTTTTTGAAAGAGAGCTTGTGAGACCGCTTAATCGTTTGCGAGATATGGCAAAGGACTTGACAGATGGCGGTAGCGGGGATTTGACAAAGCGACTAGCGATTAAAAGCAAAGATGAAGTAGGGGTAGCTTCAAATTATGTCAATAAATTTATCCAAACCATACAAGAGACTATTTCCTTAAGCAAACGCGTGAGTTTGGAAAATACAGATACTTGCAAAGGATTGCTTGATATGTCAAATGTGCTTTCACGCAATTCTGATGAGCAGTTTGAGCTTGTAGATAAGGTAAATTCACTTGCGCAAAATGTGAGTGAGAATCTTGAAGTTGCTCAAGATTCGGCAAATGCAACTACTGATGACATTAACCAAACAGAAAGTATTTTAGAAGAGTTTGTAAAGAATCTTAGCGATTCTATTGAGCTTATTACGACTTCCGCTCAAAGTCAGCAGGATATTTTAGGACATGTAGAGGAGCTTACAAATCACGCAGAGCAGATTAAATCTGTGCTTTCAATCATCAATGACATAGCCGACCAAACTAATCTTTTAGCACTTAATGCCGCTATTGAAGCAGCTCGGGCTGGGGAACACGGGCGAGGCTTTGCTGTTGTAGCTGATGAAGTGAGAAAGCTAGCTGAAAGAACGCAAAAGTCTCTCAATGAAATAGCTGCAAATGTGAATCTTGTAACCCAAAGCATTGATGATATGGGTTCAACTATTAAAGAGAGTGCCACAGATATGGTGCATATCACAGAGAAAACCACACCGCTTATTGATGAAGCACATCATACACACGAGAGACTAAGGCTCACAAAACAAAACTCTATTCGCCTAAATGAGATTAGCACTTCTATTGCACAAAGCACAAAAGAGTTAGCAAGTATGATGAAAGAGATTGCCAAATCTTCAGAATCCACACAAAGTGTAGGGCATAATATACAAAAAGTTGTCAATGATATGTCGCAAAAAGCAGAAGAGTTAGATGGGGCGATTGCAAAGTTTAGGACATAGATTGATAATCCATAAAAATGGGTATAGGGCGAGATTTGAGGCGGATTTTAGCAGTATTGATAAAATCATATCGTGGGTGGAATCTCGCATTATTGTAAGAGGGGGCATATCTTCTTTACAGAATCAAGCACGGCAGACTTGGACACACGAGCATTTAAAAATAAATAGAGGCAAGTTTCTAAGGGAGGGCAAGGACACAATCGCCCTTGTGTTGTGTGAGTATGTGGGCAATATTATTGAACATAGCGTTTTTGCCTTATCTAAATTGCAGCTTTATGAGTGGAATATGGGGCAATGCAAAGTCAATGTAAGGGGTAAGAAAAAACATATAGAATGCGTGCTAAAAGTGAGGGCAACACATTTTATTTTGGAGTGCAGCTATCCTTTTTTGCTAAAGTCTTACTACAAAAGAGATGGGCTAAAAATAGGCAAAAAAGGCAAGAAGATTCTAAATCTTATGGGGGCTAGGGAGCATTCTGTCATTAAGCGTCTAAAAACACCACTTGTATGCTCTAGTTTGCTTGTGAAAACAAGCTAATGGTTTTGTAGCAATACAGAATCTTTAGAATCTTATTGCAGGATAGTCTAAAGTGGCGTGGAAAATACATAGCCCATTATGGCTTTGCGATATGTATTCTTGGGGTGTGTTTAATCTCCTAAAACAAACTTTGCTATAATCACGCCTTGTAAAAAAGGAGCGATATGGCATTAAATCTTGAAACAATCAATGATTTGCAGATGGTGCGTAGCACAGGGAAGCTAAAAACTTATGATGCGTTTTTGAGCTTTAAAATTGAGCTTGAAAGCCTTCTGCCACAGATTCTTGTAGATTCTACAAGCATTTTAAGAATCTACTTTGTTCAAGCCTACCCGATTAATTCTTATGTGCTTGGGTTTTTGTTTAAACTTAGAAGTGTTGATAGGATACCCATAGAAATTGTTGTTGATGATTTGCGATTGTTTATGTTTTTTGAAGAGATTGATATGGTTGATGAGTTTAAAATTAAGATTATGGAGGCGTAATGCAGGAGTATAGCACTTGGAATAGAATCTATGATTATATCAACCCCATTGCATTTGAAGTCTTTGGTATAAATGTGCATTGGTATGGCATTATGTATGTGGGGGCAATGCTCTTAGCACTTTTAATCGCAAAGGCATTTGTAAAATATAACAATAAGCGTTTTCCTATTACACAAGAAAGTCTAGATTCATTTTTCATTTGGGCGGAGATTGGTGTAATTTTGGGTGGGCGGTTAGGCTATGTGCTCATCTATTCTCCGCAAAGGTGGGAATACCTCCTGCAACCTTGGGAGATTTTCAACCCATACTACAATGGCGTTTTTGTCGGCATTAGTGGCTTTAGCTATCACGGAGCTATGTTTGGATTTTTACTTGCTTCATTGTTGTTTTGCTATGTTAAAAAGCTCTCATTTTGGATATTTATGGATTTATCAGCTATCTCTATTCCGCTAGGTTATGTGTTTGGACGCTTGGGTAATTTCTTTAATCACGAGTTGTTTGGGCGTTTGGTTGAGGATAATGAGTTTGGCAGAAGTATAGGCATACTTGTGAATGGGGAGCTACGCTATCCTAGTCAGTTGTTTGAGGCTTTTGCCGAGGGAATTGTCGTCTTTGTCCTTTTGCTTGTTGTATTGCGATATGCCAAGAGAGCGGGCAGTTTGATTGTGGCGTATGGATTTTTCTATGCCATAGCACGATTCGTGTGTGAGTATTATAGAGAGGCAGATTCTCAATTAGGCTATTATGCCTTTGGCTTATCAATGGGGCAGATTCTAAGCTGCGTGATGTTTGTTGCGAGTGTGATTTTAGCCTTTGTGGTGTTTAGTCAAAATACTCAAAAGCCTAAACTCAAGTCAAGGAGGAGAAAATGAGCTTTAAAAAAGCCTATATTTTACTGACATTTGCGATTTTAACCGAAGTCTTAGCCACGAGCTTTATGAAAGCCGGAGATGAATCTGGCAATAGAATCTTAGGATTTTTAGCAATGTATGCACTCCTTGTGCTTTCATATTACTTTATGGCTCTCTCACTTAGGCGATTATCCATCAGTGTGGCATATGCGTTGTGGGAAGTTTTAGGTGTGCTGTGTGTGGTGTGTATAGGGATATTTTATTTTGGTGAAAGCTTAAGATGGCAAGAGTATTTAGGCATTTGTCTTTCACTATGTGGTATTGCACTGATTAATATCGCGGAGCTAAAAAATGCCAAAGCCCACGAAGATTCTACAAATTCTGTGGCTGCTAAAGATTCTACAACGGCTAGAGATTCACAAGATAATGGGGGTGAAAAATGACTTGGCTTTTTGGCACAAAAGAGGGTGCGTTGGTGTTTGTTTTTATAGCAGCCTTGCTTGATATTGTGGCAAATTTATTTTTGAAAAAATCCGAAAGTTTCACCAAAAAAGGCTATGCGATTGCGTGTGTAGTGATGGTGTGGGTAGCTTTTAGTGCGTTGGCTGTGGCTATACAGATTCTACCTTTGAGCACAGCTTATGCGACTTGGGGGGCTGTTGGCATTATTGGCACGGCTCTTGGAGGCTATATATTTTTTAAAGAGAATCTAGGCACACTCGGTTACATAGGGATAGTGATGGTTGTGTGTGCGGTGGTGCTACTGAATTGGGGTGATTAGAATCTGCTAAAAAGGATAGAAAATGCTAGAAAAAAAGATGACAATTACAGAGCTTAGGGCAAAAAAAGGTGTAGAGAAAATCACGGCAATTACTGCTTATGATGCGTTAATGGCAAATATTTTTGATTCTGAAGTTGATGTGATTTTAGTAGGTGATAGCTTGAAAATGAGCTTTGGCGGAGAGAGTGAGACTACCGGTGCGAGTATGCAAGAGATGCTTTATCACACAAAGGCGGTTTGCAGGGGTGTGAAGCACTCTTTTGTCCTAGCGGATATGCCCTTTGGGAGCTATGCCACACAAAAACTTGCACTGAAAAATGCACTAAGATTCTATAAAAACACCGCTGCTGATGCGATTAAGCTTGAGGTGGATATACAAAAACTACCCATTGTCAAGGCATTGTGTGAAGAGGGGATTGCTGTTGTGGCGCATATTGGATTAAAGCCGCAGTTTATGCGTTTTGATGGAGGATTCAAGGTTAAGGGCAAGAGTGAAAAAGAAGCTCAAGAATTGCTAGAATGTGCCTTAGCAATGCAGGAAGCGGGGGTTTTCTCCGTGCTGATTGAGGGGGTAAAATCACAAGTGGCAGAAAAAATCACAAATGCTTTATCTGTGCCTACTATTGGCATAGGGGCGGGGAATGCGTGTGATGGGCAGATTCTTGTTTGGAGTGATGCTTTTGGCTTTTTCTCTGCTTTTAAACCAAAATTTGTGCGGACATATTGTGATGGCAAGGCAATGCTAAAAGATGCTATAAGGGCGTATGCTAAAGATGTGAAGTCGTTGCAGTTTCCTAGTGAAAATGAAAGCTATTAAGGGCAAAAATGGAGAAAATTACCCTAGAAAAATCAAAAGAAATTGTAGAATCTGCTGAAATAAATCGCATTGTGGAGGTGGAGAGATTTAGCTTTGAATCTAGCCAAGAGCTATCTTTACGCCCAAGCGTTTGGGAAGAATATGTGGGGCAGGAGAAGATAAAAAAGAATCTTAAAGTTTTTATAGAAGCAAGTAAGAAACGCAACGAATGCTTGGATCATATCCTTTTTTTTGGTCCGCCCGGGCTTGGAAAAACGACACTAAGCCATATTATTGCTTATGAGATGGGGTGTAATATTAAAGTGAGTGCCGCACCGATGATTGAAAAATCAGGCGATTTGGCGGCGATTTTAACAAATTTAAATCAAGGGGATATTTTATTTATTGATGAGATTCATCGCCTTAGCCCTGCTATTGAGGAGATTCTCTATCCGGCGATGGAAGATTTTAGGCTTGATATTATTATCGGCTCTGGTCCTGCTGCTCAAACGCTTAAAATTGATCTTGCCCCTTTTACACTCATTGGTGCGACAACGCGTGCGGGTATGCTTTCAAACCCTTTGCGTGATAGATTTGGAATGAGTTTTAGATTGCAGTTTTATGAGCCAAATGAACTTGCCCTTATTGTGCAAACTGCGGCAAAAAAGCTCTCAAAAAGCCTATCTAAAGAGGGGGCTAATGAGATTGCTAGACGCTCAAGAGGCACACCGCGTATTGCTTTGAGGCTTTTAAGGAGGGTTAGGGATTTTGCTGATGTGAGTTTAGATTCACAAAGTGAGATAGGCATTGAGTGTGTGCATTATGCGTTAAATGAGTTAGGTGTAAATGAGCTAGGTTTTGATGAGCTAGATTTGCGTTATTTGGCGATTTTAGCTGAATCTAGAGGCAGGGCTATTGGGTTAAATACCATAGCTGCGGCAATGAGTGAAGATGAGGCGACTATTGAAGATGTGATAGAGCCATACTTGTTGGCAAATGGGTATTTTGAACGCACGGCAAAGGGTAGAATTGCCACGCCTAAGACTTATGAGCTATTGAAGATTCCATTTATTGAGCAAAAAGGGTTGTTTTAGAGTAGAGTTACAACCTTAGTGTTTCGTTTTGTGTGTGGAGATAGGGCGTTTTTTTTTTTTTGTAGTGGGCTTTAACTTGATTTTGCTAAAGAATTACATTACAATATGTGCGAAATTCATTTTGAAAGTTGGAAATATTGCTTCTAATGCTTTAGTAAAATGGAGTATCCATATTGTTTAGGAGGAGATTTTGTCTTATATTCGTAATTTAAGTATTGGGAATAAAATTAGTGCGCTTTTGACACTCATTTTATTGGTGGGTAATATCGGTGTGGCTGTGCTTGTTTCAACTAATATTGAAGAGAGTATGGTAAAGGAAGCAAAGAAATTTTTGTATGCAAGTGCGTTTAATGATGCTCGTGCTGTGGAGGCTCGTTTTAGCATAGCTGGAGCTGGGCTTGAAGCGGTAGCAAAAGCAGCGGGTGCAAACTTGAGGCGGAGTGCAAGTGCGATGTCTTCTGTGGCATTAAGCAAATTGCTTGAATATGTTGTAGATTATGACCCAACTATGGTGGCTACATATATTAAGATTGACCATCCTGCGTATGATGAACGCACTCGTGCAGGTTTTGTGCTGGTTGATGATGACCCTGATGAGCACGATTCTGGCGTAAGAATGGCTTCGCTCAATGATATAAAAACAAAAGATGGCAAAAATCTTGTTGATGGGTTTGCAGATGTGCCTGCAACAAAGAAGGGGACAGAGGAGGTTATGCTTTCTCGCCCTACGACGATTGTGTATGACAAACAAGAAATTAAAGTCATTAGCATTGCTTTTCCTGTGTATAATGAAGGAAAACGCGTAGGTGTCGTGGGGGCTATCATTAATATGAGTGAGCTTAGCGATGAGATTCTAGCAAAAAATACGAATCCATTTGAACACTCTGTGCGACTGCTTATTGGAGATGATGGGCTTTTGACGATGTATTATGAGGAAGATAAGATAGGTGTAAAGCTCTTAGATATTAATAATACAGAGGGTGTGAAAAAGGCTGTTGAGCTTCAAGCTACAGGCAAGATTGGAAGTGATATTGTTGAGTCAACTTCAAGGGCTGGATATAAGGGAATGGCTGCTATTTACAATTTTGAAATTTGGGATGGCGTGTATTGGACGATGTTTAACTTTGCCCCTTATGATGAGCTACTTTCTGAATTGCGTTTTGTTGAGAAAAGTATCATTATTGTATTGCTCGTTGTTATGGTGCTTGTGAATCTTGTTGTGATTGGTTATGTGAAGTTCTATATCCAAAGAGATATTGAGAAAATCTATGAGGGCTTGAAAGGCTTCTTTAGATTCTTAAAACGCGAAACAAACGATGTTGAGCGTATTGACATAAATAAAACTGATGAATTAGGGCGAATGGCAAAACGCATTAATGATGCTGTTGAAGACATTAAGGAGCATACGCGTATTGATAATATCGCTATTGAACAAGCTATAGAATCTGTGCATAAAGTTGAGATGGGTGATTTGAGTGTAAGGCTTGATGCTAAGCCAAATAACCCTCAGCTTATCAAGCTACAAGAGATTCTTAATGAACTCCTTGATGTATTGCAAAGACGAGTGGGGACAGATATGAATCTTATCCACGATATTTTTGAACAATATAAAACGCTTGATTTTACAAACTCTATTCCAAATGCTAAGGGTAATGTTGAGGTTACAGCAAATGTATTGGGGCAAGAGATTGCACAAATGCTGCGTGTATCAAGTGGTTTTGCTCAAACACTTGCACAAAGGGCAAGTGAGCTAGAAGAAGCAGTATCACACCTTACACAAGGCTCTACCTCACAAGCTAGCTCATTAGAGCAAACAGCCTCTGCGATAGAAGAGATTACTTCATCAATGCAAAGTATGCGTGAGCGAACATCTGAAGTGGTTTCACAAGGTGATGATATTAAAAATGTCATTGGCATTATCCGTGATATTGCCGATCAAATCAATCTCCTTGCACTTAATGCCGCTATTGAAGCAGCAAGAGCTGGGGAACACGGAAGAGGCTTTGCTGTTGTTGCTGATGAAGTGAGAAAGCTCGCTGAAAGAACGCAAAAGTCTTTAGGTGAGATTGAGGCAAATACAAATCTCTTGGTGCAAAGCATTAATGAGATGGCAGATTCTATTAATGAGCAAACGCTTGGCATTACACAAATTAATGAAGCGGTGATTAGCCTTGAGGGTGTAACGCATAAGAATGTTGAGGTTGCTCAACACGCTGAAGGGATTTCTAAGGCTGTTGATGACATAGCTGGACAAATCCTAGAAGATGTGAAAAAGAAGAAATTTTAAAGCCACTAACAAGCGAGATACATTCTTGCTTGTTAAAATGCCTTATCAAGATTCTACTTTTGCCTAGAGTCTTTAGCCCCGCAAAATAAAACCTTACAAACCAACTACAAATTGACATATTAAAGTTAAAAGTATTTTCCTAGAATCTTTGGAAACTTTGAAGTATTATCTTTCAAGCATTATTTTGTGATTATTGTGAGGCATTATGCCCCATTTTTAGAATCCATAGGGCAGATTCTAAAAAGAGAAAAAGCATTAGCGATTTTTAATCATATCAGCTATGAGAAATGCCATTTCAATGGCTTGTGTGGCATTAAGGCGTGGGTCGCATTGCGTATTATAGTTACACGCTAGTCCATCTTCAGTGATAGCTTGTGAGCCGCCCACACATTCTGTAACATCAGCTCCCGTCATCTCCAAATGCACTCCACCTGCATAACTTCCACAGGCTTTGTGAATCTCAAAAAAGCTCTTCACTTCACTAAGCACACTATCAAACACACGCGTTTTGTAGCCATTATTTGCTTTGATTGTATTGCCGTGCATTGGATCGCAGCTCCATAGAATCTCACGCCCTTCTTTATTGATAGATTCAAGCAGGGCAGGGAAGTTTTTCTTAATGCTTTCAGCTCCCATACGCACGATGAGATTGAGCCTACCGCTTTGATTTTGCGGATTGAGTTTATCGCAGATTCCCATAATGTCTTCCTTAGTCGCATTTGGTCCAATTTTCACACCCAAAGGATTTTTCACCCCTCGCAAAAACTCAATATGTGCCTCATCAAGCCCTCTTGTGCGTTCGCCAATCCATAGCATATGTGCCGAGCAGTCATACCACTCTCCACTTAGAGAATCTTCACGGCAGAGTTGTTCTTCATAATTTAGCACAAGGGCTTCGTGCGAAGTGTAAAACTCCGTCTCACGCAAGGTCGGCAAGTCTTTAGAATTAATCCCGCAGGCTTTCATAAAATCAAGGGCTTGTGTAATAGCACAGGCAAGTTCCTCATATTTTTGCCCAAAGGCATTGTTTTTTACAAAGCTAAGATTCCATTTATGCACTTGATTTAAGTCCGCAAAGCCCCCTTGTGCAAATGCACGCAAAAGATTAAGCGTAGCAGCACTTTGATTGTAGGCTTGAATTAAGCGATTTGGGTCGTGCTCCCTTGCTTTGGCGTCAAACTCCATACCATTAATCATATCGCCGCGGTAGCTTGGCAGACTGACTTGCCCTTGAATCTCATAATCACTTGAGCGAGGTTTAGCAAACTGCCCGGCTATGCGTCCTACCTTGACAATGGGGCAAGATGCACCAAATGTCAAAATTGCCCCCATTTGAATAATCACTTTAAATAAATCGCGGATATTAATTGCATTAAATTGTGAAAAGCTCTCCGCACAATCGCCCCCTTGTAATAAAAACGCCTCTCCCCTGCAAGCTTGAGCTAATCGCTCTTGCAATGCTCTAGCTTCTCCGGCAAACACAAGTGGTGGATAGGACTTAAGCTGAGATTCTACAGATTCTAAAAGCTTGGTGTCTTTGTAGGTTGGGTGTTGTTTGATTGGCTTATCACGCCAACTTTTTGTATGCCATTGCATAGATTCTCCTTGTTTAAATTAAAATTGCATTGTAGCTTAGTGTGTTAAACTTATTAAACTTTAGCATTTTTATACACATTAAGGGCGGCTGGAGCTTGTGTGGTTGGCATTAGCTCTAGGCGATTAATGTTTATATGTTGTGGTAGGGAGGCTACCCAAAATACACTTTCTGCGACATCTTCAGGCATAAGTGGTGTTGTGCCTTCATACACACTTTGAGCTTTTTTCTCATCGCCTTTAAATCGCACATAAGAAAATTCACTCCCACCGCAAAGTCCGGGTTCAATATCGCTCACACGGATATTTTTATCATACAAATCTGCACGCAGATTCAAGCTAAATTGCTTGACAAATGCCTTTGTTGCCCCATAGACATTTCCACCCGGATAGGAATAACTCCCTGCAATAGAACCAATATTGATAATATGCCCAAAGCCTTGTGCTACCATTTTGGGTAAAAGGAGATGTGTGAGCTTCATAAGAGCGATGACATTAACTTCCACCATACGCTCCCAATCGGCAATTTCAGCTTTATCTGCACTGCTTAGCCCAAGGGCTAATCCGGCATTATTAATAAGCACATCTATATTTTGAAAATCTTTAGGGAGATTTTGCAGGGCTTTGGCGATAGATTGTGTATCGCAAACATCGCACACTATACTTTGAGCCAAGCTCCCTAACTCTTTTTGCAAGGAATCTAGCCTTTCTTTTCTTCGTGCAAGAATGATGACTTTGTGGTTGTTTTGAGTAAAGATTCTGGCTATTGCTGCACCAAAGCCCGAAGATGCCCCTGTGATGAGTGCTGTCATACTGCTCCTTTTTGCGTGAGTTTAAAAACTTGTTCTTTTTCTTCAAAATATATTTTACCTTCTCTTACAAGCTCATTAATAAGTCGCTTAAAAAGCTTTTTGCTTATATGAAAAGATTCAAAAATACTTTCTGGCGAGTGTGAAAAATTTAGCTCTAAAGGCATAGAATCAAGTAGGATTTGCTTGTGATTTTTTTGGAGTGGGGGATAAAGGGTAAGGTCAAACTTGCCACGATTTATCCCTTTGGCATACACTTCAATGGGTGCATAAAAGCTTGGGGTGAAAGAGAGGGGAAGCTCATTAGCATAAAGCAAACCAAAATAAGCATTTTCTACCACACAGCCAAAGCCTAGCGGTGTTTGTTCAAATATATAAGCCTGAAGTGGTATCTTAGAATCTGCGTGAAAGTTTAGCGTGGGCTTGAGATATTTTTTAATGCCTTGTTTTGCAATAAGACGAGATTGCTTATCAAGTGTGATGGCGACAAGCACTTGTTGATTAGGTTTAAAACTTTGTGGATTCTTGCAAGGCATAAAAATATGCTTATCCACGCCCAAGTCTAAAAAGCAGCCAAATGGCGAGTGGCTTATAACATTAAGCAAAGCAATATCGCCATATTGTGCTTTTGGTCGTTGCGTTGTCGCTACGGGGCGATCTTGTGAATCTGTTAAAACAAAAACTTCTATGATGTCATTTATAGCATTTTGTGGTGTTAAAAATTTATTTGGCAAAAGCACTTCTTTGGGTGAAAGGCTAGGGCTGTTTGGTTTGGTAGAGTATGAATCTTGTGGGTAAGAAGATATAGGGCTAAGATACGCACCATTTTTACTAAAACGCACAATGCGTAATTTCTGCACCCTCCCCATAAGAATGGAGGCAGATTCTGCGGGGGTTGATTGTGTAGCAGTAGATTCTGCGGTTTTAGTGGATTTTTTGGAGTAGGACTTTGAAGTCTTCAATTTCTTGCTCTTGGACTTGGATAATCTTTTGTGCGATGGCTTTTATCTGCTCATTTTGCGTGTAGATGAGAATCTGCTTTGAAGCCTTGATAGCAGCTTCGTGATGAGGAATCATACTTAAAAGAAAATCGTGATTAAGACGCTCTGTCAAAGCAAGTTCTGACATTTCTTGGTGCATAGTTTCCATATCTTGCTTGGCTTGTTGGTTGTAGAGTGTTACCTCCTTTGGGCTATAAAGCTTTTTTTGTTTTTCAAGCTCTGGGATAAGGGCTTTAAACTCTTCAATTTCAGCCTTTTGTGTTTGAATAATTTGTGTAGCGATAGTGCGGAGCTGCTTGTTTTTAGAATGTTTTAAAAGAAATTCCGCAGAATCAATAGCACCTTGATGATGAGGAATCATATTGACAAGAAAATTTAAATCTAAATTATCATCTTCTAAAAAAGGCTCTTCCATCATCGGTTCGTGCATAAGATTGAGCATTTCCTTGGAGAGGGCGATAGGAGCTTGTGCTTCTAGCATCTCTTGATGATGCTGCATAGTGTGAGCTGGCACCATATCGCCTGTGTGCGTTTCATCACTAGCATACATCAAACCTGCCATAATTGCAATCATCATTACATTTTGCATCACGCTTCGCATAGTCTCTCCTTACCGCTTATTTGCATTAATCTTAGCTAAAAAGATTGTATTTTTTTTAAACAATAGGTAAAAAACTATAAGATTTTGTTGTGATAGAGGGTGCAAAATTCTTGTGCGATACGCGGAGAGTTTGAACCCTTAAGAGTGCTAAATTGCACTGCCTTGCGTTTTGTATCCTCATCTAATGGCGTATCTAAAAGTTTGGCTACAAGATTTAAAAACTCTACCTTCCCAAGCGTGTAGAATCCCAAGGTCAGCCCAAACCTATCGCTAAGGGAGAGAATCTCATCTTTAGCATCATTAAGATGCAAAGTATCTTGTGGGTAAGATTCAGCAATAAGGTGGCGTTGGTTTGAAGTGGTGTAAAAAAGTATGTTTGTTGGTTTATTTTCAAATGAGCCTTCAAGCACACTTTTTAGGGATTTATAGCTATTTTCATTGGGTGAGAGGCTCAAATCATCACAAAGTATAATGAATTTATAAGGTAGCTCCCGCACAATATCTTGCACAAATCCTACAAGATAGAGACATTCCATAGGAAGCTCTATAACACGCAGGGGAGAATCTTTATGCAAAAATGAGCTTAAAACAACCTGCAAACACGAGCTTTTGCCACAGCCTCTAGCTCCCCAAAGCAAGGCGTGTGATGACTTTTTGCCATCTATGAAGGCTTGGGTATTTTGTGTAAGAGCATTGAGCTGACTATCTAGCCCAATGAGCGTAGATTCTTTATAAAAATCTTTAATTGCTTTGAAATATCCATATTCTTGGTTTGGGATATGGCGATAAATACAGGCAAATTCACTTTCCCACGGAAAGCTAGAAAAATGAGATAGATTATAAAGCGGGGACATTTTTCTTTTTCTTTGTCATTTTGGTGTTTGATTTGATTAAATTTTCAATGAGGTTTTGACTTTTTTGACAACTAAGAATGATATGCTCTTTGGGTTTTGAAGCAAGTGAAATGAGACATTCTCCTCCTTTTTTTAGTGAGCCAAAAAGTATTTCATCACTTAGTTTGTTTTTGATTTCATTATCAATGATTTTTTTAATCTCTCTCGCTCCAAGCGCACTTTCCACACTTTGTGAAGCAAGAAAATGCAATGCTTTAGAATCTATCTCAAGGGTGATATGACGCGATTTGAGAGAGATAGCAAGCTCATCAATATATTTTTTAGCAATAAGCAAATATTCTTTCAATCCTAGAGGATTAAAGTGAATAATGCTATCAATGCGACTTCGCAATTCAGGCGAGAATAAAAGCTTGATTGCGGCATCATTTTTATTTTGTAAGTTGGCATTAAAGCCAAGCGTGTTGCTATCCTTGCTTCCAGCATTGCTTGTCATAATGACAATGACATTTTTAAAATCCGCCCTATTGCCTAGATTATCAGTCAAACTTGCAGAATCTAGAATCTGCAATAAAATATTATAAATATCGTTATGGGCTTTTTCTATTTCATCAAGTAGCAATACGCAATATGGATTCTTACGCACCGCATCTACAAGTAATCCCCCTTGCTCAAAGCCAATATACCCAGCAGGCGCACCAATGAGTCTTGAGATGGAGTGTGGCTCCATATATTCACTCATATCAAATTTGATAAACTCAATTCCCAAAAGATGAGCAAGCTCTTTGCTTAGCTCCGTTTTGCCAACGCCACTTGGTCCTGCAAATACAAAGCTACCAATAGGCTTATTGCTTTCCCCTAACCCTGCCTTATTTGCCTTAATCACGCGTGTTAGCTCCATAATGGCTTTGTCTTGGGAGAAGATTCTCTTTTTTAAGTTATGTGAGAGAGATTTTATCATTTTGCTTTCATCGGTGCTAATGGTGCTTTTTGGGATATGCACGCTTTTGCTTAAAATAGATTCTATGTCTTTGACTTGAATCTTTGGCTTATTAGCGTGATAGATTCGTGTATTTGCTCCCACTTCATCAAGCAAATCTATGGCTTTATCGGGTAAAAATTTATCACTCACATATCGTGCGGATAAATCCACACAGGCTTTGAGCGCATTTTTTGTGTAACTGACTTGATGATATTTTTCATAAATTGGAGCTAATCCTTCAATGATAGCATAGCAGTCTTGCAAACTTGGCTCTTTGACTTCTACTTTGCTAAAGCGGCGGGATAGGGCTTTGTCTTTATCAAAGTGTGTTTTAAACTCGGCAAATGTTGTCGCACCAATACAACGCAAAGTGCCATTAGCAAGAGCGGGTTTAAGGAGATTTGAGGCATCAAGGCTTGAGCCAGAAGTCGCCCCTGCACCCACAATCGTGTGAATCTCATCAATAAAAAGCACACCATTTTTGATAAGTGCCATTTCTTCTAGCACACCTTTAAGTCGCTTTTCAAAATCGCCCCGATATTTACTCCCTGAAATCATACTGCCTACATCAAGGGCGAAAATTTGTGCGTTATGTAAGGCTTTGGGTAGCTTTTTATGATAAATTTCTAGTGCCAAGCCTTCAGCAATTGCCGTTTTGCCAACACCGGGTTCCCCAACAAGAATAGGATTATTTTTTTTGCGTCTAGCTAGAATCTCACTTACACGCCAAATCTCCTGTTCTCTACCGATAACGGGGTCAATTTTACCCTCCTTGGCTAAAAGTGTAAGATTCTTTGTGTATTGCTCAAGATAGCTTTTTTCGTGGTTATCTTGCCCGTTTGGTTGTGAATCTTGCTCTTGTTGTGTGATGACTTCTAGCACACTTAGCCTATCAATGCCTTGAGATTTTAGAATCTGTGTGCTAAAGCTTTGATTTTCCTCCATTATGGAGGCGAGTAAATCACCTACATCAATGTTTTGGCGGTTACTACTTTGGGCGTGATTGACCATAGATTCTATAATCCTATCAAGAGCGGGGGTTTGTTTTGGATTTCTGCTTACTTCTTGTGAGTGTGGCACATATTTTTTGAGATACAAATTCGTCATACGCCGCATTTCTTGGATATTGCCTCCACATTTTTGGAGGATTGAAGCACCTTGAGTGTTATTGAGCGTAGCAAGGAATAAATGCTCGGTTGTAAGGATATTATGGTGCATTTCGCGTGCAATATCTATAGATTCATTGAAAATAAGTGTAAGATTCTGTCCTATCATTATTAATCCTTTAGTGTAGTTCCTCTGTGATTGCTCGCAAAGGATAACCCTGCTCTTTTGCTTTTTGGCTGACAAGTTGAGTTTTAAGCTCGGCAATATCATAGGGATAGATTCCACAAATCCCTTTGCCTTCATTATGGACTTTAAGCGTTATGGCTCTGGCTTCTTGACTTGTTTTATCAAAGACTTCCATAAGAATCTGCACGACAAAATCCATAGCTGTCCAATCATCATTTAAGAGTGAAACCCGATAGAGCCTAGGCTCTTCTAGCATTGTTTCTATGTGTGTTTGTGCTTCAAAAGATGAAAATGCCACGCAAATCCTTTGAGAATGAAAAATTAAGATGGGTAGATTCTAGCAGAAATAATACAATGCGGTTTAATTGATGAATGAGAAATGCCGCACAATTATCAAGGTTTGGTTATGATAAAATGTAGAGTAAAATGCCTGTGAGATATAGAATATGCAAATGTTTTTTTTTTGGCTATAAGGGGAGAAAACCTAGCTTTATCAACTAGGCTTTAGTAACTTTAGGCTTTTACCATCGCTTCTTTAGCGTATTTTTCACCGAGTTCAAAAGCTTTTTTATTGGCTTCTTGGACTTTGGCTGGGACTTTTTCTATCATCGTTTGAAACACAAGATCCCTATCTACACATTGTGTGAAAGTTGTCGTAATGGCTAGAGCAACAACGGATTGTGTAACGACATTACCCACTTCTTCTTTAGCAATAGTAATGATTGGAATCTCATAAATTTTAAACTTTTTTCTATCCTCATCACTTGGTCGCACGAGATTTGGCTCAACAACAATCACGCCTCCTTCTTTCACGCCACCCTTAAAGGAATCATAGCTCACTTGTGCAGTGGAGAGCATAAACTCAATTTCGCCCTCGTGTGCATAAGGATAGAGAATCTCTTCTTCACTAAGCAAAATATCAACTTTTGTTGGTCCGCCACGCACCTGACTTGTATAAGTCGCAGCTTTGACACCATAGCCTTTGTCCTTGATTTGTGCTTCTGCTAGAATCTCTCCTGCCAAAAGCACCCCTTGTCCGCCTACACCTGTAAATCGCAACTGATGCATTTTAGTGTCCCCCTTTAGCTTGAGCTTTTTTAATTACGCCCTCATAGGCTTCACAATATTCCATTCTATCTGTTTGATGTTTAAGCACACCAGTTGGGAATTTACCCACTCGTTCTTCTGGTGAAAGCGTGTCAAATTTGCTTTTGCTTACAAGGCGAGATTCTATCCATTTAAGCATAGATGTCGCCTCGCCCATTTTATTTTTTCGTCCAAGGTTAATATGACAATTGCTATGAATATCAAAAAAGCTAAAGCCTTTATGAGTAAAGCCCTCCATAAGCACCTTTTCAAGCTTTTTGGGTGTAAGCACACTCTCTCTTGCTACAAAACTTGCTCCTGCGGCACTTGCCACTTCACAAGGATCAAAGTTTGGGTCAATATTGCCATATTGTGCCGTAACGGTCCAAAAATCTTTTGGCGTTGTAGGGGAGGTTTGAGAGTTTGTAAGTCCATAGATAAAGTTATTAATCATTACAAGATTCAAGTCAATATTTCTTCTACAAGCGTGAATTGTGTGATTCCCGCCGATTGCCATAGAATCTCCATCACCTGAAATTACAATGACCTTTTTGTCTGGGTTGGCAAGTTTGATACCTGTGGCATACGCCATTGTCCGCCCGTGAGTTGTATGCACGGTGTTGCAATTTACATATGAGCTAAAGCGACCAGAGCAGCCAATCCCGCTAACAATACAAACATCATTCATATTCCAACCAAGTGCATCAATAGCACGAATGACACTTTTTAAGATAACGCCATCGCCACAGCCCCAACACCAAAGGGTTGGCATTTTATCCATTCGTAGGTATTCTTCGTAATTAAAAGCCATCTTACATCTCCTTGATTTTTGTGATAATTTCAGCAGGTGAGATTGTGCGTCCATTCGCCTTGCCTAAGAAAGTAACATCTTTTTGCATAAGGCGTTCTACCTCTTGTTTATACTGCCCCTTGTTTAACTCAATCATAAGAATCTTGTCAAATTTCTTGCCAAGAGCTTTAAGCTGTTTTGCTGGGCTAGGCCACAATGTGATAGGACGGAATAAACCAACCTTTATGCCATTTTTGCGTAAATCCTTAATCGCCTCTTTAACAGAGAGTGAAACAGAGCCATAAGCAATAATGAGAATCTCTGCATCATTCATCTCATATTCTTCAAACTCAACAATATCATCAATATGAGATTCTATTTTGTTAAAAAGCCTGTCAATAAGGTTTTGGGAGAGCTTTTCATCTTCTGTTGGGAATCCACTTGCTCCGTGATGAAGTCCGGTGATATGGTATTTGTAGCCTTTGAAGAAAGGATTAAGCACGGCAGGTTTATCTTGTGGCACACCATAGGGCTGATAATCTTTAGGATCACCCTTAAATTCCTCTCTATTGCAAATTGTAGGCTTAATGTCCTCAAAATCAGGAATTAAAGTTTTTCCGTGCATATGCCCCACGGTTTCATCAAGGAGTAAGAAAACAGGTGTCATATACTTTTCCGCAAGATTGAAAGCACGGATAGTTTGTGTGTAGGCTTCTTGCAGATTCCCAACACAAAGTGCAATGGAGCAAAAATCCCCGTGAGTTGGTGATTTAGCTTGATTAATATCGCCTTGTGAGACGCGTGTAGGAAGTCCGGTGGAAGGTCCCCCACGCATAACATCAACCACAACAAGCGGAATCTCCGCCATAAAGCCATAGCCGATTTGTTCAGATTTGAGCGAGATACCCGGTCCTGAAGTGGCAGTCATTGCCTTAACACCCGTCATTGACGCACCTAAAGCAACGGCAATACCGCTAATCTCATCTTCCATTTGGATAAACTTTCCACCAATTTTTGGTAGCTCTACGCTCATTTCGTGTGCAATTTCGCTTGATGGCGTGATGGGATAGCCACCAAAAAACCGACAACCTGATTCTATCGCGGCTAACGCGACAAGCTCATTTCCTCCTGTAATTAACTCACGCATCTTTTCTCCTTATATCACCATAAATTTGTTTTCTTTGATTTTGGCTGCACGTTCTTGTGCTTCTTTGCTTACTTTGGCAAATTTATATTCATCTTTGCTTGCCACAAAGATGGCAAAATCTGGACAATGCAATTCGCATTCGCGACAACCAATGCAGCTTTCTGGATAAGCAACAGAGATGATTTTCCCTAGAATCTTGTGTTCATCTTTTTTCATACCCAAAACACCGCTTGGACAAAGCGATACGCATACATCACACGCTTTGCAGCGTGTCTCATCAACCCATACCGGCACATTTTCTGGTGCTTGTTTGATACCCATTTTTCCTTTCCTTTCTTGTTTTTTGGAATAAATATAATCTTAGATTCTCTAATTTAACAATCCGTTATTTTTGAGAATCTCAACTTGTTTTTTGATACCCTGTGCGGAGATTTTTAACATCTCTTGTTCTTGCTTGTTTAGTGTCAAATTTACAATCTTTTCTACTCCTTTTTTGCCAAGTTTAATGGGAAGCCCAATGTATATGTCGTGTAAATCATACTCGCCTTGCACATATACGCTACATACAACATCTTCATCTTGTGGATTTGCAACAAGCTCAAGCATTTTGATGACTGCACTTGCTGGGGCAAAATACGCTGAACCTTGCTGATAGTAGCTTACAATTTTTGCACCACCATTTTTTGTTTCTTTGATAAGATTCTGCTGCGTATCTGAATCTAGTATTGCTGCAAGAGGTTTGTCTCCATAGAGTGAGAATCTAAGTAAGGGTAGCATATCATCGCTATGAGCCCCTAACACATAGGGCTTAATAGGTGTTTGAAAATCATTTAATACGACCTTGCTTTCATAATTGAGCCTTGCTCCATCAAGCGCACCTGCCATACCAACAACCCTTTGGCTATCAAATCCACTTGCGTGTTTTGCGACAAGACACATTGCATCAAGAGGATTTGATACAATAAGAAGCAAGGCGTTGGGTGCAATTTTGGCGACATTTTGGCTGATTTCTTGCACGATATAGGCATTTTTAAGCAACAAATCATCGCGTGTCATATTTGGGGTGCGGGGGATTCCAGCAGTAATAATGACTACTTCACTTTCACTTAGTCCCTCATAAGATTCATAGCCTTTGATATGTGTGGGGAGATTAAACACAGCTGCAGCTTGAGATATGTCAAGTCCTACACCCTTGCAACGAGGGGTATCGATGCTAAAAAGTGCAATTTCACGAGCAATGCCTCTTATTGCACCTAAAAATGCGATGTGAGAGCCGACATTGCCAGAACCGCCGATAATAGCAATTTTATTAAACATTTTTTTCCTTGACTAAGAGTTTGCCCGTGTTGAGATTTTTAACTTTAGCACAAAAAGTTAAAAAAAAATTTTAACTTGCTAACTATGGGATAAAATAACTTAAAAGTAAATTAAAATTAAAAATGACTGCGATGTTCTTCGTAGGTTTTGCTAAATTTATGTGTGCCTGTGCTTCTATCTCGCACAAAATACAGATAATCTACCTTGGCAGGATTAAGCACGGCTTCTATGGCTTGGAGACTCACACTTCCTGCGGGGTAGGGTGGCACACCTTTATTACGATAGGTATTGTAGGGCGTATCATCGTTGCGTATGCGTTCGGGTGTAACTTTAGAGTGTGAATACTGCCCATAATTGAGCGAACCATCCATTTGCAAGGGCATATTTTTTTCTAAGCGATTAAATACAACAGCCGCAACAATAGGCATTTCTTGATTGTTTGCTGCCTCTTTTTGCACTACTGAAGCAATGCTGACATTTTTAAACCACTCCTCCTGATTATATGTCCCAAGTAGCCTTATGGCATTTTGTTCGTGTCGTTTTATGGAGATGTCATAAAGCAATTTCATCATCTCATCAGAATCCATACCAATGGGCAGACTATAAGTATCTGGGAAAATCATACCATCAGGATAGGGAAAATACTTATCATAGGCTGCTTGAAGAGATTCTGCTGGGAGATTAAAAGTTTGTGAAAGAATACGAATGAAAAAATACATTGTCTCACCCGGAATAAGCGTAACATCTTTTGTCGCAGCCTTTGAGCTCACAAGAGCTTTAAAAAATGCCCCTTTAGGTAACACTTCTGCTTTTACATCAATAAATCCGCTTTGCGGTTGTCCTAAAAAACGGATAAAAATAGAATCTAGCTTGTTATAATGCCCTCCATTGTCATTTAAGTATGTTATAATTTTGGGCAATGAGCCTTTAGGCAGATTCAAGATGCGTTCAGTTTGCACAGGCTGAAGCAAATAAAATAAAATGGTTATGACAATGATGAAAAAAAGATCAAAACATATTGTAAGTATTGTTGTTTTTTTAGGCATTTTGCTCACACTTTCTCTAATGGGATATAAAACTCTATCCAACGGCATTTACAGCCCCCATATCAGTTTTGGACAGATTCAAATTGAAGGATTGTATCTTAGATTAAACAACAAGCTTGTTCTTAATATTGAAAAACTTGATATATCCGCTTTGCAGAAACAAGATAAACAAAAGACAGATGATACACCTTTAGATCCTCAAGATATCCTTGGGTGGATTAAAAAGTTTTTGTTTGTTATCTCGTATTTTGAGAAGCTTGATATTGAAAATGTCGTTTTTGCTGATGAGCAAAAGCGGAGTGTGCATTATGATGGACACGAATACAGAATCAACGCCCCAGAGTTTTTTGCGTATTTTGATGTAGAGGAAAGTAACAAGGATACAGAATTACTCATTCACGAGCTTGAGATTTTAAGTCTTGGTTTGCAGGTGCAGGGTAAGTTTGTGTATCAATCTTTGAAAAAAACGCTTGAAATGGATATAGCTATCTCTCCAAAAGAGCCAATCAAGCAGCCCACACCAAAACCTAAAAAGCCAAAAGCTCCAAATCAAATAAGTGATACTCAAACAAGCGATGAAGAAGTGGAGCCGCCACTAGAGCAGCCCACATTGTATGTGCGAGGCATTACGGATTTTTATAAAATTGATTTAGAAGCTTCAACCTCTCATCTTTACAATCTTGATACCATTAAGCCCTATGTGGAGAAGCTAAAGATTCAAGCACTCAATGATTGGCTTTTTAAAAATATTAAATATGATGTGTTAAAGCTGCATTCTCTTAGGTTTCAAAGCACACTTGATGGGCAGTTTTTTGCCAAACTTCAAAAAACACTCGCACTTGATTTAGCCATAGAAGCACCAAAAGTCTATCTTGCATCTAATATCAAGCCCATTGAAGCTACGCGTATTATTTTGTATATGCGAGATGAGAATCTTACCTTTTTGCTCAAAGATCCCTTTTTTACAAATATCAAACTTGATGGCTCAGAAGTCAAAATTAGTAATGTTTTTACCCCACCCTTGAGTGTTAAGATAGCTATTCGCTCTCAAAATGCAATGATGAGTGATGATTTAAATGATTTATTGCAAGTTTATGGTGTAAGTGTGCCACTGCGGAGTGCAGATTCTAAACTGCGTGTGAATCTTGATATAGGCATAGAGAATAAAAACAAACATACGCAAGTCTCCCTTAATGGCAATATCAATGCTCCACAGACAACCTTGAATCTAGGAAGCTTCCCACTTGTTGTGAATAATCTCAATCTTAATCTCACAAATACCCCAGAGAAAGCCTATATACAGATTCTAAATACGAAGGCAAATTATGCCAATAGTGTCAAAGGCACATTGAATGCGATGTGGAATCTCAAAAGCTCCAAGCTCCAAGCGGACTTAGCTATTGATACATTTACGCTTACCTCACAAGCCCTGTCGCAAAACTCCACGCCCCCTGTTATCCCAAAAGAGAGTGATGAGCTGACAAAACGCATTATCCAAGCTATCTATGCAGAATCTCAAAAAGGTTTTAGCGAAGCCATTTTAAAAATTAATCCCAAACAAATGCCAAAAATTACGATAGATGGGGAGCTTGGTGGCAAAGATAAGATTATCTCCTTGCCTGATTTTGCTCTCAAGATTCACATTAAAGATAAGGCAAATGAGTTTGAGCTAGGCGATATTGCAAAGATTTATCCATACTCGCCTATTTTGCAATATTTTGGTATTCCAAGCGGGAATCTTAAGCTACAAAGCAGTGATTTTGAGAGTTTTATCTTAAGCGGTGAGGTAAGCAACCTTAAATATCCGCTGTATGATAAAGATGCTAAAAAGCTTAGTCGGTATTTTTTAGAGGGAGTTATTGATAGTAAAGGTATTCGCATTAACTCCAAAAATAAGAAGTTTTCATTTATTAAAGAGGGTAATGTCAGCAAGATTCTGCTTGATGGTTATAACCTTCGCATTGATGAGGTATTCTCAAGCAAGATTCCTATCCTTGCGGAGCTTAATCAAGAGAGTGAATCAAAAGAAAAGCTAACTCCAGCACAAAGAGCCGAGCAAGAGGCTTTTATCAAAGCAAAACAACAATATGAAAGGGAACATAAAATTTCGCCATATATCACATATCTTGAGGCAAAGGATATGGATTTTTATTTGAATAATTACATCATTCCCTCAGATGTAGCATCTGTATCTATACGCGATGGCGTGATTCGTGCTGATGTTACCTATGGTAATGGTGTGGCAAATGTGGATATGGCGTATTCTCGTGCGAAATTGCGTTTGAGTAATTTTAGTGCGGCGTTTTTAAATCGTGTGTGGGGGAGAGATATTTTTCAAGGAGGGCTTTTTAATTTTAAGGGCATATATGATGAGGGAGCATTAAAGGGTGAAATCACTATGCAAAATACGATTTACAAAGATTTAGCCATTGTGCAAAATGTCCTTGCTCTTATTGATACAATCCCAGCATTACTGACTTTCCGTAAGCCCGGACTTGGCGTAGAGGGCTATGAGGTGAAAAATGGCAGGGTGGATTTTGTGATTAATGATCAATTCTTGGTGCTTGAAAATATTGATTTGGTTGGAAGCTCCATTGATGTGGAGGGTGGGGGACTTGTGAATCTTAAAAATCAAGCCCTTGATATTGTGCTTAAGGCTTCAACACTTAAAACTTTAGCATCTATCATTGATAAGATTCCGCTTGTTGATTATGTAATTTTAGGGAGCGATGGAAAATTTACAACCGGTATTGTGATGAAAGGCACACTTGAGAAGCCAAAAAGTGAAGTGAGCGTGGCAAAGGATATTTTGCTTAGTCCATTTGAGATGGTGGGCAGAATCTTAGAGCCGGTAGATAATCTTTTGAGTGGTTTGACTGAAGCTATTGATAAGAGTGTTACCCCACAAAAGCCAAAAGATTTGCAAACACAGCAAAATACGCAAGATTCTAACCTGAATCCTAAGATGGAGGAAGAGGGACAAAATACAACAGATGCAAAACAAGAGGAGAGTGAAGATTCTAATGATGAGAATATAGAGCCAAATCTCCCGCAGCAAGAGCCCAAAGAAGATGAGTAAGTCCAAAGTTTAACAAAGCAGAATCTTTGCAGGGCTAGATTCAAGATAAAAATCAGTCTTGTTATCTAAATTTGAGTTATAATCGCCCACATAATTAAACCAAAAAAGGATTATAAGAAATGACACTTTATGATTGTGATGTGGGTAAGCAGTGCAAGATTGTGCGTTTTGAGACACAAGATTATGCTCTAAAAGATAGGTTTATGTCTTTTGGAATTGTGAAAGATAAAGTGTGTTGCGTGGTGAGCCATTCTATCAGGCGTTTGGCAGTGGCGGTAATGGTGGGAGATACACAGATAGCCCTGCGAGATTCGGAGGCAAAAAGCATTATTGTTGAGCCTTTAGAATCTGTAGATTCTAAAGCATAGTGCGATGTCAAAACCCAACTCAAGCTTTAAAAAGACAAAAAAGAAAGATGTTCCCATTATTAAAGCTCTATTTTTGGAGCATTACAAAAATGCCAAAACAGAGCTTGTTTATCATAATTTGTATGAACTGCTTGTGTGCGTTATGCTTTCAGCTCAATGCACGGACAAACGCGTAAATCTTGTAACTCCCGCTCTTTTTAGGGCGTATCCAGATGTAAAAAGTTTAGCCCAAGCCTCCCTTGCAGATGTAAAAAAACTTATTCAATCCGTTTCGTTTTTTAATAACAAAGCCAAACATCTCATCAATATGGCAAATCAAGTGATGAGTGAGTTTAATGGGGAGATTCCAACCACACAAGAAGAGCTTAAAACGCTCTCTGGTGTAGGACAAAAGACGGCTAATGTTGTGCTGATAGAGTTTTTTGAGCAAAATTATATGGCAGTTGATACGCACGTATTTCGTGTATCCCACCGCTTGGGATTAAGCGGGGCTAAGAGTGCTATTGAGACCGAAAAGGAGCTAACAGCTTTGCTCAAAAGTGAGCTTTCTACCTTGCATCAAGCTTTTGTGCTTTTTGGACGATATACTTGCAAAGCTTTAAAACCGCTTTGTGAGGAATGCTTTGTGAGTGAGTTTTGCAAAAACAAAGCTAATTTTAAGCCAAGTTGAAAAGTTTAAAAATGTGTAGTCAAAAAATATAGTATAATACGCCAAAATCAAAACAAAGGCATCGCAATGGATATTATTCATAACAGCTTTTTTGACATCGTGCAAAAGAGTATTAGCAAAACCCCTCACGATTCGATTATGCCACTTAAAAGAGGTTATTTAAGCAGGATTAGTATGGTGGGCACACACAATGATGTGTTTTTGCTTTTTAACAAGGCGTTTTTGCGGATTTTTTGTGCTGAATTTTTGGGCGATGAGAATCCAAGTGAGCAGGCTTTGGAAGATATGGCAAAGGAGCTTGCCAATCTTGTTGTGGGTAGAGCAAAGGTGATGACTGAGGAGCTTGGAAAGCATTTTAATATTTCAACACCCGAGTATTTGGGGCATCGTTTAATTAAAAACTACGACCACGGGTTGCATTTTAGATTAGCTCAAGGGCGATGCAGTATTTATATGAGACGCTTACATTAGGGCATATACAAATAGATTAGGGAGTGCAAATGGCGGGAGAGAGCATCTTAGATAAGCAGCGGATTCACTCTGCAAAGGAAATTGAGCTTGCGACATATCTTGAAGATATGATGAAAAATTATACCGGTTTGCTTGATATGGAGGTGGTTTTTAATGCTGAGCTTGGCAATACAAAAATCGCTTTAGGTGAGATTTTGCGTTTTGAGAAAGGCTCTATTATAGATCTTGGCAAACCAGCAGGGGAGAGCATAGAGACTTTTATTAATGGTCGTGTGATTGGCAAGGGTGAAGTTATGGTATATGAGCGTAACCTTGCTATTCGTATTAATGAGATTTTAGATTCTAATGCGATTGTGTATTATTTGACGCGTGAGAAATAGTCTAGAATCTGTGAATAGATAGTGGGGTAAGATGAGAGTTTGTGCTTTCTTGTTATTGCTTGTGCTTTCTTTATTTGGGGCAAGTGGGGAGGTTAGAGACATTGAGATTATGCCAAAACAAGATGGCATTGAGATTTTGCTCCATATAGAATCTGCCTATGATGGTTCTCCGCGTTTGACTGAGCAGAATGGCTATAAGGGTGTGATATTTCCAAATCTTCAAGCAAGGTCTAAAAATCAAAGTTTTAAAGCCTCTTTTGTGAGTGAGGTGCAAATTTTTAATATAGAAGATAGTCTTTATGTTATAGGTATAGGTGATACACATATTATAGGGGTAAATGTCAGTAAGTCAAGCAATGCTATTAAGGTTCTTTTCAGTCAGGTTGCTCCACCTCAAAGTGAGCTTGACACGCTTTTGCAGACACCTCAAACAATCCATAAGATTCCAAATCTTGAGACTACATCTCAAGTTACTAGGCAGTCTAAGCCTATCACGGAGAGGGGGCAAGAAGATTTACAATCTCCCCTTGATTTCAAAACTGATATGGGGATTGATACTTGGCGATATGTGGCAGTATTGCTTGTTATGGCAGCCCTTGTGCTTGTGCTATTTTATGTGAAGCGTTATGTTGTCGGTAAAGGAAGTGCTAAAGCTGGAGGCAAGAGAAATTTTGGCGGATACTTCTCATCTTTTGCCACAAAACAGGAGGTTTTTGATCCTACAAAGATTGAGGTTGTCTCACAGAAAAATCTAGATTCAAAGCATAGAATCTTGACCATAGAATCTAATGGCTATCGGTATTTAATACTCATTGGCTCTACAAGCACAACGCTCATTGACCGCTATCCTATCCCACAAAGCATTACTCCCCAAGAGCAGTTGTATTTTGATGATCAATTTGCCAAACTCTTAGAACAAAAGCAAGAGCGACTTTCTAAATATCTCCACGATGAGAAGCCCTAAAAAAATGAAAAATCCGCTTGAATCGCAGGATAAATCTCGCCTTTGGGTGTGGCTGCTTGTATCTTTCCTTATTCATTGTGTGATTATTGCTATTTTATTTGTGCGTTTTGGGCAAATGCAATTTAAAAAAGGCACTTCAATAAATCCACAAATGAAGGTGGTAGGCTTTCAGATTCTAGGTGGCGGAGAGATGGAATCTAAACAAAATACGCATAATCAACTTGCCGCTCCCAAATTTAGCTCCACTCCGCCAACGCCCAAGCAAACACAAAATACAAAAACCCAAAGCAATCCTAGTCAATTTGACCTCTCATCTTTAAGTCTCTATGATGGCAGGGGTAAGCAGCAGCAAACTACAAGGCGGAGAAGCAGGGTAAAGGCTCTTGCGAAGTTTCCGGGTGTTGATGAAGTAACAAGGAGGGATATAGAGGAGCTTTATGGGGCTGAATTTGGGGACTATGGCATAGCGGAGCAGGAGTTTTTAGTCAATAATTTGCGGGATATTGGACGCATTACAAAAAAATATTTAGAATATCCAGCAAGTGCCATACGGCTAGGGCAAGAGGGGCTAAGTGCGGTGGAGTTTTATCTGCACCCAAATGGTGATATTAGCGGACTAAAGATTATTGTCTCATCAAATTATATGCTTTTGGACCGCAATAGCGAACGCACGATTGAAATTGCCTATAAAGACTACCCTCGTCCTATCACGAAAACTAAGATACGCATTTTTGTAACTTATGGTATTTATTATTATGGCTATTAGAATTTAGATTCTGCGTTAAGCTTAAGGATTCTAAGGCGTTCTTGTTTGAAAAATGGGTTTGGAATCTTCATTGTCCTTAAGGTTTTTTATTTTAAAAAATCCTTTAAAATCTCTGCGTGTAGCACGGGTTCAAATTCTAATATTTCATACTTGGCTAAATCATAGTGCGTGTAGGGATCATTTGCTGCAAACTGCAAAGCTTCACCTTTGCTTGCAAACTTGCCAATAATAATGCCACCATCTTTTGGGATTCTAGGACCAGAGGCGAGTAAAATACCCTTTTCATACCCTTTTTTAAGATAATCCCTATGCTCTTGCAAACGCTCCGTAATCTGCTCTAAAGGCTTTGTATAATGCACGAGACAAACAAAAAGTGTCATTTTCTCTCCTTTATTATTTTATTCATTTACTGCCATAGGCTCTTTTTCATCTTGTTTGTGGGCTTTAAAAATATCTTGCGAGATTTTATAGCTACAAAACTTTGGACCACACATAGAGCAAAACTCCGCATCTTTAAAAACTTCTTGCGGCAGGGCTTCATCGTGGTATTCTCTTGCTCTATCAGGGTCAAGGGCGAGTTCAAATTGCTTGTTCCAATCAAAGCTATACCTTGCATCACTCATCGCATCATCTCTATCTCTTGCCCCTACGCGTCCTCTAGCAATATCTGCGGCGTGTGCGGCGATTTTATAAGCTAAGATTCCCTCTCTCACATCTTTGGCATTGGGTAGTCCCAAATGCTCCTTTGGCGTTACATAGCATAGCATTGCTACACCTTTCCACGCTGCCACACACGCACCAATGGCACTTGCGATGTGATCATACCCAGCAGCAATATCTGTAACAAGCGGTCCTAGCACATAAAAGGGTGCTTGATTACAATATTGTTTTTGCAGCTCTACATTGCGTTCAATTTGATTAAGTGGCACGTGTCCGGGACCTTCTATCATTACTTGCACATCAGCTTCCCACGCCCTTTTTGCTAACTCCCCTAGCACTTTGAGTTCAGCAAATTGTGCTTCATCACTTGCATCATACAAGCAACCCGGACGCAAAGAATCCCCTAGAGACAAGCTCACATCATATTCTTGGCAGATTTTTAGAATCTCATCAAAATATTCATAGAATGGATTCTCTTTATGATAGTGCATCATCCAGCTTGCCATAAGGCTTCCACCGCGTGAGACAATCCCCATTTTTCGCTTCGCCACAAAAGGCATATGTGAGAGCAAAAATCCACAATGGATAGTAAAGTAGCTTACCCCTTGTTTGGCTTGTTTTCTTAGCACATCAAGCATAGTTTGTATATCTAGCTTTAAGACATCATTTTTCACATCATAGAGAATCTGATACATAGGCACCGTGCCAATAGGCACACTTGAAGCATTGATAACTGCTTTTCTTATCTCATCTAAATCCCCGCCCGTGCTTAAGTCCATAATCGTATCCGCACCATATTTGATAGAAACTTTAACCTTTTCAACCTCTTCTTCAATGGAGCTTGCAAGAGAGGAGCTACCGATATTTGAGTTGATTTTGGTGCGTGTGGCTATGCCAATACCCATAGGCTCAAGATTGGTGTGATTAATGTTTGCTGGGATTATGAGCCGCCCCCGCTCAATCTCTTGGCGGATAAGTTCGGGGCTTAGATTCTCAACATTAGCGACATATTCCATTTCTTTAGTGATAATGCCCTTTTTGGCGTAGTGGAGCTGTGTGCGGATTGAATCCTTGGTGTGTTCTTGCATCAATCTCTCTTGCACCCATTGTGTTCTCATAGAAAATCCTTTTTTATTTTTTGTGCTTACGCTATCTAAACTTGCAAAATATACACTGATTATTTAAAAAATAGTTAAACAATATGGGAATTTAAGTAACAATTTTTAGCTTATTTTTTGTTTTTTATGGTAGAATGCGGATTTTCAAAAATAAATACGCACTTTTTAGGAAAGATTTTGGCTTTAGATAATGTTTCACTCATTATGATGGCAGCTGGGGATTCTACGCGATTTTGCGATGATTTTGTTTGTAAAAAGCAGTGGATTCGCATTGATGAAGAGCCTTTGTGGCTTGTGGCTACTCGCAAGATGACACAGCATTTTTCTTTTAAAAATATTCTTATCACTGCCTCGCAAAGTGATTTTGCCTATATGGAGGATATGAGTCCTTTCAAGGTTGTGCAGGGTGGGAAAAGCCGAAGTCAATCCCTGCGTAATGCCCTGCAATATGTAGATACGCCTTTTGTGCTTGTGAGTGATGTAGCAAGGTGGAATGCTCAAGATTCTGTGCTTAGGGCGTTGTTTGCTAAATTAAATGAGATTGATGAAAACACGGCTTGTATTGTGCCTTATATTAAAGTAAGCGATACAAGTTTTTACAATGGAGAGTATCTTAACCGCGATGAGATTAAGCTTATCCAAACGCCACAGCTTAGCAGGACAGCGGATTTGAAACTTGCTTTGCAATCTAGCCCAGATTCTAGTGATGAAAGCTCCGCGTTTCATAGACTCGGTAAAAAGGTGGCTTTTGTGGAGGGTAGCCCTCTTATGAATAAACTAACTTTTAAAAGTGATTTACTTGCCCATATACCTTTTCTTAAAGCTCCTTCAAAGCGTGTTTTTGTCGGTAATGGGATTGATGTGCATAGCTTTGAAGATAATAAAGAAATGTGGCTTGGTGGAGTAAAAATAGAATCTCCATTTGGGTTTAAAGCCCATAGTGATGGCGATGTGGCACTTCACGCGTTAAGTGATGCGATTTTGGGTGCTATTGGCGGGGGCGATATAGGGCAGTGGTTTCCAGATTCTAATGAAGCATATAAAAATGCAGATTCTAAAAAACTTCTGCAACAAATTTATAATTTTGCCTTGAGTGTGGGCTATGAGCTACATAATGTGGATATAAGCATTATGGCACAAACACCTAAGATTGCCCCATATAAATCGCAAATGCGTGAATGTATTGCTACAATTTTGCATTTGCCAAAATCGCGTGTAAATATCAAGGCTACCACGACTGAATCTCTTGGCTTTGTAGGGAGAAAAGAGGGCGTGTGTGTTCAGGCAAGTGTAAGTATGGGCTTTATGGATTGGCAGAATCTTTTCACATATTCAGCAAGACACTAATCAATAAAAGGGAGAAAAATGAGCAAAAATATCTTAAAAGGGAGAAAGAATGAAAGTTTTAATCATTGAAAATGAAATTTATTTGGCTCAAAGCATCGCTAATAAGTTAAGCGATTCACGCCTAGAGTGCGTTATCGCACACTCACTCAAAGAAGTGCAAAAAGATAATTATGATGTGATTTTAGCTTCATTTGGGACAATTAATGAGGGTTATACGGAGCTAAGTAAAGCCTATCCACAAGCAATTATTATCCTAATGATTGCCTACATTAATGATGATACCGTTATTAAACCTTTAAGAAATGGTGTAACAGACTATATCGTCAAGCCTTTCATTGTTGATGAGCTTATCCGCAAAATAACGCATTATAAAACATATCGCGAAGTGAATGAGGAGATTAAGTTTTATAGAAGTTATTTTAGCTTTATTGAGCGTGAGCTAGGCACACCCGAGCCTTTTTTGTATAATCCACCCTTTGTGATTAAGACAAACACACAAAGAGCAGCAGATATTTATGCGATGCGTTATGCGCGTGAAAAACACATTCATTTTCAATTTTATTCTCTCAAAGAAGATACTTGGAAAAGCATATTCCGTGTGCCGCCAAAGAAAAATGAAATTTACTACATCACCAATCTTGAAGAGCTCAAAAAGAGTGATAGGAAAGATTTTCTTGAGATGGCTTTAAAGCACAATGTGATTGTCTCAATCGTTTCAAGTGAAAAGGTTGCTTTTCCACAGGTGATTGACATCTCTCGGCAGTCTAATAGCGTGGAGTTAAGTGGGGAGATTCTATCAGTCAAAGAATATGAAAAGATTATCATCACTAAATATGAAAGTCGTTACCCCGATATAGAGCTTGCTAAAAAGCTTGGAATGAGTCGCAAAAGCTTATGGGAAAAGCGTAAAAAATATGGCATTATCCGCAAAAATAAGACTAATCCCTAAAATCCATAATGACTAAAAAACAAAAACTGATTAAAGACTTGTTTTTAAGCCTTTTGTATAGTGGCTACTCTCCTAAGGCTCCGGGCACAATGGGGAGCTTGGTGGCTTTGCTGCTAGGATTGCCTATTGTGTATTTTTCACAAGAGAGTATTTTTTTACTTAGCATTCTTATTGGGCTTATTGCTATTAAACACATTGACAAGCACGAGGAGCTTACCCAAACCCACGATGATAAAAGTATAGTGATTGATGAGCTTGTGGGTATGTGGCTTGCAATGGCGATTGTGGGCTTTGGCGTAGTGCATAGTGTTTTGGCTTTTGTGTTTTTTAGAATCTTTGATGTGTCTAAGCCTTCATTGATTGGTAAGATTGATAGGGAGTGGAAGGGCGGATTAGGTGTTGTGGGTGATGATGCCTTGGCTGGAATCTTAGCGGGGATTAGCAGTGTGCTATTGTTGCAAGGCTTGGTGCTACTTACCCATAAAGTTGAGACATTGCAGTTTATGCAACCCTACCTTATATAATTTACGACACATAGTTATACAACTTCAATCCATTGTGGCAAGTAGGCAACAAAGCGATCTTGTATAAGCGGATTTTGCATAAGATCGCCTTTAAATGCGATTTGCTCCGTATCGTGAGCTTTGCATAGCTCCACAAGCGCGAGAGATAGAATCTCACACATAGAGCTAACCACCCCATAAGCCACACCTTCTATCTCTAGCCCACCAAGCAAGTAGCATAGTGGTAGCCGTAGTGATTTGTCTATCTCAATTTCGTAGATTCCATTTTCTTTAGCATTTAGCTTAAAGTCAAGTTTGCTGATGTGTGTAAAGAGATAATCTTGAGCGTGTTGCAGCACTTGGGCTATGCTAAGTTGTTTGCCAAACATCTCGCCAACAAGGATTAAAATATCACTTATGTTATGCGAAATAGTATCTTCTTGGGCTAGACTTTCAGTAGATTCAAAAGCTAGAGTATTCTTTTCACGCCATTTGTGGTAATTCTCAACAAGCCTAGAGCCGAGCTTATTTTTACCAGCAATATGCTGCAAAAGTGTAGGAAGATGGGAATAAAAGCTAAGTGAAAGGAGATTTGAATCTTTGTCATCTTGGGTATAAATACGCGTTTTGCCCACAACATCAAGTTCAAGACATAAGGTTTTGCTTGGCACATTATCGCTTAAAGCGTGTGTGAGAGCCAAACTCTTTAGGGGCTTTTTATCTTTGAGATAAGCATTAGCGTTGTTAAGTGGCTCTTCTATCTTGCCAAAGCTATCCCAAAAATCAGGCTCACTACACGCAATGCAGCCGTGTCCTGCACGCACAGGCCAACTTGTTTTGGCGTTAAACTTCACTTTTGGGCAGTTATTGACCACATAGGGTCCTTTACACCCTACTTTGTAAAGACAATAGCCCTCTTGCAAACGCTCATCATCAAAAGATTCTACAAAATCCCCAGATTCAAATTTTGCTTTGCGTTCGCACATATCGTGCAGATTCTTGCCATAGCTCCATAATGGACGATTGAGACTATCACAGGGTGGAATCTCCTGAAGCAAGATGTAATACATCAAAGTGCCTATCATATTTGCTTCACTTGGCGGACAGCCCGGGATATTGACAATAGGTTGAGCCAAAAGCGTGCTAATGCCTTGAGATTGCGTAGGGTTAGGCAAGGCAGCTTGCACCCCGCCAAAGCTAGAGCAAGTGCCAATGGCAAAAATGGCTTGTGCGTATTTGGCGACTTCTTGAAGTTCGCTTGAGCCAGAAAGAGAATCTGCTCCCGATGTGAGAAAATACTCCCATTCTCCAGATGATACACCTCCCTCCACAACAAGGATAAACTCCTCTTTTAGCGTATCGTGTAGGCATTGCTTCGCATTAAAGCCAACCGCTCCCATAATAGTCTCGTGGTATTCAAGTGAGATATATTCTAAAAGCAAAGATTCTACCCCGGGCTTATCAAGTCGCAAAAAGCTTTCACTGCACCCCGTGCATTCTGCCATATGCAGCCACACAAGGCGTGTTGGTGGCTTATAAGAGAGAATCTGCTCACAAAGCGGCACACAATCTTTTGGGATTCCAATAAGATTACATATTTGTGTAACCCACTCTATGCTAACTTCATTGCGTGGGGCTTTGTGTATGCTTTTAAGCTGTTGCAAATGTGCTTCTAACCGCTCTAAAATCTGTGCTGTGTCCATTTTTTGTCCTTGCATAATTTTATTTGGCAGATTTAGAAAATTTTGTTTTGAGATTATTACGCTTTTGCCTAAATTTGCGTTCAAGTGCATTGAAAAAATAATACACTTTTCTTAGCCATAGTGAATTTGCATAAAGATTTGGGTAAAAAATAGCAAGTCTGGCAAAGAGGCGGAGTTTTTGCTGTTGTAAATATGGCTTAAGGACTAAAAGCTGTTTTTGAAGCTTGAGCGGGTCAATGTCATAATTTGCTATGTTGGAAGCTATTGAAGCCCAAGGGATAAGAAAATATGTGTCTATAAAGCGTTGTAAGTTTGTGTCTTGTGTTTGTTTCCTTAGGGCAAGTGCTTCAAAAAACATAAGGAAATAGCTGCTACAACCCCAATATGCCAAAGTTTTACCTGTATCATTTTTCATTTGTAAAAAAATATCATTAAGGAAAGGAGATGGCTTTGCTGTGCCACCGCGATTGAGAGTGCTATCTTTCCTTATGCGATAGAATGTAAGATCTTTTGGCAGAATATAGACATTACGAGCAAATGCTGTTAAGTGTAGTGAAAAAAGCCCATCTTCGTGTTTGACAAAATGTAAAAATGCAAGGTTTGTATCCAGTATAAACTGATAGTTTATACAAACATTTGTTGCTATCCAAGGCAGAGAATTGTTTGTCTCAAGGGCTATTTTAAGATATTCTTGTTGTGTGAGATGTTGCTCTTTGTGATATATTGGGTGTGGTGTGGGGGTAGGGTTATTTGGTTGCTTGACACCATCATAAAAGAAGCGATGGTCAAAGCATACAAAATCCACGCCATTAGCACAAGCAAGGCAAGATTCTATGCACTCCTTATCCCACCAATCATCAGAATCTAAAAACATAACATATTCTACTTGCGGTGGTGCTGAAACCTGTGTGGAATAAAAAAGTGCGTAGGCATTGTAGGGGTTAGATTCTATCTCATACATACATAGCCCCCCCCCCCACTTGTGTGTGAGAATCTTTTTTAGAATCTTGTGTGAATACAAGTTCATTTTTAAGATAGGCTAATCCCGTATTTCTAGCACTTCCTTGTCCGCCATTTTGTTTATCAATAAGAATAAAACGCTCATCTTTTAATGCAAATTCTTTAGCTATGTCAAGGCTTTTATTTTCATCAGTGCTGCCGTCATTTACAAGTATGGCAATAAAGTCCTTATGGGTTTGGGATAGGATAGAGTTAAGACATTGCGTGAGATATGGGGCGACATTGTAGATTGGGACAATAACGGCAACTTTTTTGTTTTCCATATTTTTTTACTCCTTATTTGTGTTGATAGCTATCCATTCTTTTGGGAGAATGAGTGAAGTGCTATGAAATGGCGGTGTATTAATAAAAAAATGCGATGGAGAGATGATGATTTTGCTAGGATTCTTTATAAGATATGCTGCCCACCAGCTAAATGTGGAGTTGGCTATAATACCATTTTGACACGCTCGCATAAGCTCCATTTCTTGCACGGCTACTGCTTCGTCATTATTTTCCACAAAGCTAAATTCTAAACCTTGTGTAGAAATGCTTGATTCTGTCTTGTTGTGTTGGCTAAAATGCTCCTTACACCAAGGAATGTCATTGCTAAAAATATAAAGATAGGCTTGTGGATAAATGGCTTTAAGATGGCAAAAGGCTCTTTCATAATAATCTTTATCAAGCTTTATAAAATCGCTATTAGCACTTGCTAAAAAGTCTCCTCTTCTTATATGCACAAAAGTCGCATTTGGTGTGGATTCTATCTGCTTTTTTAAGGCTTGATTACTTTGACTAAGGGGTGTTTTTAGGGTGAATTCCTGCTGGATAATGTGGGATATACCGCTAAAATAGCTAAGATTTTGAAAATAACCATCAAAATAGGCATACTTTGGGAAATGGAGTGTTGAAAAATGTTCTTGAATCGTTTGAGATTCTGCATAATGGTAGCGGTAATTATGTCGGCGGTAGGCTCGTGGTAAAAGATTTTTGTAGATTCTATACAATGGCATAAGTTTATCGTGGGATTTAAAAAAAGCCTTTTGGTTAAAAGTGATGTCAATAGGCAAGGAGAGATTAAAATGTGTGATTTCAAGGTTGCGGATTGTGGGCTGGGTGGCGTTTGCATAGATTCTAGAATCTTCTTGTAAATGCGTATTTTTTGGATTGCTATAAAATGAAGCATCTAGGACAACTTCCGTTTTGTGAAAATGGGCTAGGGCTTTAGCAAAGGCGTATTGAAACATTTGATTGCCAAGACCACCTTTAAGACAAACTATCATCTTTCACCCCCGCAATGCTTTTCTTGGTAGCTTAAAAGGCGGAGATTCTTTTTGTCTAATTGATAGTCTTTATCAAACTTTTTTCGCACGATTTGTTCAATCAAATCAAGGCTATCAGGACTTTTTGTGTTATCAACCATATCAAGCACAATCGCATATAGCTGGATATTTTCAGCCAAGCACTCAAAAGCCTTTTGTCTCTCTTGGATAAAAAGCTGCTCATTTTTGGTGTATTCTTTAAGCTTTAGCACGATATGGGCAAAGACGCGTTGCACCAAATGGGGCTTGAGATAAGAGCTTAGAATCTTTGGCAGCTCATCAAGGAGTGCTTCAAGCTGCTCTTTTTGCATAAAAAGCAAAACAGGCAGGAGCATTACAATGCGTTCAGTATTTTTATCCATTGATCGTGCTTCAAGCTTTAGCCACAGACGCTCCAAAAGGCTGTATTGATAAGATTCTAGCTTCATTTGCCCTCTTGTGTGGTAGGGTGGTTGCAAATCTCTGTGCCAATACCTTGTGTAGTGAAAAGCTCTAAAAGCAGAGAATGTTCCACCCTACCATCAATGATATGGGCTTTTTCTACGCCATTTTGCACACAATCCACACAAGCCTCTAGCTTGGGTATCATACCGCCACTAATAACTCCTCTAGATTCAAGCTCTTTAATCTCACTTGGCGTGAGTGAAGAGATAAGCTCTTTATTGTCATCTAGCACACCCGGAATGTCGCTTAGAAAAATGACTTTTTTCGCATTCAAGGCTTTGGCAATGTGGCAGGCACATAAATCAGCATTGATGTTATAGCCTAGATGTCTTGCGTTTTCACCATTGGCAATAGGTGCGATAATAGGCACAAAACCTTCATCAATAACTTTTAATAAAAACTCTGGATTCACCTTTGTAATCTCGCCCGTATAGCCCAATGTGCCATTATCCTTTGCCTTTGCTTGAAGCAGGTTTGCGTCTTTGCCACTTATGCCCACAGCCTTAGCGCCGTGAAAGTTTAAAAAAGCAGTCAATTCTTTATTAATCTCCCCACTTAGCACCATCTCTACCACACGCATAGAATCTTCGCAAGTTACGCGGTAGCCATTGACAAATTGACTTGGAATCTTTAGGCGTTCAAGCACTTCATTAATGCGTTTCCCTCCGCCGTGTATGATGACAGGCTTTAACCCTAGCATATACATCATTACAATATCAAGGGCAAATTTTTCTTTCAAATCTAGGCTGCTTTGGGCTGCACCGCCATATTTAATGACGATAATTTCCCCCCTAAAGATTCTAATAAATGGGAGAGAATCTAGCAATATCTTCACAACCTTTGCATTTTTTTGCATTTATTTTGCCCCTTATTCAAAGATGAGATGTATTATATCTCAAAATGCACAAAAAAGGAGATGTGAATGAAAATAGTTTTACTTGATGGCAACACTTTGGGCGATTGTGATTTGAGTAGATTCAAGGCTTTAGGAGAGTTTGTAAGCTATGGTATTACATTGCCACACGAGCGGGTAGAGCGATGTGCTGGGGCAGATGTGGTGCTTACAAATAAAGTTGTGCTTGATGAAAATGTGCTTTCAAAATTGCCAGATTTAAAGCTGATTTGCATTACCGCTACGGGTATGAATAATGTGGATTTAGACTTTGCTAAAAAGAGAGGGATTGTAGTAAAAAATGTCGCTGGATACTCTACAACCGCTGTTGCACAGCATACTTTTAGCATAGCTTTGCACCTTTTGGCACGATTAGGGTATTATGATGCGTATTGCAAAAGTGGGGCTTGGTGTGAGAGTGATACTTTTGTGCATATTAATGGTGGATTAAGGGAGTTAGAAAATTTACAATGGGGGATTATCGGCTTTGGGAGTATTGGGCAGAGAGTAGGGAATCTTGCACGGGCTTTTGGGGCGGAAGTTAGCTATTACTCCACAAGTGGCAAAAATACACAAAGTGGCTTTATGCGTAAGGAGCTAGATGAGATTCTCTCCCAAAGTGATATTATATCCATTCACGCTCCGCTCAATCCCCAAACGCAAAATCTGCTTAATCACAAGAATCTCCCTTTGATAAAAGATAAGGCGATTTTAATCAATGTCGGTCGCGGTGGGATTGTCAATGAAGAGGATATGGCGGCTTTTTTGAAAAATAAGGATATGTATTTTGGCACAGATGTGCTTGAGATTGAACCGATGAAGCCAAATCACCCATTTTTGGATAAAAAAATAGCTGATAAGATTCTTATCACTCCACACGTGGCGTGGGCGTATGACAAGGCAAGAGAGAGATTGTTAGAACTAACTTTGGAGAATATTAAAACTTTTTAGATTTTACCACTTGGCTTGAAGCTTTTTTGCATTTTGTGTAAGCGTTGCTTTACAATTACTTCTTTTGGATTTGTCATTTTGGAATAGAATCTGCGGTGAATTTGTAAAAAAAAATGCGTTGGGCGAAGAATAGAAAAAAATGACAGAATATTATGAATATGGCTTGGTTGGGTTGTTTGTGGTGTGTTTTGTGGCAAGCACACTTTATCCGCTTGGCTCGGAAGCTTTTGTTGTAGGCTTTATGGCAGCGGGCTTTGAGCCTTTGGCTGTGTGGAGTGTGGCAAGTCTTGGCAATACGCTTGGGAGTTTAAGCACATATTATTTGGCGTATTTTGGTGGATATGCTGTGATTATGCGGTTTTTCCCAAAGGCAAGAGAGAAAATCACACATCTTGCTCCTAAGATTCAAAAATATGGGTTTTTGTATGCGTTTTTTGTATTTTTACCTTTTGTGGGTGATATTTTTGCTTTGGCTCTTGGGCTTGTGCGGTATAATCAGATTCTTAGCATTCTAGGCATTGCACTTGGCAAAATGGCACGATATGCTTTGCTTGTTGTGCCTTTTGTGTTGTAGCATTTTTACAAACTTGCTACAATGTCGGCTCTAAAATCAAAAATCAAAGGAGAGAATATGCCATTACTAGATAGTTTTAAGGTAGATCATACGCGTATGCCAGCACCTGCAGTGCGATTAGCAAAGACTATGGAGACGCCAAAAGGAGATGTGATAAGTGTGTTTGACTTGCGTTTTACGCGTCCAAATTGTGAGCTTTTAAGTGAAAAGGGAATCCATACAATGGAGCATCTTATCGCTGGATTTATGCGGGAGCATCTTAATGATTCAAAAGTTGAGATTATTGATATTTCGCCAATGGGCTGCCGCACGGGGTTTTATATGAGTGTGGTGGGTAAGCCAGATTCTTATGCAGTCAAAGATGCGTGGGAAGCAAGTATGCGAGATGTATTGCGTATCCAAGATGAAAAGCAGATTCCAGAACTTAATATCTATCAATGCGGAACGGCAAAAATGCACTCACTCAAAGAGGCTCAAGAGATTGCTCAAGCGGTGCTTGATAAGGGTGTGGGTGTGATGAATACAGAAGAATTGCTTTTGAAAGATTTTGCCTAATTGTAAGTCTATCCCTAAATTCTAGGGATAGAATCTAAGACTACATTTGATGTGTGAATGTGATGTGTGAATGAGTTTTCACATTTATTTCACAAAGTTTTTATACAATATACGAGCTTACTTTGTTGTATATGCAACTAATTTGACTTGACAACAAATGACTTTTAGCACGAAAATACAAAAAGTTTCTAATTGATTAGCTATGATTCTAAGGAGTAATGAAAATGCGTTATAGTGTGAGAATATGGAGTGTAGTTTTATTAAGCTGTGTGAGTGTGCTGTTGATAGGCTGTTTTGATTCTGAAAAAAATAAGGCTCAAGCCCCCACTCTCAAAGTAGAAACACAAAAAATCACCCATCAAAATGTGGCTTTAAACTTTGAATATGCTGCAAGATTAAAGAGTATCCAAAGCGTTAAGGTGTATGCGAGAGTGCAGGGTGTGCTTTTGTCAAAGAATTTTAATGAGGGTGATATTGTCAAAGAGGGGCAGTTGCTTTTCAAAATAGACCCAACGCGTTATCTTACAAAGGTTAATCAAGCCAAAGCTCAATATCAGTCCGCAGAAGCAAGTTTCATTAAGGCTAATCGCGATTGGAAACGCGTGGAAAAGCTCTATAAGCAAGGGGTTTGTACGATTGATCAATATGACACTTCGCGTTCAAACTACCTCTCCGCTCAAGCAAATCTAGCAAATGCCAAGGCGACCCTTGATGATGTGAGTATTGATCTAGGCTATACAGATGTGGTAGCAGGGATTAGTGGTAAAACCGGTATGCGAAGCTATGATGTGGGGAATCTTGTAGGCAGCAGTGGGCAAGATGTCTTAACGACAATTACACAGCTTAGTCCCATTTACGCGGAATTTTCTATCCCAAATACGGATTATTACTTTATGCGAGGGCTTGAAAATAGCCGCATACAAGTAGAATATGTGCTTGGCAATGGCAAAGTGTATGAAAAGCAAGGCAAACTTGATTTTGTGGATTCTGTGCTAGACTCACAAACGGCGACTATTAAGGCAAGGGCGATTGTGGATAATGATGAGCAAAAGCTTTTGCCTAATGAATTTGTGCGTGTGCGTTTGAAGGGCTTTGAGGCACAAAATGCTATTACAATTCCCCAAACCGCCCTTTTACAAGACAATCAAGGAAGCTATGTCTATACGCTTAAAGATGGCAAAGCTTACATTTCACGCGTAAGCCTTGGGCAGAATCTCCGTAATAATCAGGTGCTTATCACAGGCGGTTTGCAAGATGGAGATATACTCGTGCTTAATCAGCTTTCAAAAATTCGTGAATCTATGCCCTTGCAACAGCTAGATTCCAAACCACAGGATTCTAAAGCACAAGATGTGAAGCCACAAGAGGCAAAGCCCCAAGATTCAAAAAAATAGGAGCGATATATGTCAAAATTTTGTATCAATCGTCCAATTTTTGCTATGGTGCTATCCATTGTGATTACACTTGTTGGTGTAATTTGTATGAAGATTCTCCCTGTTGAGGAGTATCCGCAAGTTGTGCCAAATGAAATTGTTGTGAGTGCGACTTATAGTGGGGCGAGCGCGGAAGTAATGGCAAATACCGTGGCAAGTATCATTGAGGATAGTATTAATGGGGTTGAGGGAATGCTATATATGAAGTCTTCTTCAACTTCAAGTGGGGTGATGAATCTTAATGTGTTTTTTAGCAATGATGCTAATGCGGATATGGCACTTGTCAATGTAACTAATCGCGTTCAGTCCGCCCTAGCCCAACTTCCCACAGAGGTGCAAAGAGTGGGAATTACCACACGCAAAAGGTCTTCTACACTTTTAGCAGTATATGCAATGTATTCAGATAATCCTGCACATAGCAGCACTTTTGTGGCAAACTATGGAATCTTAAATGTCATTAACGAGCTTAAACGCGTTCCGGGAGTGGGTGATGTAACGCCATTTGGCTCTCAAGATTATTCTATGAGAATCTGGCTTGATATTGATAAGCTTTCACAAAATAATCTCACTCCCTCCGAAGTTGCCAAGGTTGTTTCAGAGCAAAACTCACAATTTGCCGTTGGCTCATTTGGGAAAGAGCCTACGCGAAGCGATATTGCTTTTACTTACTCGGTTACGACACAGGGGCGATTTGTGAGTGCTGAAGAGTTTGGCAATATTATCATTCGCTCAAATGCTGATGGCTCGGCTTTGCGTCTTAAAGATGTGGCAAAAGTTGAGCTTGGAGCAAAAGACTATAGTGTTAGTCCATTACTTGATGGCAAGAATGCTTCAGCTTTTGGTATTGCCTTGCAGCCCGGAGCAAACGCCCTTGATGTGGCTGATGCAGTAGAAAGAAGAATGCAAGAACTCTCTTTGAGTTTCCCAAATGGATTGCATTATAAAAATGTCTATAACACGACAGAATTTGTGAAAATCTCCATTGATGAAGTGATTAAAACCTTTATTGAAGCCATTGTGCTTGTTATCATTATTATGTATTTTTTCTTACAAAATTTCCGTGCGACTATCATTCCTGTAATTGCCATTCCTGTGTCAATCATTGGGACATTTGCAGGTATGTATGCGTTAGGTTTTTCAATTAATCTTCTCACACTCTTTGGGCTTATTTTGGCTATTGGAATCGTTGTTGATGATGCGATTATTGTGATTGAAAATGTGGAGAGAATCTTACATACAGAAACAAATGAGCTTGGAGAAAAATACTCTGTCAAAGAAGCGACACTTAAGGCGATGGGTGAGATTCAAGGTCCGGTTGTTGCCATTGTGCTAGTGCTTTGCTCGGTTTTTATCCCTGTGGCATTTATTGGCGGATTTAGTGGAGCAATTTATAAACAATTTGCCATAACAATCGTTATTTCTGTGGTAATTTCGGGCTTTGTGGCATTGAGCTTAACTCCAGCACTTTGCGTTTCCATTTTAAAAGCAAAAGAGCCTAAGCCTTTTTATCTTGTCAGGCGGTTTAATGACTTTTTTGATTGGCTGACACATAAATTTGGCGAGCAAATAGGCAAGGCATTACGGCGTGGAATGTTGCTTGTAGCGTTATTTGTAGCTATTCTTGTAACAACTTGGGGGCTGTTTTCTAAACTGCCCACAGGGCTTGTGCCTAGCGAAGACAAGGGAAGTATGATGAGCTTTATTCAGCTGCCTCCAGCAGCTTCACTTTCACGCACAATTACTGAAGGTAAGAAAGGCTTGGCAATTTTAGGACAACAAGAAAGTGTAGATTCTGCTTTTTTGATTGCTGGGTTTGATATGTTGGCAAGTGCGGCACGATCAAGTGGAGCGGTGATTTTTGTAACGCTTAAAGATTGGAGTGAGCGCAAAGAGAGTGCGTTTGCTATCGCACAAAAGATGATGGGTGCGTTTAACGCAAGTCTTGATGCCTTTAGTCTTGTAACAACGCCACCGGCAATTATGGGCTTATCAACCGTTGGAGGCTTTGAGCTGTATATTCAAGATAGAAGTGGTGGGAGTATTAAGGATTTAGAAAAGTATGCCAACCTCCTTGTAGCAGAGGCAAATAAACGCGAAGAGCTTGTGGGTGTGAGAAGTCTATTTAGTGCAAATATTCCGCAATATCATTTGAATCTTGATAGAGAGCGGGCAAAGGCAATGAATGTGAATGTTGATGATGTATTCACTACAATGCAAAGCACCTTTGGGCAATATTATGTCAATGATTTTAATCTCTATGGCAAAACATATCAAGTCAATATCCAAGCTCAAAGTGAGTTTAGAGAATCTCCGGAAGATTTAAGCCGCATTTTTGTGAAATCTAGCAATGGAGATTTAATCCCTATAAGCACGCTTGTAAGCTTTGAACGCGTTATAGGGGCGGATATTGTGGATAGATTCAATCTTTTTACAAGTGCAAAAATTATCGGCAATGCCAACGAAGCAAAGGGCTATTCAAGTGGTGATGCATTGCGTGTGATTGAAGAGGTGGCAAAGGAAGTCTTGCCAGATGGCTATACACTTGCATATGCTGGAACAAGCTATCAGGAGAAAAATGCAAGTGGCACAGGAAAATTGGCATTTATTTTTGGGCTTATTTTTGTATTCTTGATTCTATGTGCGCAATATGAGCGATGGCTTATGCCTTTATCCGTGCTTACTGCTGTGCCTTTTGCGGTGTTTGGTGCGTGTGTGGCAACTATGCTAAGGGGACTAAGCAATGATATATATTTTCAAATCGGGCTTGTTATGCTTATTGCCTTATCGGCTAAAAATGCGATTTTGATTGTGGAGTTTGCCCAGCATTTGCACGAAAAAGAGGGTAAAGGGATTTTAGAATCTGCTATAGGTGCAGCAAAGCTACGATTCCGCCCGATTATTATGACTTCTTTGGCTTTTAGTATTGGCGTATTGCCATTAGCTTTATCAAGCGGAGCAGGGAGCGCTAGCCGACACGCTATCGGCACGGGTGTGATTGGCGGAATGCTTGCAGCGACATTTATTGCCATCTTTTTTATTCCGCTTTTTTGGAGCTATGTGGCGAGATTTAATGAGTGGCTAAAGCAAAGACACTCATCATAAGAATTGGTTTTGTATTTAAGGCAAGTCAAAAATCAGCACTTCATTCTTAGAATCTAAGCCTTTAAGATTAAAGCTAGATTCTGCACAGCACATTACACCATCGCTTGTTTCTATGATAAAGGGTTGCGTTTGACTAGATTCTATCTCTAGTTTGCCACGCACCACTTGGATATAAGCTTTTCTGCCAGAATCAAAGCTAAAAGTCTCATTTGCAATATCCCTATACAGCCATAACTGCATATCTTGATAGACTTTGAGTGAATCCTGCTCAGCGTTTGGGGATAAAATAAGTGTTTTGTTTTTACTCTTGTCAAATGCCTTTTGCTCATATCGTGGGGTAATACCTAGCACATTTGGCTTAATCCAAATTTGATAAAAATGCAACGGCTCACTTAAAAGATTAAACTCTGAATGCGTGATACCACTGCCAGCACTCATTATTTGAAACTCCCCACTTGGCACACGCTCTTCATTTCCCATACTATCTTTATGTGCGATTGTCCCGCTTAGCACATAAGTTAAGATCTCCATATCCTTATGCGAATGAGTCCCAAAACCCTGACTTGGCTCTACCCTGTCTTCATTAATCACACGCAATGCACTAAAGCCCATAAACCTCTCATCATAATATCCTGCAAAAGAAAAGCTATGATAGGTATCAAGCCAGCCGTGATTAAAATGTCCTCTTTCGTTTGCTTTGCGTAATGTTAGCATATTAAATCCTTTGTGTAAAATAAATGGAGATATTGTATCAAAAATAAGGATAATGTTTTAGGGTGCAGTTTTGTCAAAATGGTGGTGCAAATCTTTGGAGAGTGCGCTCATAAAAAGTGGGCTATAAGGTGTCTTATCTGCTATCATTGTGCAAAAGTGTAACATATCTTTTTGCTGTGTAATGCACTCTAGGCAGAGCTTTAGAATCTGTGGAGCATAGTCTTTTGGAATATGCTTTGGAGCGTGGCTAGGAGAGGTGAAATGCTTGTGGATTCTATGCACGAGTGTTTTGTTTGTAATCTCTAGAATCATAGAATCTATAGGCATTTTTACAAACATTAAATCATCTTGAGGCTGAAGAGAAATATATGTGCTATCAACACCAAAAATTTTAGTGCTATATGAATCAAAAAGATACAAACTTTTATTGTAATTATCCTCTAAACTTTCAAGCATAAGCTCTAAAACGGCTATTTTTTGTGTATTTGTATAAAGGTTACCAATAGGAGAGAAAGCAAAGCGAAGCAAAGATTCTATACTATACCATTCAATGCTTTCAAATCCGTGTTCAAGCATAAGCTCATAGCGTTTTTTGCGAAGCTGTGCGGCGTGAGGAGAAAGCCCAAATTTGTAGGGAAAAGTAACAATTTTATCGCGATATGCGGGTGAAGGAAACCGAGGGTGAATCACAAAGCGTCTTTTAGATTCTTTGTCTAAAATATAGGCTAGTCCCCCCTCATAGCCTCTATCTATAATTTTTATTTCACTTTGTGGCAGGGCTTTTAAGAGAGAGAAAAACTCATCTTCCTTGCAGTCTTGCTCCCAGATTCTGCTTGGATAGCGAAAAAAGGTATTGATAGATTCAAAGACTTCAGCCTGTGGTGTTTTTGTAACACTTTTATCAATCCACGAAGTGAGTGTGCGTCTATCTTTACCGATGATTTTGGCAAATTTTGACACGCTTAAGCCTGATTTTTGATAAATAATAATGAGTTTTTCCAATGCTCCAAATGCCATAACAATCCTTGAATGTCTTTTTGGGTTAAGATTTTGTGAAAAATGCACATTTTTTGTTCAATTATAGCATTTATGTTCAAAACTTGCATTTAAAAAGCAAAAATTGTTCATAGCAAATCTATCCTTTCAAGTTAGAATAAACCCCTAGCCAAATTTTAAAGGAGGTAGAGATGCCCACATATCAAGAAGTGTATAAACAATCCATTGAAAATCCAGAATCTTTTTGGGCGGAAGCCGCTAAGAAAGTGCATTGGTATCACGAGTGGGATAAGGTGCTTGATGTTGTAAATGACCATTATCGGTGGTTTGTAGGTGGCTGTATGAATACCTGCTACAATGCCCTTGATTTGCATATAGAAAATGGCAGAGGCGATCAAGTGGCATTGCATTATGACTCACCTGTAACAGATATAAAAAAGTCCTACACCTATAAAGAGCTACGCAAAAGAGTGGCAAAAACCGCTGGAATCTTAGTCAATAAAGGCGTGGTAAAAGGCGATAGAGTGCTTATCTATATGCCTATGATTCCAGAAGCAGTGATTGCAATGCTTGCTTGTGCTAGGATTGGGGCGATTCATAGTGTTGTCTTTGGTGGATTTGCCGCACACGAGCTTGCCGCAAGGATTGAAGATGCAAAGCCACGCGTAATTATGAGTGCTTCTTGTGGTATTGAAGTCTCTCGTGTGATTAAGTATAAGCCAACACTTGATGAAGCGATCAAAAGCTCTAGCCATAAGCCTACCACTTGCCTTATTTGGCAACGCCCACAAGAGAGGGCTAATATGCTTCCTTGGCGTGATGTGGATTGGGAGAGTGAAGAGGAAAAAACAGAACCAGTAGAATGTGTGCCTGTGGATGCGACTGATCCGCTTTATGTGCTTTATACTTCTGGCACGACTGGAAAGCCAAAGGGTGTTATCCGCAGTAATGGTGGGCATTCTGTGGCGATGAAGTGGTCAATGGATAATATCTATAACGCAAAGCCCGGCGATGTCTTTTGGGCGGCAAGTGATGTAGGCTGGGTTGTAGGGCATAGCTATATTGTGTATGGCACTTTGATGAATGGCTGCACGACTATTGTGTATGAAGGTAAGCCTGTGAAAACGCCAAATCCGGGGGCATTCTGGCGTGTAGTGCAAGAATATAAAGTAAATATTTTATTTTCTGCACCTACCGCATTTAGAGCGATTAAAAAAGAAGATGCTAAAGGTGAATGGCTGAAAAAGTATGATATTAGCTCACTTAGAGCGGTATTTGTCGCTGGGGAGAGATGTGATAGTGATACGCTAAAATGGATTGAAAAGCTAGTCAAAAAACCTGTAATTGATCACTGGTGGCAGACAGAAACAGGCTGGGCGATAGCGGCAAATCCGCTAGGATTGGAGCAAATGCCTGTAAAGCCCGGTTCTCCCACAAAGCCAATGCCCGGATTTAACCTAAAAGTGCTAGATGAAGAGGGCAAGGAATGCAAAGCTGGAAAGCTAGGGAATCTTGTGATTAAATTGCCTTTGCCTCCTGCGTGTCTAATGGGAATCTGGGGCGATGATACAAGGTATAAAAACTCTTATCTTAATCATTATCCGGGCTATTATCTCACCGGCGATAGTGGCTACATTGATAAAGATGGCTATGTGTTTGTAATGGGGCGAATGGATGGGGTCATCAATGTCGCGGGGCATAGGCTATCAACCGGTGGTATGGAAGAGGCGATTGCTAAGCACCCAGATATTGCAGAATGTGCGGTTATCGGCGTGAATGATGAACTAAAGGGCGAGATACCACTAGCCTTTGTCGTGCTAAAAGATGGACTAGAGCGAGATATACAAAGCCTGTGTGAAGGTGTCGTGCAGCTTGTGCGAGAGGAGATTGGTGCGGTGGCTTCACTGCATATTGTGGCAGTAGTAGCGCGACTGCCAAAAACTAGAAGCGGTAAAATCCTGCGAGGCACAATGCGTGATATTGCTGATGGTAATGAATGGAAAATGCCTAGCACGATTGAAGATTCTAATGTCTTGCCTGAAATACAAAAGGCATTAGAGAATCTTGGCTATCCAAAATCTAACAACATAAAGGAGGCAAAATGAAAACAGCAGGACAGAAATTTAGAGAAGCACTAAAGGAAAATAATCCTTTGCAAATTATAGGCGTGATTAACGCCTACTCTGCTATACAAGCACAAAAAAGCGGTGCAAAAGCCCTTTACTTAAGCGGTGGTGCATTAGCGGCGATGAGCTTAGGGGTGCCTGACCTTGGCATTAGCTCATTAGAAGATGTGTGTATTGATGTGCGTAGAATTACAGCAGTGAGTGATTTACCCTTGCTTGTAGATGCAGATACTGGCTGGGGTGGTGCGTTTAATATCGCACGGACTATTAAAGATTTAACACGAAGTGGTGCGGCGGGCTGCCACATAGAAGACCAAGTCGCGCAAAAACGTTGCGGACATCGCCCAAATAAAGAGCTTGTCAGCAAAGAAGAGATGTGTGATAGGATAAAAGCGGCAATGGATGCAAAGTTAGATTCTAGCTTTGTGGTTATGGCAAGGACTGATGCACACGCAAGTGAAGGGCAAAGCGCAGCCATTGAAAGGGCGTTAGCCTATGTGGAAGCAGGGGCGGATATGATATTTGCCGAAGCAATACACACACTAGAAGAGTATAAGCAATTTACTGAAGTGATAAAAGTGCCGGTGTTGGCAAATATCACAGAGTTTGGCAAAACGCCTTATTTCACAAAAGATGAGCTAGCAAATGTAGGAATCTCTATGGTGCTGTATCCACTATCAGCAGCAAGGGCGATGAATAAGGCAGCTTTAGCGGTGTTTAAAGATATTATCAATAATGGCTCACAAAAAAATAGCATAGATTCTATGCAAACACGCGATGAACTCTATGAAATGCTTGGCTACCACGAGTATGAGCAAAAGCTAGATACACTTTTTAAAAGCAAAAAATAATTACACTAAATCTACAAAGAAAGGGAGAAACAATGGCAGCACCAACGAAAAAAGTAGGCGGACTAGCAGGGATAAGCGCGGGAGAATCCGCGATTTGCACTTGTGGCACAGGACACGGGCTAAATTATAGGGGCTATGATATTTATGATTTAGCAGAGCATTGTGAGTTTGAAGAAGTAGCATACTTGCTTTTGAAAGAGAAATTGCCAAATAAAGTGGAGCTAGAATCTTTCAAAAAAGAGCTAATTGCTGCAAGAAGCTTACCAAAAGAGCTAAAAGAAGTGCTAAAGCTTTTACCAAAAGATGCACACCCTATGGATATTATGCGGACAGCTTGTTCTACGCTTGGCTGTTTAGAACCTGAAGAATATGATGTATTTAAAGCCTCTTTTCCAAATCAGCAGAGAATTGGCACAAGGCTTTTAGGGATTTTCCCTTCAGCCCTGTGCTTTTGGCATCACTACCACGCAAGCGGCAAGGAGATAAACACAGAATCTAAGCAAGATTCTATCGCTGGGTATTTCCTAGAATCCTTGCACCAAAAAGAGCCAAAAGAGCTATGGGTAAAGGCTATGCACGCTAGTCTAATTCTGTATGCAGAGCACGAGTTTAATGCCTCTACATTTACCGCACGGGTGATTACTGCGACAATGTCTGATGTGTATGCAGGGATTACTGGGGCGATTGGGGCGTTAAGGGGACCACTGCACGGCGGAGCAAATGAAGCGGCAATGGATTTGATAGAGGAGTTTAAAACACCAGAGCAGGCAACGCAAGGAATCTTAGACAAACTTGCTAGAAAAGATAAGATTATGGGCTTTGGACATCGCGTATATGTGGAGAAAGATCCACGAAATATAGTGATTAAACAATGGAGTAAAAAGCTAGGTGAAGATATAAGCGACACAAAAGGTTTATATCAAATCAGTGAAGCCATAGAAAAGGTAATGTGGGATCAAAAAAAGCTTTTCCCTAATCTTGATTTTTATAGTGCGAGTGCTTATCACTTTATGGGGATTCCCACGCCGTATTTCACGCCGATTTTTATCTTTTCACGCACGGCAGGGTGGCTGGCACATATCTTTGAGCAAAGGGGGAATAATAAGCTGATCCGACCTAGTTCGGAATATATAGGACCGGAGAATAAAGCATTTGTGCCACTAAGCGAGCGTTAATCTTTTGTGTGCTTTTGCGGGAGTCTGCGTTGTCGGCAGCGGTCATTACCATTTAAGGTAACTCCCTTGCCTCCAACTTGACAACCCACAAAATCATCACAAAATCTTTAACGCTTGAGATGTGTGTGAGTGCGTTAGCTTTTTGGCTAAAAACGGCGATTGCTTAGGTAACTTGGATTTTTGCCTCTTAGGGCAGTTCAATCCTGCTACACAGCTTTTCAAGCGGGCAATCAGCGGCGGTGAATCTAGAATCTAGATTCTGCAACTTTACGAATTTATGTAGATTTGTGAAGCATAAATTCTAGCCATTGCTCTGTTGCTTTGTGAGTTTTTAGGGATTTTTAAGGTAGGAGTTACCTTAAGGGTAATGACTATCTTAAAAATCCCTAAATCTTGCAAATGGATGAGAGCTGGGTGAATTTCAACTATACTTTAACTACAAGGAGAATGTAATGAGTGCCGATATGGGAACACTAGACACAAAACGACCAGAATTTGATGAGTTGCTAACAAAAATTGCGCGTTATGCGTTGGAATATAAGATTAACTCCCCTTTAGCGTATGAGACAGCGAGATACTGCCTTATGGATACCATAGGTTGCGGACTTTTAGCCCTAAACTTTCCAGCTTGCACTAAGCTTTTAGGACCTGTTGTTGAGGGGGCGGAGTTTCGCCCTTTAGGAGCAAAGATCCCGGGGACTAGCTATCAGCTAGAGCCAGAGAGAGCGGCGTTTAATGTGGGAGCTATGGTTAGATGGCTTGATTTTAATGACACTTGGCTAGCCGCAGAGTGGGGACACCCAAGCGATAACCTAGGGGCGATTTGGGCGGTAGCAGACTATCTAAGCCGCAAAAATATTGCAGAGGGCAAAGAACCCTTAAAAGTCAAAGATGTGCTAACTGCGATGATTAAAGCACACGAGATTCAAGGCGTGTTAGCGTTAGATAATTGCTTTAACAAAGTGGGGCTAGACCACGTGCTACTTGTTAGGATTGCTTCTAGCGCGGTGGCGTGTGCTATGCTTGGTGGGAGCTTTGAAGAAGTGCGAAACGCAGTAAGCCACGCATTTATTGATGGTGGGGCGTTGCGGACATATCGCCACGCACCAAACACAGGCTCACGCAAAAGCTGGGCGGCAGGGGACGCAAGCTCAAGGGGTGTAAATCTCGCTTTGAAAGCAATAAGTGGAGAAATGGGCTATCCAAGTGCGTTAAGTGCGGAATTTTGGGGATTTGAAGATGTAAAAATGCGGGGCAAAAAGCTCACTATCCCACAAGAATTTGGCAGCTATGTAATGGAAAATGTGCTGTTTAAGATCAGCTTCCCAGCGGAGTTCCACGCACAAACTGCCGTAGAATGTGCTTTGAAACTACATAATGAAGTGAGAGACAGACTAGATTCTATTGAAAAAATTGTAATCACCACTCAAGAATCCGGACACAGAATCATCAACAAAGTCGGTGAGCTTGCAAACCCAGCTGATAGGGATCACTGCATTCAGTATATGGTAGCTGTGCCGCTTGTGTTTGGGCGACTTACTGCGGAGGATTATGAAGATTCCGTGGCGAGTGATAAACGCATTGATGCCTTGCGTGATAAAATGGTAGTAGAAGTAGATGATCGCTATACGCGTGAGTATTTAGAAGCCGATAAACGCTCAATCGCTAATGCGGTGCAGATTTTCTACAAAGATGGCAGCAAGAGTGAAAAGGTAGAGGTAGAATATCCTATCGGGCATAAACGCCGAAGAGCAGAGGGAATCCCTGTGCTTGTGGCGAAGTTTGAACGCAATATCGCCCTAAAACTTAGCCCCAAAAAATGCGAGCAGGTTAAGGCAGTTTGCAGTGATCAAGCCAAGCTAGAATCTATGGCGTTTAATGAATTTAGCGATTTGTTTGCGTTGTAGAAGTTGTGCCATAAGATAGATTCTGCAAGAGCAGAATCTGCCTTGAAGATGGGCTAGGACAATGCCCTTTCCCACTCATACGCACTTTGGATAATTTTTCTCAAGTCATTAAATTGTGGTCGCCAATGTGTGAGTGAGAGAATCTTCTCATTTTTTGCACTCAGTTCAATAGGGTCGCCCTCTCGCCTAGATTGTGGGATAACTTTAAAATCCACACCACTGACTTCTTTTACAAGTTCTATCACTTCTTTTACACTATATCCTTGGCAGTAGCCTACATTGAAAACATTTGATTGCCCTGTCTGTTGCAAATATTTTAACGCTTCAAGATGTGCGTTTGCTAAGTCATCAATATGGATATAATCGCGAATGCAAGTGCCATCTTTTGTGGGATAATCTGTTCCAAAAATTCCCATACTTTCCCGCTTTCCACACGCACATTCACACGCGACTTTGATAAGATGTGTGGCATTTTTGCTCCTTTGTCCTAAGCCCTTGTGCTGTGAAAGTAGCTCTTGTGTGTTGTCCATACTTGCTCCAGCAACATTAAAATACCGCAATGCCACATAGTTAAAATTTTGAGCTATTTTTGCTATATCAGTAAGCACCCGCTCACTCATCATTTTTGAAGCCCCATAGGGATTGATGGGTAGAAGCGGTGCATTCTCATCAATGGGGATAAGTGAAATGTCTGGCTCTCCATACACAGCAGCTGTGGAACTAAAGATAAAGTGCTTCACCCCGCATTCTACACAAAGATTGATAAGATGTGTTGTATTGATTGTGTTATTTATATAGTATTGCAATGGTTTAAGCACAGATTCTCCAACAATCAAAGACGCCGCAAAGTGAATCACCGCCTCAAATTGATATTGCATAAGCAAGGAACGCATTTTTTGCAAGTCATTGATATTGCTTTGAACGAATGTGATTCTATCCTTGAAAGTTTCTTGTAAATAGGTAATATTTTCTATAAAACCTGTGCTTAAATCATCAACAATGACAAGCTGATAATCCGTATTTTTCAAAAACGCATAAGCAGTATGTGAGCCAATATAGCCACTTGCCCCTGTTAGCAAAAGATAAGCCATAATAATCCTTTATAAACAAAAAAGTAGAATCTCACATTTGTGAGATTCTACCATAGATTATAAATATCCAGCTGCTAGAGCTATCACATATCCAGCTACACAAGAGCTGCATACACCAATTAAGCCCGGCAAAATAAAGCTATGATTGATAACAAACTTTCCAATACGCGTTGTGCCGCTTCTATCAAACTGAATCGTCGCCAAGTCGCTTGGGTAAGTTGGTAAAATGTAATAGCCATAGCACGCCGCTGCAAAAGCTACAACAATTCCGGGTTCAACTCCAATACCAAGAGCTAAAGGCACAAATGCTGCAATTGCTGCTGCTTGCGAATTAACAAATTTTGAGATTAAAAGAAGCATAATTGCATAAGTCCAAGGTTGTGCTTTAACAATATCTCCCAAAGCTTCTTTCATCATCGGCGTATGCACGGCAAACATTGTATCCGCCATCCACGAGATTCCAAATACTGCTATAAGAGCTATCATACCAGAGCGGAAAATCTCATTCTTACCAATTTTACCCGCATCTACATTTGTAAAAATCAGCAACGCAGACCCAGCTAAAAGCATAAACATTTGAATCGTATCCACCATACTCATAGGTTTTAATGCACCTTTAACTTCAAAAGAAGGACGCAACTCTGGGAATGCTCCAAGCACAGCCACAACAACGATTGCACCTAGGAAAATCCACATAGCCAACCAATCTTTGAAAGGAAGCTTAACGCCTAGAAGCGTTTTAGAATCACCATAAACATATTTTTTGAACTCTGGATCTTTGATTTTCTCTTGAAACTCTGGATCTTTATCTAAATCCTTGCCTCTAAACCACGAGAAGATTCCAATACACAAAACGCCAAAAAGTGTGCTTGGGATTGTAATTTGCAATAGATTGATATAGCCATCAAATCCTGCGAGTTTATTGTCTGCCTCCAAAAGTAATGCCGTAAGGCTTACAACTGCAACAGACACAGGCGAAGCGATAATACCCATTTGTGAGCTAATGGAGCTTGCTGCCATAGGACGCTCTGGGCGGATATTATTTTTAATCGCAATGTCATAAATGATTGGCATCATTGTATAAACTACGTGTCCCGTTCCGCATAGGATCGTAAGGAAGCAGGTAACAAAAGGTGCTAAAATCGTTAAAAATTTTGGATTTTTTCTTAGCACACGCTCTGCAATTTGTAGCATCACATCTAGCCCACCACTTGCCTGAAGTGTTGCACTTGCTACAACAACAGCTAAAATTGTAAGCATAACAGAAATAGCTGGTTTGCCCGGAGCGACATTAAATCCAAAAGCAAGGACTAAAAGCCCAATTCCACCAAGCAAACCTAAGGCAATGCCGCCCTTTCTCGCACCATAAAACAGACAAACAAGTACGACAAAGAGCTGAATGCCAAACTGCCAACCTTCACTAAGATTTGTGAGAAAATCCATAAGAAGCCCTCCTAGAGTAAAATATGCTAAAAAGCGTTGGGATTGTATCTAAAATCATACATATATAGCTTAAAAGTAGAGTTTTTAAGTATTTTTATTAGGCTTATGTGTTAAAGTGTGGCTTTTACTTTGAATGGGCATTTAAAAGGTTAAGAGAATGGATACTTTTCATATTGTGCTTGTTGAGCCGCAGATTCCACAAAATACAGGCAATATCGGGCGGTTGTGTGTAGCCACAGATTCTATTTTGCATTTAATCCACCCATTAGGCTTTAGAGTGGAGCAAAAAGAGCTTAAACGCGCAGGGCTTGATTATTGGCAGAATCTGCAAGTGTATGAGTGGCAGAATCTGCAGGAATTTTGGGAGAATCACCCTATGAATGAGCGGCATTTTTTCTTTAGCACAAAAGCTAAAAAGTTGCATTATGAAGCAGATTTTTCACAAGGTGGGTTTTTGTATTTTGGGCGAGAGGATAGGGGGCTAGATTCTAGTTTAGTGGAATCTGCTAAAGCGTATAGGCTGCCTATGGTAAAGGGCATTAGAAGTGTGAATCTCGCCACAAGCGTAGGTGCAGCTCTGTATGAGGGACTACGCCAGCTTGGGAACTACAAGCAATGGGAATGTTAATGTAGCTATGAAAAGTTTTTAAGGTTTGCTAAAAAAGATAAACCTTAAAAACACCACTACCAATTACAAAGTGAGCCAAAGACTAGCAAATGCGTTTATTTGATAGGCTTTGTTTGTGGCAGTGTTATTAGCGAAAAGATAGAATCTTAGATTCTAAAAATTGCCATACTTTGCCTAAAGGCAGAGTATCTAGCCTAGAATCTAGCAAAGATATATCGTGCTTACATACTCAATATGAAGAAAATCTAAGATTCTAGAATCTAGATTCTGCAATCGCACAAAATACGCCGTGGAAGTATTTTTAGATAATTTCAAGGGTTGTGCAGATTCTTGTGCGAGGAGTTTATTGAAATATAAATGATGAAGCACAAGAAGCAAACTCCCTTGAAAGTGCTAAAAAGACAACGCAGATTCTAGATTTCACATTGAGATTCTAATAGCCCTTTTGTTGTAGTTTTTTGTAGTCATTACAGCCAATATGTTCGCCTAAATCACAAGCTTTACCATATAGCTCTTTTGCCTTTACAAAGTCTT